>JBAPOP010000088.1:0-44580 GCA_049279675.1 Candidatus Acidiferrales bacterium
TCAGCTCATCGGTGAAGCGTTTAACATTTTCAACAAGACGAATATTCTTGGCGTGGACAATTCGAATTATTCCGGTTTCTTCAACGTTCTCGTGCCCGATAACACCAATCCGAGTTTTTCATCGCAATTCGGCACGCCTGTTTCAACGGCAGGCGGCGTGTTCGGGTCAGGCGGGCCGCGCGCGTTTCAATTGGCCGCGAAGTTCATGTTCTAAGGTGGAAACGCGGCTGCAATAACTTCGAACAAAGGGTGCTCGCGAGATATGGCTACCGCAGATTGAGAAAGGTATTCATGGCTCACATCAAACTGGCGGAAGGAGTTCCGGGAATACGAGGCCCTATGTTGCTCAGTCCGGAGACCACGAAACCGCTCCGCGAGTTGGTCGAGGTGCTGCTGCGTTCGGCGAATTCTCTCACTCCGGCCGAACGCGAGATGATCGCGACCTACGTTTCTTCCGAAAATGACTGCTATTACTGCCAGCATTCGCACGGTGCCGCGGCGGCGGAGCATCTAGGCGGAAATTACAAGCTGATTGATGAGATCAAGCAGAATTTCCAGTCGGCTCCGATTTCGGACAAAATGAAGGCCCTGCTGGCAATCGCGGGCAAGGTCCAAATGGGCGGAAAACACGTCACGGCGGATGATGTCGAGCGCGCGAAGAATCAGGGTGCATCCGACAAGGAAATTCACGACACAGTTCTCATCGCTGCGGCGTTTTGCATGTTCAACCGCTACGTGGATGGTTTGGCCACGTGGGCGCCGCGCGACCCAGAGATCTATCGGGAAATTGGAAAGCGCGTCGTCAACCTCGGTTACACCGCGTCGGGTTGGGAACGGCCGGTCGCTGCGTCCTCCCGGTGAACACCTTGGGACTACAATCGTCCCGCCAGGACTTCGATTGTCCGGCTCGCGCGTTTTATGACGCGGCGATCTAGCGCGGTTCTGATTTAGCAAGCACAGATCCGGGCGTTTGAGGATTGCAAAACGAGTGGACGGTTTTTAAATCTGCATTCCCGTCGCCCTGATCGTGAATGCTCTGCCACGCTGTCTCGATCGCGTGCTTTTGGGGCTGGGTCAATTGCCATGAAAGAGGCGCATTTTTTCCAGAAAACTCGAACGTCGCGAAATCGATGTGCAGACCAGATATTTTGAACCACTTGGCTTGCAGTAAACTGAGCTCATCTCGGTCACGAACAAGTTGTGCCGTCGTTCGCACGCTCATCAGACCGCCCAGTGGCGCATAGCTTTGGTAGAACCATCCCTTCTTCACCGGATCGTCAGGCTTACCAGTAGGAAATGATCGAATCTGGATCACGAGCACATTTAATTGTGCATCGTTCGCAAGCGACATAAATGCCTGGTCCAACCAAGACGACAGATTATCCACGCCGAAGTTGTCGTAGTAGCCTCCGTCTACGACATGGTACTCAGGTTTGTTCGTGAGAGGACGCGTGGCAGGCGAAACGTACGGGAAACTCGCCGCAAGCCGTGCCGCCGTCACCACTGGGATGTCGGATCCGGGAAACGCCTGGGTCAGCGTCTGGCGGGTGGGATTCACCGTCCCTATGTCGAAGTCCGTCGTCGCCAAGAGAAATGGCTGTCCAGTTTCCGCAAGCGTCGAATTGAATATGACGGCGGGACGATAGCCTCGTGTCACTCCATCTCTCCAGTCAGAGAGGTTCGCATCAATTGAACCCAGGTGCCGCCATGTCTGTTCCAACACGAATCCACGATCGAGAATTTCTTTCTCAGGTGAGACCAACGCGTACGGAAAAAACATGCGGAATGGGTCAATATAGACTAGCGCCCACGCAATGTCGCTGAGACCAGGCGCCTCGGCCTGTTCAACGATCTGCTTAAGTTCCGGCCCGCGTGGTTGGAAGCCAGGCGACGCGCCCGCGGCTTGGTACTGATTGACGAAGAAAAGGGTTCCGACCGCGCCTCCCGACACTGCGCTGATCGCGGCGATGGAGTCTGCAAAGTTGCTTTGGGGCTCGGTCGAGCATTCATCTTGTAATCCGGTCAAGACCTGCGCGGTCCAGCCTGCCGCCTGAATTCCTCCTCCAGCGGTGGCCACGACCACGACGCCATTCGGATTCTTTGCAAGCGGATGATTTAGGGTGTGCCCTGTCAACGTGCTTACGGGCGAGACACTTTGAGTCGCAATGCCACTGTGAATGGCAAAATAGTGATCCGATTGTGAAGATTGACCACCCAACGCACAGAACAGAACGATGGGGACGATTATTGGTACACGGTAACGGTCTAGAAAAAATGCGATTATCGAAAGAAGCCAATTCAGTACGAGCATCAGGATCAAAACGTAGGCAATCGCGGGCACGTTGGATGGTATGCCAAGCCGGCCCTCTCGGATTGAGCCGACGACTTCATACACAATTAAGGAAACTACGAGCAGCATCAGGGAAAGCCAGTGGCCTGGATACAAATGCCCGTCTACGTCCAGGTAACCTGCCTGAACGTCCGCAGGGACATGGACTTTTGCCCATCGAGCGAATCGATCAGGATCACGGAGAGGAATCAGCCGGAAGTGCTCTGCCCAGCCGAGGATTTTCTTCGATAAAGGAAACAGAATCCGAAAGCGCTGATCGGCCGGATGCCTGGGGTAGCGAGGCGCGAGGGTGATCGACAATACCAGCCCAACGAACCCGGCAACGTAGGCGACCAGCGCTCCTCCGAGAGCCGCGCCAAGCCATTTCCACAATGGAATCCACCAAAGCGCACGGTGTCTTTCCACCAGAGCACACACCAGGAGGGAGAGAGCCGGCAAAGATGCATAGAAGACGTCTTTTTCTGTTAAGGTGTCTTCCTTCTTCCACTGTTCGATTCCGAATCGTTCTTGCCCGTTCAACAGCACGATCCGCCACGCTACGAGCGTGCTCCAGGTCAGCGTGAGCGCAACAAACATCGCCCAAAATATATTCAACGATGTCAGCACGAACAGATTTTCGAGGAGAGACTGAGGAGGGCCCCACAGCGAAACAGGCGGAAGAGCCACCAAAATCGCCCCGATGAGGAGTGGCACGCGAAGAAGGTATGCATAACTGCAGACCGTGGCGAACGTGTGAAAGCGCCCATTCATAGCGCACCTCGCTTTTCTACATGGCTCGATACCATTGCGCCAATGCAAGAACGCGCCGGAGGTCGAGGACGCGGAAGATTACCACTGTATAACTATAACTTCAATGTTGATATCGAACTCTCAGGCGGGGAAAGAAGTCCGAGCATCTCGCTCCGAATCGTCCTCGTTCGCTATCTCTTGCTGCGTGAAAAGCCGCCCCCGATTTCTCCAGTGCGGAAGCTCGTCTCGTTTTCCGCGAACCAATGGAAAATCGCAAAGAACCGGGAAAGATCCGCAATCAAGAGTTGCCGCGTACTTGCAAAGAGAGGCTTAGTAGGCGCCGGGGCACGTCGCGGCCACTTTTGTGCCGCCCGTCGAGAAGCCGTACTGGTTACCGCCGGTGAGGTGCAGGCCGTCTGCCGAGAGCGTCAGAGTATCCACGGGCTCAGGCCAGATCAAATTGTAAGTGCGGCGCAAGGGATCCATCAGCTTCCATTGCGCAGTGACTGTGCCGCCCTGAAGCGCTCCGTTCTTATCGATCGTCACCGTCACTCCGTTGTACCACTGCCACGTTCCAACAATGTTGACCATTCCCGTGACCGCTCCGAATTTCCCGCCTGATGTGCGCGTCGCGCTCACAGGAATTCCGTATTGATTTGCGCCGGAAAGGCGGAGGCCGTCTGGCGTCAATGTAATCGTGTCGACGGACCTCGGCCATGTAATCGTGAAGACTTGACGCGCCGGATCGGCCAATTGCCAATGAGCGACGAACGGACCGTCGGTGGCCGTGCCGTCCGAACGAACGATCAATGATGTCTTGTTGAACCACAGCCAGCAACCGCCGAGACTCGCGACCGCGGAGGCTGAGGGCGTAGCGGGTGGCGGGTTATCCGCTTGCTGAAGCGCCGCGGGTTGTCGCGATTGCGCCGGTGGAGTTTGAGGTGGCGCGGGTTCCAGTGTGTGCGCCGTCTTTCTTGTCGCGGCAGGCGCAGGAGCCTTGCCCGATCGCACGAAGACGAAATCGCCAAAGTCATGTCCGGAATTCCGAATAGGAATGTATTGCGGCGTCTGATCGGAACGTCCGGCGACAGATACTTGGACGTACTGATCGAAGAGGCCGCCCGCGGAGAATACTTCGTCGCTCGAAGTACTGAGGGCTTTGATCAACGCTCCAGTGAACACAGAATGCCCACCGCCGCCTCCGTCCGAAACGGGTTCGAGCGCGCCGCTCGACATTAGCGTGCGCGACCTTCCGAGAACCATTTTTTCGAGGAAGCGGTCGCGCTCCTGTTGCGTGAACGACGGGGCTATCTCACGCGTCATGCCGCCGGAGTAACAGCTATCGGAAATGATGAGGACGTGCCGCGCCGGAATCACTTTTACTTCGGTAGTGATGTCATCGGCCATGATCCAGTGCGAGTTGTCGTCGCGTTCGGCATCCACGGGCAGCCAGTAAGCTTTGTCCGCGTCTTTGTCGTACATTCCATGACCGGCGTAATAGATCAGAAGACTCGCATTCTCGTCGAGGTTGTGACGGTAATCGTTCATCGCTTTCGTGATTTGGTCGCGCGTGGCGTCGACTAAAAGCGTCGTTTGAAATCCATACTGATCGTGCAGAATTGCAGAAAGTGCCTGGGCATCCTGCACGGCCGTGCTGAGTTTTGGTAAATGCTGATAATTGTTGATGCCGATGACGAGCGCGAAGTAGTGGCCGTTCAGTTCGGATGCGACTTGCGCCTTCGTATTTTGATCGGTTGCGACGCCGCGCGTCTTACTCTGGGTTTGCGGTGAACCATTCGCGGCAGCAAAGCCACCCGAAAATACTACGGCAATAAGAATCGAGAGTGCGACGGCAACCGGTAGTGCCAAAAGTTTCAGCTTCACAGCGGAGTTCACTTTCGTGAGTTTTCGCGACTGACTGACTCCAGCGTAGAACAGATCGGCGGCAGGCACAATATGCGGTTGCGTATCCTTAAACCGTGAAAATCAGGCGCGGCATCACGCGGCTTCGGCGTGCAGTCCACTAGGCGATCAGCAATTGTAGCCGCGGGCTTCCGCGGTCTGTGCATCCCGACCCGGTCGGGAAACCCGGCATTTGCGCTCGAGACTTCTAGTACGTTTTCGCGCGCACAAAACGCGAAGAGTGCCTGGCTAAAGTCAACTTCTGCATTCGCCAGAGCAGCGCGGGTGCCGATAATAGCTCGGCGCGGTTCGATTTCGCTGTTTGATAAGACGTGCCTGCAACCAAGACCAATCAGGAAAATATGCCAAATTGGTGCCGGGAGAACTAACGGATGGGTGCGTCAGACGCGCGCCCGGGCCAGTCGCCTGGCGCGAAATCCACGCCCCAAAAGTGAGGCGCGGGTGAGTTGAATTCGAGGCCAATACGGTGTCCGCGATCCGACATGTCACCAATGTAAACGACGCGGCATTCCTGCTCTTCTTCCGTCACAGGATTAATGAGAACGATGTCGGCGCCGAGTTCGAGGCTCTCCTGAAGATAAATCAGCCCGCCGTGGGCATTGACGACGATCGTCTGGCTGTTCTCGCGAAACTTCTTTCCGTCGCTACGCTTCCCTGCCGCGCGCACGGGGATGCGCGTGAACACCCGGGTGCTCCGGCGGTTGGTCATGTTTGTGGCTTCAGTGCTCACAAACTAATGTTGCCTTTCGACCGAAACGGGGTCAACTGTCGTTTCTACGCGCGTGCTCAAAACGTCGCGTATTGTGCTTGCCGCACGGGGCATGCTTCCATAGAATGAGGGACTTGCGCCTTACATACACCTTTCGATGGTCGAAACCTGTCGCACCGGTACGGAACCGATGAGTCTCCAATTCCCGGAGCCGCTTGATGACCCTGATTGAGCATATTGAACAGAACCGCGACCGCAATCTCGAAGAACTAAAAGAATTCCTTCGAATCCCCAGCGTCAGTACCAAATCCGAACACAAGAAAGATATCGAACTAGCCGCACAATGGATCGCCGATAAGCTGCGCGGTGCAGGAATGCAGAAGGTCGAGATTCATCCAACCAAGCTGCACCCGATCGTGTACGCAGAATCGGAGCAGCAGCCGGGGAAGCCGACGATTTTGATCTACGGGCATTACGATGTGCAGCCCGCCGAGCCGCTAAATCTTTGGACGTCACCCGCATTCGAGCCGACCGTGCGCAACGGCAATCTCTACGCCCGTGGAACCGCGGACGACAAGGGCCAGGTGCACATTCACGTAAAGGCGCTCGAGGCGATTTTCAAGACCGAGCACAAGCTGCCGCTGAACATCAAGGTGATGATTGAAGGCGAAGAAGAAGTCGGCAGCGTGAGCCTGTGGGATTTCGTGGCGAAGAATCGCCAGAGGCTCAAGGCCGATGCGCTTGTCGTGTCCGACACCAGTATGTTGGCGAGAGGCGTGCCGTCAATCACGTACGGCTTGCGCGGATTGAATTACTACGAAGTGGAAATCATCGGGCCGAATCAGGATTTACATTCTGGCGCGTTTGGCGGAGCCGTTCCGAACCCCATTACGATTCTCGCCGAAATGATCGCGAAGCTGCACGACAAGAATTTCCACATTGCGATTCCAGGGTTCTACGACGATGTAGATGAAATATCCCGCGCGGAACGCAAAGCGCTCAACGCGCTTCCGTGGAAAGAGAAGGAATTTCGCAAAACGGTGGGCGCGCCTGCTCTCTGCGGCGAGAAGGGTTACTCGATCGCCGAGCAGACCTGGACGCGTCCCACGCTGGAGTTGAACGGGATATGGGGCGGATACATGGGCGAAGGGTCGAAGACGGTCATTCCTTCCACAGCTCATGCCAAATTTTCCACGCGGCTCGTGCCGCATCAGGATACGCACAAAATTGCCAAGCTCGTTGAGCGCCATGTGCGAAAACTGCTCCCAAAGACGGTGAAGTGCAATTTTCAGGTTTTAAGCACGGGAAAGCCGTGGGTCGCGCCCTATCAGCACCCCATTTTCCGTACGGCGATTCACGCGCTCGAGCAGGGCTTCGGCAAGAAAGCCGTTTTCATCCGCGAGGGCGGCTCAATACCGCTGGTGACCCAAATCCACGACATGTTCAGAGTGCCATGCGTGCTGCTCGGCTTCGGACTACCTGATGAAAACGCGCACGCGCCCGATGAACACATCTTGCTCGAAAATTACTTCGGCGGCATCAAAGCCGTCGCGCTTTTCTACGATCAACTCGGTCGTACGTAACGCCGCCTCGTTTCGAATCGGGCCGCGCCCCTAAAATTCACGTTTTTCCGGCCTTTTTTTGCGTTTTGGCTTGCGCTAAGGTGGAGCAGCAGCTATAGTGCCTTGCGCATCTCGGCAGCACCGGGATACCAAAAGAAACTACTTCTGAGGAGGAAACTGGAACACGATGGCAAATCCGCTGAGCAAGTCCAAGATTGTTGCACACCTGGCAGAAAAGGTCTCGATTCCGAAGAAGACCGCGATGCTGTTTTTTGACGAGCTCTTCAAGCTCGCGATTAAGGAAACAAAGGGCGCCGGGAAATTCGTGATCCCTGGTTTGGGACGGGCAGTGAAGGCTCACCGCAAGGCGCGGATGGGAAGAAACCCAGCAACCGGCGAAGCGATCAAGATCAAGGCAAAGACGGTTGTCCGGCTGCGCGCATCCAAGGCTTTCAAAGACGCCGTACTGAAGTAGGGTCTACGCGGCGCTGAGATTTCGAGACGAACCCCCAAGGCATGGCTCGGCCCGCGCTGCGGGACGCCAGCTTGGGGGTTTCGTCTTTATCTTCAATTTAACTCCGCGATTTTGCGGCTTTCTGGTCTTGATGTCATAGATCGAGCAATTCTGTCGTACTGCTGACGCCGAGCGAGCCTCCGAGAGCCATGCCTTCAGCATATTGGGACGAGCCTCTGGCCGAGCGATTCCGCCGCTTTCACTACGATTTCCCTGAAAAAGCGCTTGCGGGCCGCACCTTGGCCGTAGCCGGAGGCACGGGCGGACTCGGAAGCGCTTTGGTGGCATTACTCGCGCGCGAGGGAGCGCGAGTGATCGTGGGTTACCGTTCGAACGTCGAGCGCGCCGAGAAGCTGCGGCGCTCGATTGAAGAACAATTTGGCGCGAGGCTCTACCTCGTTGCGGGCGACATACTGAATGCTGAAGTACGCAGGGCTTATGTCGACGCAGTTAAGAAGGTCGGCCAACCGCTTGCCGGCGCGGCGATATTTCCGGGCGAACCGGCGCGAGTGGCGTTCGAATCACTCAACCGCGAAACGATCGCCGCCTCATTCGAATCCAACTACGTTGGCCCGCTGCTTCTCGCGAAGGATCTCGGCGAAACAATGGAAGGGTCGAACGAAGCGCCGGGTGCGGGTGGAAGTCTGGTTCTCCTGGCGACGATGCAAGCGGTAGCCCCGTTTCCATCGAGCCTCGCGTACGCCACGCCAAAGGCGGCGCTAGTGCACGCTGCAAAGGTGCTCGCATTGCAATGGAACAAGGTTTCAGTGAATGTGGTCGCGCCAGGAGCAACGGTCGCCGGGATGGCCGAATCAAGTGTGAGCGCGGGAAAGTACGATCGCCACATTTCAAGCGGCGCAATCTCACGATTCGGGCATCCTGAAGATATCGCGCGCGCGGTCCGATTTTTTCTTGAGCCGGGGCAATACGCGACAGGACAAGTGCTCACCGTTGACGGAGGATTGACGATTCGACGCGATCGCGGCTAGCAGATCGATCGTGACTCTACAGACGGAAATGGAGCCTGAACTCTCAACCCGCGAATACTCCGGTCTCTTGACCGATTTGTACGAGCTGACAATGGCCGCGGGCTATTTGCAGACCGGCTTCGACGCTCACGCAACGTTTGAGTTGTTTGTGCGAAATCTTCCCAAACGCCGCAACTATCTTGTGGCCGCGGGGCTCGAGCAATGCCTCGATTTTCTTGAGAACGTGAATTTCACGGCGCCGGAAATCGATTTCTTGCGCCGCCACCCCGTATTCCGAAATATCCGTGATGAATTTTTCGATTATCTGGCGAAGTTTCGATTCACGGGCGACGTTTGGGCGATGCCGGAGGGCACGCTAGTTTTTGCCGGTGAACCGATCTTGCGCATGTCCGCGCCGATCATCGAAGGTCAAATCATGGAAACCTATCTGCTTGCGACGATCAGTTTCCAGACGATGATCGCGAGCAAGGCGGCGCGCGTGGTGACGGCGGCGCAGGGCCGGCCGGTGGTGGAATTCGGCGCTCGACGTGCCCACGGGGCGCAAGCCAGCCTGCTTGCGGCGCGCGCAGCGTCGATTGGCGGTTGCGAGGGAACGTCGAACGTTCTCGCGGGGCAGCGCTTCGGCATGGAGACATATGGCACTCAGGCGCACTCGTGGGTGATGGCGCACGAAAACGAGACGCTCGCGTTTCGGCATTTTCTCGACGCATTCCCCGATCACGCGGTTCTGCTTCTCGACACGTACGACGTTCACAATGCGCTGCGCGAAATTCTCGCGATGGGACGCAAGCCCGCGGGCGTTCGGCTCGATAGCGGCGATTTGGTAAAAGATAGTCGCTGGATTCGCCGCGAACTCGTTCGGGCTGGCTGGAATAACGTGAAGATTTTCGCATCCGGCGATCTCGACGAAGACAAAATGACGGCGCTCATGAAAGCAGGTGCATCGATTGACGCGTTCGGAGTGGGAACGGCGCTCGCTACTCCGGGCGACGCACCTCATTTGAGTCTCGTTTACAAGCTAGTCGAGGTGGAGCGCGATGGAAATGTGCGTGGCGCCGCGAAACTGACAACCGCGAAAGTGACGTATCCGGGATCAAAGCAGGTGTTTCGCTTCTCTGACGCCGCGGGAAAATATTGCGGTGATGAAATCGCGTTGAGTGAGGAGCCGGAGAGAAATGCCGAGCCGTTGCTCGTGCAGGTGATGGCGGGCGGAAAGCGCGTGACGAAACCGGAGCCGACGCTCGTCGCAAGAGATCGTTGCATCGCGGGTCTGGCACGGCTTCCCGATCGCTACCGGCAATTGCGGCGCGATGTTGCGTATCCCGTTCGGTATAGCGCGCGGCTGAAATCGCTCCTCGAAACGGTGAAGCGCCGCGTGCATCACGCTAAATTAAAGTAGCTGCGCTTCGAAAGGCTTTCAGGATGCGTTCACAGTCCGTCGTTTTCTGGGAAGTCGATGCGCAAGCGGATTTCATGCTGCCGGGTGGCGCGCTTTACGTTCCTGGCGCGGAGAAAACACTTCCGAATTTGAAGCGGCTCGTGGATGCTGCGCGCTCCGGGCATGTGTTTCTTGTTTCCAGCGTGTGCCATCACTCGACCGGCGATCCTGAGTTCAAGATATTTCCACCGCATTGCATACGAGATACCCCAGGTGCGCGAATTGTCTCCGAGGGACTGGCCGAAAACTTCTTGCGCGTTCCGAACGGGCCGAAATTCGAATGGCCGCGAGATCTCGATGTGTGCCAGCAAGTCGTCTTTGAGAAACAGAAGCTCGACGTGTTCACGAATCCCCAGGCGGACGTTCTGGTCGAGAGGCTCGGCGATGTCCGCTACGTCATGTTCGGAGTGGTCACGGAATATTGCGTTGGGCTCGCGGCGAAGGGACTCTTAAAGCGCGGGCATCGCGTCTCGCTTGTGAAGGATGCGATTGAAACGCTGAACCAGAAGGCCGGTAATGGCACACTTGACGAACTGAAAGCTCTGGGCGCCGATTTGATCACGACGGATGAAGCGCTTGCGCTAGTCGCTTGATTTCTCAAGCGTTCAGAGCGTTCTCAAATACGCGAGCAAGTCGCGGAGTTGGGCGTCGCTGAGATCTTCACGCAGCGGCGGCATATTCTTCCCGCCATTTTGAATCAATTTCATGAGAGCTAGATTATCGTTCCTCGTGCCGTCCGCGAATTTGGTTCGCTTGGGAAGACCTCTTAGCCCAGGCCCAATCTTCACTTCAGTGCTTGCAGCGAAATGGCAGATCGCGCAATGGCTCTTGTAAACCGACTCGCCGCGGCTCACCGCCGCTTTCGAATCGGTAGGGCGCATCTCGGGAACATGGGTTTGCGCGCGCGGCAGGGCGACAACGCAAAACGTCGCCGCGGATATCGCGAGGTGTGCGAATGTCCATTTCACGGCCGACGCGCTACTTTTTGGCATTCGTGCCCGGTTTCAAGATCAGATCGTAGAGAACCATCAGGACGGTAGTGAGAATGCCGACGCCGGTGACGGCCCACCAAATTTTCCATGGCTGGTGGGCGACCTCGCCGTAGCGGTGGATCAGCATGCCGCCGAACCATCCTCCAATCAGCGAGCCGATTCCGATGGGCAGGAATGCGAATCCCATGTAGGTGCCCTGCTGGCCGGAAGGAGCAAGCCGCGAAATATATTCGTAATAGCGCGGCGACTGCGTGATTTCGCCCAGAGAAATCACGAAGAGCGTCACGATTGCCATCTTAAAGCTGGGGTGAACGATGAGAAGCAGCCAAGCTAGGCCGGAAATCAGAGTGCCGAGAGTGACGGCGCGAAACGCGGGAATTTTCTTCGTCAAGAAACTCACAATGAGTTGGAGCGAAATCACGGTTAGCGGGCCGGTGATCAACATCAACTCAGTGTCCGCCCGCGGATCCACGTAGTTGTGAATATAGAGCGGCAAAATGATGAATTCCTGCCAATAAATCACCCAGTAGCCCGAAAAAATCAGCAGGAACAGCATGAAGCGCGGATTTCCGAGCACGGTCAAAAAGTTTTGCGCGGCTGCTCCCAGACTTGCGGTCTCAACATCCCCGGGACGTCGCGGCTCCTTGAAGAACAACACCACCGCGAAGAACATGAGAAACACACTGACGGCTGCGACGCGAAAAACATTTTCGACACGAAGATGCTGGTGAACCCACGAAGCGACGTACGGCCCAGCTGCGCCGCCGATATTCACGAGCGTGTAGTAAATCGAGTAGCCGATCGAGCGAACATTTTCTTTCGACGTGCGCGCGATGGTTCCGACCACGCACGGCTTCACGAGCGCGATTCCGAAGGCGGGCAGCATCAAGACGACCAGCACGAGCGCAAACAGCGGCACGGCTGCGCGAACGGGGCCTAGCCAAGGCGATCCGAGCGAGCCAAGTAAGAAATAGGAACCGCTCAAGATCAGGTAGGCAAGCGAGAGCGAGCGGCGGAAACCAAGCCTGTCCGCAAGCGCTCCGCCGAATGCCGCGAGAAACCAAACGAGCCCACCGAAGATGCCGGTAAGGCTTGCGGCCTGTTCGGTGGGAAAACTTAGAGTCTCGTGCAGGTAGCGCGCGAGCGACGCGAAGGCTGCGTAGTAGGACAGCCGCTCAAAAAGTTCGCTGATATTTGCGACCCAGAACGGGCGCTCGAATCCCGTGCGAATTTCTTCGAGCCTCTCAGCGAAACTCAAACGGCTCCTCCCGCGTCTTGTTTGTAGAACCCGGCCGCGACAGGCGGAGATTGTAGCGGAAGTAAACCGGTACACCGAGCGAAGTTTTCCCGCATAACGCCGTGTGCTAGGATTGCGGATTCGGCGCGTGAAGCCTACGCCGCCGGCTCTTCCCAATGCCCTCAGCAATGATGAAAGCCTTGCGTAAGCCGCGGCCCGCGCCAGGCGCGCAAGTCGAGTCCGTTCCGATACCTGAGATCGGAGCGCGCGATGTTTTGGTCCGTGTGCGCGCGGCTTCGATTTGCGGAACTGATCTGCATATCTACCATTGGGATCGCTGGTCGGCTTCCCGGCTTCACCCGCCACTCACCTTTGGACATGAATTCTGCGGCGTGGTTGAAAAGATCGGAGCGGAAGTGACCGGCGTTGCGCCCGGAGATTTCGTTAGCGCGGAGATGCACATCGCCGATGGCACCTGCCGTCCCTGCCGCGTCGGCCAGGCGCATCTTTGCCGTAACGTGAAAATCATCGGCATCGACGCGGACGGTTGTTTCGCCGAATTCGTTCGCATCCCGGCGCAAAATATTTGGAAGGTGGATCCATCCATTCCCGAGCACTATGCGGCGATTCTCGATCCGCTCGGCAACGCCGTGCATACGGTGCTTTCTGGTCCGATTTCCGGGCAGAGCGTTGCGGTGACGGGCGCCGGACCGATCGGACTGATGGCGATCAACGTGGCGCGGGCGTGCGGCGCATCGCCAATTTTCGCGTTGGAGATCAATCCTCGCCGGCGCGAGCTTGCCAAGACGATGGGCGCGGATGAAGTGATTGATCCCACGGCAGTGGATCCTGTCGCCCGCGTGCGCGCGGCTACCGGCGGCGATGGAGTGGACGTGTTGCTCGAAATGAGCGGCAACGCGAGGGCGATCCAGCAGGGATTTCAGATGCTGCGGCCGGGTGGTCGTGCCTCGCTACTTGGAATCACGTCGCAGCCCGTTGAATTCGATCTGGTCGCGGACATCATATTCAAGGGCGCGACGGTCCACGGCATCTACGGCCGCAAGATGTTCGAGACCTGGGTGCAGATGACGGAACTCCTGAAATCCGGCAAATTGAATCTCGATCCACTTTTCAACGAGCGCATGCCGCTCGACAGTTTCTCCGAAGCATTCTCGCTTCTCGAAAAAGGCCAGGCGAGTAAAATTCTTTTCTATCCGAATGGCGTTCCCCGCTAAGCGCGCGCGTTGACCTATAATAATGAAGTCTGAATTCGCGCTACTTGGGAGGATTTATGGCAACTGCAGCACGCCCCCAGCTTGATTATCTGCACGCAACTCTAGAGGACTTGAAAGCGAAGCACCTCTACGCTCGCCTGCGCGTCCTCGATGGCGAGCAAAAGCCGGTCTGCATGGTGGACGGCAAAGAGGTGATCAACCTCGCTTCCAACAATTATCTCGGGCTCACCACTCATCCGAAGATGCGCCGCGCCGCGATTGATGCCGTCCGAAAATATGGGGTCGGTTCGGGTGCAGTCCGCAGCATTGCCGGGACGATGAAGATCCACATGGACCTCGAAGAGCAAATCGCCCGTTTTAAAAACACGGAAGCGTGCGTGGTGTTTCAGTCCGGATTCGCGGCCAACGCCGGCACCGTCTCCGCCGTGCTCGGCAAGGAAGATCTCATTATCTCGGATGAGCTGAACCACGCTTCGATCATTGACGGTTGCCGCCTTTCGAAGGCTACGATCAAAGTTTTTAAGCATAAGGATCTGAGCGATTGCGAACGTGTCCTGAAAGAAACCGAAAACTGGAGTGGCAAGAAGCTTCTCGTCACCGACGGTGTCTTCTCAATGGACGGCGATATCGCCGACCTGCCCGGGCTTTGCACTCTCGCCGAAAAATACAATTGCATCACGATGGTTGATGACGCGCACTCTTCCGGCGTGCTCGGGCGGAATGGCCGCGGAACCGTCGATCACTTGAATTGCCACGGGCGCGTGGATATTCAGGTGGGCACGCTGAGCAAGGCCATCGGAGTGCTCGGCGGCTACGTGTGCGGTTCGCGGGAATTGATCGATTTTCTCTACCACCGCGCGCGGCCGTTCATTTTCTCCACGTCGCATCCGCCATCCGTGGTCGCGTCCTGCCAGGCAGCCTTTGAACTGCTCGATTCCGACACGGGCGCCAAGCTCGTCAAGAAACTCTGGGCCAACACGAAGTTTTTCAAACGTAAACTCAAGAAGCTAGGCTTCAAGACTGGCCCAAGCCAGACGCCAATTACTCCGATTCTCGTTGGCGACGCCGCGAAAGCCTTCGAATTTGGCCGCGACCTATTTGCCGAAGGCGTGTTCGCCCCGGCGATAGGCTACCCGACCGTAGCGGAAGGCAAGGCGCGCCTCAGGGCGATTGTCACAGCCACTCACAAACGCGCTGACCTCGAACGGGCGCTCGAGACCCTCGAACGGGTGGGCAAAAAGCTAGCCATCATCTGACGGTAGGTTTCATCGATGCAGAATTGACGTGTTCAACGCGCTAGCAGTGACCTTCTGGGCAAGCGCATCCGTGGCGTCGCGAATGACCGCGGTACACTGTTCGTGAGGAAATCTTGATGCGAGTCACAAACGTGTGTCTGGCAGTGGCGTTGTGCGGACTTATCGCGCTCGGCGCTTGTACCCGAAGGCTTGGCAGCGGGGGCTCACTTGGTTCAGGGAGCTCGGCGCCGTTCACTCTGGCAATTTCCTCTCCCTTCACGATCGGAACCGTCGACAACCCGCCTTCCGGAGTCACTGTCATTTCGTTCCGCATCATGGTTACAGGCGCGGTGCTGCAACCGGGCAACGTATCTTTGATCACCACGCCGCAGACGATTGAATTGACGCAACTACAAACCGACAACTTCACCCTCGGCACGACCAACGTGCCGACAGGAAACTATACGAGCCTCGATCTCACTTTGGCCAATCCGGATATGACGATTTACAACGGCGCGGGCAGTGTGGCGAACTGTGCGGTCGGCACGATTTGCGAGCTTCAGCCGACGTTGACGGTGTCGAGTGTGACGCTCTCGCCGGCGGTCACAATTTCTGCAAACGCTCCAGCCGGCGCCGAACTCGAATTGAGCGTGAACGATTCTCTGCAACCTGACCTGTCATTTAATCCGAGCTTGGGGCTGACATTCGTAGACCTTCCCAGCGTCGCCAGCAGCGCAGTGCTGCTGCCGCTCAATACTGTCGCGGGCGTCGTCACGAGTATTGGCACGAACCAGTTTGCAATGACCACGACATCTGGGGCGAATCTCACCATTGGCACAACGTCGAACACGCTATATTCGTTTCCATCGACTGTCTGCAGCGCGGACGATTTTACTTGCCTCGCGATTGGCCAGTTTGTCTCGGCAGATCTCAACGTGCTGGGAAGCGGATCGTTCCAGGCAAACGACGTCATATTCGAGGATAGTTCCGGCGAGCCGGGATTCTTGGGAACAATCGCAGCGATCGATGCCACAGCGAATCCACCGCAATTCACTCTCGTAATCCATGGGCAAGCTCCGGCCACGAGCGGGATCGCCACGAATAATGTAGCGACCGTCTCGCTGCAGAATCTGACAACATATTTAATTGACGCGGATGATTTGACGATTCCGTCGGGATACACATTTGCGAGCACGTCGGACTTCGTGGTGGGACAAGAGGTTCTCGTGCGCGGGAATACGGTTAATCTGACGCCGGTAACCAATCAGCCGAGCATCATCGCGATTTCAACAAATCAGGTTGTCTTGCGCCAATCGCAATGGACCGCAAACGTCGGTCTCGCAAATAACTCGGGCACGGACGCATTCACGCTGACTTCACTGCCGAATCTTTTCACGGATGTATCACCGACTGCGATCACGAATCTCTACGTGGTCACGTCGGCGCAGACCGTCTTCGTAAATTCGAGCTTGACTGGCGTGACGCCAGGTACTCCGCTGACGGCGAAGGGCCTGATTTTCAGTAATATTGTGAATCCTGTGAGTTCGCCGAGCGACGTGGCATCCATCATTCAGGGAGCGCCGAATTTCCAACCCGCGACCACGCGACGCGCGAAATCCAGCCTTCGCTAACACAAGCGAACAGGCGTTGCCTTCGACTTATGCCGGTGCCGCGGCCGTGAGTACCGGGCGGAGCCGTCTGTAGATCGTGATCGAAATCGCGCCCAAACCCCAGATGATGACGACGTAACCGACGAAACCGCCGACCCACGGAATCAGTCGCACCGCGTCAATAATCAAGAGTCCTAGAGCCATGCGCCCCAGCAGAGCTCCCGTATGTAATCCTTCTCCCAGAATTTTGTCGCCGATCCACGTGCCGACGAAAACTTGCGCGCTAAAGAGCGCAATCACATAAAGCAGCAGAGTGACGATGCCGACTGCGAGTCCGACGATTGTGAAGCAGGCAAGGACGGCAGCGAGAACAACTCCGGGGAGGACAAGCATTCCGATTCCGCACGATGTCCACGCGCGGTTGGTGGTTCGAACGACGTCTCCAAAAAATCCCGGCACCACCAGCATCAAGACCAAACCGAATACTAGAGTCGCGGCCCAAAAAAGCGCCTTGTGAATATACGTGTGTGGATTCTTGTACTTGGATACGCGTTCTTCATATTCCGCGCGAACCGGGCCAACGACTTTCGCTCCTTGCTCTATCTCCGGCGCTCGATCGCCGCGGTAAACCAGCTGGCCCTTAAGGTCCGCGCTCGAACCAACCTCAACATCGTGGCTGTTCACCCTCACATTTCCGCCGAGAGTGCTGTTCAACTCAACCGTTGCGGCCTGGCACATCAGATCGCGTCCAACCGGGCCATCGAGTTGAATCTCCTGGGCCCAAGCAGTGATGCTGCCGCCAACGGATCCCTTGGGATCTACTTCCACTCGCTGGCCAAAGATCGCAATGTTTTTCCCTACGGTCCCAGCGATTGTAAGTGTCTGACTCCAGTTTCGAATGTTACCGTCCACTCGGCCGTTGATCCGGACATCCTGGGCCCACGACAATACATCGCCAGTCACGTGGCCATTTATCGTGAGAGTCTGGCCCCACGAGTAGAGATCTCCGTTCACGTCGCCATCAATGCGAGTCGCCTGCGCGGTCACAAAGAGGTCGGTGTTAACGGTTTGGCCCGCGGGGACAACGTAATTTGGATCGCCGTGGTGGGTTTCTCCTGCCGCGGCTGCCGGTGAAGCGGCAAGAGAGAATCCGAGCGCGCCCATCACCAGGCCGAAAGCGGCCCAGCGCCGCCATGAGTGGCGGAACAGAAAACCGATTACCGCCATCAGACTAACGGTTGCTAGAATTTCGATCAGGCTTCGCATTTCGCCCCACCCTTTCCAGAACGCACTCGAAAAGAAAATCATGGCCATAAAATTCCCCTGTGTGAATCCAGCCTGGCTGAACTGCCGCTGCCACGGCTCGACGATGCCGCTCCAAAGTCCATATACGCCCGCCGCGCCGAATCCTAGCGTCATCAGCCAGCCCCACGGCGCCGGAGCGCGCTGTGGCGGCTCGAGCAGGTGCGCGGGAACAGACTCGTCATCGCCTTCGAGTGATTCCCGCAGCCAGACTCCTTCTCCCTCGAGCGCGCGCAAAAGCCTACCGCACGGAGTGCATGTCCTCAGGTGCGCCGATAGTTCTTGCGCTCTTTCTGGTTCGAGCTGGCCTTCGAGATAAAGCAGGCACGTCATTTCGTCGAAATGTTCAGCCATTGGTCTTAACCTTTTTGCGCCGCAGCGCGTGCCATCGCTTCATGTCCGCCAAGAACATCGCGGAGTTGGTGGCGTGCGCGCAATAGGAGTACGCCGACAAACGCTCTTCGAACACCAAGCGAGTCGGCGATTTCTTCGTAACTCATGTCCGAGTAGTAGCGAAGTACCAGCGCCATTCGCGCCCGTGGCGGCAGCTTATCGAGCGCCGAGCGGACTTCCTTGCCGCTGTGCTCTTCGAGTAGCCTCTGGAGCTGGCTCGGGTCTGGATGCTCGAGAGGCAGATTCTCCACCTCTCCTGTTTCAAGGTCCTGGCGGATTCTCCGGCGCCGCAGCAGGTCCCAGCAATGATTTGCGGCCACTTTGTAGAGCCACGCGGTGAAAGGCCGCGAGGCGTCGTACTGCCCAATTTTTTGCCGGACTTTCATGAATATCTCGGTTGTAGCGTCCTCAGCGTCCTCACGCGAAGGCAAGGCCCGCCGGCAGAACCGGAAAATCGCTGGGGCGTATTCCCGGTAAAGTTCGCCCCAGGCGTCCGGATTCCCCTCGCGGACCCGGGACAGTGCGGCCGCTAAGTCCGTTGCGCTCATGCCTTCGAGTGATTTCCGTCGCTCCATAGGGTTCTACGTATCGTCGGTGGGAAATATATCAAGCGGGCACATGGATTTCCGAAGGGGCACTCCGGCCCGGGGATGAGGCTAACAAACCCGGTCGCCCACGAAAAGCGGTCTCAAAAGGCAATGGCGGCCGAGGCCGTACGACCCGGGCCGCCACATGATTGAAGCCGATTCCCCTAAATCTAGAACGACACCTTCGCGCCGATCTGCATTCCGCGCGGGCCGCCGCTGCCGAGAAACGGATTGCCGATTCCGACGTCGCCGGTCGCGCCCAAAGCATAGTGTCCCTGGCTCAGACCGGTAGCAGGATCGGTGCCGCCTTGCGCCGCATCGGCGATGAAGGCCGGCAAGAACGGATTTGAAAAGTTGGGGTGATTGAAGAGATTGTAAGTTTCAAGCCGCAACTGGAGATTCACGCGCTCGGTGATCTTCGTGTCCTTGAACACCGAAAAATCGAACTGCTTGAACGGAGCCCCGCGCAGCGAGTCCCGGCCCTCGCTGCCGAAGTGGCGAGTTCCCGGCGCGCACATCTGTTCGGATGTGTCGCCAGTCTCGTTTACGATGAGGCTCGTTCCGT
Source organism: Candidatus Acidiferrales bacterium (assembly GCA_049279675.1). GTDB lineage: Bacteria > Acidobacteriota > Terriglobia > Acidiferrales > UBA7541 > Palsa-147. The sequence goes on from JBAPOP010000088.1 coordinate 19,371, forward strand.
TGGGCGTCATGGGAAGAGCCGTGCACGGCACGGCGAACGAAGTGAGATCCAAGAAATTGTTCGGGTCGCGATAGTTGTATTTGATTGGGCCCACTACGTCCGGACGATCGAAGTATTCGCCGCTGCCGCTATAGTCGCCCTCGAAATTATAGTTGAGCTGAAAAGGCTGGCCGGTTTGTACGTTCATAATCCCGTTGATTCCCCACCCATTTCGCAGACGCTGCCAACTTCCCTGCGTGGTGGGAAGGCGGTAGACGAAGCTCCATACGAATCGGTTCCGGATATCGAAGTTGGAATTCGCTCTCTCAACGTAAGGCCTCGTGCTGTCGTTGGGCTGCGAGGCATTCGGCTCGAAGTCTTCGCTATCGCTGGCGTTGTCAATCGAGTGCGACCAGACGTAACTGAATGAAGAGTCCAGGCCGTGCCAGTCATTAACGTGCAGGCTCGTTTGAAGCGAGTGGTAATTCGAGTTCGCGGAGGCTTGTTCCTGGTTGATATAGAAATACAACGGATTCGCGCGATTGACTCCGGCGACGCATGTGACCGGCGAGCCGGCGATCATGGAAACATCGGGGATGCACGGATTGCTCGGCGAGAAGCCTTCGGATTCGAGCACCAAATTGTTGGCTAAATCTGACGCATATACTTGGCCCTGCGATGGCTGGTTTACGTCGACAAACCGGAAAAGCCTGTGTCCTTCCGAACCGACATAGCCGACTTGCACGACAACCTTTTTCACTACCTGCTGCTGGACGTTCAGATTGAAATTTTCCATGTAGGGCGTGCGGATGTTGCGGTCGACGCCGAATGCGTCGCCCGTTGGCGCGAAACCGCCGGCGGGAAATAGCGGCTGCCCGGAAACAATCGTCGCGACAGGCGAAGTATTCGCAGAAATCGTGGCCGGACCGACTGGATTATAGGCGGGTCCGGGGTCGAACTCGCTGTTATAGGGCAAGTGGTCCATGAAGATGTCCTGCGAGAAGGAGTCGAAGAAAATTCCGTAGCCGGCGCGGAACACGGTCTTGCCCGTGCCAAGCGGATCCCACGCGACGCTCACACGTGGAGCGAAGTTTTTGTAGTCAGGATTGTAAAGCCGCGGAAGAGTCGGTGTTCCGACCAGCACGAGATTATTAAACGCATCAAAATTGCTGAGAAGGTTGTCTTGTACATGGTAGATGCCCATGTAATCCCAGCGAACTCCCGCGTTGACCGTGAACCGCCTGCTTAGATGGAAGCTGTCCTGGACATAGAGCCCGTGGGAATTCTGCGCGCTATTTCTCGTTGCGTTGCCGTCGGTCTGGACTCCACCGCCTGTTACGTTGCCCCCAAGGAAGTCCGACAAATCGTTGAAGTCAAGTTCGCCCCGGTCGCCGATTCCTAGAAATTGCGCAATGGATGTCCTACGAAATTCGTAACCGAATTTCAAATCGTGCTTCCCGGCCGTCCAGGAAAAATTGTCGATGAAGTGCCAGTTTGTATCAACGCGGTCGCGCGGATCGGAATGGCTCGCGCCGAGTTGCGAAAAATCGCCGACGTCAATCACAGGCAATCCCATATCCGCCCGGCCGGTGCCAGTGTCGAGGCCGATGCTACTGGGATGAAAACTCTGGTCCGCTGGGAAAAATCCTTCCGCAAAACGGTTCCAACCGAAGCGCGCCTCATTCGTCTGCGTCGGCGAGACGACGCGAACGTAAGAGATCGAGACAAGTTGAACGCGCGTTGGTGTGTAAGTATTGAAGCCCGGCAAGATTCCTCCACCGGTCAGCGCAAGCGGGAAACTCTGAACGCTATCGCCGAAATAGTAGCGCCCCGTCAGGATGTTGTTCGCATTGAAATTGTGATCAATTTTCCCGATGGCGCTCGAAAGATGGTTGTAAGACGGGCTGACCGTGGACACATTGGGGCTCGAGCAACCGGTGTCGTTCGAAGCAGCGCCGGCGATGTTCGGCGCTGGCCACGGATTACGGGCTAGCAGCGCCGCCATCACTGAATTCGTCGCGCCGCCATCGAGCGCAATTTGTGCCGGATCGGGCACGCACGCCTCGCTCACGGAGCCGACGTTTTCGTGCTGCCCTTCGTAGTCGGCAAAGAAGAACGTCTTGTCTTGGACGATCGGCCCACCGAGCGAACCACCGTACTGATTATTCGAAAACGGAGCCTTTGGCGTATTGTCGAAATTGAAGTAATTTCGCGCGCCCGTCGCGGCGTCACGGAAGAACTCGAGACCCGATCCGTGTATGGTGTTCGACCCGCTCTTCGTCACGATGTTGATCACAGCGCCAGCATTCCGGCCATATTCGGGCTCGTAATTCGAAAGCACGCGCAATTCCTGCACGGCTTCGACCGGCAGAATCGTCGCCGGCGTTCCGAACACGCCCGCTTCATTGATCGCCGGGTCGTTCCGGAAGCCGTCGTTCATGTCCGTACCGTCGAGGAGGAAATTGTTTGCCCGCCCGCGCGCGCCGTTCAACGAGAAGGTCCCGTACGAGCCAGGCGAATCCGATATTTGATCGGGTGACCCCGAAACGCCCGGGACGAGATAGATCAGTTTGGTGTAGTCGCGGCCATTGACTGGCAAATCGGTAACAGTCTTCGACTCGAGCGTCCCGCCGATCGTGTCCGACGTGGACTCGATTTCAGGCAAAGTTTCGCCCTGCACCTGAACTTGCTGGCTGATGGCACCCGGCTTCAGCGAGACATCCACGCGGCTTTCGCCGGCGACGTCCACCTTGACGTTGCTTGTGACCGATGTCTGAAAATTCGCGATCGAAATAGACACGGAGTACATGCCAATGGGGAGTTCCGGGACACGGTATGTGCCATCCGACGTTGAAACGGTAGAGCGGATGACTCCGGTTTCCTGGTTCCTCGCTGTAACAGTGGCGCCCGCGATGGCCGCGCCCGAAGCATCGGTGACGGTTCCTAGGATCGTTCCGCGGAAGGTTTGCGCCCCGGCTGGAATCGCGAACAGAGCTGCCAGGATGACAACGAAGCACATCGCGCCAAAATGACCAAACGACACCCTCAAATTCCTCATCAGCCTCTCCTTAGAGTATTGCGAGACAATTATCAGAACGAATTGGAACAATGAAAATTACTCCGAGAGCGACATTTTTGCCCCGCTGGACTGCCCCCGAATGGGTAACATCTTCAATCGACAGCTACGTTTGCGTCAAGCTATCTATTTGAATCGGAGCTATCAAATTCGGCCGAGTCTCATCGAATCAAAGGTAACCGGCACGCATTCGACGGAGGGTAGCTCGGTGGCGGAAAACTGGCGTCTGCTATACTCCATTCCCCTACCAAGCGCCGACCGATGGCAGCGTTGCGACTTCCACATCTCAATGCGACTTCTCCACCACATAGCGTCAATCGGCACGTGGGATCGATGACCCGGCGACTCCTGTCCGGCATATGCGCGTTCATGGTCGTATCGGGGGTCTGTTCGCCCAACGCCGCCGCCTACGCGGTTCTGGCGCATGAAGCGATCATTGACTCGTCCTGGGAGTCCGGAATCCGGCCTCTCCTGTTACAGCGCTTTCCTGGGGCATCGAACGACGAGCTGAGACAAGCCCACGGGTATGCCTACGGCGGAGCAATCATTCAGGATTTGGGCTATTACCCCCATGGCAGCCGCCTATTCAGCGACCTGGTTCACTATGTTCGAAGCGGCGATTTTGTTGAAGCGCTTCTCCGTGACTCCAAGGATCTCAATGAATACGCGTTCGCCCTCGGCGCGCTCGCGCACTACTGTGCGGATAATGACGGGCACCGAATCGCCGTGAATCGGGCTGTACCGCTGCTCTATCCCAAACTGCGGCGCAAGTATGGAGATGTCGTTACCTATGCTGAGAATCCCGTCGCGCACTTAAAAACGGAGTTCGGCTTCGACGTCCTGGAAGTCGCGCGTCAACACTACGCCTCGGATGCGTACCACGATTTCATCGGGTTTGAAGTTGCGGAGCCTTTGTTGAAGCGCGCGTTTCGCGAAACATATTCGATTGAGCTCGAATCTGTATTCGGAGACTTCGACAAATCTATAAACTCGTATCGGTACGACGTCAGCTCGCTGATTCCGAAGGCAACGCGTGTGGCCTGGCAGATTAAGAAGAATGACATCGAGAAAGAACTTCCGACCGAGACGAGGAGAGAGTTCATCTTTCGGATGTCTCGCTCAAGCTTTGAGAAGAACTGGGGTAAGACGTATCAAAAGCCCGGCTTCGGAACACGGTTCCTGGCGTTTCTCTTCCGCATCATTCCCAAGATCGGTCCGCTGAAGACTCTTGACTTCAAAACTCCGACTCCACAAGCCGAAAATATGTTCATGGCAAGTTTCAACGCCGCCGTCGATGATTACTCCCGCGAGATCAAGACTGTCCCGAACGGACTGAATCTCCCGAACACGAATCTGGATACCGGCGACTCGCTTCAGCCGGGACAATACTCGCTCGCTGACGAGACGTACGCCGATTTACTGGATCACTTGTATCAGAATCAGTTCCGTGACGTTTCGCCGGCGATGCGGGCCGACATTCTCCGCTACTACGCCGACACGAACGCACCCTTCACAACGAAAAAGCATTCGAAGCAGTGGGCGCGAGTCCGGCAGGAGCTCGATCAAATCAAAGTAACGCCCGTTCCGCCGCAGCCAACTGAAACTTCCGGATATTGAAGACGTGCCGTGCGGCGCGCCCTTCTTAGATTCAGAGACCTGTGGCTCCAGCCTGGGGGGCTGATCGCTAGGCCTGGCACAGATTTCCATTCTGCTATACTCGTTTTTCACTCGACCTGCGATGAGTCCCTCTTCCATTCCCCGGCTGTATCTAATTGATGCGATGGGCTACGTCTTTCGCGCCTTCTACGCGCCCATGGACCGATTGCAAGCGCAGACTCCCACAGGACCTATCCCGACCAAAGTGCCCTATCTCTTCGCCAACATGGTGAAGAAGCTGATTCGCGAGCAGAAACCCGATTATCTCGGCGTTGTGTTCGACGTCGCGGCGCCTACGTTTCGCGACAAGCTCTTCGCCGAGTACAAGGCCCAGCGGCCGCCGATGCCGGAAGATCTCTCGATCCAGCTACCCTACGTCCGGCGTTATTGCGAAGCGATGCGCCTGCCGATTCTGGAATACGCGGGCTATGAGGCGGACGACGTCATCGCCTCGCTCGCGAAACAAGCCACCGGGAAAAATCTCGAAACGATGATCGTCACGAGCGACAAAGACCTCATGCAACTCGTCAACGAACACGTGCGCATTTTCAATCCGATGAAAGGCGATCTCGTGATTGACGAGAAAAAAGTGGAAGAATTGATGGGCGTGCCGCCTTCGCGCATCGCTGACCTCTTGGCGCTCATGGGCGACAGCATCGACAACATTCCCGGCGCACGCAACCCGAACGAGAAAGTCGCGCCTGGCGAGCGGCGAAAACCCGGTATCGGCGAAGTGGGCGCCCGCCAGTTGATTCAGGAATTCGGCAGCGCGGAAGAAGCGCTGCGCCGCGCGCGCGAGGTGAAGCGCGCGAGTTATCGCGAGGCTCTCGAAAACAATGCGGAATTCGTACATCTCAGCAAGCAACTCGCGGTGATTCCAACCGAGGCGCCGGTCTCGCTCGACTTGAACACTTTGAAGTTATGCGAGCCGGATTCAGACGCGTTGCGCGCGCTTTTTTCCGAGCTAGGCTTCACGTCGATGCTGCGCGATCTGGGGCCTGAAATCTCAAAGCAAATTGAGGGGACAAATTACGCTCAGCTCAAATCGCCCGAGGAGTTGCGCGCTTTCCTCAAAGCGATTCCGGCCGGGCAGGAAGTGGCTGCTTGGATTCAAGTTGCTCCAGAAAAGAATGAAGAGCCGGGATACGGCACTCGCGCCGTCTCGATCGAATTCTCCGTGCGCGAAGGCGAAGCCCACTACGCGGAGCTTGACGAAAGCGGCAAAGCGCTCGAGGCCATCAGCGAGTGGAGGGCCAATGCGAGGCGTCCGAAGATCGTTCATGACCCCAAACTCTTCGAGCTACTTACAGCCGCTGAAGGGCCTCCGCCAAAGAAAGGCGCGCGGAGCAAGAAGATTAGCGAGCCCGCGCGCGCGGCCGGAGTGCGAGATGCGACCGAACTCTACTCCTATTTGCTTCGCCCGACGACGGCGAACCATGAATTTCCCGAAGTTGTCTTGCGGCACCTGAATCGCACGCTCTCTGGAGCAGCTGGCGAGCGTGCGGATTTTCTAGGGCGTCTCGCGCCCGTCCTGCGAGCAGAAGTTGAAAAGCAGGGTTTGCGTGAACTCTACGAAAAAATCGACTTGCCACTCGCCTTCGTGATCGCTCGCATGGAACGCGATGGAGTACGCGTCGATCCCGACGCTCTCGTCAAGATGTCGAAGCGCCTCGAAGACGCGCTCGCGGATCTCGAAAAACAGATTTTCGCGCTCGCCGGCGCCGAATTCAAAATTAGCTCGCCGTTGCAATTGGCGGAAATTCTATTCGACAAATTACAGCTCGAAATGCCGCGCCGGATCCGCGCCAAAGCTCGCTCGACAGCCGCCGAAGTGCTGGAGGAACTCGCGCGCGTTCACGAATTACCCGGCAAAGTGATGGAGTACCGCGAAATTGCGAAGCTGAAATCGACTTACGCCGATGTGCTACCGGAGTTGATTGACCCGCATACCGGCCGCGTGCACACATGCCTCAATCAGACAGGCACCGCGACCGGGCGCCTCAGCTCTTCGAATCCGAACCTCCAAAACATTCCGATTCGTACGGAACTCGGCCGCGAAATACGCGCCGCTTTCGCCGCAGCTCCAGGAACGACGATGCTTTCAGCCGACTATTCGCAAATCGAGCTGCGATTGCTCGCTCATTTTTCGGAAGATCCCGTCCTCGTTGACGCCTTTCGCCGCGGCGAGGATATTCACTCGCGCACGGCGCAAGAGGTTTTCGGCATTGCGCCGTTTGCGCAGACGGCGGAACACCGCCGCGCTGCCAAGGTCATCAATTTCGGCATCATTTATGGCCTTTCCGCATTCGGCCTCGCGCAACAGCTCGGCATCGAGCAGAAGGAAGCTGCGAAGTTCATCACCGCCTATTTCGAACGCTATCGCGGCGTCAAAGAATGGCTCGATCGCCAGGTGGCCGAAGTCCGCGAGAGAGGATTTACTCGAACCCTCTTCGGCCGCGTTCGCCCCATACCGGAAATCTCTTCGCCTCAACCGAACATGCGGAACTTCGCGGAACGCACAGCGATGAACACGCCGCTTCAAGGCACAGCCGCTGATTTAATTAAACTCGCGATGATTGAAATCGACCGGCGCCTGACCGATGAAGAGTTCGCCTCCCGAATGATCCTGCAAGTTCACGATGAATTGCTATTCGAAGGCCCGGAAAGCGAAATGCCGAAGCTCAAAAAACTTGTGAAGCAGGCGATGGAGCACGTACACGAACTTCGAGTTCCTCTTATCGTAGAAATGAAATCGGGACCGAATTGGCGCGACATGAAGTAGCGGCGGCTCGCCAACGCGTCACTAGATTCTTGTGAGGTGTCACAGTGCAACATTCCGAAAAATTCTTAAAGCTGGTGCATGACGCGAAAGCGCACGTGAAAGAAGAGGACTTTCGTGGCGTTAAGAAACGCCTCGATGGCGGCGAAAAACTGATCCTCGTGGACACGCGCGAAGATTCGGAATGGGCCAACGGGCACATCCCAGGCGCGATTCATCTCGGGCGGGGCGTGATCGAACGCGACATCGAGAAAGTGATTCCCGACGTCAACGCTCCGATCGTGCTCTATTGCGGCGGTGGATTTCGTTCCGCGCTGGCGGCCGAGAATCTCCAGAAGATGGGCTATAGAAACGTGATTTCGATGGATGGCGGCTGGCGCGGATGGACTGAAGCAGGATTTCCCGTTACCCGCGACTGATTCGCCTTGGAACATCGCGGCTCGGGAATTATGGCTGGGGCGGGAGGATTCGAACCTCCACCGTCTGCATTAACAGTGCAGCGTCCTACCGGTTGGACCACGCCCCAGTAGTGTCGCTCACATCTTACAACACTGCGATTTGGTTCGCCCACGCGGCGAGCGATCCCAAAATTCGCGCCAATCCTGTTGTGATTTCAAATCTTAGGTTCGTGGGAGCACTACGAGACGCGAATTCCCGCCGGGAGCGAGGAGTTTCTTAATAAAATCTTCGGCGGGAAAATTAGCAAGGGGAAGGAAGCCGGCCCAGCCCTCAATCCCCGAAGGGATCCTCGACTTTCCTTCCCCCTGACACCCTGAGGTAGTGCAGTCGAGATACCAAACACAAGGCACTGAAAATAAGGCACTTACAAATTCGTTGGCGGGTAAAAATAACCGGACGCTAGTAAAAAGTCTCTGTCGACAACGAGCGGGCCCGCGGAAAACGCCGTGAATGACACTTTTCGTCATCGAGTGTGTCGGCCACCTCGCAGCGAATATGAACGCACTTCGCTACACCGATGATTTCTTGACGTAAAATCACGTAGCTATGTTCTTCGCCCTGCATGGCTTCACTCCCCGCAAGAAAATTATCGTGGCGCTCGCTGTCGCGATGCCATTTTTTGCGCTTGCGAAAGCTACGCGCTGGCCATTTGGCGCGTGGCATCGAGCGTCGCAGACTCCCATTCTCGCGCCGCAGAATTCCGGATGGGAATCCACCGGCACATTTAATCCCACGGTCGTGTCTCACGACGGCAAGATTGTAATGCTCTATCGCGCACAGGATGCCTCGGAAACATCCCGGCTCGGCTACGCCGAAAGCACCGATGGAATTCATTTCACGCGGCGCGCCGAACCGGTATTGTCGCCGGAAACCGATTACGAAAAAGACGGGGGCGTTGAGGATCCTCGGATTGTCGAGATCGGCGGCGTCTTTTACCTTACCTACACAGGCTACAACAAAAAAGACGCGCAACTCTGCCTCGCCACTTCTCGAGATCTTGTGCACTGGGATCGAAAGGGCGTAATTCTTCCGGCGTACGTAGGCAAATGGAATGTTCGCTGGACAAAGTCCGGTGCAATCGTTCCGGAGAAAATCAACGGCAAATATTGGATGTATTGGCTGGGAACGAGCGCGGACAACACGGATCAGATGGGCCTAGCGTCTTCCACCGATCTAATCCATTGGGCCGAAGCGCTCGACGTTCCCGTTCTGGCGCGCCGGCTTGGTATGTTCGATTCGCGCGTCGTCGAGCCGGGCCCGCCGCCAATCCTGACGCGTGATGGAATCGTGGTCGTATACAACGGAGCGGACGATAAACTCGTCTACCGCACGGGCGTCGCCGTTTTCGATCGCGCGAATCCTGCAAAATTGCTTTCACGGACCGACGAACCGATCTTTTCGCCGGAGCTTGATTGGGAAAAGAGCGGCCAGGTGCCGAATGTCATCTTCGTGGAGGGCGCTGTGAAGCGGCGTGAAGGCTGGTTCTTCTACTATGGCGGCGCCGACAAGTATATTGGCGTCGCCGAAGCTCCGTTTCTGCATTAGAACATTCCGCCCGCCGCGAGCCCCTCGAAGATTTACCAACACGCATCTGTTAGCAATACTTTGTGGTAGGCTCTGCCCACAAGTTTAGGGGTGCCGGGTTCGCCGTGCGCACTCATGACTCACGCGAAAATCGATCCGGCGGCAACACGTCCGAAAGGAGTGATTCCATGCGAGAAATTCGCCCTCACGTAACGCTGATATCTGTTTTGCTGTTGACCATCTGTGCCGGCTCATGCGCCAAACCATATCACCAGCCGGAGGAACACTACATCTACGTCGCCGCCAACATCAATTTGCCGTATTGGCAGGAAGCGCAAGCGGGCTTCATGGACGCCGCCACGGCTCTCGGCGTGAAAGCCGAAATGGTGGGCCCGGATTCGTTCTCGCCGAATGATGAACTGACCGCGTTTCAGAATGCGGTGGCGCAGCACCCGTCGGGGATTCTTGTCTCGGCGATGAAAGCGGATCTCTTCAAAAGCGCGATTGATAACGCAATCTCGCAGGGCATCCCCGTGATTTGTGCGGACGCGGATGCGCCAGATTCTCAGCGCGTTCTATACATTGGAACGGATAATTTTCGCGCGGGAGGCGAAAGCGCTCGCCGGATGGCGGAACTGCTTCACGGTCAGGGAAGCATCGTGATCATCGCAATTCCTGGGCAGCTCAATATTGACGAGCGCGTGCGCGGCGTCACCGAAGCGCTCAAAAAATATCCTGGCATGAAAATTGCCCAGACGCTCGACGATAAAGGCGACTCGCGCAACGCCTACGATCAGATCGTCGCGGCCGTGCAGGCCAAGAAGAAAATTGATGGCATCATCACGCTCGAAGCGTCGGGAGGCGAAGGCGCCGCCGATGCGCTGCATCGCTTCGACATGGACGGCAAGGTGCCCATCGTTGCGTTCGACAAAGACCCGGAAACTCTCGACTGGATTTCGCGCGGCGCGATCACCGCGACCATCGCGCAGAAACCGTACGTCATGAGCTACTACGGCCTAAAGTTCCTCGACGATCTTCACCACAACGCCGTCCACGAATTCAAGGATTGGCACACAGCGCCCGCCGCTCCGATACCCACCTGGGTGGATACTGGCACGGCCATCGTCGACAAGAGCAACATCAAAGTATTCCGCGACGCTCTCGCCGCGCACCCGAAACCGATGTAGCGCATACGATTAATTCTGCCAAGTCTCGATGGAGCTGGCGTCCACGCTTCACCTTGGGTTACAGATCCTTACATCCCCAACGACTTGCGCCAATCGCCGCGTTAGCGTAGCATTTTTTCGTTAGCCTCGAAGTGCGCTGCGACCATTCTGAATTAGCCTATTTATTGCCCCCTACCCCGCTTGACCGCAACTTGACACGCTTGGTATCGTGAAAGATTACACTGGGCGAATTATACCCAGTGGGCGATGCGCCCGCCTGTGTGAGGCGCGCTTATCCCTATGGGTCTCAACAAAATCGTCATCCGGGGCGCCCGGCAGCACAATCTCAAAAACATCTCCCTGGAAATCCCGCGGAACACGCTAACCGTGATTACGGGCCTATCGGGCTCGGGCAAGTCGTCGCTCGCCTTCGACACGCTTTATGCTGAAGGCCAGCGCCGCTACGTTGAATCACTTTCGGCGTACGCCCGGCAGTTCCTCGATCAAATGGAGCGGCCCGACGTGGACTCGGTCGAGGGCCTGTCCCCGTCGATCGCGATCGAGCAAAAGACGACCACGCGCTCTCCTCGCTCCACCGTCGGGACGATCACCGAAATCTACGATTACCTTCGCGTGATTTACAGCGCCATCGGCACGCCACATTGTCCGAATTGCGGCAAGCCCATCACCCGGCAATCCACCGAGCAGATTGTGCAGGCCGTTCTCGAACTCAAGCCGGACGAGCGCGTGATGGTCCTCGCGCCCGTGGTGCGCGGACGCAAGGGCGAATACAAAAAGGAATTTGAAAAATACGCGAAAGCTGGTTTCGTTCGCGCCCGCGTGGATGGCGAGCTGAAAAATCTCGATGAACCGATTCCGCTCGACCGCCGCAAGAATCACACCATCGAAGTCGTAGTGGATCGGCTTCTGCTGAAAAACAGCATCAGCGAGAGACTCGAGAAATCCGTTGAGACCGCGCTCAAGCTGACGGGAGGCCTCGTCACGATTTCAGTCGTCGGCGGCGAGGAGCGCGTTTATTCCGAAAAATTGGCTTGCTCCGATTGCGGCATTTCCGTGCCGCAACTCGAGCCGCGCTCATTCAGTTTCAATTCTCCTTACGGCGCTTGCCCCGAATGCCACGGCCTCGGCTCGAAGTATGATTTCGATCCGGCGAAAGTTGTCGTGGATTGGTCGAAGCCGCTTTTCGAAGGCGGCCTCGGGCCAGGCTCGTCGTCCACCTATTTGCAGCGGACGATGAAGCTGGCGTCGGTGGCGTACGGCTTCGATCTCGACACGCCTTTCGAGAAATTTCCGCGCAAGATTCAAAACCTCATCCTGCACGGAAATCCGTCGAATGGCGGCGGCACAAAAGAATTGAACTTCCAAGGCATTCTGGCGCATCTCGAAAGCAATCTCGACGAATCGTCGTCTGACAATTACCGCGAATGGCTCACGCAGTACATGTCGCCGTCGCTTTGCTCGACGTGCCAGGGCAAGCGGTTGCGGCCCGAAAGTCTTGCGGTGAAAATCGCCGGCTTTTCGGTCGCGGAATTCACCGCGCTCGCTCTCGGCGAAGGACGCACGGCGGTGGATCGAATTCTCGCGAAGCTGACTCCGCGCCAGCGCGCCATTGCCGAGCGGCCTTTGAAGGAAGTTGCGGAGCGCCTCGATTTCCTCCTCGCCGTCGGGCTCGGCTATCTCACGCTCGATCGTTCGGCGGCAACGCTTTCGGGCGGCGAAGCGCAGCGGATACGCCTCGCGACGCAAATTGGCTCGCGCCTGCGCGGCGTTCTCTATGTTCTCGACGAACCGTCCATCGGACTTCACGCGCGCGATAACGGCCGCTTGATTGGCACGCTCGAAACGTTGCGCGACCTTGGAAACACCGTGCTCGTCGTCGAACACGACGAAGAAACGGTGCGGCGCGCGGATTACGTCGTGGATCTTGGCCCTGGCGCGGGCAAGGCTGGCGGCCATCTGGTCGCCGTTGGTCCGCCCGCCGAAATCGAAAAGAACCCGAATTCCCTCACGGGCCAATATCTGTCCGGGAAAATTCATATTCCCGTTCCGGCGAAGCGACGGCTGCCCGGCGATGCGGCGCTTACGATTGTCGGCGCGCATGCGAACAATTTGAAAAATATTGACGTCACGTTTCCGCTCGGATCGCTCATCGTCATCACAGGCGTGTCCGGCTCTGGAAAATCCACGCTCATCAACGACATTCTTTATCGAGCCGTCGCGGCAAAGCTTTATCGCTCGATGGAAAAGCCCGGAGAATATCGCGCGCTTCTTGGCCTCGAGCATCTCGACAAGGTGGTTCAAATCGATCAAGACCCGATTGGCCGCACGCCGCGGTCGAATCCCGCCACGTATACCGGTGTTTTCGCGCCGATCCGCGAGCTTTTCGCAATGCTCCCGGAATCGCGCGAGCGCGGTTACCGGCCCGGCCGTTTCAGTTTCAACGTGAAAGGTGGCCGCTGCGAGGCGTGCCAGGGCGATGGCCTGCGCCGCATCGAGATGAATTTTCTTCCCGATGTTTATGTGACTTGCGAAGTCTGCCGGGGGCAGCGCTACAACTCGGAAACGCTCGCGGTGCGCTACAAAGGCTTTTCAGTCTCCGACATTCTGAACATGCCCATCGAAGAAGCGTTTCGGCTGCTCGAGAACATTCCACAGATCAAACAAAAGCTCGAGACGATGGTGGACGTGGGTCTCGGCTACGTGCAACTCGGTCAATCCGCCACCACACTTTCTGGCGGCGAAGCTCAGCGAACGAAACTGGCGCGCGAACTCTCGCGGCGTCAGACGGGGAGAACTCTCTACATTCTCGACGAGCCGACCACCGGTCTGCATTTCGACGACGTGAAAAAACTGCTCGACGTTCTAAATCGCTTGGTCGATCTCGGCAACACGGTCCTCATCATCGAGCACCATCTTGACGTGATCAAACAAGCCGACTGGATCATTGATTTAGGGCCCGAGGGCGGCCCCGAAGGCGGGCGAGTGGTCGCACAGGGAACACCGGAGCAAGTGGCTCGCGTGAAAAAATCATATACGGGGCAAGCGCTCGCCGTCGCACTGGCAATCGCGAACGGCAAGAACGGAGCGAACGGCTCAAATGCCGTCGCGGAACCACACGCTGCATCCGGAAAGAATCGCAGTTGAGGGCTCATCGCGCATACCCAGCGGCCTTGCGCTTCGATTCTCCTGCCAGTAAAGTGCTGCGACAGCCATGAGCATCTACAAGACCGAGCCGCTCAGCTTCCAAAAGCTTCGCACCTATCCGCTCGCGAGCCGGCCGAACAAAGTTCATTTCGAGCAATTCGCGCGGCCGCACAAAGCGGGCGGCAACTTCGCGGATTTTCTCGAGTCGCTTCCACGAATTCTCGCCGCTGAAGATCTGCGTGAGATTCGCGACGCGATTATAAGTGCTCGCAGCGGCGGCAAGGCAATTCTTTGGGGAATCGGAGGCCACGTAATCAAAGTCGGCCTCGGGCCGCTCTTGATCGATCTCATGGATCGCGGCTTTGTGAGTGGGATTGCGATGAACGGTGCAGCGCTCGTTCACGATTTTGAAATCGCGCTGGTGGGCGGCACGTCGGAAGACGTCGAAGCTGTCCTCGGCGGCGGCAAATTCGGAATGTCCGAAGAAACCGGATTGTTCCTCAACGAAGCCGCAGTCGGCGCGCAGCGAAGCAAGATCGGGCTCGGCGAAGCGGCCGGCAAATTCCTCGGCAGTCCGCGCCTGCGCGCGAAACATCTGGATTCAAGCGTTCTATTTGCCGCTTATCGCGCGAAAATTCCCGTGACAGTTCATCTCGCCATCGGAACGGATATTCCGCACATGCACCGTTCGGTGTCAGGCGAAGCGCTGGGCGCGGCAACGCACCGGGATTTCCGCCTGTTCTGCGCTCTCGTTAGGGAAATGCATCCCGGCGGCGTTTATCTCAATTGGGGCTCGGCTGTCCTGCTTCCCGAAGTTTTCCTGAAGGCGGTCACGGTGGTCCGCAATCTCGGCGTCAGGCTCGCGCCGATTACGACGGCGAATTTCGATTTCATTCAGCACTATCGACCGATTCAAAATGTGGTCAAGCGGCCAACGTCAGGATTTCGACGCCGCGGCGCCAATTCCAAAGGCTACGCAGTGACCGGCCATCATGAGATTTTATTGCCGCTCCTCGCTGCAGCACTGGTCGAAGCGGATCGCAGAAAGGTCAAAAGATAACAATGGGCACATTCGAAAGCGGCCCGCCGCCCGACGGAACCAATCCTCCCCCCGAGGCGCCTCCGCCCATTCCACCCTTTCCGTCTGCAGAGTTAAATCTCCTGAAGTATCCGGAAGATCTTCGCGTCCGATGGGGCTGGCTGGATATTTTCGTTTTTGTGCTCGTCAGTCTGGCGCTATATTTCGGCTCCGCTGTCGTTCTGGTCATCGGATTCGTCGCCAAAGGAACGAACATTCAGCAATTGCAGCATTCTCCGCAGACGCTCGCTCTTTTCTTTATTCTCAATACGGTGATGGCTTCACTCGGGCAGTTGGGTTTTTTGTATTTGCGAACGCGCGTGCTCACAGGAGCACCATTCTGGCGCAGCTTGGGTTGGTGGTCGTTCGATTCGCTCGCGCTCGATCCGCGGCGCGTGGTGGCCTACTGTGTTTTCGCCGGCTTCACGCTTTCGTTTCTCGTCAACACGGTATCGAATTACGTCGGCCATAAAGGACAACTGCCGATTGAAATTTATTTTCAGGATCGCCGCAGCATCTTCCTGCTGATGTTGCTTGCGGTTACGATCGCGCCGCTTGTCGAAGAAATGATCTTTCGCGGCTACATCTATCCGGTCGTGGCGCGGTCACTCGGTATTCCAACGGGAGTAATTCTCACGGGAATTCTGTTTGGCCTGCTGCACGCGCCGCAGCTATCGGGCGCATGGGCTCAAATCGGGCTGCTTGTTGTCGTTGGAATCGTCTTTACCTACATTCGAGCTGTCAGCCGCACCGTGCTCGCCAGTTATCTGACGCACCTGAGTTACAACGGCTACATATTCATCTACACCATGATCCAAACGCACGGACTGCGAACCCTGCCGTTCACGCACTGAGCCCTGCGAAATATTACCAAGCACGTTGAAATAAAGTTCGTTCGAAGACATCACAGAAGAATTATACCCAAGCGGACGCCCAACGTGACAGCCTCTGTCCGGCTCGACACATCGAGCTTTGTAAATATCGAGCTGATGTGATATTTCACGGTGTGATCGGAGATTTTGAGCCGCCACGCGATCTCTTTGTTACCGAATCCTTCAGCGATCATCTGAAGAATTTCAGTCTCTCGCGGGCTGAGAGCTGTTGCCGGCGAGCGTGAAGGCGTGCCGCTCGCTCCGTTGGCTGCGCTTCGCAGTCCGTTTGTTGGCACCGCGAAAGCGGCATCAAGCGTTTCCGGATTTAACGCAATCAATCCCGCTGCGGCCGCTTCGATGGCGGCCAGAATTTCCTCTGCCGCGGCATCGCGCTGAAGAATCGCTCGGACACCCGCGCGCAATGCGTCTCTCGCGAGTTCTCCAGTCACTTGATCGGTCAGCAAAACAATTCGTGGGCCGCTCGCATCTTCCGCTGGAAACATCGACGCCAGAGCGTCCTCGTCGAAAATCCTGCGCTCAAGAACAATGACATCGGGCCGCAAATCTTCGATTTCGTGAGCGATGTCTCCGCTCGCTGGGTCTACACTGCCCACGATTTCAATCGACGAGTCTTCGGGGATTAGTCCTTCGAGCCCGCGCTGCGAAATCGATGATTCCGCCGCGATAAGAACGCGCGTCATGCCGCCCGTCTCCGCTCCATGGCGCGGCGGAGAAATTGCTCGACGTCGTAACTCGGGATAGCGAGTCCCAGACCTCCGGCGATCATCGCATTGATGCCGATGACGCGTCCGTTCGCGTCGGCGAGTGGTCCTCCTGAATTTCCTGGCGCGAGTTCCAAGTCCGCCTGAATCCATTGCCGATCACCGATCGCGGCGACGGTACCAATCGCGTGCACAACTCCGGCGCTCACGGCCCCGCGCAATCCGTACGGGCATCCGACTGCGATGACGAGTTGACCCACACG
Source organism: Candidatus Acidiferrales bacterium (assembly GCA_049279675.1). Classification (GTDB taxonomy): domain Bacteria; phylum Acidobacteriota; class Terriglobia; order Acidiferrales; family UBA7541; genus Palsa-147. Next base: position 36,110 of record JBAPOP010000088.1, read on the forward strand.
CAGTTCCGTCGAGGCGCCAATCTCGGCAATTGGGAGATCGAACTCATCGGCACGGAGTGCGGCAAGATCTCTCTCCGGATCGCGAGCCACCAACTGCGCGTCGAACTTTCGGCCATCGGGAAGATGAATCTTCGCCCGCGGCGTCCTAACAACATGCGCATTCGTTATGATCCATCCTCCCGCGCGCCAGACGACGCCCGATCCTGCTCCGCGCCTGCCATCGAGAATCTGTACTGTTGACTGGCTTATCTTTTCGCCGACGCGGGCAAGCGCGGCATCGAACAGCATGCTCGCGCTGCTAACCTGCCGCCGAGCCACGTTAGCGGCCACGGGGCGGGCGCTCGCCGATTTGGACAGATACTTCAAGCGCGACGCCACCTCGCAATACAGACGCGACCACGGCCTTGCCAATCTTCTCAGGACCGAGGTGCGCCTGAACGTCATCGGTATCGCGAATCGATTGCCCATCGAGTGCTAGCAGCACATCTCCGAGCATAAGGCCGGACTTGCCAGCCGGTCCATCGGGCTCGACGCTTACCAGAATCGCGCCAGTCTCAGCCGAGAGCTTCAGACGATTCCGCAAATCCTCTGGCAGACGAACGGGCTGCATGCCGATTCCGAGAAACCCTCGGCTGACGTGGCCCTTTGAAAGCAAATCCTGAACGACTCGATTGACCGTAGAAGCAGGAATGGCCATCGCAAGCCCCCGCGCAAGCCCCGACGTGTTCAGGCCAATGATGCGCCCTTGCGGTTCAACGAGCGCGCTTCCCGAAAAACCAATATAAATCGCCAAATCGAGGCGGAGGAACTGGTCAATCTGGCCGCCGCGCCATGTCCTCCAGGCGCCGCCTGCCGCGCTGACTGCGCCGAAGCTGGCGCCAAGGTGATTTCCTTCCGTCCTGCTCACCGCAAGAACCAGATTGCCAATACGCAACGAAGACGAATCCCCGATCTCCGGGGACGCGAGGCTGCCAGCATCAAATTTTAGAACAGCGATGTCCGTGCTGGGATCTCGGCCCGCGAGCGTCGCCGGAACCGTGCGTCCGTCGGGAAGCGAAATCTGAATATCTTCATCGCGCTTGATCGTATGGTCCGCCGCAACGGCGACGCCCTTCTGCCAATGAATGCCGCTTGAGGGAACGCGATGCCTTGCATGAATTGCGACAACGCCTTGCCCCGCGCGCTCCGCTGCGTTAGCCAGATCGTTCGATAGCGCTACGAGCGCTGCCGCTGCGCTTGCTGAATCCCTTGCTGCATCCGATGTTGAACTCATATCCACTCTCCCCGAAATTTGCGTGAATCTCGTGCCAGCCAGAGAATGCCAAATCGCCGATCTGCTGCACATCCGCCATTCGGCTAGTTCTTACCCGGAAAAACGGCTGGGCCTAGAGCGTCGGCCGCTTGAATCGGGTAAACTCGGAGGTTGCACCAACTTAAATTTGAGGATCGAATGCGCGCAGTTGAACCCATCCGATGGACGCCCGAAGGCATAGTCATGCTCGACCAGCGCCGTCTGCCGGGCGAAGTGATCTATCACACTTACACCGACTACGCTGGTGTAGCGGACGCCATCCGCGAAATGGTGATTCGCGGTGCGCCGGCGATTGGTGTGGCCGCAGCGATGGGGGTTGCCGTTGGTGTCGAAAAATCAACGGCAAAGAACCTTAGCGAATTGCGCGCCGAATTTCTGAAAATTTGCGATGCGCTAAAGCGCACTCGGCCGACGGCCGTTGACCTTTTCTGGGCCATCGAACGATGCAAACGGACTTTCGAAGCCGCAGCGAGCACCGCTGAGCGCAATGGCGGTGGAATTGAAAATATCCGCCATGTGATGATTGCCGAGGCGCAACAGATTCACCAGGAGCGCCGCGCGGCCGACGAGGCGATCGGCCGCTTCGGCGCGGAATTCATGCCGCTATCCGGCCGAGTGATGACGCAATGCAACGCAGGCGCGCTGGCAACCGGCGGAATCGGCACGGCGCTTGGAGTAATTCGTATCGCGGCCGACAGCGGAAAGAAAATTGAGGTAATCGTTCCTGAAACGCGTCCATATCTGCAAGGTTCGCGTCTCACGGCGTGGGAACTTCATCAGCTCGGTATTCCGCTCGTTCTGATCACGGACAACATGGTCGGGCACTTTCTAAAGACTGGGAATATCAAAGCGGTAGTAGTTGGCGCGGACAGAATCGCGAGGAATGGCGATACGGCTAACAAAATCGGAACATACCCGATGGCCGTCCTTGCGCGTGAGCACAATGTCCCGTTCTACGTCGCGGCGCCAGTCTCTACGATCGATCTTTCGCTGCCATCCGGAGATGAAATTCCGATCGAAGAGCGGTCCGAAGCCGAAGTGACACACCTCGCGGGCATTCGCGTGGCACCTGATGTGAAAGCCGCGCATCCCGCTTTTGACGTTACCCCGGCGCGCTTGATTGCGGCAATCATCACAGAGCGAGGCGTTGCCCAGCCGCCATTTACGGAATCGCTGAAAGCGCTGGCGGCGCAGAAATCACAATCAGGCACACCCTAAGCGCGCGAGGCCAATTTCGCGTTCGCCAAACCTTTTCGCTATGCCACTGGATTATTTGTTGCGGACAATTTCCAGCCAGTCAGGAACTTCGCCAACGTTGTTCAATATCTCGGACACCGGATACGTATCAAATTCCACTCGCGATGTGACGCCCGAAAGCACCGCGACGAATTGAATGCCCGCGCGTTTCGCCGCCTCGGCATCCACGATGCTGTCTCCCACATAAACGCATTCCCAGGGCGCCGCGCCTAGCCTTCGCATTCCTGCAAAGAGCGACTCCGGATGTGGCTTCTGGTTTTGTACGTCATTGCCGCCAACTACGACATCGAATGCGCTCCGCAAACTCTCTCGCTCGAGAATCGCCTCGATGTGGACGCGACGCTTCGTCGAAGCCACCGCCGTCGAAAGCCCTTGCTCGCGAATTTTCCGAATCGCCGCAGGCACGCACTCGAACACAACCGCGGATTTGACCATCACATCGTCCGCGCGGCGATGGAATTTCTCAACAAATTCAGCCTGCATATTTTGGTCGGTATTCCCGGTAAGCCTCGTAAACGTCTCGCGGAGAGCCAGGCCGATGGTGGCGTTTACCTCTTCGCGGCCCGCAGGCGCGGCGCCAACGGCCGCTAGAGCCGTGTTTACGCAATCGAAGATGCCATTCGAGGAGTCGGCAAGCGTGAAATCAAAGTCGAAAAGCACGGAGCGAAAGCCGTCGCGTTGAGCCAAGCGTTCCATTGAAATCATCGTAACACGCGTGTCGAACGGCGCCACAACCTAGCTGGCGTTCGCGTGCTAACTCTGCCACGGATGCACAGTCGCTCTCCGTCTGGCGCTGGGATCTGAGTTTGACGCCGCAAAAAGAAAAAGGGCGGCTCCGATTTCGGAGCCGCCCTCGATTGTGATCCGCCGAAGCGGAATCTGGTTTAGAAGACGAACTGAGCCTTCACCTGAATCAACCGCGGTGAAGCGTCGCCGCCGAGGAACGAACCGAGAATGCTGGTCGGCGGTGCCACGTCTCCCTGAATTGTCCCGAACTCACTAGACCCGATGTCGTTTACCGGCAATGTGAAGTTCGGGTGATTGAAGAGGTTGAAGAACTGCAGTCCGAGATCGAATTCTCCGCGCTCCCAACCCGGAATCTTCGTCTTCTTCGTGAAGCTGAAGTCCGTGTCGAAATAATGGGGACCGCGGAAGATGTTGCGCAGCCCTTCAGCACTCAATGAAGTCGGCTCAATCCCGGTCACTCCTGCTGACACAGGGAAGTCACCAGCCGCAAAGCAGCTGACAGCGCTCGGCCCGACAAATTGCTTACTTCCGCAGTTCTCCGAGATGCTCGTCAGAGGCGACGGCAAGTACGGCCCGAAGAAATTATTCTCGTTCAAGAGCCCTTCTGCCGCGGTGTCAACAACCGAGAAGGGCAATCCAGTCCGGAAGAACACCGTGCCTGATACCTGCCAACCGTCCACGAGAGGCCTATATCCGTGACCGCCGAGCGCCCTACGGACTGGGACTTCCCAAACGTAGTTGGCATTCATATCGTGCCTGACGTCGTAATCGGACGGGCCGTAGTTGACCCGTTGATTCGTCGGATTCTCGAGGTCGAGAACGCTGATACCGGTAAACCCATCGAAGCCGCCGTTTGAAACTTCGTCAAAACCGTGGCTGTAGGTGTAGTTGTACTGGAATACACCGTTGCCCCACCCGGAGAAACGATGCTTGTACGACGCAACCAGCCCGTTGTAGTTCGAAATGCCGATGCTTTCCACCTGCTCAACCTCGCCGAATTGAGAGGTGTACGGCTCGGCTGGCGTCCCGCCCCCCAGACCGAATGCATTGGCAGACTTCACGATGATCGGCTGATGGATCGAGTGATTGCCGTAGTAGCCGATGTCAATCGAGTCGTTCCGGCCAAAGCCCTTCTGAATTTCCAAGCTCCACTTCTGGACCTGAGGCGCCAACGTGTGCGGGTGGCTATCAACGATGGCTCCAACGGTCGGCAGTGAGGTTGCACCGCTGGCAAACGCGGTCGCGAGCTGGGAGTTCGCTGTAGCGGCGCACTCAAACAAGTTCGAGTTCATGCCCGAGAACTGATTCGGAGACAAATAACCTTCGCAACCCGGTGCGCCGGTTAGGCTGGTCGAGAGAATCGTGAAAGTACTGTCGAGCGGCGGATTCTCGGCCATGCTGTCCGCAATTTGGCCCGGGAAGATGTCGAAGAAGTATCCGACGCCACCGCGGACGACGAAGTCGGACTTCAACATGCCCGTCGCAGTTCCGAATGGCTGCCATGCAAAGCCGATCCTCGGCTCCCACTGGAGAAGCTGGAAGTTCGTGAGCGCGCTCCGACGGCCGGAATTAATGATTTGATTGTACGGCAGCGCTGTGCTGGCATTCAGGCTCTGCAACGGTTCGCTCAATTGAGCGAAGCACAGAGTTACGCAAATCGGATTCGACGCATGTTCGACGCGCAGAGCACCCGTCAGGCTGAAGTTAGACTTGATTCTCCACTCGTCCTGAACATAACCGGCCAACTCGTAGAGACGGACGGGAGAGTTGAGGCTGTTCGGAAAGCTCTTCAGCAGTACGGTGCCGATTGAACCCGGCGCCGCTGTGTCTCCGCCGTTGACCAAGTCCGCCAACGAAATCGGCTCTTCCAATCCTGCCGAAAAAAGTCCGAAATCGTGGTCGCTGACGTAGTTACGGTGATATTTCACGCCGAATTTGAGCGTGTGGTTCCCGACGCTCTTGGAAACGTCATCATCAATCTGGAACTGCGTGACGTTGCGGCCCTGTGGCCAAATGCACTGCGAGGAACTGACGCCCTGCCCGCAATCGCCGTCTGAGCCGAACGAATCGTCACCCGAGATCAGCGACGTCGGAAAAGCGGCCAGCGTGGCTGCGTTATTTAGAGGTCCAAAGATTGCCGAGTACCAGGTTGCCGCAAGCAGGAACTGGTTCGACATTGTCGCGCCGAACGTGTGCGTCTCCTGCAACTGGCCCTGGTATTCCGGCTGGTTGCTGGTGGCGTTGAAGGTCGGGCTTATGGCGTCCGTGAAGCTGGGCTGAACTCCCTGGTCATACTGCACGCGCATATACGCGCGATCGTTATTGCCGATGTTCCAATCCACGCGTCCGGCGTACTGCTTCTCAGGCGCGAAATTGATCGGGGTCTCTTTAAGTGAATCCATGCAAGGGTTCGTCGCGCCGAAACCCGCGAATGCGCCTGTCGTGACCACGTTGTCGCAGCCGCCGCCGAGGTTGTTCAGCAGGTTCGAGGGATTGCCCTTCATAGCGTTGAAGAAATTAAAAATTCCGTTGCCGCTGCCAGGAACACCACTCACACCCGGGCAGATACCTGGGAGATTCTGACAGTAGTACGGGATTGAATCGGTAAGACCGAGCGCCGTCAAATTCGCAATTGTCGCAGTCTCAAAAGCAGTCGTCGGGACAAACACCGGGGCTGCCTGGACGGGAATCAAAACGCGCAAACCTTCGGTATTGAAGAAGAAGAACAATTTGTCCTTCTTGATGGGGCCGCCGATGGAAGCTGCCCACTGATTCGCGTTCGAAAAGGCGCGCGGCTCGCCATAGGCGTTGTTAAACCAGTCGTTCGCGTTCAGCGCGCGGCCGTTCCAGTAATACACGCCGTTCCCGTGGAACTGGTTGCTGCCTGACTTCGTGATGTAGTTAACGTTGATGCCTGAGAACGTGCCGAACGTGCCGGAATAGCCGTTCGTCACAACATCCGCTTCTTGAATCTCATTCGAACCGAGCAACAAGTTCGTCGCGCCCGAGTTGTTGAGGTTCAGGAATGGATCGTTATCGTCCATGCCATTCAACGTGAAAAGATTTGCGGTGGCCGGCAAGCCGAAGGCTTCGACGTTGCCATAGCCGCCTTGCGTGTTCATCACCACGCCCGGAGCAATCTGCGCGATCGCGCTCAAGTCATTGCCCGGGTTCGGAACGTTAGATACCTGTTGTGCGCTGACTGACGTGGCGGTGTCGCCATTCTCTGTCTGCACGAGCGGCGCAACTTCCGTCACCATAACCGTCTGTGTGGAGGCGCCCAAGGTCAGATGGAAATCAGTCGTCGAGATCTGACCGACCGCGACCGTCACCTGCCGCACATCCGTCTCAAACCCGCCAGCCGTCACGGTGACCGTGTAGGTTCCGGGCGAAAGCAGATAGAAACGGTAGCTGCCTTCCTTGTTCGTCTTAGTATCTTGAGAGTTGCCCTTGCCATTATCTTTAAGGTTGACTTTGGCGTCCGGGACAACCGCGTTACTCGGATCCGTTATTGTTCCCACAATGTCGCCGGTCGTTTGAGTCTGCGCTTTCAATCGAGTCGCACCCAATGTGAGCACGACTAGAAGCGCGAACATGACGGCGAAAAATCGCTTCGCTAGCATACAGCCTCCTGAATTTTGAGCTATGTACTGCATGGGCGCACAGGCGCCAAAAACGTGACACGCTATCCCCGCGTGGACTATCGCACGTTAAGGCCCATGTACTTCCAAAAATAAACCGATTGTTTTTAAAGACTTACAGACAGTGGGTTATCGCGCCTATCTCGAGGCATCCGGTTTTCCATATAAATTCATTGGAATTTGTATGACTTAGCGAACCTGGTACCTGTCAGAGTGGTCCGACAAATGGCACAAAAGCGAACATCAATCGCTGGTCGAAAATTTGCGAGCGGGTTTGTTACGGGTTGAGGAGCGCCGCCGGTCGCGATGCAATCAGCGCGCGTGGAAGCTGAAGCAGTCTCGATCTTAGCGTTAGTTTCGCGGATTGGAATCGGGAGGCGTCGAGCTCGCGACTTTGTCCCGGAGTTGCTTAGCGCGAAGTCCTAGCGCGCTGTCGGGATCTAGCTTGATGTATGCGTCCAAATCTTGCAAGACGGCCGAGTCGTCATGCTCGCTCATGTGAACCAGGGCAAGTAGCCGGTACACGATCGCCGCGTTCGGCTGGAGTGTGCGCGCTTCCTCCGCACTCTTGAGCGCGTCAGGAATGCGTTTCTCGTAAAACAACGCCCTTCCCAATTCGTAGTGCCCGATCCACGCATTTGGGTCTAACTCGAGACCGTGACGAACAATCTTCTCTCCGTCCGCGAACTGGCGACGGTTCATCAACATCGCTCCCAGATCGAAATCCGCCGCGGGATACTTGTCTTTGCTTAACTCGACGGACTTCGAAGCGGCTTTCTCGGCATCGTCTGGTTTTCCAAGTTCCAAATACGCGAGTCCCATCTGCTCGTATGCCTCGTAAAAACTAGGCGATATCGAAACCGCCTTTTGAAAATCCTCTAGGCTTCCTGCCGGATTCTTGTCGCGATAGAGCTTTTGCTTTCCGGCATCGAAAGCCGCGCGAGCATTCGCGGGCATCGAGAGCATATGGACAGTAACCTCCGCGCCACCTCCATGCGGCTGCTCGTCGCCGCCGGACTTGCGAAGCCGCAAAATATTGCCTTTGCTGGAAGTAAAGCTCAAATCCACCGAAATGCTGGCTCTTTCGAAACCTTGCGCGTCAACCGTAAGCGTATACGATCCGGGATGAAGCCCCCGAAACGCAAATTCCCCGTTCGATTCTGTGCGCGCTTCGTCCAGGCTTGATTCTTCGGCGTTGGACAGTCGAACCATGACGTCGGAAGCCGGTCGATTCGATTCACCGATATATACGTTTCCTTCAATGGTTCGGCCTTCGCGTTCGTTTGGCGAGCCCTGCGCCCAGAGGTATGACGGAGAGACTGCGAGAAAGACGAGGCCAGCACAGAGGGCTGTGAGTGACTTCATTATCCACCCCTCAAGAAAAATTCGTTGGCGCGAGTATAGCACTGCTTCACGCAAGTGACACCGCGACGATGCCGTGGCGTTTGCGGTTCGTTGACGCGAAGAAAATTCATAAAGTGACAATCGCAGATGAGCTAAACGGAAATTGGTTT
>JBAPOP010000089.1:0-11151 GCA_049279675.1 Candidatus Acidiferrales bacterium
GTTAATCGACGTGTGAATTAGCTGCGGAGCTAGTCCGGGTTTTGAAAATCGGCTACGATGAAGATGTATCACCGATCGCATGGCGCAAACCTTCGAAATTGAATTGAATCCGCAGCAGCGTGTGGCTGCCGAGCATGGCGATGGGCCGCTGCTTGTGGTGGCGGGCGCGGGCACGGGAAAAACGCGCGTCATCACCGAGCGAATCCGGCTGCTGCTTGAGAATGATCCGCAGCTCTCCGGCGAAAACATTCTCGGTCTCACGTTCACGGATAAAGCCGCGAACGAAATGCGCTGGCGGATCGAGAAGCGCATGGGCGAGCGGGCAGCGGGAGTCTGGCTCGGCACGTTTCATTCGTTCTGCTACAACGAAATTCTTTTGCCGTCGAATCCTGAGTTGAAAGTGATCGATCCACTCGATCACCGGATTCTGCTTCGGCGAAACATCCAGCGCCTCGAACTGAAAATTTTCAAGCGCCTCGCCGAGCCGGGACAGTTTCTGCAAGATTTCGAGAAATTTTTCTCGCGCTGCCAGGATGAACTGGTGACGCCGGATGATTACCAGCGCTACGTGGACGGATTGAAGGCGAGTTACGCAGCGAAACGCGCGCAGATGGAGACTGAAGCGCGGAGCGTGCAAGAGGACACGATCGCGGAGAAGGAGGAAATTGCGCGCGTCTATCGCGTGAGCGAGCAAATCCTGCGCGAACGGAATCTGGTGACGTACGGCGCGCAATTGATGCAAGCCGTGCTGCTACTGCGGTCCGACGCGGCGCTGCTCGAAAAAACGCGGGAGCGGTATCGCTACATTCTGGTGGACGAATTTCAAGATACGAACGTGGCGCAACTGGAATTGCTGCGGATGCTGACCGGCGAGCGGCGCAACATTTTCGTGGTGGGCGATCACAATCAGGCGATTTACCGTTTTCGCGGCGCGTCATTCGGGAGCTTGAAGACATTTCTCAAGGATTTTTGCGGCGTGTCGCGGGAGATGCCGGAGGAGAAATGGCCGCGCGTCCATCTGACGAGGAATTACCGCTCGACGAAGCGAATCCTGCGCGTGGCAGGAATGGTGGCGGCGGAGAGCGACGATTCGCGCTACGTGCCGTTCACACCGCTTGATACGGAAAATCCCGAAGGCGAGAAAATTCGCATCGTCGAATTCGGCCGACCTGAAGAAGAAGCCGAATGGATTGCGAACGAGATCGAGCAACTGCACGCGGCCGGAGTGGCGTGGCGCGACTTCGCCGCGCTCTATCGCAAGCACGCGCATCGACAATATCTCGTGGAATCGCTGACGCGGCGGCAGATTCCTTTCGTGATCCGGCGGCTGTCGATCTTATCGAGCACGCTGATTCGCGATTTGCTTGCGTACCTGCACTTGATCGCCATTTCGTCGGACGATGTCGCTTGCGCGCGCGTTATCGCGATTCCCTACTGGCGAATCGAGCCGCGGGATCTTGTGCGCGTGGCGGAACGCGCCCAGAAGAGCCGGGGCAAATCGCTGTGGGAAGAATTCGAGGCTTGGGCCAGCGAGAAAAAAGGGCTGCCGGGCGCGCCGGCGGAGGAATCCCGCGCGAGCGAATTGGTCGAATTCATTTTTTCGATGCGCGCTCGAGCGAAGAAAATGAACGCGAAGGAATTGCTCGCCGAATTGACGGCTGCGATCGGCCTCGCGCCGCTGGCCACCGAAAGCGATTCGTATAATCTCGACCGGTTCAAGACATTTGTAGACGAGTGGCAGAAGAAGGGCGACGGATGGTCGCTCCATGATTTCATCAAGTACCTCGGATATTTCGACGAAGCTGGCGGCGATATTTATCTCGAGGCGGAGCCGGCAGACGATGCCGTCCGACTGATGACCGTGCATTCGGCGAAGGGGCTTGAGTTTTTGCACGTGTTTCTGCTGCGGCTTTGCCGAGGAGATTTTCCGGCGCGGCCGCGGCAGCCGGTGTTTGAATTTCCACCGGAGCTGATGAAGGAAGAAATGCCGCCGGGCGATTTTCAGAAGCAGGAAGAGCGGCGGCTTTTCTACGTCGCGCTGACGCGGGCGCGATGGATGCTGACGCTGAGCACGATCATCAACAAGAGGAAGAAACGATCGGAGTTTTTCGACGATTTGCTGGAAGATCCGAAGATTCAGAAACAGGATGTGCGCCAACTTGCGCCGAGCGTCAGCGTGCCGGATAGCGAACAGGCGGTGGGTTCGGCGCCGGCAGACGCTTCGCGTCCGGGATTATTTGGCGAAGCGGAGGGCGCAACGAAGGCGTACTCGCACGTCGCGCTCTGGGCAAACGCGTTCCACCCGCCGCGGCCGGAGCCGCTGCAATTGAGCGCGTCCGCGATCGATACGTATCAAAGCTGCCCGATGAAATATTTGTTCGAAACTTCCTGGCATCTGCGCGGCGAGCCGAAAGCGATGATGACGTTTGGCAACACGATGCACAAGACGATCAAGGAATTCGTGGCCGACGTGAAGAAGCGCAAGCGGGTTCCGTTCGAGGAAGTGGCGGCGATTTACGATCGCGTGTGGTCCGGCGCGGGCTTCATCGATGATTACCACGAAGAGGAATACAAGAAAGCGGGGCGCGAACAGCTTCAAGCTTTTCATAAGACATATTCCGCCGATCCGGCGGACGTGTTGATGCAGGAAAAACAGTTCGAGCTGGAGATGGAAAACAACGTCACGATACTCGGGCGCATTGACCAGGTGAATCGAATTGCGCGCGACGAAGTCGAAGTGGTGGATTACAAGACGGGCAATCCGAAATCGCAGAAAGCCACGGACGCGAATTTACAGCTGAGCGTGTACGCGCTGGCCACGCGAGAGGTGCTCGAGCTGACGCCGAAACGGCTGACCTTTTACAACCTGGTGACGAATGAAGCGGTGGTGACGGAACGCGATGCGAAGGCGCTTGCGGCTGTGCGGAAGACGATTTCGGAAACTGCGGATTTGATTCGGGCGGGGGAGTTTCCTGCAAACCCCGGATTTATTTGCAGGTATTGCGATTTTCAGCTGGTGTGTCCGGCGCATGAGCAATTGGTGACGATACGGGCGCGAGAGATTAAGGCGGAGTGACGGTGGCGGCTACTTGCTTGCGATTTGGATTCACGGCGTCCGGGCCGAAAAACGCCGGCATGATGCCAGCGCTACGAGTGACATATTGGACTGCATGCAAGTGGCCGGAATTCTTTAGGTAGAAACAGAACGAGGCGAGCGCTTTCGCGATCGCCTCGTTCGGAGAACAGTTGAGCGGAACAACCTCGCCGTCGTTCCGTTCACAACGCGCATGAACTGCTTTGCTTTCTCCCCTCGACGCGGCAGCGGAAAAATTTATTCGCGCCGCAATCGTTCCCTTCCTTAATACGAGCGACAGCGAATCCTGTCAAGCAAAAATCTGCGGCGCGCGTTGTCCGATTGGCGCGAAAAAATCTTGAACGCTTAGCGCGCTGGTTGCGCCGTCATGTAATAACCCTGTCTCGCGTTTACGTGCAGCCCGATGCGCTCGACTCGGACTTCAATCGCGTGAAATTCACTCCCGGTATTGTTCTGCGGCACATATGCGAGCGTATATTGGTTGCGAGCTTCTTCGGTGACTGTGGAATACAAACGATCAAGATCGCCCGCCTTCGACGCAAAGTAGGCGTCGCCGCCCGTGTCGTTGGCGTAGCGAGTCATGCGGGCGGGTTCATGCTTCGGAATCAGCGCTGAACCGACGGTGATGGTGTAAACCGAAATATCGGATGACAGAAGAAGTTGTAGTGTTTGGTTGAAGGTCCACTTGTTGTGGTGCGAATTCTGGCCGTCGGCGATGAGGAAAATCATTTTGCGGCGATCGCGCTTGGGATCGCGAGCGCGCAAAAGTTGCCCGGCGGCATAGACGGCGTCGTCGAGATCCTTCACGACTTTTTCCTGTTTCATTCCGTAGACCGGAACCTGAGGCTCTTGCGATTGATTGTTGATCTGCGGCCCCGCGGTCATCGGACCGACGGCGTCGCCCGGGAAACTCTCGCCGAGACGCAAGCGGTGGAGCTGGGTGAAGATGGCGTCGTTGTCCTTCGTGAAATCCTGGACGGGTTCGGGAAATTCGTCGAAGCGCATCAGAGCCGCTTCGTCATCCGGCCCCAGTGATGCGGCGATGCTGTCGAGGCTCTTCTGCACCTGGTCGCGCATTTTCATGGACAGGTCATTATCGAGCAGCACGACAACCGATAGCGGGAACGGGTCGGTGGAAAACATGGAGAGTTGCTGCTCGCGGCCGTCCTCGAACACGCGGAATTCATCGCGGCGGAGATCGCCCATGATTTGGCCCGATGAATTCTTTACGGTGACGGGAACGAGAACGAGTGCGCTGACGGTGTTGATTAGGGGTTTCTGCTTAGTCTGCGGTGGAGGCGCGGCTTGCTGTGCGGGAGGCTGCGAATGGCCCTCCACAGAACCAGGCGTCTGATCCTGAGCCGGCGCTTGAGGCTGAGGCTTGGGCTGTTGCTGCGGCGATGCAGGCTGCTGCGACTGCGGCTGGCTTTTCGGAATCGGCGCGCCGGGGAACGCGAACATCGCGGCTACCATCCACGTAACAATTTGCCTCATAATCATGTGGCCCTTTCAGCGCGGACACCGCGTCCGGTCCGCGTCGTCGCAGGTTACGCCGTCGCGCTGTTGCCGTGACATCCGATAGGACGCAACGCGCATCGTACTGTCAGGCAAAGGTAACCCGGAGAGATTATACAATGCACGCGCCCCAGATTCGCTCAGCACTGGTGCTGGCAACCATAGCGGCCAGCTTGATCTTTGCCGCGAACACTCCGGCAGACCGTGGCGCCTCGAACGCGGCGCGCGCAACTGAATTGCAGCAAGATCAGCAGCAGGTTCCCGAATCTCAGAAGCCCCTCAAAGTTTCGACCGAACTCGTGAATCTTTTCGCGACCGTGCGCGACAAAGATCACGCGATCCTGGCCAATCTCAAGCAGGACGACTTCAAGATATTCGAGGATGGCGTCGAGCAAAAAGTTGCATTCTTCTCAAAGGAAGTGAATTTGCCGATTACGCTCGCGATTCTTGTGGACACAAGCGGCAGCCAACAACACTTGATTCTCGCCGAGCAGGACACGGCTTCGCGGTTCGTGCATCAGGTGCTTCACAAGAACGATGAAGCGATGGTGATGAGCTTCGACACGGACGTGGACATGCTCGCCGACTTCACCGAGGACGCGTCGGTTCTCGAGCGCGCGATTCGCCGAACGGTTGTCGCGGTGGATGCTTCGGGCGCGGGAGGAACGGCCGGAACCGTGGGTAGTGGATCCGGCGGCGGCACGGCTTTCTATGACGCGATTTATCTCGCGGCGCATGACAAGCTCACGTCCGAAGCGGGGCGCAAGGCGATCATTTGCCTCACTGACGCGGAAGACAATGCCAGCAAACTGAGCCTGAAAGATGCGGCAGAATCGGCGCAACGGTCTGATGCTGTGGTGCACGTGCTGCTGATCGCGGAGCCTGAAGGATATTTCATGCAGGGCATGGGCTATGGCGGCGCGAACGCGGCGAAGAGACTTGCCGACGACACGGGCGGGCGCGTGATTGCCGTGCGCAGCGAGAAGTCGCTCGAAAAGGCGTTCGATGAGCTGACGCAGGAACTTCGCTCGCAGTATGTGCTCGGATATTATCCGACCAACACGAAACGGGACGGCAATTTCCGCAAGATCAAGGTGGAAGTCGCGACGCGGTCGGATGCGAAAATATTGACGCGCCGCGGCTACTACGCGCCGACGGAATAGAATTCGCGGCGGGCGATCTCGAGTATCCTCGACGGCCGGCGATAAAGCGCATGATGTCAGCAACACTTCTATCGGAGCGCTGAAGCGCTCCTCCCCCGCATAAATGCGGGGGCTCCCACCGAAAAACAGAACGGATGGTCTCCAAATTGCGCGCTCCGCATCCGAGAGACAACGTGGACGTATCTGAAATTGCGCTGGCTCCTGCCGAACGGCAAAGCGAGCGGTGTGAACTACGGCTCTATGGCGTTACAAGCAGCATGACTACGCCGTGGGCGGCTACATTTGAAGTGAACTTCCCCGTAAATTTGCCGAGATCTTTTTTCGCCCACAAATCGCGCACGCTCGCGGATACGCGTGCGGGATATCCGAGAGACTCCCAGTTCGCCGAGATTTCCGCGTCTGACTTTCCGCGATTGAATAAAATGACGGCGCGGCTGCCATCTTTCATCTGCTTCGACCAGACTTCGAGATCGCCGTTCTTCCAAACGCGGCTGCCCTCCATGCCGAGAGAATCCTGATCGACAGCGATTACTTCACCGTTCGTCAGAATTTCCTGGATCTCGGGAGACATGCTTCTGACGTCGTTGCCTGCGATTAGCGGCGCCGCGAGCAAGCACCAGAAACTGAAGTGCGAGCGATATTCGTTTGCCGTCATTCCGCCGTTGCCGACTTCAAGCATGTCGGGATCGTTCCAATGGCCCGGACCCGCGAAGGATTCCAATCCGACTTGCTTATCGAGATTCAGAAGCCAGCCCGACGAGTAGTCCTTCTTGCAGTCCCAACAGTCGGTGATGTCTCCCGTGGTGCGCCAGAGATTGCCGACGTCTTTCGCCCAGAGCCAGGGCTTGTGGTCGCCCCACTCGCAGAGGCTGAAAACGATGGGCCGGCCGCTGGCTTTTAGCGCGTCGCTCATCGTGGTGTACGCAGCCTGCGCGTCTTCGGTGCCCGTGTTGCACCAGTCGTATTTCAAGTAATCGACGCCCCAGGCTGCGTATTGCAGCGCGTCCTGATATTCGTGGCCGCGGCTCCCTGGGCGGCCGGCGCACGTCTTGGTGCCAGCGTCTGAATAGATTCCGAATTTCAGGCCTTTTGAATGGACGTAGTCGGCGAGAGATTTAATGCCCGAAGGAAAGCGGTTGGGGTCGGCGACGATGTTTCCGGCGCCGTCGCGCTTGATTTGCCAGCAATCATCGATCACGACGTATTGGTAGCCGGAATCCTTTAGGCCGCTCGTTGCCATCGCATCGGCGACGGATTTGATGAGGGATTCGCTGACATCGCAGCCGAATCGATTCCAACTATTCCAGCCCATCGGGGGAGTTTGGGCGAGGCCGTTATCGTTTGGGCTTGCGGTTGCTGGGATGGCGGTGGATGCGATTAGCAAAAGGATGACGAGCCGCCAGAAACGCGTGTTCGGCATTGTGAAGTCTCCCTTCGGAGTTTGCGACGCATGAGGGTACTACACGGTGGGTGAAGGACACTACGGTGTGTGCGCGGAAAAACGCCGGCAGGATGCCGGCGCTACGATCGAAATTGAGCCGACAGGCTGCGCTCAGGATTTCTGCGAGATGAGCGATGGCTCGAGCGGAGAAAACTTTTATTTCGCGGGGGGGCCGAGGGCGCCTGGATTTTCCGTGGCGTAGTAGCCTTTGCGCGTTCTTACGGTCAATCCTTTTCGATCGGCGATATCGACTTCGATCTTGCGGTATTTTCCGTCGGGGGGGACTGAAGGCGCATAGGCAATGAAATATTGGCTGCGGAGTTCGGCGCCGATGTCCTGAAAAGATTCCGCGAGGTCATCCACTTTGTACGGGAAAAATACGCGGCCGCCCGTCTGGACGGCGAATTTTTCGAGGATTTCGTCGCCGGGAGTCTTGAACATCTTATGCGGGCGATCGACGGTGGTGACGGCAACCCAGTCTGTGCTTGTGCTGATTGAATAGATGGAGACCTCGCAGCGCTCGGCCATCTCGATGGATTCGCTCAGCGCGCGATCGCTCAGATTGTCTTCGCCGTCACTGAAGACCACGAGGACGCGGCGGACTTCCGGATTCGCTCCATCGGGCATCGGCGCGTTGACCAGTTTCTGGGCGGCCACGTAGATCGCGTCGTTCAACGAAGTGCCTCCCCCCGCGCGCTGCTTCTCGATGGCTTGCGTCAGAGTGCCGACGTCGCCGGTGAAATCCTGAATTACTTCCGGCTCGTTATCGAAGGTCATCAGGAACGCTTGATCTTTGTGGCGGCGGATCACGCTATCCAGGAAATCGATCGACGCGTCTTTTTCGAAGTGCAGGCGCTCGCGAATGCTATTGGACGTGTCGAGAAGCATGCCGATGCGCAGGGGCAGATCCGTTTGACGCCCGAAGAACTTGATGTCTTGAACCTTGCCATCTTCGATGATGCGGAAGTCTTTCTGCTCGAGGTCGGTGATGAAATTATTGCGGCGATCCGAGACGGCAGCCACGAGGTGAACGAGGCCGGTGGTAACTTTGAGGGGCGGCGCTTGCTTCGGAGCTTCGGTTGGCTGTTGGGGCGCGGGCTTCGCATCACCTTGCTGCGGAGGAGCCGCCGCGGATGGCGTAGGCGGAGCTTGCGAAGGTTGCTGCTGCTGCGCTTTGCCTACAAATACAGCCGCGGACACCAACAGCAAGACGAACGAAGTGCGCAACAGCAATCGCATACTGGAATTATAGGTACTCGGCGAGCGTAGCGTCAATCGCCGCCGTGGGCGCTCCGAGCGCCGCGCCGAGATTCCTCAAATACGCGGCAAGCTCGGTGGGCAAGGGCGCGCGGACTTCGACCGGCTTTTCCGTGCGCGGATGCACGAATCGAATTCGCGCCGCGTGCAGAAAATTGCGGCCAAGCTCGGGCAGTTCAATCTTGCCCACGCGCTCTTCGCGCGCCGCGCCGTAGAGCGTATCGCCCACGACCGGACAGCCGAGTGCCGAGAAGTGGACGCGGAGCTGGTGCGTGCGTCCCGTGTGCAAACCGGCCTCGACGAGACTGAATCCGCCAATCACTAACTTCGTTTTCCAATCGGTTCGCGCCGACTTGCCTTCGCGGCGGCGCGTGGTCATTCGCGTGCGACGCTGCAAATCGCGCGCCACGGGCAATTCGATTCGCCCTGACGGCGTTCGCAATTTGCCGTGAAGAAGCGCGACGTACGTCTTCTCGATCTTACGCTCCTGAAATTCTTCCACGAGCATTCGATGAGCCGCGTCGGTTCGCGCGACGATGAGCGCTCCGGAAGTTCCCTTGTCGAGGCGATGGACGATTCCGGGCCGCAGAGGTCCGCCGACGGCGGACAGCGTGCCGAAACGATCGAGAAGCGCGGCGGTCAGAGTCCCTAAAATATTTCCGCTACCCGGATGCACGACCATTCCGGCGGGCTTATTGATCACGGCGAGATCGTCGTCTTCGTAGAGGACATCGAGCGGAATCGCTTCCGGCGCCACGGCCACAGGTTGCGGCGGAGGAATTTCGATTTCGACGATTTGGCCGGATTCGAGGCGGTGCGCGGGCTTCGTCGTGATGCCATCCACGCGAACGCGTCCTTCGGCGATCAAGGTCTGAAGCCGCGTGCGGCTTAGCTCCGCCGCATGAGCGGCGAGGAATCGATCGAGGCGCACGCCCGCGTCGTCGTCGCCGACGGTGAAGTTCAAGGATTCGTCTGGAGTTTGCGCCACAGATGCTCTATGCGCGCCGCGGCGTGGCGCGGCGTGGCTTCGATTTTGCGGGACTTGGAACGGACTCGATTGCCGGGAGCTGCTGATGCATTCCGCGCCACCAGAGGAACGAGCCGGTGAGTACGAACCCGATGGCGACGATTTGCATCAGCGAAATTGCTCCGTGAAACATCAGAGTGCGGTCGGGATCGCCGCGCACGAATTCAATCGCGCCGCGCTCGATTCCGTATAACAGGAGATAGGTACCGAGGATTTGGCCCCTGAAGCTCTGGCGCTTGCCGAGCCAAATCAGAACCGCGAAATTGCAGCATTCAGCGGCTGCTTCGTAGAGTTGCGTCGGATGGAGAGGAACTCCGATCGGAGTGCCGACAAGCCGCGCGGCAGCGGGATCTGTGAACGTGACGCCCCAGGGCAGAGTGGTGGGCTTGCCATAGCAGCATCCGGCCATGAAACAACCGAGACGGCCGATCGCGTGGCCGAGAGGCAAACCCGCCGAGAAGCAATCGAGCAGGGCGAGAAGCGGAATCTTCGCGATGCGCGTGTAGATCACCGTCAGTGCGATGGCGCCGAGAACGCCGCCGAAGAACGTTCCGCCGGATTGAATTAGATCGTAGGAAAAAATTTCGCGCGGATGCGCGGCGTAATAGTGCCAGTAGATTACGACGAGCCAGAGCTTGGCGACGACGAGCGCCGTGAGAACGACGTAGATGCCGAGATTCCAGACTTGGTCGGGATCGAGGCCAGCATGCGGCGCTTGCCTCCGCGCGTACCACAGGCCGAGCAATACGCCGGTGGCGACGAGGACGCCGTAGCTGTAAATCGGGAATCGCCCGAATTCGAAAAGAATCGGATGCACGCTTACGCTTTCTGCTGGCTCGGACTTCGCCAATCAACCAGAAGCTCGAGGATCACAAGACCCGCGCCGACGACGATCGCGGAATCGGCGACATTGAAAGTGTACCAATGGTGGCCGCCGACGTGAAAATCGATGAAGTCGATGACGCTGCGGCGCGTCACGCGGTCGAGAACGTTCCCAAGTGCGCCGCCGAGAATGAGAGCGATACCAAATTCACCGAGGCGCGCGCCGGCGCGTCCGGTGGCAAGCAACCATGCGAGGAAACCGATCACGGCAACCGAAAAGAGAATGAGCACGGGAGAAAGCCAGGGCGAACTTGATTCCGCGAAAAGGCCAAATGCCACGCCGGGATTTGTCGTGTGGACGAAATTCAAAACGCCGGGCACGAGGACGCGCTGCGAACCTAGCGAGGTGTATTTTTCGATGGCGAATTTGCTGGCCTGATCGGCTGCGAGCGCGCCCAAAACGATGAGGACATTCCGCCACCCGGCTGCGCGTGGCATGTTTGCGGCCATCACGATTTTGCGACGCCGGTGGTGCGCGCGATTTCATCGAGCGCGGCGGTGCAGCGCTCGCAGATTGCCGGATACTCTGCGTTTTCGCCAACGTGCGTCGAATAATTCCAGCAGCGCTCGCATTTCGCGCCATCGGCGCGTTCGACTTTGACGCTGATGCCTTCGGCTGTCGCGGAATCGAGGCGGACTTGCGACACGATGAAGAAAGCCGGGAGACTCTTCAGGTAGTTTGCGAGAAGCGCGGCGAGATCTCCCGAAGCTGAAATTGTCACCTTGGCTTCGAGCGCGCCGGAGATCAGCTTCGCGGCACGCGCTTCCTCGA
>JBAPOP010000090.1:0-18257 GCA_049279675.1 Candidatus Acidiferrales bacterium
GGATCTCTTCAGATGTTAGCCTGTCGATATCATCGATTATCACGAGAATGTTCCGCCCTTGGATGCCTAGGGCCCTAGAAATTTCATCCTTTAACTTGGCAATGTTCTTCGGTTTTGGTCGAATCAATCTTGCACCCACCTTTGCCAGCGTAGCGTGGGGGAGAGGTGCTTCGGAGAGAAGTTCGGCGAAGTCCGCCAGCCCGTTCCTCATCTTGGATGAGAATTCCTTATGTCCTTCCAACAGCGATCTGAGTTGGTTGAAGAACGCGGAGATCAAATCCTCGCCTCCGGCGAACCACCACGGATTGAATGGCACAATAATGGGTCGTTCGACCGGGTCGCCTTTGCTGACGTAATACCGGACATAGTTGAGCATCGTCGTCTTTCCAAAACCCCAAGGGCCATACAGCGCGACGACGTGCCCCTCCGCCCCCGAAAGTCGAAGAATACTTTCCGCCAACCGTTTCGCGAACGGCGCGTAGCCCAAGCGGTCCACCTCGGGATCTGCCCCGGGCCGATCAGCCGAGAGACTAAATACTTTCTGCTCGATGTCGTTGGTCATTTCGAACTCTCAAACAACTTAGTGAGCTCGATGCGTCCGAGCGTCGCTAATTCCGTTCTCATCAGGCCCTCCGGCGAACTGCTCTAGCCGGAGCACCTTGCTCCGATTGGCGTGAGATATATCACAGAATGACTGGCATCGGGCGGTACGGGGGCCTTGGTTGTGACCTTTCTGCGACGGATTTCCCCGGCAATAGTACTCGGGTTGAGGTGTATACTCCCGCATCCCAGCGAAGCAGTATTTAATTTAGTACCGGAGGATCGGATTTGGGGCGAGTGCACTCAGCGACCGCTAAATCGAAATCCGGAGCTGCGCCGCGCGTCAAAGGTTACATCCTCGATCGTCAGGTGGGTTTCATTCTTCGGCAGGTGATTCAGCGGCACATCGCGATTTTCACGAAGGGGATGATCCACGAGCTTACGCCGACGCAATTTGCGGCGCTGGCGAAGCTGTACGAAGTGGGGCCGTGCTCGCAAAATCGCTTGGGGCGATTGACGGCGATGGATGCGGCGACGATCAAGGGAGTGATTGACCGCCTGACCAAGCGCGGATTCACGGAGGTGCGGCCGGATTTGCAGGACGCGCGGCTGTTGATGGTTCACTTGACGGCGCAAGGACGGAAAACCACAAAATCGGCGGTGCGCGAAGCCGCGAGCATTACGGCGGAGACGCTCGAGCCGCTGTCGAGAGCCGAGCAGGCGATGTTGGTGAGGTTGTTGAAGCGAATGTGTTGAGCGGGGGGGAAGTAAGAATCGCCGTCATTCCGAGGCGCAGCGACGAGGAATCCCTCTTGGTCTTAACCCCTGAGGCCTCAGTGGTTTAAGCCGTGGTCGTTGGGAATCGGCGACGTGATGTTACCGGAAAGGTACCTACCGCTTCACAATTCCCGTTTGTTGGTATACAAATGACCTGGAAACACGTGAGGCATTTAGGGCCTCATTTTGGGCTGGATTAGGTAGCGCTGGCCTACGTACTTAAATGAGCTTTTTCCTCCAACCGGCGACGCTCGCGGAAGCTGTGCAGGCGCTTGCGGAAACGCGCGGCGTGGTGCTCTCCGGCGGCACGGATTTTTTTCCCACGCGCGTGGATCGCCCGATCACGGAAACCGTCATTGATATTTCGCGCGTCCGCGAGCTCAAGGGAATTTCCATCGAGGCGGAGCGCATTGTCATCGGCGGCAGGACCACCTGGAGCGAAATTGCCGGCGCGGCGCTTCCGCGATGCTTCAACGGGCTGAAGAGCGCGGCGCGCGAGGTTGGCTCGATTCAAATTCAAAATTTCGGCACGGTGGCGGGAAATCTCTGCAACGCGTCGCCGGCTGCGGATAGTGTGCCGCCGCTTTTGACGCTCGATGCGGAGGTGCATCTCGCGTCGGCGTCGGGCACGCGGGCGATGCCGCTCGCCGATTTTATTCTTGGCAATCGGAAGACGGCGCGGCGCGCGGACGAAATCTTGACGAGCGTTTCTGTGCCGCGGCGGCTCGAGAACGCCGCGTCGTCGTTTTTGAAGCTTGGCGCGCGGCGATACCTCGTGATTTCGATTGTGATGGTTGCGGTGACGATTCTTAATGACAAGCGGAATGGCGATGTAAATGACGATCGAGGCTGCGTTGCGGAGGCGCGCATCGCGGTTGGTTCGTGCTCGGCCGTGGCGAGGCGGCTGCCTCGATTGGAAGAATCGCTCGTCGGCGCGTCCGCGCGGCCTGGGCTCGGGAAATTAGCGACTGTGGATTATTTTGGCGCGCTCTCGCCGATTGACGATGTTCGTGGGACGGCGGAGTATCGCCGCGATGCGTCGGTCACTTTGGTGCAACGCGCGATCGAAGCGTGCGTGGAGTTCCCTTCCTCAGCGGGTGGCGCGTGAACATGCGAGAGCCCGCGCAGCCAATAATAATCAGCGTAAATGGCAAGCGAACCGAAGTGCGCGCAGCGCCGATTGCGCGGCTCTCGCGCGTGCTTCGCGATGAGCTGGGGCTGACGGGAACGAAAGTTGGCTGCGATGCGGGCGATTGCGGCGCGTGCACGGTGCTGATCGATGGCAAGGCGGCGTGTTCGTGCTTGATTGCGGTTGGGCAACTTGGCGGCGCGGAAATTGTGACGGAAGTGACGACGATCGAGGGCCTCGGCGGCTACTCGGCGAATTTCGGGAAGCTGAGCGCTGCATTCTTGCAGCACGGCGCGGCGCAGTGCGGCATTTGCACGCCGGGGATGCTCGTGTCGGCCACGGCGCTGCTCGAATCTTGCTCGGCGCCCGGCGAAGCGCAGGTGCTCGATGCGCTCGGCGGCGTGCTCTGCCGCTGCACCGGCTACCGCAAAATTATCGCGGCCGTTCTCGATGCTTCGGCGAATTCGCTCGCGGCGCGCGACGGGCATTTGACTGGCGCGGTCGGAGAGCGCGTGGCGCGCGTGGACGGCGCGCGGAAAATTAATGGCACGGAAATCTACGGCGCGGACGAAGCGCCAGCGGATGCGCTCTCGCTTCGCGTGATTCGCAGCCCGCACAATCACGCGCGATTTCGCTTCGGCGATCTCGATGCGTTCGTCGCGAGGCATCCCGGAATTTGCGCGGTCTTCACCGCGAAGGATGTTCCCGGCAAAAATTGCTATGGCGTAATTCCGGATTGCGCCGATCAGCCGGTGTTCGCGGAAAGCGAAGCGCGATTTCGCGGCGAAGCTGTGGCCGCGATCGTCGGCGAGGCGGATGCGATTGCTGCGTTCGAGGTGGCGAGCTTTCCGGTCGAATGGGAAGAGCTGCTTGCGCTGACGACAATCGATGCGGCGCTCGACGCCGGTGCGCCACTCGTTCACGCGCATCGTGCCGGCAATGTGCTGGTGCGCGGGCGCGTGGTGCGCGGCGACGTCGATGCCGCGCTGCGCGATGCGGATGTAGTGGTGAGCAACGAAGTTGAGACAGGATTTGTCGAGCACGCCTGCATCGAGCCCGAAGCCGGCTTCGCGCGGCGCGTTGGAGATCGCATCGAAGTGCAATCGTGCACGCAGGCGCCGTACATGGCGCGAAAAGATATCGCTGCAATTCTCGGATTGCCGGAAAGTTCGGTGCGAATTTTGCCGACGGCCGTCGGCGGCGGATTCGGCACGAAACTCGATCTTTCGGTGCAGCCGTTTCTCGCGGTCGCGGCGTGGCATCTTCGACGGCCGGTGCGCATGATTTATTCGCGACCGGAATCGATTATGGCGACGACGAAGCGGCATCCTTCGCGAATTCGCGCGCGCGCGGGAGCGAAACGCGACGGCACGCTCGTCGCCATGGATTTTCAGGCGGATTTCAATACCGGCGCGTACGCTTCGTGGGGACCGACGGTGGCTTATCGCGTTCCGATTCACGCTTCGGGGCCGTACAAAGTTCCGAACTATCGCGCACTCACTCGCGCGATTCACACGCATCTTTTGCCCGCGGGCGCGTTTCGCGGATTTGGAGTTCCGCAGGGGACTGTCGCGCAAGAACAGCTTTACGACGAGCTTGCGGAAAAACTTGGGCTGGACCCGCTGGAATTTCGGATTTTGAATGTGCTTGACGACGAAAGCCCTACTGTCACTGGGCAAGTTTTCGGCAGCGGCGTGGGGATTCGCGAATGTTTCGAAGCGCTGCGATCGAAATGGATCGCGGCGCGCGCTTGCGCGGAGGCTGCGAATGCCGCGGCGAAAGGGCCGATGCGCCGCGGCGTGGGCGTCGCGGGAATGTGGTATGGCTGCGGCAATACTTCGCTGCCGAATCCGTCGACGATGCGAGTGGGACTGAAGCGCGACGGACGAATCGCGCTGCATCAGGGCGCGGTGGATATCGGGCAGGGATCGGCGACGGTGGTTACACAAATTTGCGCTGAGGTGATGGGCGCACCGATTGAAAAATTCGATTTGCTCCCCGCGGATACCGACGTGACGCCGGACTGCGGAAAAACTTCGGCGTCGCGGCAAACATTTGTTTCTGGGAATGCGGCGAGTCTCGCGGGCGCAGAATTGCGGAAAGTGATTTTGCGGCTAGCGAATGCGTGCGATTGCGCGCGAATCGAATTTGGAGATGGAGCGATCACAATTGAAGAGCGCGGCGAACGGCGAACCGTTTCTCTCCGCGATTTGTGCCTCGACGCACGGGGTTACGTTGCATCGGCGGAAGCGACATTCGACCCGCCGACTAGCCCGCTCAAATCTGACGGCCAGGGAAATCCTTACGCGGTGTATGGCTTCGGCGCGCACATGGCGGAAGTCAGCGTGGACGTCGAGCTCGGCACGGTTCAGGTGCTGAAGATTACCGCGGCGCATGATGTTGGCCGCGCGATCAATCCGACGCTTGTGGAAGGACAAATCGAAGGCGGCGCGGCGCAAGGGCTTGGTTTTGCGCTGATGGAGGAATTCTTTCCCGGCAAGGGAGAGAATCTGCACGATTATTTAATTCCGTCCGTGGGCGACGTTCCTCCGGTTGAATCGATCCTGATCGAAGATCCTTCACCGATCGGGCCTTTCGGCGCAAAGGGCGTGGGCGAGCAAGCGCTGATTCCCACGGCGCCGGCAATTTTGAACGCGATCCATCACGCCACGGGCGTGCGCATTCGCCGAATTCCTGCGACGCCCGATCGCGTGCGCGCGGAAATTCTTGCTGCAACTGCTGCCGGAGCTCGAAATGCCTGAAGAGACCATTCGCTGCGATGCGTGCCCGGTGCTGTGCTACATCAAGCGCGGCATGAGCGGCGCGTGCGACCGCTACGCGAATCACGAGGGACAGCTCGTGCGCGTGGATCCGCACGTCGTTCTCGATCGCGCGAAATCCCACGGCACGCCGCTCGTCCGATTTCTCGGGCCGGATCGCGATTGGGACGGAACGCTAGTAAAAGGGCCGGGAACGTTCGTGACGGCCATCGGCGCGGGTACGACGTATCCCGATTACAAGCCCGCGCCGTTTATCGTTTCCTCCGAAGTGGAAGGCGTGGACATGGTCACGGTGGTGACCGAAGGAATTTTCAGTTATTGCGGCGTGAAAGTGAAAATTGATACGGATCGGCATCTCGGCCCGGAGCGAAATCTTGTTCGTGCGGAAGGCGAGCCCGTCGGGCACGTCACCACCGGCGAATACGGCTCGCAAATGCTTTCGCTCGGCGGCGTTCATCATTTGACGGGCGGAACGAAAAAAGAAGGCCGCGTCACTTGCGAGACGCTGCTCGATCTGTGCAATCGAAAGCCGGTGGAATTGACGATTGATGACGGCGCGAGAGTGATCGTCGAAGCGGGAAAGCCGCCGGTTGTGAACGGTGCGCTCGAAGCGCGCATGCGCGTCGGCTGTGGATCGGCGACGATCGGAATGTTCGCGAGGCAATGGTTCGGCAAAGTGGACGATGTGGTGGTCGTGGACGATCACATCACTGGCGTCCTCTCAGAACATCAAGCCGGAAAACTTTTGGGAGTACGCGCGACCGGCATTCGCATCAAGGGGCGCCGGTCAACTCCTGGGCGTTATTTCCAAGTCGCCGAGCCGGGCACAGGCTGGGGCGGGACATCCATCAGCGATCCGCTTTCCATCATCGATTCATTCAAGCCGAAAATCGCTTGGCCACATCTTCGCCTGCTGATGGTGAGCACAACGGGCGAGCAGCACGCCTACTACGAACTCGACGAGGATTTGCGGCCCGTTGCGCAGGAATTGCCTGAAGCACTTGTTGAATCGGTGGAGCGAATCAGGGAAAACTGCGAGCCGGCGCTTTCGACGGTTCTATTCATGGGAGGCGCGGGAGGATCTTTGCGCGCGGGAGTAACGGACAATCCCGTGAAGCTCACGCGCTCGGTGAAACACAATTTCACGCGAGTTACGTGCGGCGGAGCGCCAGTTTACGTATGGCCCGGCGGCGGAATCACGTTTATGGTTGACGTCACGCGGATGCCGGAGAATGGTTTCGGCTACGTGCCTACGCCGGCGCTCGTCGCGCCGATCGAATTTTCGTTAAAGCTTGAGGATTATGCAGCGCTGGGCGGCCACATGGATCACGTGCGTCCGCTCGATTCGCTGGCCGCGAACAATTCCGCGCCTCAGGAGTTGGAGCCGAAGTCTCCGAAGAGAGCGAAGCGATGAGAGAGTCGGCGCAAATTCGCTTCTTGCCGGACCATCGCCGATTGCATTTGCACGATGGTCCGATCGATCTCATTGTCGAAGCATTCGGGGAGCGCGAGCAGATTGAGGAGGCGTATCGCGCCGCGGCGCGACGATTCGTCACCGTGCTCGATGAATTGTGTGCTGAGCTGCCGCTTTTGCGCTCGGCTGCGCGAATCGATGGCCCGCAACTTTCAGGGCCGGTGGCACGAAGGATGGCGCAAGCCGTCGCGCCGTTCGCGGCGCGAACTTTTATTACGCCGATGGCGGCCGTGGCGGGCGCGGTGGCTGAGGAAATTCTGGAAGTGATGACGGAAGCGGCGTCGCTTACGCGAGCTTATGTGAATGACGGCGGCGATATCGCGGTTCATCTTTCGGCTGGAGAGAGTTTCCGAATTGGAATGATCGAGCGGCCGGATCGCCCTTCACTTTTTGGGACGGTGCAGCTCGACGCGAGCGATTGCGTCCGCGGAATCGCGACGAGCGGATGGCGCGGCCGAAGTTTTTCGCGGGGCATCGCCGATGCGGTGACGGTGCTGGCAGATCGCGCGGCGATGGCGGATGCGGCGGCCACGATCATCGCGAACGCAGTGGATTTGCCCGGGCATCCGGCAATCACTCGCGTTCCGGCTTGCGAGATTGCTCCAGATAACGATCTTGGCGAACGCCTCGTTACTCGTGATGTCGGCGCGCTCAGCGCTGGCGAAATTCATATCGCGCTGGCATCCGGCACCGAAGCGGCCGAGGAGTGCATCACTCGCGGACTTGTGCGCGCAGCGGCGATTTGTCTGCAGGGAGAAACTCGCGTCGCTGGTGCGCCGGATGTGAACCGCAGATTTTTGACTGCAGCATCGGAAGAAAAATCGAGGAGACTGGCCGTTGCCGGAAGTTAGAGTTCGAAAATTCGTGACGGTCGTGGAAGAAATTTTTCACGAGGGCGGACCCGCGGCTGCCGTACCACTGCGCCGCGCGGCAGCGCTCGCCGTAATCCAGAATCCATTTGCTGGCTCGTATGTTGCTGATATTGCTAGCCTTATGGACGACCTGAAGCCGCTTGGCCTCGAGATGGCGAAAGCCTTAGTCGCCGCGCTCGGCGGCGATGCGCACATCGTCGAAGGCTACGGCAAAGGCGCGATTGTTGGTGCGGCTGGCGAGCTCGAGCATGGCGCGCTGTGGCACGTTCCCGGCGGATACGCGATGCGCGAAATTCTCGGCGGCGCGAAGGCGATCGTGGCGTCTTCGAAGAAAGTTGGAGGGCCCGGCGCGCGACTCGATATTCCGATCACGCACATCAACGCATCGTACGTCCGCAGCCATTTCGATGCGATGGAAATCGGCGTGGCTGACGCGCCGCGCGCGGACGAAATTTTACTCGCACTGGTGATGACCACGGGACCCCGCGTTCATGCGCGCGTCGGCGGACTGAAAGCTTCGGAGATCAAGGGAGAGGATGGCCTGCGATGACGTCGACGGGAAAAGTAAAAATCCGGAAGCTGGTTACATTCGTCGAAGAGACGCGAAGCGAAATGGGACGCGCGATCGATCCGCCAACGCGGCGCGCTGCCGCTGTCGCCGTGATCGAAAATCCTTGCGCGGGGAAATTTGTCGAGGACTTGAGCGAGTTGATCGATATCGGCGAGGAATTAGGCGGATTGCTCACGGAACGCGCGGTGGCGGCGCTTGGAATTCCGGGCACGTCGGTCGAAAGCTACGGCAAGGCGGCGGCCGTCGGAGAGAACGGCGAGCTCGAACATGCCGCCGCGATTTTGCACCCGAAACTGGGCGCACCCGTGCGAAAGGCTCTCGGCAAGGGAGCGGCGCTCATTCCATCTTCGAAGAAGCGAGGAGGGCTCGGAGTTGCGCTCGATATTCCTCTGGGGCACAAGGATGCGGCGTTCGTGCGGAGCCATTTTGATGGAATGGAAGTGAGGATTAATGATGCGCCGCGCGCGAATGAAATTATGGTTGCGGTTGCGGTGACGGATAGCGGGCGGCCGCTGGCGCGAGTTGGGGGATTGAAGAAGGAAGAAGTTAAGGGCGAGGATGGATTGCGCTGAGGAAATTTGTTTGCGTCAGTTGAGACCACGTCAAAGGCTGCCCGGCTGAAGCCGGCCGCTACAATTGCCGGTTCGACATTCGTGCGGGTTATCAGGATCTGAGGTTGTTCGTTTCAGATGATCTTCGGGAGTCTGGTTGCCGGTGGCGTGTTGCGGCTGCGCTCGGAGCGGACGACGCCGTCGATTACTGTCATTCCGATTCCGGGCAAGTCGCCGAGGCGGACGCTTTCGAGAAGAGTTTTTCCTGCCGAGTGCTGCGCGCAATCGAGGAAAACAAAATCTGCGGCGCGTCCAGGTTCAATAATGCCGCAACCGAGCTTGCGCATTTTTGCCGTGTTTCCCGTAGCGAAGCAGAATGCAATTTCCGCGGGCACGCCGCCGAGCGACGAAAGCATCGAAATTAAGCGAATGATTCCGAGCGGCTGAACGCCGGAGCCAGCGGGCGCGTCGGTGCCGAGAATTACGCGATCGAGTTGCTTCAGTTCTGTTGCCAGCCGCAGCGTCAGGAGGGCGGCGCGCTCATTGCCATTGTGAACGATCTCGAGACCGCGGCGCGATTGCTCGCACAGCGCGGTGATTTGATCGTCGGGCAAGGCCGTGTGGCCGCCATTGATGTGGCCAATCACATCTGCATCCGCCGCGAGGACAATGTCTTTGTCAATCAGGCTCGAGCCTGGAATCGATGGACCGCCCGTGTGAATCGTGCTCTGAATGCCGTATTTGCGGGCCCAAGCGACCATTTGGCGCGCGGTTTCGCCGTCTTTCACGCTACCGAGTCCCACTTCGCCGAGCAGCGTCACGCCAGCATCCGCGAGAGATTTGAAATCTTCTTCGACCATGCCGTGCTCGATCACCGGCGCGCCGGCGTGAACTTTGACACCGCTTGGCCTCAGCGCAGCGAAAGAGCGCTGAGCGGTGATCGCCATGGCTTTCAGGCCGACGACATCTTTCGGTCTTCCAGGCGTGTGCACTTCGCCGGCTGAAATCATTGTAGTGACGCCGCCGTGAAGGCAGCTATCGATCCAGCCGATTTGATTTTGGCGCGGAGTCCAGTCGCCGGCGACGGGATGAACGTGGCTATCAATGAGGCCGGGCGCGAGCGTCGAACCGCTCGCGTCGATGGTTGTTGTTGCGCCGGTTGTGTCGAGATTTTTTTCTTTGCCGACGGCCGAAATTATTCCGTTCACGGAGATGACGGTGTTGGCGTCGAGGATTGGGCGGGCAAGATCGCCGCTCAGGATGAGACCGATATTGCGGATGACGAGTTTCGTTGCTGGCGCGGATTTTGCGGGTTCGTCGTGAGCCATTTGATTTGATCCCTTTGTCCGGAGGCGGGAGCCTCCGAGTTCTGGAATGAACGCATCTCATAAATCGCCAAAAAATTCGGTCAGGGTATTCTCAGTGGCCAAAGCCCCGCGATTTGAGCTCGCTAAATGCCGGAGCTGAAGCTCCGACCCCCTGAGAATCCCTGCGATACTGGTTCAAGAAATTTGCCGAGCGGGCATTTGGTTTGTATACAAACGTGCGAGGGAGAGCAACCGAATTGTCCGAGAAGGATTGAGGGCGGGACGCTGCAGAATTCGGTGCGGTTGAGTGAGATCCGATAGGCCGATCGAATATGATTCGTTATTGTACTTTGTGACGACGTATTTGACTGGACGGTCGGAAATCCCCGGGGCTGAAAGCCCGCGGGTAGCGAAGATTCCTGCCGCTGGACTAAAGTCCAGCTTCCCCCTGCTGAAGCAGGGGGCTCCCACCGACATGCAAGAGCGTGAACCTTTCCTGTTCAAGATATAGCAGAGGTTCGTTGGGTCCGGGAGAGGGGGCCTCCGGGCTCTGATACTTATTTTGACACGCGCGGTCTGAAATGAATTCCGCCAGACCCCGGTACAGAAGGTCATCCGTGCGAACGCAATCGTGCTAATCGCCGGGGCTGAGTCCGGCGATGCGTTGTGTTTACAAAGTTCTGCTGCGTGCGATGGAGTTAGGTTCGATTTTCCGCGGTGGTTTCGACGGCTTCGCCGAATGCATGAATTGAGAGCGTGTCGGTGCGGCGCTTGTCCCAATCGCGAACGGTGAGACCTTGCGATGCGAACAAGCTGCGGATTCGAGTTGAATCCCAGCGAAGCACGTCTTCAAGCACGGGCACGAGGACGCTCATCGCGTTGTCGCTGAGCACGGTTCGCTTCGCGACGCGCGTGATGTATTCGTTTTCCGAAACGGCGATCGTCAAGCCGTCGCTTTGATTGACGTGCATCATTACCGGCAAATCGGAACTGCCGTCGCCCACGTAGATTACGCAATCGGGGCTGACGTGGAGCTTCGAGCGCTGTTCTTCGAGGACGGCAACCTTGCCCCAGCCCGCGGCCGCGCGAACGATGGATTGCACTTCGCCGGATGATGGGTCGTACTCAAATTTCGTTCCGAAGATGCGTTCGGGCGGAACAATGCCTTCGAGCGCCGATTGAACGATTTCCTGCGGCGCCGCCGAGATGACGCAGAAATTGAAATTATAGCCTTCGCCCAAATTTTCGAGGAGACGGGCGAACAAACCTACATTGAGCTTCAGACGGACTTTCTTGCCCGCGGCAATCAGATCGTCGCGGCGAACCTTGCGAAAATCGGGGTCGTGAAGGATCAGATAGGCAAGTTCCGCGCCTTGCTGAACCAGTTGGATTTGAGAGAGGCCCGCAACCTTATTGTCAAAACCCGACGCGCCTATAGACTCGGCCAATAGAGCTCCCGAGTCGTTGAAACTCAGGGTTTGGTCGAAATCACTCGCCAGGATGTACTGCTTAACCATTTCGAACGCTCCTTCCTTACGCCTTACGGATGACAGCAGTTTCGTGGCACGGATGCCACAACTACACTATAGCCGCACTGTCATTACAGCCGGGTAAGCATTCTTTGGATAGTTGCTATCCGTTAAAAAGCGGGACGGATATTTGTCGCTAGCTCATTGGATGCTGGCTGCAAGCTGAACGATTCAAAGGATTTGGATGGGGATGGGGCGATGGCGGAGCCGAGGCGGCGCACGGATACCGTCGCCAATATGGCTCTTGTAGGCCTGCGGTGGGCTGCAGCAGACTCACGATTTGCCGGGCTTCTATTTGGGGGAGACGTGCCGCCTGAGGCGATTGTTAGGCCTGCGATTGGGGGGAAAGATGTCGCTGTGGCTCGCGAATTGATACGCGAGTATGGGGTCTCGCTTGGGATTGACCTCGGTTTTCAGGGATTTGAGGCGGAGTTGAAGGGATTGCCTGGGGACTATGCCCCGCCTGGAGGAGCGCTCTTGCTGGCGTTTGACGGCGAGGAGTGCGCGGGTTGCGTCGCGATCCGATGTTTGGCTGACGGGATCTGCGAGATGAAGCGATTGTATGTGCGGCCCCGGTGGCGCGGGCTGGGTTTGGGGCGGCGATTGATTGACGCGGCTCTGGCTGAAGCGCGGCGGGCGGGGTATCGCGCGATTCGGCTGGATACCCTTCCGAGCATGACGGCCGCGCGAGCGATTTACGAGGCGCTCGGATTTCGCGCGATTCCTCCTTATTATCCGAGCCCGATTGCTGGAACTGCGTTTCTCGAACTCGATCTCACTGCGAAAGCTCCGAATTAATCTTCGTGAATTTCTAAATGCGCGGAAATTTTAATTGCGGCGCAAATTGATCTGTGAGAATCTCCCCTAATCAAGTTATGGGAGTGCTCGTGGAAAAGTTGGGGATGGAAAAGCAGGGCGATCTCGTGCAAGGCACGCTCGACATGCTGATCTTGAAATCGCTCGCGCGCGGGGCGAAGCATGGCTACGGCGTCGCGGAGTGGATTCATGAATCGTCGCAGGATGTGCTGCGCGTGGAAGAGGGCGCGCTTTATCCGGCGCTGCACCGGCTGGAGCTGCGCGGCTTGCTGGATTCCGAATGGGGCGCGTCGGAGAATAATCGGCGCGCGAAGTTTTACTCGCTTACGGCGAAGGGGCGCAAATATCTTGCGGCAGAGATGAAGCATTGGAGCCGGATGTCCGGCGCGATTGCGCGCGTGATGCAGACGGCGTAGGAGAATCGATGCTGCCGGAATGGCTGCATGAAATTTGGCTGCGGATCAGGGCGGCGGGCAAGCGCCGCCAGTTCGAGCGCGATCTCGAAGACGAACTCGCGTTTCATGTGGCCGCGAGCGAAGAGAAGAATCGCGCGGCGGGGCTGGTCGATGCCGAAGCGCATTCGAAGGCGCGAAAGCGATTCGGGAACGCAGCGCGAGTCCAGGAGCTGTGTCGCGAAATGTGGACTTTCGTTTGGTTCGAGACGCTTTGGCAGGATGTACGATACGGCGCGCGGACGCTGCGCAAGAATCCAGGATTCGCTGCGATTGTGATCCTGACGCTGGCGCTCGGCATCGGCGCGACAACTGCGATCTTCAGCCTCGTCAACGCCGTCCTGATTCGATCGCTGCCTTACGGCGATCCCGAAAGACTGGTTTATCTCTGGACCCCCCTCTCGCGATTTGCCCAGCTTCCCGCGGACTCCATTGGCCCGACCTACGCCGACTTTTACGACATTCAGAACCAGGCGAAATCGTTTTCCGCGATGACACTATTCGAACCGGGCGCATTCAATCTCGGGACTCGCGGCTCGGCTGATCGGGTCGGTGGCGCGCGCATTTCCGGCAATTTCTTCCCCACACTTGAAACGCGGCCCCAGCTGGGTCGTTTAATCACGCAGAGCGACGACGTGCCGGGCGGCGGAAACGTCGTGGTCATCAGCCACGCGCTTTGGAATTCGAACTTCAGCGCCGATCCGGGCATCCTCGGTCAATCGCTTGAAATTGATGGGCGCGCCTATCAAATCATCGGCGTAATGCCTCCGGGATTTGAATATCCTCGCACGAGCGATCTTCCCTACGATGTCGACACCGCCGCAAAGAAGAGCGATCTGTGGTTTCCGATCGCCCTGACGCCGGAGCAACGCGCGGACCGCGACAATTCGAGCGGTGATGTGGTCGCGCGCCTGCGTCCCGGCGTGAGCCTCAATCAGGCGCAAGCGGAAATGAGCGCCATCATGGCGAGGCTGGATCAACTTCATGCGGCAGAGCTCAGAGGCTGGAGCGCACTGGTGCAGCCGTTCTTGAGCCACGCGATCGGGCCGCTGCGCAGGCTGATGTGGCTCTTGTTCGGAGCTGTTTCGCTGGTGCTGCTCATTGCGTGCAGCAACGCCGCTAATTTGCTTCTGGCGCGCGCCGCGAGCCGCACGCACGAACTCGGTGTACGAGCAGCGCTTGGCGCAGGCCGCAAGCGGCTGATTCGGCAGTTACTGACCGAAGCCGTGTTGATGGCGTGCGCGGGCGGCGCGTTGGGCGTCGGCATCGCCCTTGCGGCGATTCGCATTCTTCAGCGCTTCGATCCCGGGAACATTCCTCGCTTGAATGAGACATCGCTCGATTCCCGCGTCTTGATTTTCAGCATTGGGCTGTCGCTGCTGACTGGAATTATTTTCGGCATTCTGCCCGCTCTCGCAGTCTCGCGCACGAATCTCTCAGAAATGCTGAAGCAGGGCGGCGCGAGGGGAATCGCCGGATCTTCGAACCGGCTGCGCCACGGCCTCATCGTCATCGAAATCGGACTGGCTGTGGTGCTTCTTTCGGGCTCTGCGTTGCTAATTCGCAGCTACCTCAAGCTGCAATCGGTGGATCTAGGCTTCTCGCATTCGACGCTGACGATGAGCATTTCCCTTGATTCCCGCTATACGCAGGCTTCACAGCGCCGGGATTTCTTCAACAACGCTCTCGGCCGCATCTCGCGTTTGCCCGGAGTGCAGGCGGCCGGAGCCGGGGACATCCTGCCGCTGAGCAATGCGGAGAGCTTGACGCTGTTTGAGGTCGAGGGGTATGCGAACACGCCGGACCAGCTCGTCGAAAGCCGGCGCGTGACGCAGCATTATTTCGAAGCGATGGGAGTGCGGCTGATTGCCGGAAGATTATTCAATGTCGGCGATTACGGTGAGTCCTCGCTGAACGTCATCGTCAATCAAAGCTTTGCGAAGAACTATTACTCCGGCGCGGATCCGATCGGGCAGCATTTTCGCTTTCGCGATTTTCAGCCAGGGAAGGTCGCGCCGTGGTCCACGGTTGTCGGCGTCATCGGCGATATCCGGCATTCGCGTCCCGAAGACGCTGGCGCGCCCCAGGTGTATTTGCCGTTCACTCAATCGGACCCAACGCGCGCGTTTGTGGCCGTTCGGACCAGCGTCCCGCCGGCTGAACTCATTCCTACGATTCGCGGCGTCGTTCGCGAGATCGATCCCGTGTTGGCGGTGGCGGATATTCGAACGATGGATGAGCGCGTGGCCGATGCGAACGCGAGACGCCGCTTTCAGACTTTTCTCCTGGCTGTCTTTGCCGGCATCGCACTATTTCTAGCGACCGTCGGGCTTTATGGATTAATGGCTTACGCCGTGAAGCAGCGGACATCGGAAATTGGGATTCGAATTGCGCTCGGCGCGCAAAGGCGGGATGTTCTGAGGCTTATTTTGGGTCAGGGAATTCTGCTGACGCTTGCGGGGCTTGCGTTGGGCTTGGTTGCGGCGCTGGCGCTGACTCGCGTCCTCGTTTCGTTGTTGTTCGGCGTGGTTCCATCGGACCCCGCGACGTTGATTATTGTTCCAGTTGTTCTCATCGTGATATCGCTACTGGCATGCTACGTTCCAGCGCGCCGAGCAACGCGCGTGGATCCGATGGTCGCGCTGCGATACGAATGAACCGCCGATTCATATGATTGTGAGCGAGTATGAAAATCGCGCCGCGGAGCAGCCTGCATCAAGCGGGTGCTCGAATGCCCGAACGCGATTTAGCATCGCCCAGGGGAATAAGGAGAGCTAAAGGGTAATGCGCGTTCTCGTTTGGCTAGAAATGCTCTGGCAGGACATTCGCTTCGCTACGCGAACCCTGCGCAAGAACCGAAGCTTCGCCGCAATCGCCGTCCTGACTCTTGCTCTTGGAATCGGTTCGACCACCGTAATTTTCAGCGTCATCTATGGCGCCCTGCTGAACCCGTTCCCATATAAGGACTTCAGTCGATCCATACGCTTCTTTGCGTATGACGTGTCGCGGCCCGATGACATGAGAGATACCTTTTCAATTCCTGAGTTCCTTGCATTTCGGGAACAAAGCCGCGTGTTTGAAGACCTGGTTGGATCTTACGAGTGGGACGTCCGTTACAACGATGGAAAGACGACGCGGAAGTTCATCGGCGCATGGATGACGACGAATGGGATCCAATATTACGGTGTGCCGCCGCTGCTCGGCCGAGGATTTGCGCCGGAAGACGGAAGGCCAAGGGCTGCGCCTGTATTCTTGATGAATTACAGGTTCTGGCAGCGGGAGTTTAACGGCGATCGAAATATTCTCGGGCGCACATTCACTCTGAACGATGAGCCGCGCACGCTGATCGGCGTCATGCCTCAGCGCTTCGAGGCCTATTCAGGCGCGGATTTGTATTTGCCTCTCGGACTGTATCCCGGCGCCGCCGAAGCCTCCTTTTTCGGTAGGCCCGCGTCGCTCTACCCTATGGGCCGGTTGATGCGAGGAATTAGCCTCCGAGCCGCCGCAGCAGATCTCAACGTCATAGCGCACCGCCTCGCGATAATTGACAAGGCTTCTTATCCGAAAACATTCAGCATAGGGACCGAGACGACCATTGACAGCCTTCTGGGTGGGTTCAGAAGAGTGCTCTACGTCTTGCTCGCAGCCGTCCTGCTGCTCCTGTTCATCGCGTGCACGAATGTTGCGAACTTGTTGCTGGCTCGTGCGTCTGTGCGCGAGCGAGAAATCGCGATCCGCGAGGCAATCGGGGCAAGCCGCGGCCGCCTGATTTTGCAGCTCCTTATTGAGAGTTTCGTCATAGCTACAGCTGCCTGCATTGCAGGATGCGCCATGGCATACGTCGGTTTGAAGGGCGTCGTCGCAGCCATTCCGGCGGACACTTTACCAGGCGAGGCGGAAATCGCATTGAATCCGGCGGTGCTCGTGTTCTCCCTTGGCGTCACACTCGCGACCACGCTTCTGTGCGGCCTCGCACCCGCGATTCATGCGGTTGGCCACGATTTGCACTCTTCGCTCATGGGAAGCGGTACTGGCTCGAGCGCCGGGCTTCGACACGGTAGATTTCGAACGGGCTTGGTTATTTCTGAAGTTGCACTCTCCATCGTTTTATTGATCGGCGCCGGTCTGCTGCTGCGGAGCTTCTTCGCTTTGAGGCATGTGGAGCTCGGCGTGAATCCAACCAGTATCGTGTACGCACAATTGGCCACGCCGACCGGCCGATATGACACCGGAGTTCAGAAAAAAATTCTGATTCGGCCGATTCTCGAACGGGTGCGAACGATACCCGGCGTGATCGACGCGGCGGAAAGCGCTTCGTGGCCGCCTTATGGTGGCTTTTCGGGCGAAGTGTCCATAGCTGGAAAATCTCACTCTGGGACGTGGGAAGCGGAAACAGAAATGGTGAGCGAAGGGTTCTTCGAAACACTCGAGTTGCCGCTGACACGAGGCAAATTCTTTTCGAGGGACGACGTTGACTCGGCGCGCCACGTGATCGTCATCAATCAAACCTTAACCCGCCAATTCTTCGGCAACGCCGACCCAATCGGCCAGGAACTCACACTTGTCGGCTGCGAAAAATTGCCGGAAGCGCCTCGCGATTGCAACTTCGAGATCATCGGAGTGGCAGGAGACTACAGGAATGCAGGCGTAAGAAATTCGGTCGTGCCTCAGGTTTTCATCCCTTATACGTTCACCGGAGTCGTGATGGACCGCACCATCGTAGTAAGGAGCTCTTTGGCCTCCGAACCGCTTTTGAAAGAAATTTACGGGGAAGTATCGGCAGTGGACCCGGACGTTGGATTTCGTGAATCGGGGACGATCGAATCGTTCTTGCAGAATCTGTTCCAACAGCGGCGGTTCGAGCTCGCTACGGTTGGCGCATTTGCGGGAATCGGGCTGTTACTTGTGCTGGTCGGAATATTCAGTGTCACGGCATACACCGTGTCGCTGCAAACACACGAAATCGGGATTCGTATGGCGCTCGGGGCGCAGCCGCGAAACGTCTTACGATTAGTGGTCGCAAAGGGTTTTAGCTCGACTGCGACGGGAGCGCTGATCGGATTGGTCGCCAGTTGGGGACTTACACGGTTCCTGGCGAGCCGGATTTGGGGAGTGTCTGCGACGGATCCGTGGACGTTCGCCAGCGTCTTCGCGGGTGTCATAGTTGTTGGCGTCGCCGCGTCTCTGCCGCCCGCACGCCGAGCAACGCGCGTGGATCCGATGGTCGCGCTGCGCTACGAATGAAATGAGCTGCCGTTTCGCGCGGCACTTGAACGTGATCGAATTCGGCCGTTCTGCGATTTACTTCAGTGCAGGCGTTCGTTCTAGCGCGGCGCGATCCCAGTTTCCCAGCGTGGCGCCGGCGACGTAGGTGGATTCGGCAAAATCTAGCAGAGCTTGCCGCGGCGATGGCGCTTTCCGCACTGCTTCGTAGGGCAAGAAATACTCGGACATTTTTG
>JBAPOP010000091.1:0-19833 GCA_049279675.1 Candidatus Acidiferrales bacterium
CTCGATGCCCACCGATACCGACCAATACTTGGGTTGGGTCGCGCTTGCGCTGACTCCCGGTCTCGGCGCGCGGATGGCCGGCAAACTCCTCCGTCAATTCGGCAGCCCGGAAGCCGTGTTCAACGCCTCACTGACCGCCCTTGAGGGTCAACGCCTTCCTGCCGCCGTCGCTCAAGCCATACACTCGCGCGAGCCCATGTCCGCCGCGGCGAAGGAATTGGCGCAAGCTCAACAGGCCGGCTATCGCCTCGCTACTTGGGATGAACCCGCATACCCGCACCTTCTCCGCGAGATTTACGACCCGCCACCCCTCCTCTATGTCCGCGGAAACACAGAACTTTTAAATCGCCACTCAATTTCTATGGTCGGGGCGCGTCGTCCGACCCCCTACGGGAATCAAATGGCTGAGAGGCTAGGCAGAGATCTGGCCGCTCGAGGGTTGGTAATCGTCAGCGGATTAGCTCGCGGAATTGATGCTTGTGCACATCGTGGAGCGCTTTCAACGCCAGCAGGAACGACGATCGCGGTGCTCGGTTGCGGGATAGACGTGGTATATCCCAAAGAAAATAGGAAGCTTTTCGAAGAGATCGAGCAGCGCGGCGCAATCATCAGCGAGTTTCCGCTTGGCACATTTCCCGGCGCGCAGAATTTCCCGATTCGGAACCGCGTGATCGCCGGAATGTCACTCGGGGTTGTATGTGTTGAGGGCGCGCAGTACTCTGGATCTCTGATCACCTCCAGGCTGGCGATGGAATTCAGCCGCGAGGTGTTTGGCGTACCAGGCAACGTAACCCAGCCGACGAGCTTCGGACCTAATCAGCTGATTAAGCAGGGGGCGAAGCTGGTGACGAGCTGGGAGGATGTCGTAGAAGAATTGCCCACGCCGGTTCGGGCCGAGTTGCTGCCGGTGGAATCACCGAGCGCGCAGGAACGCGCATCGCTCGTGCAAGAGTCACTAGCGCCAGGGGAGCGCGCGCTCTACGAGCTCCTGATCGTGGATCAAGCGCGCCACGTGGACGAAATATTGGAGTTATCGGGCATGACATCCTCCGAAGTACTGGCCGCCCTCTTCGAGCTGGAAATGAAGGGCGTAGTACGCCAGTTGCCTGGTAAGCAATTCCTGAAAGTCCTGTTGTAATAAATCCCCTACTTTCAGGGTTAGGATGGTGACGCACGTCGTTGCCCTGCGGCGGACTGCAGTGGCGCGTGTCGCAGTTTGAGAATCAGGAGAATATGGGACGTTCATTAGTCATAGTCGAATCGCCTGCCAAGGCGAAAACGATCAACAAATATCTGGGACGCGACTACACCGTTAAAGCGTCCGTCGGGCACGTCATGGACTTGCCCAAGAAGACGATCGGCATTCGTCTGCCCGGTGAAGATCTGAATGGGCGCAAGAAGCGCAAAGCGGGCAAGGGCAAGAAGAAGGCAGCGGCCGACAACAAGCCCAAAGTCATGATTAGTATCGATGACGCGAAGATTTTCGAGCCGACCCTGCAAATCATCGCGGGCAAGGGCAAGGTCATTAACGATCTCAGAAAAGCGGCCAGCACGGCGGATGCTGTGTATCTGGCTGGCGACCCTGACCGCGAAGGCGAGGCCATCTCCGCCCACCTCGCGATGGTCCTCTCCAAGCCGTCTCGCTACGCGGAAGAAGCTTCTTCTGAAAAACCGACTGCCAAGGAACTGGCCGCCGCCGCCGAAGAAGAGTCGAAGAAGGCGAAAAACGGCAAGGGCAAGAAGGCGAAGGCCAAAGCGAAAGAAGACGAAGAGATCACGATCCCGCCGACCGATCCCAAGAAAATTTTCCGCGTTACCTTCAACGAGATTACGCCGAAGGCCATCCGCGCCGCGTTCGAGCACCCGCGCCAGGTGGACACCAACCTCGTCGACGCGCAGCAGGCTCGCCGCGTTCTTGATCGCATCGTGGGCTACAAGATTTCGCCGCTGCTCTGGGACAAAGTGCGCCGCGGACTATCCGCTGGGCGCGTGCAGACCGTCGCGCTGCGCCTGATCGCCGAGCGCGAGCAAGAAATCCGCGCGTTCATTCCGAAAGAATATTGGACCATTCATGCGCTGCTTGCCGGCAGCCA
Source organism: Candidatus Acidiferrales bacterium (assembly GCA_049279675.1). Classification (GTDB taxonomy): domain Bacteria; phylum Acidobacteriota; class Terriglobia; order Acidiferrales; family UBA7541; genus Palsa-147. The sequence goes on from JBAPOP010000091.1 coordinate 2,094, forward strand.
GCCCCCATCATTCGAAGCCAAGCTCAGCAAGTTCAAGGGCGAAGATATCGAGGTTTCGAATCAGGAAGAGGCCGAGCGCGTAAAGGCTGCCGTAGAGCACGCCGCGTGGCAGGTTACGAGCGTCACGCAAAAGGAAAAGAAGCGGAACGCGCCGCCGCCGTTCACAACTTCGAAGCTCCAACAGGCCGCTTACAATCGCCTGCGTTACACGGCAAAGCGCACGATGTCTCTCGCGCAGCGGCTTTACGAAGGCGTCGAGCTTGGCAATGAGGGGTCCGTCGCGCTCATCACTTACATGCGCACGGATTCCGTTCACGTCTCAAGCGATGCGCTCGCGCAAGTACGCGAACTGATTCCGGCGCGATTCGGCGCCGAATATCTTCCGGAGAAGCCGAACTTCTACAAATCGAAGAAGGACGCGCAGGAAGCTCACGAAGCGTGCCGGCCCACCGACGTCGCGCGCACACCAGAAGACGTTCGCAAGTATCTCGACGAAGATATTTTCAAGCTCTACCAGCTCATCTGGCAGCGTTTCGTCGCTTCGCAAATGCTTCCGGCGATTTTCGATCAGACTACGATCGATATTTCTGCCGGCGATTACACATTCCGCGCCACCGGCTCCGTGCAGAAATTCGATGGCTACCTCGCCGTCTACCAGATCGTGCAGGATGACGAAGAAAAAGATGCGGACGACGCCGAATCGCGCGCTTTGCCGCGAGTGAGCGAAGGCGAAAGGCTCACGCTCGAAAAAATTCGCAACGATCAGCACTTCACTGAGCCGCCGCCGCGCTACACCGAAGCGACGCTCGTGAAGGAACTCGAAGAAAAAGGCATCGGCCGCCCGTCCACGTACGCCTCGATTATTTCCACCATCGTCGAGCGCGAATACGTGAACAAACTGCAAGGCCGGTTCACGCCGACGATGCTCGGCGAACGCGTCAGCGGCCTGCTGGTGAAGAGCTTTGAGGATATTTTCGACGTCACCTTCACGGCGCGACTCGAAGAAGAACTCGACGAAATCGAGGAAGGCAAACTGCCCTGGCGCGAAGCCGTCAAGGAATTCTGGCTAAAATTCATCGTGGATCTCGATCGCGCCGACGGCGAAATGCTTTCCTACAAAGCCGGTATTGCGACCGGAAAAAAATGCGAGAAATGCGGCCAGGGCGAACTGCTCGAGAGAATCAGCCGCCACGGCTTCTTCCTCGGCTGCTCGCGGTATCCCGATTGCGATTTCATCCAGGATTTGTCGCCGGAAAACGCGAATGGCGACGCCAACGGTGAGGCGAAGACCGAATACTGTGACAACTGCGGCAAGGAAATGGCGGTCAAGCGCGGCCGATTCGGAATGTTTCTGGCTTGCACGGGCTATCCGGATTGCAAGACAACTCGGAGGCTCGTCGAAGGAACGCGCATCGCGCACGCGCCCGACGAACCTCTCGATGAAAAATGCACTTTGTGCGGAAACGGCTTAATCAAAAAACACGGCCGCTTCGGCGAATTCATCGGCTGCTCGGGTTATCCGAGGTGCAAGTACACGCGGCCGATCACGCTCGGCATCAAATGTCCGAAATGCAACGAGGGCGAATTTGTCCGCCGCGGAACCGCGCGCGGCAAGGGGCGCGGCCGGATTTTCTACGGCTGCAGCCGCTATCCCGATTGCGATTTCACCACGCCGCACGAGCCCATTAACGAGCCGTGCCCGAAGTGCGGCGCGCCGTTCATCGTCGAGAAGCGTACGAAGCAAGGCAACTTCCGCTCGTGCATCAAGGAAGGGTGCGACTGGGAAGTTGACGTCGAGCAAGCGCCAGTGGCCGCGGGCGTTGCTGAGCCCGTTGGCGCCGGCGCGCCTGCCAAAATTTAACCCGCGTCAAATCCTATTTCATTCCGAATATCTGTCGGCGCACGACGCATGCGCCGTTGCTTTCGTAGGGCCGGCCGGCAGGCCGGCCTTTCCAACATTTTCTCAATCAGCGTCGGCGGCAATGGCGAGACGCACTTGCACCTCGGCCAATGTCGTTCAATCCTGGAACACACTTGCTTCCGTCCGCTTCGCTGCCTGCAACGGCGTCCTATAATTCGTCCGGATTAGTCGCATGAAAGTAAAAGAAGCCATCGAAAAGTATCTCGTCCACATGCAGTACGTGCGCAACGCTTCGCCCGAGACGCTGCGCAAATACCGGACGGATCTCGAGCAATTTCTCGAATTCATCACGCCGCCGGGAGAGAAAACGTTGCCGCTCGTCGAAGTGGATCATCGCGTGATCCGGGAATTTGTCGCGCATCTTCTCGATCGCCAACTGCAAAAAACATCCATCGCGCGCAAGCTCGCGGCTCTGCGCTCATTTTTCAAATTCTGCGTAACGCAGAAATTGATTGCTCAAAATACCGCGCGGCTTGTCTCCTCGCCGAAGCTCCCGAGGCGATTGCCCGACGTGCTCTCGCCGGAGGAAATGGGCGGACTGCTCGACGGCATCGAGAGCTCGGGCGCAAAAGCGATTGCCAAGGACACGAGGCGGCTGACGCCGAAACGGCGCAAGGACGAGCTGCTCATGCTGAAGCGCGATCGCGCCATTCTCGAATTGCTTTACGCTTCCGGCGTGCGCGTTAGCGAATTGACGGGAATGAATCTCGGCGATTTCGATTTCAACTCGCAGATCATTCGCGTCCTCGGCAAAGGCCGCAAGGAACGCATCGTGCCGTACGGTTCAAAAGCGCGCGAAGCGCTCGAAGCCTACTGGCCAGTGCGCGAGCGAATTCTCTACGAATGGCCCGACGCTTGCGATCCCGATGCAGTCTTTCTGGGCAAGCACGGCACGCGTCTCGACGTCCACACCATTCGCACGATCATCAAAAAATACGCGAAGCTATTCGGCGTGTCGTGGAATCTGCACCCGCACTCGTTCCGCCACGCTTTCGCCACGCACCTGCTCGGCGATGGCGCCGACCTCCGCGCCATTCAGGAACTCCTCGGCCACAAATCGCTCTCGACCACGCAGCGCTACACGCAAGCGTCGATCGAGCAGCTGATGACCATCTACGACAAAGCCCACCCGCATTCGTGACCTACGGTACGGATCCTTGTCCAAGTAGCTCCTTTTGTCGAGGATCAGGGGCATGTGTTCCACCGTCGGTTAAGTGTTACCACACTTGTGGTAATATATTACCGTATGCTCGATTTACATTCGAAGATCCGCCAGCGGCTGCTGGCGTTCTACTTCACGAATCCGGCCGCTCGCCTTCATCTCAGAGATCTCGCAGAGCGGCTCAGCGTTGACCCGTCTAACTTGTCCAAAGAGTTAGCGCGGCTGGAGCACGCGGGGCTGTTTCGGTCGGAAGTGAGCGGCCGGCAGAAGTATTTTCAACTCAACCGCGAGTATGCTCTGTTTCGCGAGGTGCGTGGCATCGTGGCGAAGACCATTGGCGCGGCGCCCCTCGTCGCAAAGTCCTTCAAAAGCGTGGGAGGAATCGCCGAGGCATATTTGTACGGTTCGTTCGCGCGGAACCAACAGGACGCCTCGAGCGACATTGATATTCTGGTGATCGGCGAGCCGAAAGGTGACGCGCTGGCGGAAGCGGTTCAGAAACTCGAACGGCAACTCGGGCGGGAGATTAATTACACCGTCCTCAGCCGAAAGGAATTCAATACGCGCCGCGCCAGGAAGGATGCATTCCTGGAAAACGTCTGGCACAACACGCGGGTCGCGCTCGTCGGAACAGCATGAAGAAGCTCCAGCCGCACAGAATTGACTGGGCGCAGATTGAGCGCTTCCTCGCGAGCGCCAGCAAGAAGCTCACCTCGGCCCATAAAATACTAGCCTTCGATGACGAAGCTGCACTCCAACAAGCTTACGAAGCGATGCTCAAGGCTTCGCTCGGATTCATGTTCAGCCACGGGTTCCGCGCCAGAAGCCAACCCGGACACCACATTGCGATAATTGATTTCGTCCGGGCACGGCTCGACAAGAAAAATAGCCGATTGCTGGCAGTGTTCGATCGGCTTCGACGGAAGCGGAATCTGGCGCTGTATGACGACGCCGGCTTTATTTCCCATCGCGACGCGGAAGAAGCCCTTGGGGCCGCTCGCGATTATTTGGCCGCGATCAGTCAAGACATTGATGCTCGAAAGCTGTGACTCCTCCGCCCTCATTCTGTGGCGATTGATGATACGCCTTTCTCGGCGCATCAATTTTTGAGAAAATCTGCCGCCGTGGGTGTAACGGCGCCCGGCGGGACGCGTCGAAGTAAACATCGGCCGCAAAAACTTCGGCAGCAATATTCGTTCGAGAAAGAAGAGTGCGAATGCTCAAGTCCGCGTGTGTGGTTTGCCTGATTGCCGGAAGCTTCGTGATGATGAGCGGACTCGGGGCAACGCGAGCGCTGCCGGCCAATCGCGTCTCGCAGTCCGCTGAGGCGCACGCGGCGTGGAATTCGCTCGCGGATGAATATTTCGAGCACGGCTACTTTAAATTCAACCCAACTGCGGGAACGAGCGCGGGCCTGCATCAATATGATCCGATTCTCGAGGATTATTCACACGCTTCCGTCGATCGGCAAATTAATACTCTGCACGAGTACGAGACGCGCGTAGCCGCATTCGATGTTTCGACGCTCGATGAGACAGAAGCCGCCGACCAACAGCTGGTCCTCAACAACATCCTTGGCACGTTGCTTACGCTCGAGACGATTCGCCCGTGGGAAAAAAATCCGGATATTTATTCGAGCGGCATTGCCGCCAGCGCGTTTACCATCATGAGCCGCCGCTTCGCTTCGCCGGACGACCGGCTGCGCTCGCTCGTTGCGCGCGAGAAGCAAATGCCCGCAGTTTTCTCCGCCGCACTTGAAAATCTCAAGAATCCGCCGCGCATTTACACACAGATCGCCGTCGAGCAGCTTCCCGGAATCATCGATTTCTTTCGCAAGGATGTTCCTGTCGCGTTTGCCGATGCCACGGACGCATCACTGAAAGCAGATTTTGCAAAATCCAACGCCACCGTCATCGCCGCGCTCGAAGGCTACCAACGCTGGCTGAAATCCGATCTGCTTCCGCGTTCTCAGGGTGATTTTCGAATCGGCGCCGATACCTTTTCGCAGAAACTTCTCTTCGACGAAATGGTGAGCATTCCACTCGACAGGCTGCTTGAAATCGGCTGGGCCGATCTGCGCAAGAATCAGGCGGCTTTCGGCGCGATCGCGAAAGAAATCGATCCCGCGAAATCGCCGCGCCAGGTACTCGCTGAGTTGCAGGCGGATCATCCCGCGCCCGATCATCTGCTCCAAAGCTTCCGCGACACTTTCGACGGCCTTATCGCGTTCATCCAAGAGAAGCACATTATCGGAATTCCCTCGACGGTTCGCCCGACGCTCGAGGAAACGCCGCCTTTCGAGCGCGCCACCACGTTCGCCTCGATGGACACTCCAGGCCCGTTCGAGCGCGTCGCCACCGAGGCCTACTTCAACGTCACGGTTCCCGACAAGCACGATCCACCGGCCGAAGTCGCAGGACTCATGGCGAGCTTCAATCGCGGCACGATCGTCAGCACAGCGGTTCACGAAGCTTATCCGGGCCACTACGTGCAGTTCTTATGGATGCACGACGCTCCGACGAAAGTCCGCAAGCTGCTCGGCGCGAATTCGAATGCGGAAGGCTGGGCGCACTATTGCGAGCAGATGATGCTCGACGAAGGCTATGGCCAGCCCGGCGCCGGCGCGAAAAATGAACGAGAGGCGAAATTGCTGCGCCTCGGCCAGCTTGAGGACGCGCTCCTCCGCAACGCGCGCTTTATCATTGGAATCCAGATGCACAGCGGCAAGATGAGTTTCGATCAAGCCGTCGCATTTTTCGTGAAGGAAGGCTATCAATCGCGGGAAACGGCTATCGTCGAAACCAAGCGCGGCACATCCGACCCGACTTACCTCTATTACACGCTTGGCAAACTCCAAATCATGAAGCTTCGGGAGGATCTGCGAAAGAAAGAGGGCTCGGCTTTCTCGCTAGAAAAATTCCACAACGACTTCATGAAGCAGGGTTTCCCGCCGATCAAGATCGTCCGCCAGGCGCTTCTCGGTGACGATTCGCCGACGCTCTAAGTCCGGTCGATCGCATTCATCGCCGCGGGATTGTATCGCTCGCCCACAATAGCATTTTGCGGAATGGCAGCCTCGAGCTCCGCCACTTCTTGCGGCGTTAACTTGATATCCGCCGCGGCCGCATTTTCCTCGAGATATTTCCTCCGCTTCGTTCCGGGAATCGGCACGAGATCTTCGCCTTTTGCCAGCACCCACGCCAACGCCAGTTGTCCCGCCGTCACTCCTTTGCGCTCGGCGATCGCGCGCACTCGCTCCACCAATGCAAAATTCTTGACGAATGCGTCGCCCATAAATCGCGGCATTCGCTGTATTCGCGCATCCGAGCCACCGAGATCGCTTGGCTTCGTGATCGTGCCCGTCAGGAAGCCGCGCCCGAGCGGGCTGTACGGCACGAATCCGATTCCCAGCTCGCGCACGGTCGGCAGGATCTCCGCTTCCACATGCCGCACCCAGAGCGAATATTCCGTTTGCAGCGCCGTGATCGGATGCACTTTGTGCGCGCGGCGTATCGTTGCGGGCGAAGCTTCCGATAATCCGAGATATTTCACCTTGCCGGCCTTCACCAGCTCCGCCATCGCGCCCACGGTTTCTTCAATCGGAGTGTTTGGGTCCACGCGATGCTGATAGTAGAGATCAATGTGATCCACACCGAGGCGCTTGAGCGATGCATCGCACGCCGACCGGACGTATTCGGGCTCGCCGCTCAGCGACCAGTGGCTCGGGTCTTCCTTCTTGCGTATATTCGCGAACTTCGTCGCGAGAAAAACTTCATCGCGCCTCGCGCGAATCGTTCGCCCAACCAATTCCTCGTTGTCGCCGATCCCGTAGGCGTCCGCCGTATCGAGGAAATTGATTCCCAGATCGAGCGCGCGCAGGATCGTTGCCGCCGATTCCGCGTCGTTCCTCTCGCCATAAAATTCGCTCATCCCCATGCAACCGAGTCCCATGCGGGAAACGATCGCGCCCTGCGATCCAAGCTTCACTTTTTTCATTGTCATAATGGCTTAGATGTGTGAAGTGAGCGTGGGTTGCGTGATTCTGCTGCGGGCAATTTTCATTAATCCAGCCTGCCGTGGCATATTTATTCTGGGTGGCGATGAGACAGCCAGACGTCGGCTCGGCGAATTTGCGTGACAGTGCCGCTCCACATACCCATGTGCCCGTGGTCTCTCGAACTAAAGAAGCCTTCGAGTATCACGTAGTGCATGTTCAGCACATCACTTTGCTTCTTCATCTCGGGAGTAACATTTACCCAGATGCCGTCTCCTAAAATGCTGTTCTCGTAGTCTTCGCGATGGAGATAGAGAACGTTCCCCTCAAATTCGAGTCGCAAAAAACCAATTACCCGAATCACCTTTCCGTCGAATTTCTGTGGGTTGGCAATTAGCTGCACCATCGTGACATTGACTGGCTGCTCGGCGGTACTCGGCACAGCCGGCAACGCCGTCAAAAGCAAAATACAAACCAAAGCACTCGCCTTCATCTTCAAGCTCCTCCATCCCACACTCTTCATAACCCCGGCTTCTCCGCCGTCTGCGCTTGGAGCTCGCGCGCGCGGGCCAGCAACTTCTTCAGCTTGCCTTCGATCGCGGCGTCGCCGATGTGCTCATCCTGCAGCACGCCGTCGGCGTCAATCGTGAACGTGTGCGGAATCGCCTCGACGCCAAACAGTTTCGCGACTGGCCCCTTAAATCCGCCGTCGCGGTAATTAATCCACGTCATCCCGTTCTTCGCGATGAAGTCTTTCCACTTCGCTTCGTCCTCATCGAGGCTCACGCTCATGATCACCAACGGCTGCTCCTGAAATTTTTTCGCGATGTCCCGCACGTGCGGCAGAGCTTCGCGGCAGGGCTCGCACCACGTCGCCCAGAAATCGAGCAGCACGACTTTGCCTTTCAAATCATCGAGCGTGAAATGCTGCCCATCGATCGTGGTGATCGCGAAAGCCGGCGCCATCCGGGCGCGCGCCAGTTCGGGGTCGTCGATATAGCGCAGCGCGCGTTGCCGCTCCGGATCGTCCGCCGGCCTCATCTTCACGTACAGCTCGAACTGCGCCTTCGCCGCGTCGTCCTGCTTCAATCGCGCGAGCGCGCGGCCGTCCTCAAGAATTGCCTCCGGGAATTTTGGGTAAACCGCCAGCGCCTTGGTCATCTCATCGTGTTCGCGTGAGTAAAATTCATCCTTGTGCTTGTCTAATCCCTCACGCATTAGCACCAGGCCAAGCTCATAATGCGCGATCGCCAACTTCTTCGGGTCCTGCGTCTCCGCCACCATCTCTTCCGCGGCGGCCTCGGCCGTCTTCCATTCCTGAAGCTCGGTTCCATACTTGATCATCTTTTTCTGGCACGCGACGCAGTGCCCGCCGTCCTGCTTGTCAGCCTTCTTGAAGGCATCGAGTGCCAAGCCAGGCTGCCGTTGATGCAGAAAATCTTCGGCTTCCTTGTATGTCTTTTGGGCCTTCTCGTTTGTGGGCCCTTCAGCTTTGTCCTGCGCGAGCAGCGGCGCGGCGAGAGAAACGACGGCCAACAGAATTGCGGCAGATCGCATTTGGGTACTCCTTGGCGCTATCTGAATCGTTCGTGGGAACCTATCATGAAAGGCTGGATTTCGGCCAGAATTACTGAATGCATAAGTCGCTTAGGTACTATACCTCATGTGCCACGGCTGCCCACTCGCGACTGGGGGCGTTCGGCGAGGGGCGCCGATTACGCGGCCAGCGCAATTGTAGCGCCCGGCTTCAGCCGGGCACTCTTCGCCTTTCTTGCGTTACCACCCTCTGCGCCTCGAATTTCACTAGCCCGTTTCCAGCCCCAAATGTTGTCTGCCCACCCTATATATGGAGTTTGGGCAGGCAGACATTTTATGGTCACAGTACCCTAGCGAATAGGTTGTGAAAGCTTGGGCTCAGCTCTTCGCTAGCGGTTTTCGAAGGCGACGTGTGGGAAGGTTCTATTGCCTGAAGATTTCTCTTCGTTCTTGTTTCGGAAATAGGAAGACAACGGAAATCCTTCGACTCAAAAATGTCTGTCTGCCCGAGCTCCATACATAAGGAGGGCAGACGACATTCCCAGATTCGAACAGCGCCAAAAATGACCGTGAGCGGCGCGCGCGACTCTTTCACGCTCGGTCATTCCCATTTTGGTTGGGAGCCCCCTGCTTCAGCAGTGGGAGCCGGACTTTAGTCCGGCGGAAGAGCGTTCGCTCTACAAATGGGCTTTTAGCCCCGGGATTTCTCGAGGGCCAGCGCTAAAGCGCATGATCGAGCTCGACTCCTTTCCGGAGCGCTGAAGCGCTCCTCCCCCGCATAAATGCGGGGGCTCCCACCCGGTGCTACAAACCTCGCATGAATGCAATTGCGAGAGAGGGAGGGGTCGGGAAGAGGCGCAGCTTGATGCCTCGCCCTTGAAGCCTGGCGAAGGAGGCGTACACTCCAGCCCATGCTGTTCATGGTCATCGAGCGCTTCAAGAACGGCAATCCCGCGCCCGTGGGAGAGCGATTTAAGCTGAGCGGCCGGATGCTGCCCGAAGGCGTCACCTACCACGCGAGTTGGGTGGATGCGGACGGCACACGCTGCTTCCAAATCATGGAAGCGCCGCACGCGGAATCGTTGAACGCATGGATCGCGCGCTGGCAAGATCTGATCGATTTCGAAATCGTCCCCGTCCAGACTTCCGCCGACTTCTGGGCGAAGCAGGAACACAAATAGCCCTCAGATACGATCAGCGCGTCAGCGTAGGAAACAAAACAGATTCCTCGTCGCTGCGATCCTCGGAATGACCCTGGGCGTCGTTGCACCAGCCGAATCCGCAAGGGTGCAATGGACATTGCGCGCAATTGGGCGTAAATTTCTGCCGCACGCAAGGCGCAAGAACTCAAATCTTCAAACTGGAGAGAAACACATGATCGCGAAAATTCTGTTGGGCTGTGCGGTATTTGCTCTGGCTGTTGCCGTAACCCCAGCGCAAATGAAAAGCGAGATTTCCGGCACGTGCGCCAAAGCCGATGTCGAGCAGAGTGTGCCCGCCGGCGATTCGCCGGCTCACATGTTCACCGTAGCGCAAGGAAAATGCACCCCCAAGGGCGAGATCGCCGGCCAGACAAGCAAATCCGGCGCGTATTCCGAGCACCGCGACGTCAACACCAGCCGCATGAAAGCTTGGGGCGTTTACATCGAGACGTATGACAGCGGCGACACAGTTGCCTACAGCTATCAATTGTCTCTGGCCGTGAAAAATGGCGTGCCGGGCGCGGGCAAGGGCACGTATCAGATCATGAGCGGCACCGGGAAGATGAAAGGCATCAAGGGATCGGGCACGTGCATGTACAGCCCGGGAGCCGATGCCGGCGTGAACTACACATGCACCGGCGATTACACACCCGCCGCAGCAACGAAGTAAGAAAAGATACACCAAAATCTCAAAGGGCAGTCCGCCTGGGCTGCCCTTTTTCTATCAACAAACTTCACAGCCGGGAGTCCCCTGCCTCTGAAGATTGTAAATGTCTTGTGTGTGACAAACGATTTCCGCATTCTCAAAATCTAGAGCTCATTGATGCTGGAAAGAGTCCACGCACTCGCCCAGTTATTCGTAATTTCCGCAACCAGGATCCGATCTTCCTCATGCATGAATCTGCGCAGGCGGTCTCGTACGGCTTCCGCGTCGACATTGCTTTGCAACACCCATTCGGATAGCAGAACTTTTTGCGCTCCCAGCCGCTTGAGATCTTTGTGGAGTTCTTCGTAATCTCCTTGCGTCTGGTGATTTAGAAGGTCGTAGCTGATCAAATAGATGGCCATGGGCGTAAGGCCTCCGTCTCTTAACTTTACCCTTTATTGCTGGCTTAAACGGATACAGTTGCCAGCGGCGTCCCTTAAATACATCTCCCGGCTCCCCAAGTTCGATCAACGGCCCTCCATGGTTCAGGCATCATCGCGCGAAACGCTCTCGTAGGGTCCGTCGGAAGACGGACCAGCATTTCAGGGTTTGGTTTTTCGGTTCCCGCAACATTTCAAAAGCCGGCCTGCCGGCCAGCCCTACGGATGCCAGTATCGGCCTATCGGGTGTCGCGACGTGTACACTCCGTCGGAAGACGGACCGCACTTGCGGTTAGCAGGATGGCTTCTTCGGCCGTAGGGAAGCCTGGGCACATAGTATCGGCCCTGGCCGTTGACGCAAACGCCGCGCGCCCTTTATAATGGAGGTTTCCGAACGACATTGGGAGGCTGTATGTACGCCGTAATTCGAAGTGGGGGCAAGCAGTACCGCGTCGCGCCGGGCGAGACCATCGAAGTCGAGAAGCTCGACGGCAAGGTCGGCGGCAAAGTCACTTTCGGCGAAGTCCTCGCCGTGCTCACCGACGACAGCAAATTTCATGGCGGCGAAAAGACCTCGAAAGCCAAAGTGACCGGCAAAATCGTCGGTCATGGACGCCATCCGAAAGAGATCGTCTTCAAATTTAAGCGCTGCGGGCAATACAAAATCACGCGCGGCCACCGGCAGGATTTCACCTCCGTGCAGGTCGGCGACATTCAGTTCGAGTAAAGGCGAGCCATGGCACACAAAAAGGGCGGCGGTTCATCTACAAACGGACGCGATTCCCACGGGCAGCGGCTCGGGATCAAGCGCTTCGGCGGCCAACTCGTCAACGGCGGCACGATCTTGATCCGCCAGCGCGGCACGAAGTACAAGCCCGGCAAGAACGTCGCGCGCGCCAAGGACGACACGCTCTTCGCCCTGGTCACCGGCTTTGTCCTCTTCGAAGACAAAGGCCAATCGGGCCGCTTCATCAGCATCACTCCCGAAGAACAAGCCGCAAAGGCGCCTGCTGCTGCGCCCGCCGCGAATTAACGGAATCCTTCCAGCGAAGCATGCAAGCGCGAGCGTGGCTCCTTTGGATTTTCACTCGCGCTATCGTATGCTTCCCCCATTGATTCCTCTGATCTGCCACCGAGCACACCGTGTTTGTTGACGAAGCCAAAATCTGGGTAAAGGCCGGCGACGGCGGCGATGGCTGCGTCGCATTTCGCCGGGAGAAGTACGTCCCACGCGGCGGCCCGGCGGGTGGCGATGGCGGCAACGGCGGCGATGTCATCCTCGAATCCAGCATTCACGACAACACGCTTCTGCGCTACCGCTACAATCGCGAGTTCAAAGCCGAGCGGGGCCGCCACGGCGAAGGCTCGAACTGTCACGGCCGCTCGGGCGTGGACACGATTTTGAAAGTGCCCGTCGGCACCGTCGTCTTCGATCAGGAAACCGGCGAGCAGCTTTTCGATTTCACCGAAGCTGGCCAGCAATATCGCGCGGCGCGCGGGGGGCATGGCGGGCGCGGCAATTCGCATTTTACCAAGCCGTGGCACCAGGCTCCGCGCGAGCATGACGACGGAAAGCCCGGCGAAGAGCGCCGCCTTCGCCTCGAACTGAAATTGCTCGCCGATGTCGGCCTCGTCGGCTTCCCCAACGCCGGAAAATCCACGCTCATCTCGCGCATTTCCGCGGCGCGTCCGAAAATTGCGGCGTATCCCTTCACCACGCTCGAGCCGCATCTCGGCGTCGTCTCAGCCGATCCGGTTTCGATGCCTGGCGAGGGTCGCTCGTTCGTCGTCGCCGATTTGCCGGGATTGATCGAAGGCGCGCACGAAGGCGCGGGGCTCGGCATCCGCTTTCTGAAGCACGTCGAACGCACGCGCTTGATCGCGCACCTCGTGGACACGAGCGACGCGAACCCCAACGACCCGATCGAAGAATTCAATATTATCGAAAATGAATTGCGCTCGTTCAGCGAAGAAATTGCCGCGAAGCCGGTGCTCGTTGTCGCGACGAAACTCGACGCCACTGTCGACCGCGCGCACCTCGAGGAATTGCGCCAGTTTGCTGAAAAGCGTGGACTGCCTTTCTACGCGATTTCATCCGCAAGCGGCGAAGGCGTCCAGGATCTCGTTCGCGGCATGGCGGATATGCTCGATAAAATCCCGAAGCCCGCGCCCGTCGAAATTGACTCCGGCACGCTCCCGGACATGTCATCAAACGCGCCCGCGATCGCGTCATCGGATGCAATTGAGATAAACGAAGCGCCGCTCGATCCGGATCTTCATCCGAGAGCGTCCGGGGAGAAAAATTGACCGGCGCACACTCTCACGGAAATCCTCACGCCCACGGGCATCGCGCGCACGGTGCATCGCGCACCATCGCGCTCTTCGGCGGCACGTTCGATCCCATTCACTCGGGCCACATTGCCGTCGCGCAGGCAGCGCAGCGCCGTTTTCATCTAGACGCGCTGCATTTCATCCCGTCGTCGCGCCCGCCGCATAAATCCAAGCAATTGCTCGCGGCGTTTCCGCATCGTTATGCCATGGTCGCACTCGCCTGCGCCGATCATCCGGCATACATTCCATCGCTCGCGGAAGCGCCCGTGGACGGCGCCGCGCCGCATGTTTTCTACTCGATCGATACGGTGCGCCGATTCCGCAAGGAACATCCCGACGATCATCTTTATTTCATCCTCGGCGCCGATCAGTTCCTCGAGATTCCAACGTGGCATAATTACGAGCAGCTTCTCGATTCCTGCGATTTCATCATCGCGCACCGTCCCGGCTTTCGCCTGGACGCTCTGCGCCTCGTGATCCCGCCGGAAAAACTGGCGCGAACGCTGCTGCACGATTCGCAGACCATCGCGCTGCGCAAGACGAGAGTGCATCTGCTCTCGACGGTAACGAGCCATGTCTCCTCAACCGAAGTCCGCCAGCGCCGCGAGAAGCATCAATCTATTCGTGGGCTTGTGCCCGCGCGCGTGGAAGAATACATTCTTGGGCAGGCCCTCTACCGGTGAACTGGGAAACTCTTCGTCCTGAAATTCGCTGGGCGGTTGAAGCCGCTCAGGACAAAAAGGCGCGGAACGTGACCGTGCTCGATCTCAGCGATCTCGCCGCATTCTCGCAATATTTTCTGCTGTGCTCCGGGACGAGCTCGCCGCAACTCGAAGCCATCACCGACGCGATCGAAGAGCGCCTCCGCCAGCACGGCATTCGTCCGCAGCATCGCGAAGGCCGCCCCGGCGCCGAATGGGTGCTTCTCGATTACGGACGTATCGTCGTCCACATTTTCAGCGAACGCGCGCGCCTCTATTACGATCTCGAGCGCCTCTGGCGCGCCGCGCCGCGTGCGGATATTCCTTCGCCCGACGACGCTCCCGCGAACACGCCGTCTCGCAGCGGATCGTTCTCTTCTTCGAGCGCGCCGGATTCCGGGACGACTCAGCCATGAGATATCCATGACGCATCGCCGCCGCATCCGTGAAGAAGCCGTGACGAAACTATGAGCGACGCCGCCAGCCCGGCTCCCGCCGGTTCTTCGGCGGATGCGCGAATTTCGTGGATGGCCGAAAGCCCTGCCGCGCAGCGCATCCTGAAACTCGCCGACAAAGTGGCCGACGCCGGCACCACGCTGCTGATCGTCGGCGAAAGCGGCACAGGCAAAGACCAGCTCGCGCGCTGGATTCACGAGCAGGGGCTGCGCCACGACGCGCCGTTTCTGAAAATTGATTGCGCGAGTTTGCCTTCCGAGCTTGTCGAATCCGAACTTTTCGGCCACGAGAAAGGCGCGTTCACCGGCGCCGTGGCGCAGAAGCCCGGCCGCCTTGAAATGGCGCGGGGCGGAACGATCGTCCTCGATGAAGTGGCCGCGCTCGCGCCCGGAATTCAAGCGAAGCTGCTGCGCGTTCTCGAGGAGCGTGTGTTCGAGAGATTGGGCGGCACCGAAACACTGCGCATGGATTCGCGGTTGATCGCTCTCACCAACGCGGATTTGCAGCGCGCCGTTGCCGCCGGACGCTTTCGCGAAGATTTATATTTCCGCCTCGGTGTTCTGGTGATTCAGGTGCCGTCGTTGCGCGAGCGGCGTGAAGACATTCGTTCTCTCGCCGTGGAATTTCTCGAGCTCTTCGCCGCGATTCACGGCAAAGCCGTTCTGCATTTGAGCGATGCGGCCGCAAGTTTGCTCGAAAGTTACATGTGGCCGGGAAACGTGCGCGAATTGAAGAACGCGATCGAGCACGCCGTCATCTTCGCGGACGCCGCCGAGTTGCTCCCGGAAAATTTCCCGTCAATTCTCGAAGCCGCGCACGACGGCCGCAGCCCGCTCTCCGGCCTGCGCTCGCTTGAAGAACTCGAGCGCGACGCCATTCACGCCACGCTCGAAGCCACGCACTACAAAATCGCGCGCGCCGCTGACATTCTTGGCATCACTCGCAAGACGCTTCTCGAAAAACGCAAGAAATACGGCTTCGTCGAGCCGAAAGAAGGTGTGTAGGGGCGCTGCTTGTTTATCCCGAGCATCAAGAGGCCGCGCCCGTGGGAAGTGGCGTAGGGGCGCTGCTTGCTGCGCCCGGTTTTTGCTTGTCGACCGCGTGCTATGAAAATTCACCTCGTCATGTTGGGGAAAACGCGGCAATCCGAACCCCGCGCATTATTGGAAAATTACGTTAAACGCATCGGCCACTACGCCGAAGTTCAAATCACCGAACTCCGCGACGCAGCAGCATGGCGCAAGCGAAAACTCAACGCCCACTCCGCCGTAGTCCTCCTCGACGCCGCCGGAAAGCAATTCACCTCCGCGCAATTCGCAAAATGGTTGGGCGATCAGCGCGACTCGGGCCTCCGCGAGCTAGTCTTCCTCTGCGGCGACGCCGACGGCTTCCCCGCAGAACTCCGCGCCGCCGCCCGCCACAGAATTTCGCTCTCGACGCTAACAATGCCCCACGAACTCGCCCGCGTCCTACTAGCCGAACAAATCTACCGCGCCTTCGCCATCCTTGCCGGCCACCCCTACCCCAAATAGCGGTCGTGCTCGGCTTGACGTTTCGGCGGGCGGAAGTCAAACTTCTCGATTATCACGTGACGGTACCCGCCGAGGTGAGAGCGCAACTCAATGCCGGAAGGTAAAGGACTCCTGATCGTTTACACCGGCCCCGGCAAGGGCAAGACGACGTGCGCGCTCGGGACCGGATTTCGCGCCGTCGGCCAGGGCATGCGTGTTCTGATGGTGCAGTTCATCAAAGGCTCGTGGCACTACGGCGAGCTCGACGCGGCGAAGATGCTCGGCGATGACAAATTCGAAATCCGCCCGATGGGCCGCGGCTTCGTGAAAATTGGCGGCGCGGAGACCGATCCCGAGGACATTCGCCTCTGCGAGCAAGCCTGGGAATTTGGCCGCGCGCAGATTGACGGCGGGAAGTATGATCTCGTAATTCTCGACGAGATCAATTACGTAATAAGCTATAAAATGCTGGATGCGGAGAGAGTGGTCGCAGCCCTTGCAGCGCGGCCGGAACGTGTCCACGTGATCTGCACGGGACGCAACGCGCATCCGAAGCTCGTCGAGTTGGCCGATCTCGTCACCGAAATGCGCGAGATCAAGCATCCCTACACGAAGGGAATCCTGGCGCAGCGCGGGATTGACTACTAATCATGGCCTGGTTCAAGCGGCAGAAAAAACGAATCGAACAGCCGACGCCGGCGGATGAGAGGCGCGTCCGCACGGAAGGTTTGTGGATCAAGTGCGATGCCTGCCGCTCGATCATCTGGAAAAAAGATTTGCAGGCGAATTGGCAGGTTTGCTCGAAGTGCGATTTTCACTTCAGGCTGAGCGCGAAGCGCAGGCTTGATCTTCTGCTCGACGATGGCCTGTGGACCGAGCAGGATGCCGAGCTGGTCTCGAGCGATCCGCTCGAATTCGTTGACACGAAGCCGTATGCCAAGCGGCTAAAAGATACGCGCGAAAAACTGGGAATGAACGACGCGATCATCTCAGCGCAAGGAAGCCTCGAAGGGCGGCCAGTAATTTGCTGCTCGATGGAATTCCAATTCATCGGCGGGTCGATGGGCGCGGTGGTGGGAGAAAAAGTGGCGCGCGCAATAGAGCGCTCGATCGCGCAGAAGGCGCCGCTAATTATCGTATCGTGCTCGGGCGGCGCGCGGATGATGGAAGGCGTGGTCAGCTTGATGCAACTTGCCAAGGTTTCCGCGGCCCTCGCGAAGCTTGATGACGCGCGAATTCCCTTTATCTCCGTTCTCACCGATCCGACCACGGGCGGCGTCACTGCGAGCTACGCCATGCTCGGCGATCTGAATATCGCCGAGCCCGGCGCGCTCATTGGATTCGCCGGCCCGCGCGTGATCGAGCAAACCATCCGGCAGAAATTGCCGGCAGGATTCCAGCGCGCGGAATTTCTTCTCGAGCACGGATTTCTCGACGCCGTCGTGCACCGCAAGGATTTGAAGTCCTACATCGCCCGCTCTCTCGCTTTCTTCCAGAACTAAAATGCAGTACGAGGAAGCGCTCCGCTACCTCCTCTCGCTCGGCCGCGAGCTTGCTTCGCCGCGCCAGGCGCGCGTTCAAAAATTCGACCTTCAAAATATTTCCGCGCTCGCCGAAGGCATGGGCCATCCGGAGCGCAGCGCGCCATGCGTTCACATCGCGGGCACGAACGGCAAAGGCTCGACCGCCGCGATGATCGAATCGATTCTGCGCGCCGCCGGAATGCACACCGGTCTCTACACATCGCCGCATCTCGAGCGAATCAACGAACGCATCCGCATCAATGGCGAACCCGTGTCCGATACGCAATTTTCGGAATCGTTCGAACGAGTGCTTGCCG
>JBAPOP010000092.1:0-15393 GCA_049279675.1 Candidatus Acidiferrales bacterium
CTCACACCAGCCGCCTTCGCCGATCTGCGATGGCAGGCTGGCGGCGCCGCGGCGATTGCGATCTTTGGTTTAGGTGGTGCGTGGTTTCTTCGCCGGCTTCGCCGCGACTTCAGCGCCACGATGACTCTCGCGCTTTCCATCGCGGCATTCTTCTTCTTCGCGAATTCTGCCTACGGTATTTTCTCCACAAAGCTGTCGTCTCGCGATCTAGCCGACGACATCCTTCCCTATCTTCGTCCCCAAGATCAGATCATCCAATACGGCGATTTCAATTACGGCTCGAGCATTCCCTATTACACGCATCGCCGCGTCTATATCTACAACGGCCGCTTCGGCACCAACCTCGACTACGGCGCAAACTACCCCGACGCGCCAAAAATATTCCTCGACGACGCGACATTTCCAGCCTTTTGGCAGCAGCCAGACCGCATTTTTATTTTCGTTCCGGAAGATATTCGCGACGCCGCCTTCCAGCGGCTCCCAGCGGATAAAACCTACCTACTCGCAGAAAGCGGCGGGAAATACATCTTCGTAAACCAACCCGTGCGCCCCAATATGCAAACCCTAGCGCAACTCGAAGCCGCCACGCCTCCCGCGCCTTAAGCGCGAGACTCAATCGCGGGACGGACTACCTCGGATTGGCTAAATCGAACGCGCCAGAACCGGTCACATCATCGAGATGCGTGGCCACGGGCACATGTAGCGCCGGGCTTCAGGGCACTCTTCGTTCAACGCATCCCGGTAATTATCTCGACGAGAAAAATCAAAAGCTGCCCGGCTGAAGCCGGCCGCTACAATTGCCGTTTCAAAACGCATGCCCCAGTACGCAATGACGATGCCGCGATCATCAAGGAGTCTCTGGCTTGCAGATACCGTCACTATTTTCTGCCCGATCGCTTCTGCGCAATCACCAAGCCGCGCGGCGTCGCCACCAGCACCACCGACAGCAACCCTTCCGCTTCCAGCCGCAGCGCCGCCTCCCGCACAATCTTGTAATGCGATGAAGCATCATGCGTCAGCACAATTCCATTAGCATTCACTTGCGGCAAAAACTTCCGTATTTCTTTTTCGCGAATGGGAATATCGCTGTCACTGAAAAAAATATCAATCGTTCCATCAACCTTCATATCGAGGCTCGATTCATTCCGGCACTCAATCCACTCAGCAAGCCCTGACGCCGCGATCCGTTCCTTCGCCTTTTGAAACACCACAGGATCAAACTCGCACGTGATAATCCGCCCGAATCCGTTCTCCCTCATCCCCTCGGCCATCTTGATCGCGCTCAACCCCATGAATGTCCCAGTCTCCACCACGAGCTCCGGCTTCACCGTCATCACCAGCGATTTCAAAAAATTGAGTACCTCCACTTCGGCAGTCATCGAATCAAGCATCTTCCATCGTTCCGGATGCGGGCACTCGTCCGTCGCCGGCGTATATTCCGCCTGAATCGCCTCGCCCTGACTCGACACCCGCTCAATAATCCTATGCTCCTCTCGCCGCTTAAGGAATTTTGGCACAATCACCGCAATGATCGCTGCGCCCGCGACAATCCATCCCGCCCAATACAACCTGCGTTGCCAAGTCACGAAGCTGGTTTGCCCAAACAGAAGCGGAAAGAGGAGCCCCGAAGCACCAAACAGGATAAGGGATTCTCCGGCCACGATTCCGTCGGGGCGCTGATATTGAATTTGCCGACGCCCCTCGGTCCACAAATAAATTCCGATAAGCATTGCCACTAACGCTTCGAAGGCAAAAGTAGGTACAAATACGCCGCCCCCTGCGCCGATCATTGGGACAAACGGAGTCGCTAAGCCAAAACAAAATGCGGCAAATCCCGCGACGGCTGAAACAGAGATAATGTCAAGCAGTGTTAAAAATCCCTCGCGCTTGTTGCGGAAAACGGAAATCCGTCGCCGGTGCAAATCCATCCAGCACACGGCGGCCGCGACAAACGCGCTCACGGGGAGAATAAAAAAGTGGAGAGAATATTCCGCCGAACGCAAACTCAAACCTTGCCCGCAGCCACATGCGCCGCGCCAATCAACGGCGCCTTCTCGTTCAGCAAAACGCAAATCGGAATCTGCGAGAGCAGCGCCGTCATTTTCTCTTTGTGCGCCGCTGCCGCCGCGAATCGCCCTTCCTTCAACTTCGGAAGAATCTTCACCGCGATCCCACCAGCGACATAAATCCCGCCGCGCGCCACATTGCGAATCGCAAGGTTTCCTGCTTCCGAGCCATAAATATCCACCCACAAGTCGAGCGTCCGGACGCACACCGGGCAAGTCCCCGCGAGCGCGTGCTTCGTAATAAACGGCGCGGGGTCAAATTCCGGCTGCTCGAATTCCGGATGCCGCACCGTGGGATCGAGAAACGCGTGCAACGCCGGAAATCCGCGTCCCGAGAGAATCGTCTCGCAGCTCACAATTTCATTTCGCTCTCGCAGATATCGCCACAATTCAAGCTGCTGTTCCGTATTCGGCGCCCAGTCCGAATGCCCGCCCTCGGTCGCGCTCGGATGATAGCGGTCACCATCCCAGAAGAGCACGCCCTCGCCGAGCCCTGTGCCCGCCGCGATCACCACTTTCGTCGCCTGCCGGCCATCCCTTCCGTCATGGATGCAGTCAAATTCCGCGGGCTCAAGCACAAGCACGCTGTAGCACGTCGCCTCCAGATCATTCAGCAGCCGCACGTGCGGCACGCCAAGCTCGCGCGCCAGCACATCGCCCTCGACGTTCCACGGAATATTTGTCGTGCGCACGCGGTTGTCAACGATCGGCCCCGCGATCCCAAAGCACGCCGCATCCACTTTTACTTTCGCTTCCTTCAGAAAATCTGCCACCAACGCCTCAAGCGTCGCGTATTTCTGGCTCGGCAGGCTGTCTTCGGTCACGGGTACAAGCTTCCCATCGCGCTCTTCAAACACTCCGAGGTTCGATTTCGTCCCGCCGATATCGCCAGCCAGTATCATTCGCTCTCCCGTTTGCCGAACCCTTGACAAAATCGATGTCGATCCGCTTTATAGATTTCGCCAGCGATGCCCATCCGCTGCCGTCAATTCGTCCGCCGCGCGAGGCCCGCCGCTCCCCGCCGGATAATTCGGAAATGGCGGCGCGCTCGCTTCGCTCCACGCCTTCAAAATCGGATCCACGAGTCCCCACGCCGCTTCCACGCCGTCGGCGCGATCGAAGAGCGTCGCGTCGCCGCGGATGCAATCGTTGATGAGCGTCGCGTACGCATCCCTCGGCTTCCCGCCAAACGTCGCGCGATACTTGAAATCCATCGTCACGGGTCCCATGTGCATCTTCGGGCCCGGCACCTTGGCGCCGAACGACATCGAAATTCCTTCGTCCGGCTGAATGTTTAGTACGAGCAAATTCGGCTGCAATTGCTCCCCGCGAAAGACAAGATGCGGCGCCTGCCGGTATTGAATTGCGATTTCCGTCGCCGCTTTCCCCAATCGCTTTCCCGTGCGCAAGTAGAACGGAACGCCATTCCAACGCCAATTGTCCACATGGAGTTTCAGCGCCACGTACGTTTCCGTTGCCGAATTCGGTGCAACCCCGGGCTCCTTGCGATAGCCCGGCACATCCTTTCCGTCGATTTCCCCTGGGCCGTATTGCCCGCGCACCACATCGCTCCACACCGACTCCGCCGTGAACGGCCGCACCGACTGCAGCACCTTAAGTTTTTCATTGCGCACGGCAGTGGCTTCAAAAGTAGCGGGCGGCTCTAGAGCAACAAGCGAAGTCAGCTGCAGCACATGGCTTTGAATCATGTCCCGCAGCGCACCCGCTGTCTCGTAAAACGCCGCGCGATGCTCCACTCCCAGCGTCTCCGCCGCCGTAATCTGAATTTGATCCACGTACCGCCGGTTCCAGAGCGGCTCGAATATTCCGTTACCGAACCGGAAAACCAGCAAATTTTGCACCGTCTCTTTGCCGAGGTAGTGGTCAATCCGGTAAATCTGCGATTCATCAAAAACGCCCAGCACCGTGGCATTCAGCTTCTTCGCGGATTCAAGGTCCCGTCCAAACGGCTTTTCGACAATGATTCGCGACCACGACTTCTCATCGCGCGCCTTCGCAAGACCCGCGCGTCCCAGTTGCTCGATAATCTTTGAGTAGATTTCTGGCGGCGTCGAAAGGTAAAAAAGCCGGTTGCCACCTAGCTGCCCGGCCGAATCGAGCTCTTCCAATCGCTTCGCGAGGTCGCGATAAGAATCCGGATTGTCGTAATCGCCGACGAAGTAGTGCAAATTCTGCAAGAAATCCTGCCGCGTCGAGCCGTTCGCGGAGGCCCCATCCTCCGTCGGCAGGAATTCCTCGCTCGCGCTCCGAAACGAGTCGTCTGTCATCTTCGATCGCGCGAATCCAATCAGTCGAAATCGCGGCGCGAGGCAGGCGTGCTTCGCCAAGTCGTACAGCGCGGGAAGGACTTTGCGGCGCGCCAAATCCCCCGATGCGCCAAACATGATGATGGCGCAAGGCTCGGAAGGAATCTCGCAGTAATAAGCGTCCGCTTGCGCGATCTCACTGAGATCCAAGCTTGGTGATGCCATGGTGAACTCTCCCGGAAGCTCTCCGGTCGGCGCCGGTGGCTACCTTTTTATTAAACTTTAAGCATTCCCGCAAGCACTCAGACCGCGGCGAACGAATTGGATGCTTCGCGGCCGCACGGCACGCTTCCCGTTCAGAGCCCGGAGGCCCCCGCCTCCGGGGCCTCCTGACGCGTCGCGCAGACTCCTCCTAGCGTTCAGCCGCGCGTTCCAGTATTCTTGGATTTCGAATCCGCACGTTACGATTCATCGGAGAGTGGAATGGCCAACGAGAAATGTGACGACGCAAAGCCAGCGGCCGCTGCCCCCGAGCCAGCAGCACCGGGAACGCGCATGGTCATGTGCGTGAAATTCGGAAAGATGATGCCCGGCCTCGATCGCGTTCCCTGGAAGGGCGAACTCGGGAAGCGCGTCTACGAAACTGTCTCGAAAGACGCTTGGAAATTGTGGCTCGAACATTCCAAGATGGTGATGAACGAATACCGCCTAAACCCCCTCGATCCAAACTCGCAAAAAATCATGGAACAGCAAATGGAGCAATTCTTCTTTGGCGAAGGCGCCCGCCTCCCCGAAGGCTACGTCGCTCCCAAAACCAAAAGCTGATTCAATCTCCGTCCCGCGTCGAAGCGATTGTAGCGGCGCGCTTTAGCGCGGCAGCCGCGTTACCAAATCACACGAATACTTCTACGCGGTAATCCGCCCCGTCACGGGGTGTTCGACGGGCAACCGCGGCGAAATGACGAAATTTAATTTCGCGTGTGCCTGTCGCAACGCGGCCTCCGCCTCTTGAGGCGAATTTCCTCGCGAGAAAATGAATCCAAGATAACTAGATCCCTCCGGCCAAGCCGCAATATTGTCGCGCACGCGCGCCGTAATCATCACATCTTCAATCCCCCGCACACTCCGCGCGGCCTCGATCCCCTCCACTCCCTCAAAAATTCCACTGCGCGGCACCGGAATCATCATCACTCCCGCCGCGCAATCTTCGCGAGCCCACTCGCTTCCGCCAAGCCCAAGCGCATGCCGCAAAATCAGTTCCTCGAGCGAAATCCTTTCCGCGCCGAATCTCAACGCTCGCGAACATAATCCCCCAATCGGCCGCGGCGCAATTTCAAGCACCCACACGCCGCCTTCATAAATCCGAAATTCCGCGTGAACGGGCCCGGTAACCAAACCAAGCGCCGCAACGCACTTAGCCGCGCAATCCGCAATTGCATTCTGTGTTCGCTGTGGCAATCGCGACGGCGTCACATAAATCGTCTCTTCAAAATACGGCCCTTCGAGCGGATCGGGCTTATCAAATATCGCGAGAACGCGCAGCCGTCCATCGGTAAGCAGCCCTTCGACAGCAACTTCCCCGCCCGGAATATACCGCTCGACAAGAATGCGATCGAGCGTCCCGTCGTGCGCAACCTGTATCTCGGGCTGGCGGAAGAGTGCCCGAATTCTCTCCACCGCGCGGCGAAATTCCGCGGAATCGTTCGCGCGAATCACACCCTGGCTAGCCGCCAGCGCGAGCGGCTTCACAACGCACGGAAACGAAACTCGTGTGAGCACAGCACCCATATCTTCGTCCAGCGCGAAGGCAAAAAAATCCGGCACAGGCAATCCCGCACGCTTCAGTGCCTCGCGCTGGCTCAGCTTGTTCCGGCAGTCCTCAACCGCTTCAGGAGGGTTGCCATTCAGTCCCAGCAATTGAGTCGCACGAGCGGCCGTCGCCGTCGGCCGATCGCCCAGCGCCAAAATCGCATCCGGTGCCCGGTCCTCAGTCTCTCGAACAATTTCACTCGCAGACTCTTCGGGATTCTCGAAGTGCATCGCCATCGCGCCGTCGCCCCACGGATCATCCAGCTTGTGGCATCGATCCGTACCCAGCGCGACTTCGACGCCAATCTTCTCAGCGGCATCGGTAAAAGCCTGCGTCTGGTACCCAAGCTTCGACGCCAAAATCAAAACCCGCTTGTTAGGAGTTTCCCCGCTCATGCACTCGTAGGGGCGGGTCTAAGACCCGCCCGGCCTTTTCGCCGCGTTGATGAATTGGCGCATCATCAAACAAACGCCGAACCCTGAGGAATCCGCTTCCGCAATTCTTCAATCGCCGCCATTTGCTCTCCGCTGGGCTCCGCGCAGCAATACCACGGCTCCGAAAGATGCGGAATCGAAGGATGCGCGCCAACAATCGTCAGCGGATTCGCAGCCGGCACAGCAAGCCCCGCCGCGCGCCGCGCCATCTCAACGATCCTCGAAAACGTCTGCGCCCGCGAAAGATTCATCTTGTCGCAATCATTTACGAGCGCTTGCAGATCCACAGAAAGTTGATCCACACCCGCGTCCGAATGCTTCCACGGATAGGCCAGGGCAGAATCATCGAACTCCCCGACCAAGCCGCGAACCTCGTCCAAATCCAGCATTCTCGATCCCGCTGGAATCAGCAGCCGAATTGCCAGCTGAATCGGCGCCACGCTCTCGATCAATCCGTGCTCGCCAAGAAAATCCAGCAGCTCGCAGAAAGATTCGCGCGTCGTCCACGGCGTAAACGGCACAAACGTCGGCTGCAGCACAAGTCCAGCCACGCGGCACGCGCCAATCACTTCGACAAAGTCCGCGCGCGTATGATTCTTCGCCAGCTTATCGAGCACCGCATCATCAATCGATTCAACAGCGCTCGTCACGAAGAGGCATCCCGTCGCGCGCAAAGCCGCTAAATGCTCGCGATGCTTCCGCAAATGCTCGATCTTGATCGTCGCGTCGTACGTAACGCCCGGAAATTCCCGGTGAAACGCTTCGATGATCGGGAGCGCGTGCCCCACTCCGTTAAAAAAATCTGGATCGCCAAACGTGATGTGCGCCGCGCCCGCTGCCACCTGCCGCCGAATATCCTCAAGCACAATCTCGCGCGGAATAATCCTAAAAACGCCGTCATAGACAGGAACAATCGGGCAATGGCGGCATAAATGTTTGCACCCGCGGCTCGCCTCGGTATACCCCGCGAGGAGTTCTTCGCCATTCGGCAAAGTCAGTCGCGCGTACCGATCGAGCGGCAGAATTCCATGGCGATCGGGCGCCAGGAAATTCTGCCGCTCGAGCGAAATCAGCGGCTCACGTTGCGCCTCGTGTTCCCCGCAATTCCCCGCTTCGCTTTCAAGCCGCTTCGCCAGCGACGCAAGTCCCCGCTCAAATTCGCCGCCCAAAATCGTCTGCACGCCAAGCTTCCGCAGATACGCTTCGTTCACCGGCGCATAGAGCCCGTAAAAGCACAAATGCGCCTGCGAATTCAGCTCCCGCACCGCGCGGACCAGTTCAACTGCAAGCCGCGTCGCCGTATGCATCGGCACGTGAAACGCAATCAGATTCGCTCCGCGAATCGCCTCCGCCGCAAGCGCCTCGCGCGAAGTGTCCACACAAGTCACGTCCGCCCCCTGCGCTCGCAGCCAAGCCGCTGGCGACGCCAGCCCAAAAGGCTGCCGTCCCAGTTCATAAGTCGCAATCAATAAGACGCGCATCGAATAAGTGTCAGCAAGTTCGCCGTCGATTGATTATGTCACGCCCGCGCCAGTTCCGTAGCGCGCCAAGGTTCGTTTCACGAACTCGGTTCCCGCTCTTCCATTTTCCCTTTTCTCTTTTCCATTTTCTCTTTTCCACCCCTACTTCCGCCGCATGGATGCGTTATCATGTTGTGTTACGGAGAGGAGCCTGACCCCGGCATGAGTCCCGCATCAAAAAACTCCTTTGCATCTCGCGCGACATTAAAATCCGGCGATGCCGAATTCCAGATTTTCCGCCTCGATGCGCTCGAACGCGCCGGCATCGGCCGCGTCTCGCGCCTCCCATTCTCGCTAAAGATTCTGCTCGAAAATCTGCTTCGATTCGAGGATGGCCGCTTCGTGCAGCCCGACGACGTGCGCGCGCTCGCAACCTGGAATCCCGCTGTAACGTCGACAAACGAAGTCTCGTTCATGCCCGCCCGCGTCCTCCTGCAGGATTTCACTGGCGTTCCGACGATCGTCGACCTTGCGGCAATGCGCGAAGCCATGCGCCATCTCGGCGGCGATCCAAAGAAAATCAATCCGCTTCTCCCCGCCGATCTCGTCATTGACCACTCTGTGCAGGTCGATCAATTCGGCACCGCCGGCGCGCTCGCCTTCAATTCCGAGCTCGAATTTCTCCGGAATATCGAGCGCTACGCGTTCCTCCGCTGGGGCCAGAAGGCATTCGATAATTTCAAAGTCGTCCCACCCGACACCGGAATCTGCCACCAGGTAAATCTCGAGTACCTCGCGAAGGTCGTTTTCACAAAACAGGAAAATGGCGCGTGGTTCGCCTATCCGGATTCTCTCGTTGGCACCGATTCGCACACGACGATGGTCAATGGTCTCGGTGTTTTCGGCTGGGGCGTCGGCGGAATCGAAGCCGAAGCCGCGATGCTTGGCCAGCCTTTCTCGATGACGATTCCCGCCGTCGTCGGCTTCAAGCTCCACGGCCGCCTGCCCGAAGGCGCTACGGCCACCGATCTCGTACTCACGATTACGGCGACGCTCCGCAAGAAGGGCGTCGTCGGCAAGTTCGTCGAATTCTACGGCACCGGCCTCTCGAGCCTCACGCTGCCAGACCGCGCCACACTCGCCAACATGGCGCCTGAATACGGCGCGACGATGGGCTTTTTTCCTGTCGACGCGGAAACTCTCGCCTACTTGCGTTTCACCGCCCGCGATCCGGCTCTGGTCCAACTAGTCGAGGCCTATACGAAAGAGCAAGGCCTGTTCCGCACGGACGCAACGCCCGACCCGGAATTTTCCGATCGCCTCGAACTCGATCTCGCCGACGTCGTCCCGACGATGGCCGGCCCGAAGCGCCCGCAAGACAGCGTCACTCTGCGCGACGCGAAACAGTCCTTCGAGAAATCGCTCACTGCCCCCGCAAAGCATGTCCCCGTTCAAAATAACGGTGATCGCTTCGATCTGGCGGACGGCTCCGTGGTGATAGCCGCGATTACGAGCTGCACAAACACGTCAAATCCATCGCTGATGCTCGGCGCGGGAATCCTCGCGAAAAAAGCTGTCGAGCGCGGCCTGACCGCGAAGCCCTGGGTGAAAACAAGTCTCGCGCCCGGCTCGAAGGTAGTCACCGACTACCTTCTTAAATCCGGATTGATGCCCTTTCTCGAGTCGTTGCGCTTCCATCTCGTCGGCTACGGCTGCACGACGTGCATCGGAAATAGCGGACCGCTCTCTGAACCAATCGGCAAAGCCATCAAAGAGAATAATCTCGTCGCCGTCTCCGTCCTCAGCGGCAATCGAAATTTCGAAGGCCGCGTAAACTCGCTAGTCCGCGCGAATTATCTCGCCTCGCCTCCGCTCGTCGTCGCTTACGCTCTTGCGGGCCGCATGGATTTCGATATGGCCAAGGAGCCTCTCGGCAACGATAAATCCGGAAAGCCCGTGTTCCTCCGCGATATCTGGCCCACGCCCGTCGAGGTGGAAACCACGCTGCGCGCCTCGGTCACCAGCGACATGTTCCGCAAAGAATATGGCGACGTCTTCACCGGCGACGCGCAATGGCGCGGCCTCCACGTTCCCGAGGGCGATCTCTACGCCTGGGACGCAAAATCCACCTATATCAAATTGCCCCCGTATTTTGACTCGATGTCTCTGACGCCGTCCGCACTCACCGATATTCACGGCGCTCGCGTGCTCGCGTTACTTGGCGACAGCGTGACGACCGACCACATTTCACCCGCCGGTTCGATCCCCGCGGATAGCCCCGCGGGAAAATATTTAATTTCGCGCGGCGTTCAGCCCAAGGATTTCAACTCCTACGGCGCTCGCCGCGGCAACGACGAAGTGATGACCCGCGGAACTTTCGGCAACATTCGCTTGCGCAATCAACTCGCGCCCGGCACTGAAGGCGGTTGGACGCGCCACCAGCCGGGCAACGAGCAAATGACAATCTACGATGCCGCGATGCGCTACAAATCGGAAGGCGTGCCTCTCGTAGTTCTCGTTGGCAAGGAATACGGTTCCGGCTCTTCGCGCGATTGGGCCGCGAAAGGCACCACGCTTCTCGGAATCCGCGCCGTCATTGCCGAAAGCTACGAGCGCATCCACCGCAGCAATTTAATCGGAATGGGCGTTCTGCCGCTCGAATTTAATCCCGGCGACTCCGCGAAATCGCTCTGCCTGACAGGCACGGAAGAATTCGAGATCGATGGCTTGGCGAATGATTTTGGGCCGCGCAAGAAAATTCGAGTTCGCGCCCGTGGCGCGGACGGCAAGGAAATCGCGTTCAACACGATCTCGCGAATCGATACACCGGTCGAAGTGACGTATTACCAGCACGGCGGAATTCTTCAATACGTACTGAGGCAAATGCTCTAGCGGTCTATCGCTTTTCGGTCAAACGATCGAGCAATGGCCGCGCGACCGATAAACAAGCGGCCAGAATTTTCGACGCTGCCCGCTCCGGCAATCTACTGCGTCTCCGTCACAATCAGCGTCACCATCACCTCGTGGCTCGCGATCGTCACGGTAGTAGATCCGGTTGTCACCGCTGTCGCTTCCGCCGTAATCGTGATTTGATAAGTCCCCACCGCCGTGCCGCCCGCCCCGCCGCTCACGCAGCCCGATAGAGTTCCCGCGAACGCAATCCCCGCAACGCACGCGGCCAAAACGAATCGCCGTCGCCATTCCTGATTTCCCGCTCGCAGCGAAATCCACGCCATCAAAATTAAAAATCCAGCCAATCCGCCAATCAGAGGCCAATACTTTCGATAATCGGGAGGAATTCGCCTGCCCGTGCCGCCCGTCGGCGCGAACGAATTCGATTCCGTCGTCACCAACATCGTTTCCGTCACCGCCGAAGCCGCCGGCGTGACCGAAGTCGGCGAGAACGAGCACACCGCATTCGCCGGCACGCCGCTGCAAGTCAGCGTGAGCGGCACGTTGAATCCATTCAGCCCGGTCACAGGAATCTTGTACTGCGCTGTGAATCCTCCAGCCACCGTCGCAATCGTCGGCGTCACCGGTCCGAGCGCGTAATCCTGCACGTCAAACGTTTCCGTGCCGCTCGTGCCGCCGCCCGGCGTCGGATTCGTCACCGAGACGTTGATCACCGCCGCCGTCGCAATCGCGCTCGTCGGCACTTCCACCGTCAGCGATGTCGCGGATGACGAGCCAATCGGCGTCAATGAGGTGTTGCCGAAATTGACCACCGACCCCGTCACGAAATTTGTGCCAGCCACCGTCAACGTAAATTCGCCGTTCCCGACCGTGATGCTCGTCGGAGTTATCGAGCTGATCGTCGGCACGGGATTCGTCACCGCCAGCGTCTCGCTGTTCGACACCGATCCATTGTCAACAACGCTGACGCTGATCGATCCGCCCGCCTTCAGCAGCTTTGCTGGAACCACCGTCGCAAGCGAGCCGTCCGGCCGCAGCGTCGTCGACGCGAGCGGCGTCGAATTCAATCGGATCGTGGATTGATTCGTGAATCCACTGCCCTTCACATTGAGCGTAAAGCTCGCAGCCCCGGCCGTCGCGCTTGCAGGCGAAAGGCTGTCCAGATGAAATGCCGTCCCGCCGCCAAGCGGAAGCTCCCACGCGCCCCGTCCAAATGTCGCCGCACTCAGCACGCGCGATGCTGGCTGAAGCGCGAGCGACGTCACCGGCACAATGGGCAGCCCCGCCCCTAGCGGCGCCCAAGTCGAGCCACGATCGCTCGTCGCAAAAACGCCAATATCCGTCGCCACGTAAAGCGTGTCCGCCAACGCGGGATCCACGACGAGGTCGTTCACCGGAATATTCGGAAGATTCCCGCTAATATCGCTCCACTGCGCGCCGCCGCTCGCCGTCATGAAGACGTGACCGAGAGCGTCGCCATTAATTCCGGAAAATCCAGAAAATCCCGCATACTCAACGCGAGTGTCCTGCGGATCAAGCGAATAAGATGACTGAAAGCGCTCCGGCAACCCCCGCGCTGGCCCCGATCTGATGAAATCACCGACACACTTCCACGCCGGGCCACACAGACCTTCAAGTTCGTAAATGTTTAGAGGCGCCGCGCTTGAAATTCCACTGAGATTATTCCAAGTGTGCGATTCCGCCGCGACGCCCGCGTTCGAGACATCCGTCGAGTTCCAGACGCCGTTTTCGTTGCCAGCATAGAGCACAGAGCCGTCGCGGCTAAGAGCGATGGCAAGTTGTCCCGGATATAGTGAGGCACGTTTGCGGTCAGTCGTCACGTCCTGCCACGAATTCCCGCCATCAATGGAACGCGCAAGGCCCGAACCTCCCGCAAATACTAACGATGGATCGCTCGCGCTGGCACGCAACGTCATCGCAAAGGAACATTCACCCGCGCACAAACGGTTCGGCGGATCCGAAATCCTCATCCAGGTGCTCCCGCCGTCGTCGCTCTTGAAAACGCCAAGAAGATCCGCAGAACCCGTAGCCGCGTCAGCAATCGCCGCATAGAGAATCGTCTTCCCTGCCGATTTCCCTGCTGATGACGCCCCCAACGCAAGCGCCACTCGCCCGATCTGAGCTCGGTCGAAAAGCTGATTTGTGACTTGATCGAACGCTACAAGCCGCTTCCAACTCGCCCCCGCATCATTTGAAATGAAGAGTCCGCCGCACGCGCTCAAGCACGCCGAGCCGGAAACTCCACTTGCATTGTCGCGGCCAAGCGCCGCATACGCGGTCATGCCCGACAGATCGTTTGAGTCAAACGCTACATCAAATCCCACGATTCCCGCTCCGCCCGTCAGAACTAGTGCCCACGTCTCTCCGCCGTCCACCGAGCGCCACACGCCTCCACCCACTGCGTCAGCCGATCCGCTGGCCGCCGCCAATACATCGCGATGAGTGCTTGAATTCGGACTAACGCTAAGCGCCTCGATCGAAACGCCGCCACTCGTCGCGCCAGAAAACGCAGCCTCACCCGACGCGCTCCAAGTCTGCCCGTCATCCGCAGACTTCAGGACTCCCGCGCCATAAAAATTGTGTCCGTCAGCGGTCCGCTCTCCGGTTCCCGCATAAATCGTCACGGGCGAAGTGGTCGCATCGAGCGCCAACGATCGAATCGCCAGCGACGCTTGAGTGTCTGTAAGTGGAATCCAATTCGCTCCGTCCGTGGTCTTCCAAACACCTCCGCTCGCCGCGCCTACATAGACGGTCTTGCCAGTCGGATCCCTCGGATCAATTTCTATGGCCCTCACCGGCTCGGCGACATCCGCCGGCGCACTGCTCACGCTGCGATTGGGAAATCCCATTGAAACTATTCCGATTGATTTCCAAACAGGTTGGTCGGCGCCTGAAGCCACGCTCATCGCTTTCATCTGCTCAATGGCCTGCTCGCGCGCACCAGCCGGGATGTACGCCGCGGGATAAGCCCTTGTCTCAAAAAACTCTTTCACGCGCACGAGAGTCACGGTCTCCGCAGTAACCGCCGCGCCCAACGCCGCCAGCACCACGACGCCGCACGCCGCCATCGCCCACGCGCGACTCACCGTTCGCGCCTGTTTGCGCCCGCCGCTTCTCTCATTCATCCCGAAAAAATCTACGCCCATAGTCCTCCGCCAGCCAAAACCGCTGGGATCAAGCCCGCGCGTGGGCCTCGCAGGCCAACACCGCTCGCAAGCGACACGCGATTATACACGCCCCGTTTGGCCCGAGAAATCGCAAACGGCCTGCACCCTCATTGCATTCCAAATGTCGATTCTAATCGAAGCTCCAGCCGCAGCCCCCGCCTCACTTCTACTCAGAGCCCGGAGGCCCCGTCCCATGCGCACTACGATGCCCGAATCTCGCGCGGCGTTACCACCTTCGGAAGCGAAAACAGTACCCATACCCGCATCCATCTCGCTCTATGCAGGCCGATCCGGATAAATCGCAGTCGGAAATCGAAAATGGACAAGCAGCGCGCAAAGCAGCAGCACCACGAACGCGATCACGCTTCCCTCAGGCCCCGCCGATCCTCCCGTAAGCCAACTCGGCCCATGCACCGACGTGTTCAGCAATCGCCCAACTCCGACAAGTCCGCTGTCCGGCGTCCCATAGAAAAACGTCTCCGCCCAATCCCAAGCCGCATGAAATCCGATCGCAAACCACAGTGTCCCCGTCCGCCGGATCGTTAGGCAAAAAATCATCCCGGTCAAAAACACCTGCAAAATCCCAAGAAAATTCTCCCCAGGATTTCCCAAATGCGCCGCCGCGAAAATCGCCGAGCTAAGAATCGCTGCCCGCCAGAATTTCAGCCGCCTCACAAAAGTGACGAGCAGATACCCGCGAAACGCAAATTCTTCATGTATCGCCACGCAATAAAACACCAGCCCCCACTCCAACGCATACCGCCAAGCCGCCGCCCCGCGCAGCGCCACCGAGTCAATTTGAAAATCCCCCGACGCGCGAATAATCACCAAAATCGCCGACAGCATCGCGAATCCCCAAATCAACCCCTCCCAAAATCGCAATCCAAACGCCCGCCGCAGCGGCATCCCGTAATCGTCAAGCGGCCTCTTCTCCATCCGCGCCACAATCCAGGTCGCCACAAACACACCGAACGCCAAAATCGCCTTAACCGGCAATTCACTCCGCACACTAAACACAATGTCGCTAGCTTTGCCCTGTAGATGAAACGCAAAAACCAAAATCTCCGGAAAAATAAAACCAATTCCAAACCAAACAAAAAGCCGCTTGCGATCGCTGCGTCCCCACGCCGCAGGCTTCTCCACCAATCCCTCAGTCAACGGTCCCGAGCCACCATTCGCCATTCGCCCGTCCTCCAATTCCCTCTTCCGATCGAACCCAGATTCTAATGTAGCTCGGGTCTTCAGACCCGAGGCT
>JBAPOP010000093.1:0-39700 GCA_049279675.1 Candidatus Acidiferrales bacterium
GGAATGCCAGAACTGTTGCGCGAGAAAAAGTGTTTAGCCCGCGAATCTTGGAGAGTTCGGTGAGGACGTCCTCGGTGATGCCGTCGCGCAGATATTCATCTTCCTTCGAGCCGCTTTGATTTTCGAAGTAAAGCACGGCAACGGACTTGGTCGTTGGGCCAGCGGCAGCAGGATGCACATGCGACGAGTCAGTCTTTTCAGCCGAAGGGTGGCGACTCGAATTCATGTCGCGCTTGAGCCGTTTCAGATCGGCGCGGAGTTCGGCGGCGGTCTGACATCGCAGATAGGGATCCTTCTCGAGCGCCTTCTCGATGATCTCTTCGAGCTTGGGAGGCAGGTCGGGGTTCAAGCGCGTCGGCGGCGTCGGCGTTTTGCTCAGAATGGATTCAAATATCACCGCGGTGCTCTCGCCGCGGAATGGCAGCGAGCCCGTCGCCATTTCGTAGAGCACAGTGCCGAACGAAAAAATATCCGAGCGCGCATCGAGGTCTCGGGCGCGCGCTTGCTCCGGCGACATGTATGCAATCGTCCCCAGCGTGCTTCCGGGACTCGTGAGATGTTCGGGCGAGACGCCGACAAAATCCTGCGTCGCGGAGGCCGACAATGCAGTCGGCGGAGCGAGCGATTTCGCCAAACCAAAATCGAGAACCTTTAATTGGCCGCGTTTGGTGATGAAAATATTCGCGGGCTTGATATCGCGGTGGATGATGCCGGCGGAATGCGCGGCATCGAGCGCGTCGGCAATCTGCTCGGCATAATCCAGCAGCAAATCCATTTCAAGCGGCTTGCCGCCGAGGCGATGCTTCAGAGTGGTGCCGTCGAGAAACTCCATGACGATGAACGCCTGCTCATCCTGTTCGCCGATGTCGTGAATGGTGCAAATATTGGGATGATTCAGTGCGGAAGCGGCTTGCGCTTCGCGTTGAAAACGGGCGAGCGACTGAGGGTCTCGGGCAACATCCTGCGGCAAGAATTTAAGGGCAACAAAGCGATGAAGGCGCGTGTCTTCGGCCTTATACACGACACCCATGCCGCCACCGCCCAATTTCTCGATGATGCGATAGTGGGAAATCGTGCGGCCGGAGAGTGGAGAAGAATCAGGCATCCGCGCAAATCTTATGCTGCGCCCACAGACAAGTCAACGCACTGCGGCGTCACCGAATTTGTAGGACAGTCCGCCGTGGGGGCCGCGCCTGGCCCAAGTCAGCGCGCCGCGAGAAGCTGTCGCTTAGATATGTGATGGCTGGCGCCTTTGCAGGCGCAGGAAAAATTGCTACTGAGGCAGGCCCATGCGTTTCAGCAGATCGGCGTAGCGGCGATCGGAGCGCAGCGAGTCGTAATCGCGAGCAACCTTGATGTAGCTCATGAACGCGCTCTTTTCGGCATAGGCCTTTTCCAGCCAAGCAAACGCTTTGTCCTTGTCTCCCAGCATCGCATAGAGGCCGGCAACAAGCGCCGGATCCATATATGTGTGTTTTGACGCCGCTTCGACGAGCTCTACCTCCCTCTTCAGCGCTCCACGAAAGCCCGATTTGGCGTATTCCTCCTTAACGGCCTTTATCACGGCGAGACGGCCGGGTTCATTGCTGAGAGTCGCGGCCTTTTCCTCCGCCTCGAGCCAAAGCTCATATTGGCCCGTGAGCCGATAGGCGTCCGCCAAATGACTATAAACATTGGCAAAGGTCGGATCGATTTCGACGATCTTTTTTGATTGCTCGATGGATTCGGCGTATTGCCCGGTATAAATGTAGGCCTCCGACAAATTATCAAGGGCATTCAGATTCAGCGGATCGAGTTCGATGGCACGCCGCACGTTCTCCAGAGTTTCCTGCAGTTTTCCCAGGAACTCGAGGTGAATGGCATAGAGGATGTGTGCGCGCGCGCTGTTAGGATTCAACTCCAGCGCGCGCCGGAATTCCCGTTCGGACTCGTCCCAATCCCAGTTCAGGTCCTCGGAGCTGGCCAACGAGGCGTGCGCCTCTGCCAGCGTCTCGTCGATTGCCAACGCCTTTTTGGCCGCGGCGATCGCCTTTGGATTCGTCTCCGCGTTCGACGCGTTCGTATAGACCGGGAGAACGCTGTAATATTCCGCGAGCCCCACGTAGGCCTGCGCATAGTTGGGATCCTTATCAATCGCCTGCTGAAAATAATCCTTCGCTTTCGCCAGCCCATCAGGCGTGCGCTTATCCCAATAGTAGCGGCCCTTGAGGTATAGCCCGTAAGCCTCGGAATCGTTCGTACCGCCTTTGGCCAATTGCGTCTTTTGCTCCCCGGTCAATTTTTCCCGGAGGCGCGCGGAAATTTCGTCGGAAATCTCACGCTGCACGGAGAGAGCATCCGAAAGCTTGCGATCGTATTGTTCGCTCCACAGGCTGCGATTCTTGCGCGTGTCCGTCAATTCGGCGCTGACGATCAGTGAATCGCCGTGCTGCGTGACGCGCCCCGTTACCACCGCGTTGACTTGCAACTCACTCGCGACTTTTTGCAGGTCGAGATCCTTAGCTTTGTAACGGAACACGGAACTGCGCGGGCGCACCGTCAGGTTCGGCAGCCGCGAGAGGTCGCCGATTAAGCTTTCGGTCAGCCCGTCGCTGAGGTAATCGGCATTCGGGTCCGCGGTCACGTTCGTAAACGGCAGCACAGCTAGTGAATCAATGTTGGAACTTGAACCGGGCGCGAGCCAACGATGCGCCCCGTAGCCCAGTCCAGCCAAAATCAAAATCCCGGCCGCAACGGCTGCCAATAAACCCATCTTGTGCCGCGACAATAGCCCGACTGCAACTTGCGTATCGGAACTCGAAACGCCGCTAGCCGTCTGAGCCGCGCTCGCGGATGTGGCCGCCGAGGACACTGCAACTTGCGCGACATCCGTCGATGATCCGCCGGGACTCACGCCTGAGCGGCCTGTGTCCGTGTCGCGTTTCAGCCGCTGCAAATCAGAACGCATCTCGGAGGCGTGCTGATAACGCAAGCTGCGGTCCTTCTCCAGCGATTTGTCGATGATCTCTTCCAGTTTTGCCGGCAATTCAGGATTAAGACGAACGGCTGGCACCGGCGCTCGTTCGAGGATGGCATTGAAGGTGACACCGGAACTTTCCCCGCGGAATGGCAACTGCCCTGTCGCCATTTCATAAAGAACTACGCCAAATGAGAAGAGGTCGGTTCGCGCATCCAACTCTTTCGCCCGAACTTGCTCCGGTGACATGTACGCAACCGTTCCCAGCGTGCTCCCGGGACTCGTGAGTTGGTCCACGTCCACTCCCTGCGTCGCCAGAGTGTCCGCGTTACTCGTCGCGTGTTTTGCTGCGCTGACCTTCGCCAACCCAAAGTCCAGAATTTTCGCGTGCCCGCGCTTGGTAACGAAAATGTTCGCGGGCTTAATGTCACGATGGACGATTCCTTCTCCATGCGCCGCATCGAGCCCATCTGCGATCTGAATCGCCACATTGAGGAGAGTCTCTATCTCCATCGGACGGCCGCCGATGAGATGCTTCAGCGTCACGCCATCCAAATATTCCATGACGATATACGCTTTGCCGTCTTCTTCGCCGATGTCGTAGATCGTGCAGATATTCGGATGATTGAGCGCAGACGCTGCCTTCGCCTCGCGCTTGAAACGCTCCAGCGCTTGTGCGTCGCCCGACAACTCCTCCGGGAGGAATTTCAGGGCGACGGCGCGGTCGAGCCGCGTGTCTTCGGCTTTATAGACGACGCCCATCCCGCCGCCACCGAGCTTCTCGATGACGCGATAGTGGGAAATTGTTCGTCCGGAAAGTGGAGAAGAATCGGCCATTGCCGCAAATCTTATGCTGCGCCCGATAGCAAGTCAACGCGACGACGCGCAGTAGCGCGCTGACAATTCAGTCGCCGAGAATTGTGCAGGTAGAAATATTCGAGTGAATGAGGGATCAAGGCAATGAATGATTTATGGGAGCGGGATGCGGTAGAGATTGCGGCGGGTGGTTTCTTGAACGTAAGCGTATACGGAAATGCTCGCGGCAGAGCTGACGAATCGAGGGATTGCCGCCACGGGTTTCGCGTTGGTGATGTCCTCGATGCGAGCGATTCCCCCGGCGGGCAGCTTCGGAATATCTGTGCCGTGCCGGAGGGATAGCACATAGGTATTGCCTCCGTTACTGACATTGTAATCCACGAGAAACAGTTCTCCGCGAACGTCCCATTGGATCACACAGTACTCTCCGCACAGAGGGACGGGATCGCCCCCGGCCAAGGGATACGCTTTTGTTGAGACTGTGCTCTCCGGATCGGCGGCGTGCGCAGCTGCAACAGCCCACTGACCGTCGGGAGATATTGCGATCAAGTCGAAAACGGGTTCGGGGCTTATCTTTCGGCGAGCTGTTCCGTCTGATTTCACGCGATACAAGTAATTTGTTCCGCCTTCATCGACGGCACGAAACACCAGATCCCCGTCCGGCAGGAAAAAAGGCGAATCCTCTATTGCGGAGGCGCCGACACGGACAGATGCGGAAGGCCGATTCGCGGAGGCAACGATACGCACGGGCGACGAACTGCGATTCGCCGGGGCGACCCACAAACCGGAACGCCCGTCCTCACCTGTCATCGCGAAGGCGATTTGTTTTCCATCCTGAGAAACCGAGTAGCCGTCCATCGAATATCCTGGCAGAAGCCTCTCGGTCTTTCCGCTGGCCAGTTCCCTCTCCCACAGTTCGAAACCCGTAGTCTGGCCATTGGTCATTAAAAAATAGAGCTTCGTTCCATCGGGCGAAAAAGCAGGCTGCGTTGCATTGCCTTCGGATGAGACTTGATGGTCGCCGTCGTGATCGTGAACCCAGACAGTCGCGTCAACCGAGCCGACAGCGGTGACGAACGATTTGCCGTCTGGGGCCATGGCAATGCCCGCCTCGCTCGTTGGGCCGTTAGTCACTTGCTCTGGCTGGCCGTCCGGAAATTGCTGGCGCCAAATGTGAACGTCGGCGCCGTTGGCGGCGCTGAGGTAAACAAACTTGCTGTCGGGAGACCAGGCACCCGCGTAACAAGTGCTATCGGCCGGGCCGACGAGATGCGGTTCTCCGCCGCCGGAAAACGGGACAACGCGGCATTGGGCCAATTGGCCTCGATTGTCCATTTCAACAACCAGGGCCCAATGGCCGTCGGGAGAAAGATAGGAATGGTGGGCCATACTGCGCCCGCCGGAAGGCGAGTAGACATCGCGACTCTGCCCGCGTGCTTGATCGGTGGTCACTACGACCATGTGCAAACCGTCCCTGATCTCGGAGAAAAGCAACCCCTTTCCATCAGCAATCCAGGTGAGTGAGGAAGCGTTGGGAAGCATCAAGTGTGGCTCGACGCCACCGACGACCGGCACTTCCCATGTGTCCCAGGGGATGACGGTCCCATAAACAATGCTAGAGCCATCAGGAGAAAAAGCGGGACTCATCTTCTGCGTCGAGTCATGGGTGAGTTGGACCGGCTCGCCATCCGGCAGAAATTTGACGTAGACCTGCCCCGGGCCGAAGAAAGCGTCGTTCCCGCGGATGAAGGCAAGCATGCGGCCATCGGGAGAGAGGGTTGGATAGACGGCGGAATCGGTGAAGAACGTTAGTTGCTGCCAATTGTTGCCCACGGGCGCGTTCTGGCGGGAACGACGGGAGAAAAAGAAACCTGCAACCACGGCGATCAACGTCAGAGCGATGGCGGCCGCGACAAGCGGGAGCGCGAATCGCCGGGTCGCGGAATGCGCTGGAGAGATGGCCGCGCCGGATGCGGGAGTTGAATCTGAATCGCGCTTTAGGCGCTGCAAATCGGTGCGAATGTCGGCGGCATTCTGATAGCGCAGCTTGCGGTCTTTCTCGAGAGCCTTGTTGATGATTTCTTCCAATTTCGGGGGCACGCCGGGATTCAGCCGCACTGGCGCGACTGGCGCGCTGTTGAGGATCGCGCCAGAAATTGCGCCGGAGGTCTCGCCGCGGAACGGCGAAACACCTGTCACCATCTCGTACACCACGGCACCGATCGAAAACAAATCCGTGCGCGCGTCCATCTCTTCCCCGCGCACTTGTTCGGGGGACATGTACGCGATGGTGCCGATCACCGCGCCCACATGAGTGAGTTGATCCACGTCGCTCACCGTAGGCATGGACGAGATATTTGCGCCGCCGACCGCTGGTGACAGCTTTGCCAGACCGAAATCCAGAACCTTGGCGTGCCCGCGCCCGGTAATGAAGATGTTGGCGGGCTTGACGTCACGGTGAACGATTCCTTTGGCATGGGCTGCATCGAGGGCGTCGGCGATTTCGGCAGCTAGCTCCAGCACTTGATCGAGCGGCAACGGCTTTCCGGAAATGCGATCCTTGAGCGTCTGGCCGTCGAGAAACTCCATGGCGATGAATTCACGGCCGCCGTCTTCGCCGATGTCATAGATGGTGCAAATATTCGGATGATTGAGGGCCGAGGCTGCTTTCGCTTCACGCTTGAAGCGTTCGAGGGCGTGCGCATCGTGTGATACATCGTCCGGAAGGAACTTCAAAGCTACGATTCGGCCGAGCCGGGTGTCTTCGGCCTTATAGACGACACCCATTCCGCCGCCACCAAGCTTTTCCAAGATGCGATAGTGCGAGATGGTTTGGCCGATCATCGAGAAAATGTGACGCAATCTTAGGTCGCGGTATCCAGCAAGTCAAACTTCACTAAGTGAAACGCTGTAACTGCTTTGCCTCGGTACGGCAGGATGTGCGGGGCGTCAAGGCGCTGCCGGCATCAAGGCATCTTCGCCGCGAAGTACGCTTACCTTTTTACGACGCTCAGCGTCACGCTGGATGGGTACTGGCGAGAGTGATGAACTTCGTTGTGCGCTACCACAGCCTGTGACTCGCTGATGTTGTCGCCGCCAGTGTTGAGGTTGCGGTCGAAACGCGGGAAGTTGCTGCTGGTAATTTCGATTCGCAGCTCGTGTCCGGGCGCGAAGTAGTTGCTGGTTTGCATAGGCTGAAACGTGACCTTGTAGACTTTGTCTTTCTCCATCCAGACGGGCGGCTTGTCATATCCCTCGCGGTAGCGCATGCGCTGAATGTTCTCTTCGATGTTGTAAGCAGTGCCGTCTGGCAATACGTCGATCAGCTTCACGGTAAAGTCGGTGCCTTTCGCATCGCTCGAGACGTAGAGCGTCACGTCAATCGGGCCAGTAACTTCTATGCCTTCTCTCAATGGTTCCGTGCTGTACACAAGAATGTCGCCGCGAGCTTCCTCGGAACGCTGATCGAGAGCGCCCGCTTTGTATTCCGCACCCATGCAGCAGAAACCTCCGCCGTGTGTGGGGACGGGATTCATCGGATCGTAGACAAATTTGTCGGCGGTGTCTTTCGCGTTGGGCGACGCGATTAGTGCGCCGTCGCCATTCAGGGTGTTGGCGCGGCCGGCGCTGTCGAGATAATAGGTAACCGGTTTCGCGTTTTCTGGCGGCCACACGTCGGATGACTGCCACTTATTGCTGCCCATTGTGTAGTAGCGGACCTTCGGCGTCTTGGCTAGCTCGCCGTTGTCTTCGCCCTTGAGGAAGTGGTCGAACCAGCCGTAGGTAAAGGCGTCATAATCGAGGCGAGCATCGCCCATGTCGCGTTCGCCGACGATGGTGTGGTCGGCGGCTCGCTTGTAGCTGCAGTGGGCGACGGGAGCGATGATCGCGAACTGTTCGTTGGCAACTTCGGGGCTGGCGGTTTTGCGGACGAAATTGTACGCAGCGAGGTTGGGCGCGACGCTCACGTCATACCACGTCATCATCCAGAGGCCGGGAATGTTGATATGCATGCTGTCGTTCCAGAGGCCGCCTTCATACCACGATGGATCGTTCGGCGTGCGCTCGATCATGCCAGGTTTGCCGGAGGGCGTTTTGTCGGCGTAGATGCCATGCGGGCTGTTCACTGCGGCGAAGATGTCTTTTTCCGGCAGGTGTTGCAGTGCCTTTGACCAATCAACTGCGGGCGGATGCGCGGCCAAATCCCACTGACGAGCCGCTGTCACTAAATCTTGCTGCGACGTGCCCGGAGCGAAATTTGGCTTCGCATTGTTCGTCTGCAAGCCGTAATCGTAGAGCCACGTTCCGAACAGCATCTGCACAGCGCCGCCGCGAAACCAATTGCCCTGCTCGTAGTACGGCCCGACGCGGCCCACCCCGGCACCGAAGCTCTCGGGGATGAAGGTGGTCAGCGCCTTGTTGCCGCGGGCTGCGACCGCCAACTGCCATTCCGCGGTGGAGGAACAGCCGATTAGTCCGACCTTGGCACTTGACCACGGCAGCGCGCCCATCCAATCAAGAGCGTCGTCGGAATCAGTGAGAGGCACACCGAGAATGTCGTAGTCGCCTTCGGAGAAATAGCGGCCGCGCTCGTTCATTTCGACGTAGGCGTAGCCGCGCTTGACGGCTTCGAGTTCGGTGGTCATGTCGCGTGGCGCGCCCAACTCGACATCCCAGTAATTGAAGTTGTAGGGCGTGCGCACGAAAATGATGGGGTATTTCTTCGACTCGTCTTTCGGGCGGTAGATGTCGGCCTGCAAGCGCTTGCCATCGCGCATCGGCACCATGACTTTGCGCTCGATGATGGCGATGGACTCGAGTTCTTTTTCCGTGGCGTTTCTGCGCGCTATCAAGGCGGGATCCTGCTGCCGGGAGCCTTGCGCGTGCGCGGAAGGAGCTATGGCCGCTGTGACGGCGGCCATTATGAAAATCGCTGCCGCCATGGACACTCGCTTCGCAATTCTTTGCATCGCGCCTCTCTTTAACGAATCGCCGATCTCGGGCAGCAACTATAACCGGAATGGAAAATCGTCGGCAAGATTTTGGGTGCGATACATTGCGGCAAAATTGACATCGTGCGGGGCGCATCCTAATATGCGCGGCAGGGATCAGCCGGTCAGAGGAGCCATTCACACGCGATGCTTGGGACTACGCTCGGTCACTATCGCATCATTGAACAAATCGGCTCCGGCGGAATGGGCGTGGTCTATCGCGCACACGACGAAAGACTTGGCCGCGACGTCGCACTGAAGATTCTTCCGCCGGGCACCCTGGCCGATGAATCGGTCCGCAAGAAATTCCGCAAGGAAGCGCTTGCCCTCGCTCAGTTGAATCATCCCAATATCGAAACGATCTTCGAGTTTGCCGATCAGGATGGCGTCGATTTTTTGGTGATGGAGCTGATTCCCGGGCGCGCGCTCAATTACAAAATCAAAGAGGGTCCGCTACCGCTTCCGGAAGTTGCGCGACTGGGAATTCAACTTGCCGACGGCCTCGCCGCAGCGCATGACCGCGGAATCATCCACTGCGATCTAAAGCCGCACAATCTTATTCTCACTCCGGACGGGCGCCTGAAGATCCTGGATTTCGGGCTTGCCCGGCGCATGCACACTGTAATCACCGGCGACATTGCGCGTGACGCCACGCAGAGCATCACTGTCGAGACCGCAGCCATTTCCGGCACCGTGCCGTATATGTCGCCGGAACAATTGACCGGCCAAGTTCCCGACGCGCGCAGCGATATTTTCTCGGCCGGCGCGGTGCTTTACGAGATGGCGACTGGCACGCGCGCTTTCCCGCAGGCGCAAGTCCCGGAAATCATGGGCGCGATCCTGCATCAAGAACCCGCGCCACCCGTTTCGATTAACCCGCGGATTTCGCCGGGGCTCGACACGGTGATCCGCAAGGCGCTCGACAAAACGCCTTCGCAACGCTATCAGACGGCCGGTGAACTGCGTGTCGCTCTCGAGGGACTCATCGCCGGAAGCGGATCTGGCGCAACGGCTTTGGCTGGAGCGGGCGCGGCTGCCGCCGGGGCGCCTGGCGCTCGCCTCTCCGTTGGAGCTAGGTGGGCAATCGCTATGGGAGTGGTGGTGTTGCTCGCAGTGGGCGCGATGATTGGACTCAACTTCGGAGGTTTGCGCGGAGACTTGCGCAGCCGGTTTAGCCACTCCGGAGCGGCTGCAATTCCAAGCAGCGCAACTGGTGCTGGAATTCCCGTCCGGCCTGCGCAAATTCGTCCCGCGGTGGCCGTTCTCGGCTTCAAGAATTTATCGGGGCGCCCCGATGAGGCTTGGCTTTCGACGGCGCTCGCCGAGATGCTCACCACCGAGGTGGGCGCTGGCGAAAAACTGCGCACCATTCCCGGCGAAAACATCGCGCGCATGAAATTGAATC
The DNA here is from genome assembly GCA_049279675.1 of Candidatus Acidiferrales bacterium. GTDB lineage: Bacteria > Acidobacteriota > Terriglobia > Acidiferrales > UBA7541 > Palsa-147. Next base: position 10,169 of record JBAPOP010000093.1, read on the forward strand.
TTTCGCTCACCGACGCCGATAGCTATGGCACGGAGACTCTGCACAAAATTCGCGCCAGCATCGGAAGCGATTACGTCCTGCTCGGCTCTTATCTTGCGCTGGGCAATGGCCAGGTGCGTCTCGATCTTCGTCTCGAGAACACGTCAACGGGAGAGATGCTGAGCTCGATGTCCGCGCAAGGCACCGAAATGCAGATCGCGAATCTAGTGGCGCGGGTGGGAGTGGAGATTCGCAAGAAGCTCGGCGCCGGGCAAATCACTCCCGAGGATTCCGAGATTGTTCAGGTTTCCATTCCGTCGGATCCCGTAGCCGCCCGGGCTTATGTGGACGCGCTCACACGCATGCGCAACTTTGACACCAAGGGCGCCCAGCCGCTGCTCGAGCAAGTTATCAAAGCTCAGCCGCATTTCGCGCTGGCGCACCTGGTGATGGCGCGGGCGTGGAAAAATCTGGGATATCTCGCGAAATCCAAAGCGGAAACGAAACTGGCTTTCGATGATTCCTCCACGCTGCCGCGAGCGGAACGGCTTTCGATCGAGGGAGCGTACGACGAATCCATCGGCGAACGCGCCAAGGCCATTGAAATTTATAAATCCATCTGGAATTTTTATCCCGACGAAATTGGGCCCGGCCTTGCGCTTGTGGACGCGCAAATTGCCGACTCACAGTTCAAGAACGCACAAGCCGACATCGATGCTTTGCGCAAACTACCCGCCTCCGGCATGGAAGAGATCCAAATCGATATCAACGAAGCGCGCGTGGCACAGGGAGAGGGCGATTTTAAGCACGAGATCGAGATCACGCACCGCAACCTTGAGAGAGCCCGGGCGCTCGACGCTCGCTCGCTGGAAGGCGACATGCTCTTCATGGAATCGCGGCCGCTCGAAATGCTCGGCGATTTGAAAGGCGGACAGAAAGCCTGCGAACGGGCGCGGGACGTCTACGCCGCCCTTGGCGATCAAGGCGGCGTTTCCCGCTCGATCACTTGCGCGGCCAATATGCTCGCCGATCAAGGCGACAACGCATCTGCGCGACGCATGTACGACCAAGCCCAAGCTATCGCAGAAAAAATTGGAAACAAGAATGCTCAAGAGGTCAACCTCCACAACATTGGCATCATCGTGCACGACCAGGGCGAATATCTCGCCGCAAAAAAGATATTTGAGGCATCTCTGGCGATCGACCGCGAAACGGACTACAAGGTGGGTATCGAGCAAAACTTAACCAGCCTTGGCAACGTCGCGTCTGACCTCGGTGATATGTCCGGCTCGGAGAAACTGTTCCGCGAGGCCTTGGCGATTACTCAAGAGATCGGCGACCGCGCAAGCGAAGCGCTCGTCGACAATAATCTCGCTGCTATTTTGTACGGTTATGGCAATGATGCCGCCGCGCAAGCGATGTTTCAGAATGCGCAGGCGATTTATCAGGAGACGGGACAAAAAAATGGCATCGCCCTGACCGATAGCAATCTGGGCGAAATCCGCGCGGAGTTAGGCGATCTCGAGGGAGCCAGGGCTCACGTGCAGAACGCAATCACGATCTCTGCTGAGTCCGGGGAGAAACAGAATAGCGGGTCCGCCGCGCTCGGAATGGGCCAGATTCTGCGGGAACAGGACGATTTAGCTGGCGCGCGCAAATTCTACGATGAGTCTTTGGCGATTCGCACGGCGCTCGGTGACAACGGATCTGTGGCCGAGACCAACGCGTTCATCGCAGACTTGGACAACGCGGAGGGCAATTACGCTGCTGCATATACCCTCGCAACCAAATCCGCGGCCGAAGCCCATCGCGAGAAAGCTTCCGATCTTGAAGCAGAAGTGCTGGCGATTCTCATTCCGGCTGAACTCGGCTTGAATAAACTATCCGACGCACAGAGCGCCGCAGCGAAGGCCGGCGCTCTCGCGAAGAAGAGCCAGGAACGCCACGCGCTCGCGGCCATTCAAATCTCCCAGGCGCAAGTAGACGCCGCCACTGGAAAATCCGAGGAGGCCGCGAAGAATCTGGAAGGCGTGATTGCCGACATGACCCACTTGGGGCTCGTGTCAGTTCAATTTGAAGCGCGCCTGGCCCTCGGAGAAATCCAGATCAAATCTCCGAAAACCGCTTCCGCAGGGCAAGAAACTCTGAGTTCGCTCGAAAAGGACGCACGCGCCAAAGGATTCAAGTTCATCGCCCGCCGCGCCGAGCAGTCTTTGCACGGCAACTCGAAGTGAAATCCAAGTTGCGATAAGATGAGTCGGTGCGAAGCGACGATTGGGGCGTGAGCACCGTCAGTCGCGCTTGTGCGCAAATTCAACGGCGGCCTTCGCCAGTTTCTCTGGAGAGGCATCAAACGCCGCCTTCATTCCCGCGCGAGCCTTTGGCGTCTGCATACGCGCAAGCATCGCGTCGAACTCTTCGCTGAACGCAGTCAGCCTCGACTTCGTCGCGCGCGAAAATTTCTCGTATTCTGCCATCGGGATCACAGCTGCCTTCAGGCTCTCGCGTTATGTGATGAGCGCCACGCCACGCTGCATCACCGTTTCCAGCACTCGGCCCATGTGGTTCTTCGCATCTGTCGCCGTAATCTTGAATTAAAGATGGCGGATGAGTCTGTAAGCCGGATTCTGTCAGGCGCGCTTGAATGATTTGCGGCCGAAACCGCAAATATAACGAAACGCGCTGCAGCGATCATTCTTCTAGGTCCCGAATCGCTCCGGGACTCAAGCAGCCTACCCGAGGGTCGTCGCAGCGGCTTCTTGCGAAGCTGCTGCATCGGGCCGGGCCAGCCCTCCCCTCCTATTTGGCCTTGCTCCACGCGGGGTTTTCCGTGCCCCGGATGTTGCCACCCAGGCGGTGGGCTCTTACCCCACCTTTTCACCCTTACCAGGCGGACGGCCGATTGAGGCGGCTCGTAAGGTTTCCCTTTGAGCCGCCGCAGAGGCGCGTTTCGCACCGGCGGTTTATTTTCTGTGGCACTTTCCGTAGCCGCGCCCTTTCGAGCGCAACCCCCTGGCGTTACCAGGCGCGTTGCCCGAATTCTCGGCATTGCCGAAAATTCGCCCTGAGGCGTTTCCGCCGAAGGGCTTTTCTGAGTCACTCACCTTTCGGTGGCAACTTGGAGTCCGGACTTTCCTCCCGCGCTGCTCTCTTGCGAGCGCAGCACCGGCGATCGCCCGACTCACCCGCCGATTCGATTATACGTGGGAGATTGAAACGTCACAACGGCACTGGGTTACTTCGCAGTGATAAGCTTCTCGAATTGGGCTTCGTCGAGGATTGGGACTTTGAGCTCGCGGGCTTTGTCGTATTTTGAGCCGGGATCGGTGCCGACGACTACGTAGCTTGTGTTTTTGCTGACCGAGGAAATTACTTTGCCGCCGTGCGCGACTACCAGTTCGCCGGCTTCTTCACGCGTTCGGTGCGCTAGGCCGCCGGTGAAGACGAATGTCTGGCCGGCGAGCTTGTTGCTTTCCGGCTTTTTGCGCTCGACTTTGGGATTGATTCCGGCGTCGCGCAGGCGCTTGATAAGTTTTTGATTTGCGGCCTCCGAGAAAAATTCCTCAATGCTTGCGGCGATCTTGGGGCCGACTTCGCCGACTTCGGTCAATTCTTCGACGCTCGCGTGTGAGATTTTCTCGAGCGAGCCGAAATGCTCTGCGAGCAACTGCGCTGTGCGCTCTCCGACCATGCGAATTCCGAGCGCGTAGATGAGGCGCGAGAGCGAGTTCTTTTTGCTGGCGGCGATTTCGTCGAGAAGATTTTGCGCCGATTTCTCGGCCTTGCGCTCGAGGCCGGCTAGTGTTTCGAGATCGAGCGAATAGAGATCCGTGAAATCCTTCACGATTTTCTTGTCGACGAGCTGCTCGACGATTTTTTCGCCGAGGCCGTCGATATTCATCGCGTGGCGCCCGGCAAAATGCATCAGCGATTCTTTCAGGCGGCCAGGACAGACGGCATTCACGCAGCGATAGGCGACTTCGTCCTCGACGTGATGAATTGAACTGCCGCAGTCGGGACATTTCGTAGGCATGCGGAAAGGATGACGATCGCGGCCTTTCTTGATCACTTTCACGACATGCGGAATGACATCGCCAGCGCGCTCGACTAACACCGTGTCGCCAATCTCGACGCCGAGCCGCCCGATTTCATCCATGTTGTGGAGCGTAGAACGGCTGACGGTGACGCCGCCGACTTGCACCGGCTCGAGGAAAGCCATCGGCGTAAGTACGCCGGTGCGACCCACGTTCACGATGATGTCGTTAACCACGGTGGTTTCCTGCCGCGCGGCAAATTTGTACGCGATGGCCCAGCGCGGTGCCTTCGATGTGTAACCCAGTTCATTCTGCAAAGCAATTTCGTCTACCTTGATGACGATGCCGTCGATTTCATAAGGGAGTTTGTCGCGCTTCGAATCCCAAACGCCGATAAAGCGCTTCACTTCTTCGATTCCGTGGCAAAGTTTCGAGTCGTGCGCTGAGCTTCGGAATTGCATTTCCTTCAATGCCTCAAGCGCCAGCGAATGCCGCTTCTCCGGCTCGCGTCCCCGCACCAAAAGGTAATACGCGAAAAAATCGAGGCGGCGCGAGGCGGTGATCGCCGGATCGAGCGCGCGCACAGCGCCCGCCGCTGCATTGCGCGGATTCGCGAAGCGCTTGCCGCCTTGCTGCTCCTGCAATTCGTTCAACGCTTCGAAGGCCTTCGCGGTCATGACGGCTTCGCCGCGGACTTCGAAATCCCGGCCGATTCCGGCCTTCTTCAAATGCGCGGCATCGATGCGGAGAGGAATCGAGCGAATCGTCTTCACGTTCGGCGTCACGTCCTCGCCAGTCGTCCCGTCGCCGCGCGTGACGCCGCGTACGAGCACGCCATCTTCGTAAATGAGCGACATGCTGAGGCCGTCGAATTTATGCTCCGCGACGTAATCGACGCTCTCGCGGCCCACAAGCTCGCGCACTCGCCGGTCGAAATTGTCGAGTTCCTCGAATGAAAATGAATTATCGAGGCTCATCATCGGCGTGCCGTGCCGCACCGTTTCGAAGCCTTCGCGCGGCGCGCCGCCGACGCGTTTCGTTGGCGAATCCGCGGTGACGAGTCCGGGATGCTCGGCTTCGAGCTTTTTCAGCTCGATCATCAGCTTGTCGAATGCCGCGTCGGAAATTTCGGGATCGTCGAGGACGTAATACAAGTGTTCGTGGCGGCGGATGGCGTCGCGCAATTTCTCGATTCGCTTCCCGACGGCGGTGTCTTTCTGTTTTGGCATCATGCCTCGAAGGAACGCGGGCGATAGAAGCAGCCCGGTATTATACAATGCGCGTTTGCCCCGGTGAATCCGACGCTAACCGGGTGGCTCCCGATGCTCGAAAACGTTCACAGCGCGCTTTTAATCTATAACCCGGCGAGCGGGCGCCGGCGGCATACGCGCTTTGCGGAACTCGAAGAGGCCACGCGCCTTCTCAAGGCCGACGGGATCGCCGCGGAACTCGCGCCAACCTCCGCACGTGGCGCGGCGACGGAGATTGCGCGCCAGGCAGCGGCGCGGAATGCCGATCTCGTAATCGTATGCGGTGGAGACGGCACGATCAACGAGGCCGTCAACGGCCTGGTTGGAAGCCACGTGCCGATGGCAATTCTCCCCGCCGGCACTGCCAATATTCTGGCGAAGGAACTCGGGATTCCGTGGCACATCCCAGCGGCCGCGCGACTGATTTCCGGCGGGACGACGCGGAGGATCGCGCTCGGCTCCGTGATGAGCTCGACGCCTCACGGCGAAGTCGATCCGTCGCAAGGTTGCCGGTATTTTCTTAGCGTCGCCGGCGCAGGCCCGGATGGGGCAATCGTTCACGCGGTTGATCTGGGCTTGAAGGACCGGACCGGCGTGATCGCGTATTGGGCCGCGGGCGCGCGCCAATTATTTCAATATCGCTTTCCCGAGATTGCCATCTCATCGAGCGAGGCGAAGCGGAGCGCCACGCTCATCGTCGTCGGCCGGACTGTAAATTACGGCGGACCATTCAAAATCACCACTGGCGCGAGCATCTTCGAAGATTCCTTTGAAATCGTCGCATTCGATACGCGGAGCCGCTGGCGTTACGTCAGCGCGATACCGGCGCTGTGGCTCGGGCGTCTGCGGTCGGTCCGCGGCATTCACGCGTGGAAAACTCGCGAGCTAACGTGCTCGTCGCCCAACGGTTCGACCATCCACGCGCAAGTAGACGGCGAACCCGTGGGAACTCTGCCGCTGCATTTCCGCATCGTGCCGGACGCGCTGACATTGGTTGTGCCCGCCACGGCAAACAAGTAAAGTCACGCTCGAATGGATCCAGTCACACAGGCGCTGGCGTCGGTAACGCTTTCTCGCGCAGCCTTCGCTCGAACCACGCGGCTCGCGACACCGATTCTGCTCGCAACGGCTCTCGCGCCCGACGTCGATTTGCTCAGCTCGTTGGGCGGTGCAGATGCTTACCTGCGATATCACCGCACGTTGCTGCATTCGCTCCCGGGAGCGCTGTTCCTCGCTGTGGTCATCGCTGCTGGAGCTTGTCTCGCCGATCGATTTCTAAAACGCACGACACCCGGCGCGCCGCTCGGTTTTGCGCGAGCGTTCGGCATATGTTTGGTGGGCCTAGCCTTTCACGACGTAATCGATCTGGCCGATAGCGGCGGCATTCAGATCCTTTGGCCATTTCATCCCAAATGGTATTCGTGGAATCTGACGGCAAATCTCGATCCGTGGGTTCTTGCCATTCTCCTCGCGGGACTGCTCTTGCCCGAATTGTTCAAACTCGTAAGCGAGGAAATTGGGGAGCAGAAGAAACAGCGCCGTGGCACGCAGCGTTGGGCGATTGCCGCGCTGGCAATTGTCGCATTGTACGGCGTCGCGCGTAGCGCGCTCCACTCGCGGGCCGTGGAAATTCTTCAATCCCGAATCTATCGCGGCGCAATTCCGATAGCGGCGGGCGCGTTTCCCACTTCAATCTCGCCATTCGACTGGCGGGGCGTGGTCGCCACGGACAACGCGCTGGTGGAAATAGAAGTTCCGCTTGGCCCGGGGAGCATTTTTGATCCGGAACGAGGCGTGACGCACTACAAACCCGATCCGACACCCGCGCTCGCCGCGGCACAGAAGAGCGCAGCGGCCGCGCGATTTCTAGCTTACGCAAAATTTCCGCTGGCGTCGCTTCAACCGGGCCCCGACGGAGCACATTTCGAATTGCGCGATCTTCGCTTCCCCGCCGCCTCGACGGACAACGACAATATGATTGTCGTCGTGGACCTCGACGCGGAGCTGCATGTCGTTCGCGAAGAAATTCGGTTCGCGCGCGCCAAAATACGATGAGTTGAATCTGCGCTGACGGGTCTATTCCACGCCGTGCTTCTGGAAGATTCGAGCGATGAAGTAAAGAGCCAAGACAACCACCACAGTAGCCAAACCCGCCGCCCTCCCATGAGCAAGGAGAAACGCGGTCGCGGCGTCGCCGTAACGCACCGCCAGCAGTCCCTCGATGAAATATCGCAAACCGCGCCCCAGAAGCAGCGCGAGTACGAACGTCCGCAAGGGCACTTGAAACACGCCCTCGGCGAGAATGAATGCCTTAAATGGCAGAGGCGGCGGCAACAATGACGGAACGAACGCGCTCAGAAATGCATTTTTGCTAACCCATCCTCGAATGCGCTCCGTCCATTTGCCCGAACGCCGCCTGTACAGCGCTTCCCCGCCCTTTTTCGCGATCAGATAAAGCCAAATGCATCCGGCGAGCGAGCCAAGCATGGCCATTGCTGCGTAATACGGCATTCGCGCGTGATTTTGAATCGACTCTTCGATTACCAGCAGATCGGTGACAACAGGAAACGACAATACCGAGGAATCAAGGAAGGCAACGACGAAAAGTCCACCGCCGCCAAGTGTCGCAACGAGGTGCTGCAGCCATGGTGGCAGTTTGACTTTGTTCATTCGCGGCCGCAGTCACTGCAAGAATCCGCGATTGTAGCAGAGAACCCGCCGTGGCCTGCCGGCACCGACAATAACCGCCGAGTTGGCAAAATTTTCGATTTGAAGTAATTCTGGCAAAGCGCCGGTGGCTACGCCTTGCCCGGTTCTCCGGAAATCGGGCCGGGCATTGGCCCTGATGAGGAGATTCCCTTGGCGCGTCGCGGATGTACGTTTCCCTGATCGGGGCTGGGCGTCGGGATCTCGTGCGCAATAATGCGACCGCCGGGCTTGTTCCCCAGCGTGCGTTCGTCCGCAGAGGCTTTCTGAGTATCCGACGGGGCGTCGCTCGCAGAATGTTTTGGCTTGAGCCGGAATGCAACTCCGTTTATCGAGCGCACACGCAGCTTTCTTCGATAAAGAAGGTTGCCGTTATCGTGAGTCGGTTTCGCGGAGGGCCTGGGGCAATCTCCCATCAGAAATTCGCCGTTCGGGTACTTCGAAAACCATTTCTCAATCAGATTGAGAAACAGGTAGGATCCGGCCCCAAGTTGATTGTTCCGCGTGCCGCCGGAAAGATAGTAGAGCCTGCTTCCGACTACTGCGCCGAAAAAGGCCGCGTAGCACTTCCCGTCAATCCTGACGGTGGTAACGAATGAGTCCTTGCCGAGCGCGAAAAGGCGTCCGGCGTGAGTGAAAAAGTCGACCACTCGCGAAAAGGGCAGCTTATTCCTCAGCGCCATGTGCCGGCGCATCTCGACAAACGCGACCAACTCGCGGAGCCCGGCGAGGCCGTATTCCGTTCTCGCGATGGCATTCGCTTCTTTGGCCTTCTTATAGTCGCGTCTGATGTTCTCGCTGACGGCGCGGCGATATGCGGCAAAGTTGGGCCACTCGCAAAATTGGATTACGTCAATGTGAAAAGTCTTCCGATCCACATCGAAACGCGGCAGGCCTTCTAAATTGAATTCGTCTTCGTCGTTCCAACGTGACCCGTACTTGTAGGCAACGTCGCCGAATTGGGCCGCCACCAAATCGAAACATTTGCGGTTCAGATGACGCTGTCCTGGGAGCAATTGAATCTTGTCGAGGAAAGTAACGATTCGGCGGCGGGCATGAACGGCACACTGGCCCACCTTTTTCCGCGAGCCAGCGCCATCCAGAAGAATGAAATCAAACAGCCTGACGTGGCCAAAAAAGCGGCGAGCCTTGACGACGCCCCACGAACCAAGAAACGATTCGCCCGTCGCCGCCGCAAACGCATTCCACTCGTCGCCGCGATAGGACGCGAACGATCGCCTATCCGCGATCAGTTGGGCTCCACTGGGGGAGTTGGTCAAGATTTCTCAGCCTCGTTAACGGCAACGTTCTGCGACATAGTCAGTTTTCGTTCGAACGATTTCAGAACCTCACGACATGGATCTCCGATCCATGCCAGAAATCCATTCAAATTGAGCAACAGCGCGCAACTTCGCGCATTTCGGCAGTCCATCTCGATCCCTTGTTCGAGGGACAAGCCGCGGCGTGTGGCAACGATGCATAATGTCCATAAGCGCCTGAATTCAGCGCCTACTGGATTCAGGCTCGGCGTGGAGTTGTGAAAGTGTTGTTTCCGGTCTGTGCCCTAGGCAAATCGGAAGAACACACTACGAATGTGGTGACAGGTACTAAGTTCTGTGTATCGAGCCTAAGAGCAAGAGATCTTGACCAGTTAGATGGAGGGGTGTCGCGGCACTCGGATACTGAAACACGTGAAGCGCGCTGCTCGGAATAGCGCTAACCGGCGCAGTTGCTATCAGCGGACCCCCCGTGTCGCATATCGCGCTTGGTTGAACGGGCTGGCTCCCGCATGCGCTCACGGTAAAGTCATTCGATACATCGTCCTGCAGGTGCATCAGTTCGGGAAATTCAGAATGAAAGACGGCAAATAGAAGGACTAGAACCAGGACGAGAGACGGTTTTCGCCTTCGAGGCATTTCTATGCGGGCCATTCCGAGTCGAGGTGAATCGCGACTACGAGTCAATCTTACCCTTTTTGCGCTCTCTTCATCAATACATTATCGATATCTCATGTGCCCATCACCGAATACCCACCCGCCGGAGCTGCGAATTCGTCACGCTACGCCGGACTTGCGCTTTTCGACCCGGGCAGGCGGACGCAATGTGAGTAGGCCATCTCCGCGGATAGGTAGTGACTCAGGTTGATTTCGTGGCGCAGTTTCCGAGAACCCGAATAACCAGAACGGCCTTTTCCAGTTGGATGCGCCAAATCCTTGTGTTGGAATGACGCGCGGTTCAGGGTTATTGTTTTTATGCTCGAACAGCATGCTGCTCAATCCGAGGCGAAAATGAGAAACGTAATCTACGCAATCAACGTTACCCTAGACGGCTACTTCGACCACACCAATGGAATTCCCGATGACGAAGCAATGGAATACTATACGCAGCTCCTGCGGGATGTTGACCTACTCGCCTTTGGGCGTAAAACCTATCAATTGATGGTTCCCTATTGGCCTGATATCGCAAAAAGTCATTCTGAGACAAAAGCAGATAACGAATTTGCCGACGCATTTGACTCCATCAACAAAATTGTCTTCTCACGATCATTAGAAAGCGCTGAAGGACAAAACACGAAAATTGTTCGTACAAACCTTCGAGACGAAATACTTAAATTGAAACAGGAACAAGGCAAAAATATTTTAATCGGTGGTGTAGATATTCCTTCACAACTTATAGGGCTTGGTCTCGTTGATGAATATTATTTTGTCGTGCAGCCAATAATCGCAGGAAAAGGGAGACGGTTGTTGGAAGGTATTAGCCTGCCCGAGAAATTACAATTAAAACTTGTCGAGTCCAAGATTTTTAAGACATCAGGATGCGTTGCGCTTCATTACATGAAGCAGTGACAGAAAGAAATTGCCCGACACTCGCGCCGCTCGGCGTCAATAATCCTTTTTTTCTATATGCACCCTACATTCTGATGCCTGCTGAACGGGGTCATCGGAAATTGAGTCACGAATCGCGGATACATGGGTTGTGCTCGTTCAGAATGATTGGTGACACTCGGTAGAGTGTCGCCATGCAAATACGATGGGGAAAGGTACCCCAAGCGCGAGAGCTCTCGCGCTTGGGGTACGAGCTGAGCCGCGCAGGCCAGCTTCGGTTCCGATGGATGTCTCACTATCTCCAGCACGGACGCCTTGCGACGTTCACCTGCCGCCACTTTGGAATTAGCCGGCAGACGTTTTATCGCTGGTGGCGCCGCTATGATCCGCACGACTTGGCGACTCTGGAGGATCGATCGCATTGTCCGCAACGGCGGCGTCAGCCCACCTGGACCACCGCCCAGGCCCAAGCGGTCTTGCTTCTGCGGCGTGAATATCCGCGCTGGGGAAAAGATAAGCTCGTCATTTTGCTGGCGCGCCAAAACTTCCGCCTCTCCACTTCCATGGTGGGCCGGATTCTCAGCCATCTGAAGCGGCGCGGTGTGTTGGTGGAAGCGTCGGCCGCGACGGCTCCGGCGCGGCGGCGGAAGGTGCGCGGTCGGCCTTGGGCCATGCGAAAGCCCCGTTTTTGGCCCATTCGGCAGCCCGGGGACTTGGTTCAACTCGATACCAAAGAACTTCGTCCCGCGCGCGGCGTGGTGTTGAAACACTTCTCGGCTCGCGACATGGTCTCTCGCTGGGATGTCCTGGAAGTTCATGAACGCGCCACTTCGCTCGCCGCCGCTCACTTCCTGAACTCGCTGATCGATCGCATGCCCTTCCCGGTGGCAGCCCTGCAGGTGGACGGTGGCAGCGAATTCGCCGCCGAATTCGAGTTGGCTTGCCAGCAGCGAGGCCTGCCGCTGTTCGTGCTGCCGCCGCGTTCCCCCAAGCTGAACGGGCAGGTCGAACGCTCCCATCGCACCCATCACGAAGAATTTTATCAAGTCATCCCGGACGACTGGAACGTCGCGCGTCTCAATCCCCAACTCCGTCGCTGGGAACGGATCTACAACACCGTGCGCCCTCACCAGTCGCTCGGCTATCTCACTCCGCTCGAGTTCCTCGAGCGTTTGAAATCTCAACGAAAGAAAGCCGAGTGTCACTAATCATGTGGACGAGTACATGGGTTTGACCATAGTGTGCCAAAATGTTATAAATGTGCGCTTTGTACCGGTTTACACACGAGACTAGTGGCCGTCCTGCCCGCGGTATCAGCGATGACGAAGTTCACGGCGCGGCGAAATTTGGGGGGCCTGTCCATTCTTGAAGTGGAGGGCGGCCTGATGATCCGGCCCGGCCCTCTTCTGCATGCCTCTCGAGTGTCACGCGAAAGCGGAATCGTGTGGCGGGTTTCAGTTTCCGAACTAGATTTCAAAATCGAATGAGAGTTTTTCACGGAGAATTGTGCATGAGCGCTTCGCTTAAACGAGTAACGTCCGCAGCCTGTCGTCTCGCGACAATGCTGGCTGCATTGGCCGCGCTCATCGCGGTCGCCGCTAGCAACGCAATGGCAGGTTCCGCTCCGGAAGGTGGCGAAGCGAGCTTAAAACTGCCTGATCTCACGCAAGTACAATTTCTCGGCGTGGATGGCCACAAGCTGCTGCTCTTCGGCATTGTGTTCTGCATCTTCGGCTTGATTTTCGGACTCGCGATTTACATGCGGCTGAAGAACCTTCCGGTTCACCGGTCCATGCGCGAGATTTCCGAGCTGATCTATGAAACCTGCAAAACGTATTTGATCACGCAGGGCAAATTCATATTGCTGCTGGAAGTCTTCATCGCTGCCGTGATTGTTCTGTATTTCGGCGTGCTGCTGAAATACGACGCGGCGCGCGTGATTATTATTTTGGCCTTCAGCGTGGTGGGAATCGCGGGCAGCTACGGAGTCGCTTGGTTCGGGATTCGCGTGAACACATTCGCGAATTCGCGCACCGCTTTTGCCGGCCTTCGCGGAAAGCCGTTCCCGATCTACCACATTCCTCTCGAAGCCGGAATGAGCATCGGCATGATGCTCATCAGCGTGGAACTCCTGATCATGCTGTTCATTCTGCTTTTCATGCCCGGCGATTATGCCGGCCAGTGCTTTATCGGGTTTGCGATCGGCGAATCGCTCGGCGCGGCGGCGTTGCGAATCGCCGGCGGTATTTTCACCAAGATTGCCGATATCGGTTCCGACCTGATGAAAATCGTCTTCAAGATCAAGGAAGACGACGCTCGCAATCCCGGCGTGATTGCCGATTGCACGGGCGACAATGCGGGCGATTCCGTCGGTCCGAGTGCCGACGGTTTCGAGACCTACGGCGTCACTGGCGTAGCGCTGATCACTTTTATTCTGCTCGGCGTGAAGAGCCCGACGGTGCAGGTGCAGTTGCTCGTCTGGATCTTCGTGATGCGCATCGTCATGCTCATCGCAAGCGCGCTGGCGTACTTCATCAACGACATCGTCGCGAAAGCGCGCTTCGCCAATGCCGACGAGATGAACTTCGAAGCGCCGCTGACGTCGCTGGTGTGGCTCACTTCGTTCGTTTCGATTGCGTTTACGTTCGCCGTTTCGTCCATCATCATCCCGACGCTCAGCGGCGATAGTTCGCAATGGTGGAAGCTGGCGTCGATTATTTCTTGCGGAACGCTGGCGGGCGCCGTGATTCCGGAACTGGTGAAGAGCTTTACGTCCACTGAATCGCGGCACGTGAAAGAAGTCGTTGCGTCCGCGCGAGAGGGCGGTGCGTCGCTCGACATTCTGTCCGGCTTCGTTGCTGGGAATTTTTCCGCCTATTATCTCGGCCTCACGATGGTTCTGCTGATGTCCATCGGCTACCTGATCAGCAATATGGGGCTCGGCAACTTGATGATTGCCGCTCCGGTGTTTGCCTTCGGACTCGTGGCGTTCGGATTCCTCGGCATGGGTCCGGTCACGATTGCCGTCGATTCTTACGGGCCGGTCACGGACAACGCTCAATCGGTGTACGAGCTTTCGCTCATCGAGCAGATTCCCGGCATCGAGAAGGAACTCAAGAAGGACTACAACATCGACGTGAATTTCGCCCGCGCGAAGGATTTGCTGGAAGCGAACGACGGCGCGGGCAACACGTTCAAGGCCACGGCGAAGCCAGTGCTGATCGGCACGGCCGTCGTCGGCGCGACCACCATGATTTTCTCGATTATCATGGCGCTCACCGACGGGCTCACCGCTAACGTCCAAAAACTCTCGCTTCTTCACGCGCCGTTCGTGCTTGGGCTGATCACGGGCGGCGCCATGATCTATTGGTTCACCGGCGCGTCCACACAAGCCGTCACGACGGGAGCGTACCGCGCGGTCGAGTTCATCAAAGCGAATATCAAGCTCGAAGGCGTAGAGAAAGCGTCGGTGGCCGACAGCAAGAAAGTCGTCGAAATCTGTACGCAGTATGCGCAGAAAGGCATGCTCAACATTTTTATCGCGGTGTTCTTCGCCACGCTCGCGTTCGCGTTCGTCGAACCGTTCTTTTTTATCGGCTACCTGATTTCGATCGCGATCTCCGGCCTGTATCAAGCCATCTTCATGGCAAATGCCGGTGGCGCGTGGGACAACGCAAAGAAGATTGTCGAAGTCGAGTTGAAACAGAAAGGCACTCCGCTGCATGATGCCACAATCGTCGGCGATACGGTCGGCGATCCGTTCAAGGACACTTCATCCGTCGCGCTAAATCCGATTATCAAGTTCTCGACGCTCTTCGGGTTGCTGGCCGTCGAGTTGGCCGTGCAGCTGACCGCCGAAACGGGCGGAGGCTTGACGCACATTCTGGCCGCGGCGTTTTATGCCGTATCTTTGTTTTTCGTTTACCGTTCGTTCTACGGCATGCGGATTCGCGCGGGACAGCCGGAGGCGCATCCCGCTCGCGCGGCTGCGGACTAATCTTGCGCTGAAGATCTTGTGTTGAACGAATCACGTCGAAAGGACTGAACTGAAGATATTGCCGCTAACAAGCTGCGACAAAAAAGTTCCGCTGAATCGGAGACACTCACATGAAGAGATTCCTCCTGCTCATCTCCCTGCTCACCTTCGTTGCGATCGCTCCCTCGGTCCGCGCGCAAGACTCCGACGCTCCTCAGGACGCGGAAGGCTGCAAAGACTCCCCGCTCGTCACGCGATTCCCCGGTAGCCACATCAACTCCTGCGAAAATAAGGAATACGAACAGGCTGAAATGCCCGTGAAGACGGACGCGAACGGCAACGCAGTTACACAAACGTTTGAGGGTGAATACCACTACTGGGATTACGGCACGCGAGACGGCTTGAGCGAAATCCAGCTTTTCCGCAATTTTGAAACCGCACTTCAGGGCGCCGGATTTCACATCGAGTACGAAGATAAACCCGAGAAAATCACAGCGCACAAAGGCAACACGTGGGTTCTGATGGATTGCCGCGGCGCCTACTATTACCAGACCATCGTCTCGGTGAAGGACATGAAGCAGGAAGTCGCCGCCGATTCCTCGTCCATCGCTGACACTCTCGCGCAGAAGGGCCGCATCGCGCTCTACGGGATTCACTTCGAGACGAACAAGGCAACCATTCAACCTGACTCCGCGAAAACCCTCGAACAAATCGCGAAATTTCTCAACGACAATCCGGATCAGAAACTGCGCATCGACGGCTACACGGATAACACCGGTACTCCTGCCGACAACCTGAAGCTATCAGCAGCGCGCGCACAGGCTGTGGTTGCATGGCTCGTCGCGCACGGTGTAGATAATGGCCGGCTGTCTTCGAAAGGACTCGGTCAGGCGGATCCCGCCGGCGACAACGGCACGGAAGACGGCCGTGCGCTAAATCGGCGCGTTGAACTCGTTAAACAGTAGTGGCGCTATCGCAGCCACCGGGTTGCAGTAATGTTCTCCAGCATGACCGCGACGGTCGACTGAAAATTCGCGTTTCCCTCGAAGCAAACTCGCATAACATACGTACGGCACCATGCCTGCAAAACGCTCATTCCGCGACATGCTACTCGCCGCTTTTCGCTGCCGCTGTCCTAATTGCCGCAAGGGTTTGCTTTTTCGCGGATGGCCCAACCGCATGCTTCCGCGATGCCCGGTGTGCGGTCTCTCTTATTTTCGCGAGCCCGGATACTACGTCGGCGGAATGATTTTCACCTACGGCATGACGGCGGGCGTGCTGGTTCTCGTGTATCTCATCCAGTTGGCAATTCCGGACGTAAAATCCGTGACGGACAATGAGCGCTTGGCGATTTGGATTGTGTTCGCGCTTGCGGTGAATCTGGCGCTGATGCGTAACGCGTATAGCCTATGGCTCGCGCTGGATTACTGGATGGAGCCGTGGTCGCCCGGCGACATTGAGCCTTAAGCAGTCTAGCCGCTGGCGAACGACAACGGATTACACGTCCGATTGTTTCTCGTCGTACTCAGATGGAACGTCGTCTTCAGGCACTTCGTGAGTTTTTACTTCCGAGACGTCGGGATCGGGCGCGTTCTCGACGCCATCAATTACCTCGGCCTCGAACGACTGACCTTCATCCTCTAATTCCTCAACGCTTTCCGAATCCGCGGACTCGCGTTTCGACAGGCCCTGATCGTCGCCGGATTGACCGCCGGTCTCCGAGTGATCGTCGCGACGCGGCACGATGCCGATCCCGCCCATTCCGTACAGCTTGCCGGACGCGCGTTTGTCCCGCCGTGCGGGCGCCTTCTTAGCAGTGGCGGCGCGTGCAACTACTTTCTTTCGCGCAGGCTTCTTTGGCGCAGCCTTCTTAGCGGATTTCTTCAGCACGGATTTCTTCGGCGGGGCCTTCTTGACTGGCTTCTTGCTTGGTTTCTTCTTGCGAGCTTTTGTCTTTGCCATGCCGGAAGTCTAGCATTCGCTCATCTTACGAACAACCCAGTTGCTCGCGGCAATTGTTACGGATAGGCTCAGCAACGTTGCTGATTTTCCACTTGAGTCAAGGGGCCTGTTGTGACGAGCCTGATTCAGGAAAGTCAATGCGCCCAATGTTGTAGTCAATGGAGACATTGCCCCAATTCCTGCTCTGGGAAAGAACCTCAGAGACTTCCGGAATCGAAATCAAGACTTTATTTGGTCCAGAAGCCCTGATAGAAGGCAGAGGACGATCCCATGCACCGGGGTCATACCGAAATAAGAGCGTCTTCGGTCGGAACCATTTGACGAAAAACGGCTCTCTACCTTCTGCAGCCTTCGAAATGTACACGCTAATGAATTCTTCTTTCGCGATCCGATCAATGCTTGTATAGGTAATCTCGAAGTCGCCGCCCGAAATATTATTAATCGTCACCTCGGATTCTGTTTTAACTCCAGAATACTTAAAGACGAGATACACCGCGCCTAGAAGCACAATGGCGCCGACAAGGTAAGCATGAACTTTTCTGTCGGATAGCTTCGCGCTTAGCGACATTCAACGCTCACGGCGTTCTGCTCGAGGGTTAAGAGAATGATCGTCAGGCTTTGACCAAATTCAGATAATTCTTCGGAGCGGCATCAAATCCTGGAAACACTTTCGCGAGATCGCGATTGCCGAGATGCTTCGTCAAGATTTCGCCGAGCACGCTGCGGTAATCCGTGGTGACGGCGAGATCGCGCCCTTCGTAGAGCTGTCCCTCGCCCATTCCCGGCCATCGCGTGTACACTTTGCCGCCCTTGATGGCGCCGCCCATCACGAACATGCAATTTGCGTGGCCGTGATCGGTGCCGCGGTTGCCGTTCTCGCGCGCCGTGCGGCCGAATTCGGACATGCTGACGAATACGACGTCGTCCATTCGAGCGCCCATGTCCTGATCAAACGCCGCGATTCCCTGCCCCAAATCGCGCAGCAAATTTGAGAGTTGCCCCTGCACGCCGCCTTCGTTCACATGATGATCCCAGCCGCCGCTGTCAAGGAACGCGACCTCTAGCCCCACATCCGCTTTGAAGAGCTCGGCGATTTCCTCGAGACTCTGCCCGAAGCGGCCCTTCGGATACTGCGCGCCATTTTCCGGCTGATAGGTGTCGGGATTAATTTTCTTGAGTTGATCGATCGCTTCGAAAGTTTCCTGTCCGACGCCGTGCAGCGCCTTGTCCACCGTCTGCGCGTACATCGCTTCGAAGCCGCCTTCGACCGTCTGCTGCGGGCCGAACATTTTGAACTGTTTTAGTTCAGGGACCGCGATAGCAGGCGCGGTGCCTTGCAAAGTTCTTGGCAAGTAAGGCCCGAATGCCACGGCGCGAAATGGCGATGGCTTTTCTTCTGGCAGGGTTTGCAACGAGCGGTTGAGCCACCCGTCGTCCGTCGCTTTGAGGCCGGGAGTGCCCGATTCCATAAAATCTTGCGCGTCGAAGTGCGAGCGAGTGGGATCGGGCGAGCCGACGGCCTGAACGATGGCCAAACGCCCGGAATGAAATAGCGGTTCGATCGGCTGAAGGCTCGGATGCAATCCGAAAAAACCATCGAGATCGATCGCGGCATCCGCGCCGCCGCGCCGCGGTTCGGGAATTGAAATGGTGGGCCGCATCGCGTAGTAGTTTCGCTCGCCGAAGGGAACGACGACGTTCAATCCGTCCATGGCGCCGCGCTGGAAGAGCACAACCATCTTTTTCTTATTCGGCGCAGCGGTTGCTGCGATTGCACGCTGCAAAAAAGACGGCATCGCCGCCATGCCGACCATCGCGATTCCGCCGCTCTTCAAAAACACCCGCCGCGTGACATTCATAGTTCTACCTCATCTCCGCTGAAATTCCGGCGCTCCGAGGACGAGTCCCGCGACGAGCGCCTGATTTACATGCTTCACGGGATCATCGAGTTTCGCTTGAACGATCTGCGGGTCGTCCATGCGGCCTTCGAGAGTCTGCCGCGTCAGTGGCGCGATTTGTCCATCGAGGAACAGATTGATTGCTGTGGTCAGAGCGATTTGAGGATCGCTCGCCGATTCCGGGCCAAGCATCGTCTCGAGATTCACATTGGTGCCCGAAATTTTGTTCGACGAAAGCGCGAGCGCGAAATTCAAGCGATTGAGAAGCGCTCCGGTGTTCACCCACATTTCGGCTTTGTCGGAATATCCGGTCGGCGGCTGCGCTTGAAAGAGCGGCTCGCCCATCCGGCCCACCCACTGCACGAGCGGCAGCGTGATTTCCGTATCGGCGTTCAGTGCCCGCGCGGTGCTGGCAGCCAGTTCGAATGGCTCCTTCACTTTCGATCGGAACGCCTCTCGCGACCAAAATTCCGGCGAGTAGATCATCGTCTTCATCACGACGCGAATATCGCCGCCGCTTGAAAGATAACTATGCGCCATGCGGTCGACCAAGGCCGGCGGCGGATTATCGGAGACAAAGTGCCGCGCCAGCTTGGTCGAAATAAATTTCGCGGTGCTTGGATTGCTCGCGAGCATCTTCAGCGCTTCTTCGCCATCTTTCATGCCGCCGTAATTAAATTCGTGCCCTAGAACGACTTTCTTGCCTTCCGTATGCAATTTCGCATCGAAGAAAAACTCGGGATCGCGCCGCGGCTCGTGAACGGTCCACCCCGTCAAGCAGCGCGCCATCTCGATCACATCTTGCTGCGTGTAGCCGCCGTTTACGCCGAGAGTGTGAAGCTCCATCACTTCGCGGCCGTAATTTTCGTTAAGACCTTTGTCCTGCTTTTTGGGAGGAACGCGAGCGGGCGCGTTTGGATTATTGTATGGCGGCGGGAAAGTTCCAGGCTGCGGCATCTCAACGCCGCCGAAGATGCCTTGAAAGCGCTGGCGACGCATCGCGATTTCTGATTGCATCCGCTGATACGCGATCGGATCGACGCTCAGCCAGTTATCGAGATAAATCAGCATCGCTGGACTTCGCGCCGTGTCGACGAGTAGGTCCTGAAACTTGCCTAACGTATGCGGCCGGATCGTGTCGCGGACGTACGTTGTCACCAGCCACTTGTCCGAATCCTTCTGGGCGAAAACATTGAAGTGGTTGTACCAGAAATCTTCCATGACGGCTTCAAGCTGCCGTCGGCTGTAAATCGCGCGGTCGAGCTTGGCCATCGAAAGTTCCGTGACGATTCGCTGCGGGCCTTGAATTTTCGCGAGTTGCGCGGCGGCTTGCGCGTTCGGCCCTGTGGTCTGCACTTGCGCCGCGGCTTCGCGCGCCTTCTCTTTCATCTGCTGCTCGTACTCTTCCTTCGTCACGCCTTCTTTCTTCGCGGCCTGCTGCGGCGGCGGGAATTCATCGAGCAATTTCTTCGAAGGCATTCTCAGCGTCGGATATTGTTCGAGTCGCGTGTCAAGCGCGGAATCGTCAATGGATTCTGGGTGAAGCTGTTCCTCGATCCATTTCTCGAGGCCCATCTTGCGGACCGCTTCGATATCGCCCGGCCGCGGGCCGTACGCGAGGCGATTCAGCGCGTGAAGAATTGCCTCGTCTTCGCTGAGGTCGGTGATGGGAAGCTTGCCTCTGAAAGATTTCGATTTGGCGGGTTCGGGCGAAATGGTTGAGGCCGAAGACGATTCAGAGTTCGTGCCGTTCGCTCGAGCGTGCGTAACCGGAAGAACGAGGCCGGACCCGATTATAACGGCGACCAAGATCAGCGCCCGCCAGTCCAAGCGTCCTGCTCTTTCGCACTGAGATATGCCAATGGAGTTCTGCTTCATCGCCGCACTCTGATCACCGCTGCGAAGCGCGAGCTTCTGGGTTCTACGCGCTCACTATTATGTTAACCCCAAGCGGAGCGCAAAGTTGCAGTGTGGCGCGTAGCGATTACCAACGTTGGTTAGAATTTGTGGCTGGGTCGGTCGAAAGTAGGCAACGCCTAACGCGCGGCTCGAAACGCGTCCAGCGTCCAGGAATCTTGCACTTCGTCGTGGCGGAGAACATAGTAATTTCCGTCGTCGGCACGGACACGGAAATAAATTGCAGCGGGCGAATACCACTGGTCATCCACTTCGTTGACGACAAAATCCCTGCCGCGAACGGTAAATTTCTGCGGCCGCTCGTAGGCCTTATATCCTGCGTAGCACTGGACGCGAATTTCGTTCATCGTCGCGGCCTGCAAATGGCATACGTGGCTCCCGCTGCTTGCAGAATGTCCGTTCGCCTTTCGGTGGGAGCCCCCGCATTTATGCGGGGGGGAGCGCTTCAGCGCTCCGCTACGAGGCTCTGCTGTCATCTTGCGCTTTAGCGCTGGCCCTCGAGAAATCCGGGGCTAAAGCCCATTTTACTAGCGAGCGCTCTTTCGCTGAACTAAAGTCCAGCTCCCCCTGCTGAAGCAGGGGGCTCCCACTCCCCAATTCCACTGCGTGCCCGGAGTCCGTTTTTCCGGCTCCGCTACAACACGCTGGCAGCGATCGTAAACGATTCGGAGCAAGCCGGCCGATATCACGTCAGCACGCGATAAGTCTCGTGCGCGTGGTCCACTTCGCGCGTGACTGCGTTATACGCGGCGCCGACGAACAGCACCATCGCCGTGAGATACATCCAGAGCAACAAGCCGATCGCGGCCGCGAGGCCTCCGTACACCGCGCTGTACGGCATATAGCGCACGTAGAAGCCGAAGGTAATGTCAACCGCCCACCACAGCACCGTCGCCACCATCGCGCCCGGCGCCACTTCCGCAAACGCGCGCATCGCCGGCTGCCCCAAGCGGTAAATCACGACAACGACGATCATCGCGAGAACCAGCGTCAGTCCGTGATACGCCGCGGCGAATAAGCCTCTCACAAATAGTGACAAGCCAAATTGATGCAGGAGCCAACCTCGCGCCGGACGCGCAAAAATCGTCAAGAATACGAACGCGATCCACGGCACGATCGTGATGCAGAGCAAGAGCAGCGCTCGAAGCTGCAGACGAATGTAGGAGCGCGGCTTCTCCGTGCCTTCGACAACGCTGAATCCCTGAATCAAGCCAATCAGCACTTGAGTTCCGGCAATCAGCAATCCGCCGAATCCAAGTATCGTCCACTGCCACGAATGCGGATGCTTACGCACGAAATATTCGGCGATAACCTGTTCACTTCCGGGAGGGACGATCGTTCGCAGACGTTCCGGCATTTCGCGCGCGATTGCTTCGAACATCGCAACACTGCTCACCACGCCGATGGCAAAAAGCAGCATCGGGAAAAACGCGAGAAACATGTTGAAGGCAACGGCCTGACCAAGCGGCACGCAGTCGGGAAATACCCGGCCGAACGCCTCGCGAAGTCTTTCAAGCATTCCTGTCATTGAACGGCGGGATTATACGGTCATTCCGCTTCCCGCTGCGAGTTCTTTGACTGTTGCCGCAAACCCTTGACGGGAGTAAACTTTGGCATTCAGCCAGGGAGGTAGGGATGCCGCGCTCCGTCCGCTGCGGGCTTATCCAGGCCCGGTGCGAGTGGTCCCCCGAGAAGCATTCGCTCGCCGATATCCGCGAGAAAATGATCTCGAAGCACGAAAAGCTCATCGCCGTCGCCGCCAAGAAAGATACGCAAGTCCTTTGCCTTCAAGAGCTTTTCTACGGTCCGTACTTCTGCGCCGAGCAGCAGACTCGCTGGTACGAATTAACTGAAACGGTACCCGGGGGTGCCACCGTCGAACGTATGCAGAAGCTCGCCAAAAAGCACAAGATGGTGATGGTGATCCCTGTCTACGAGCGGGAGATGAGCGGAGTTTTCTACAATACGGCGGCGGTGATTGACGCCGATGGACGCTATCTTGGCAAATACCGCAAGCACCATATTCCGCACTGCCATCCTGGCTTTTGGGAGAAGTTCTATTTCACGCCCGGGAATACCGGGTATCCGGTTTTCGAGACTCGCTATGCTCGCGTTGGCGTCTACATCTGCTACGACCGCCATTTTCCCGAAGGCGCGCGAATCCTCGGGCTAAATGGCGCAGAGATCGTTTTCAATCCCTCGGCTACTGTGGCGGGGCTGAGCGAATATCTTTGGGAGCTCGAGCAGCCGGCGCACGCCGTTGCGAACGGCTATTTCGTCGGTGCGATCAATCGCGTCGGCACGGAAGCGCCGTGGAACATGGGCGAATTTTACGGCAAGAGCTATTTTTGCAGTCCGCGCGGCAAGATTTTCGCGCAGGCGAGCCGTGATAAGGACGAAGTGATCGTCGCGGACTTGAATCTCGACGAAATCGATCAGGTGCGCGCGACGTGGCAGTTTTTCCGCGATCGCCGTCCGGACTCGTATGGCGAAATCGCGCAGACTCACGCTCCGGCGCGCCGCGACGAAGCGGCGAACTAGCGGCGAGAGAATCTGAATTATGGACGGCTTAGGATCAACGGAATGACGACAACGCCCCAGGCAATGACATCGCAAAGCGACGCCGTAATCAAAAAGCACAAGGAATTCTTGTGGCCTGCGGTAGTGAATTATTATCAGCATCCGCTCGTCGCCGACCGCGGCAGCATGCAATACCTCTGGGACCTCGACGGCAAGAAGTATCTCGATTTTTTCGGCGGCATCGTGACGGTAGGCGTCGGGCACTGCAATCCGAAGGTCACTTCGAAAATCAAAGCGCAGGTGGATCGGCTGCAGCACACCTCCACGCTTTTCCCGAACGAGCACATCGTCGCGCTCGCCGAGAAACTCGCGCAAATTACACCCGGTAAATTGCAGAAGAGTTTTTTCACGAATTCTGGCACGGAAGCGAACGAGGCCGCGATTCTTCTCGCTAGAATGGCCAGCGAAAGTTACGACATCGTCGCGCTGCGCCATGGCTACGCCGGCGGTTCGGCTCTCGCCAAAGCGGTGACCGCTCACGCCAACTATCGCAAGGCGGGAATTATCAGCGTCGGCATTTCGCATGCCATTAATCCGTATTGCTACCGCTGCCCGCTCGGGCTGAAGTATCCCGATTGCGGCGTGGCCTGCGCGAACGATGTTGAAAATCTGATTCAGACCGGCACGAGCGGCAATATCGCCGCGTTCATTGCCGAGCCGATTCAAGGCGTCGGCGGATTTATCACGCCTCCGCCAGAATATTTCAAGATTGTTTTCCGCATCGTGAAGAAATACGGCGGCCTGTTCATCTCGGATGAAGTACAGACGGGTTTCGGCCGCACGGGCAAGAAATGGTTCGGCATCGAACAGTGGGAAGTCGTGCCGGATATGATCACGTGCGCCAAAAGCATGGGCAACGGCGTCCCCATTGGCGCGACGATCACCACCGCCGAACTCGCCGATCAATTTCAGGGCGCGACGATTTCCACGTTCGGCGGCAATCCCGTCACGTCAGTCGCCGCTCGCGCCGTTATCGAAGTGATTGAAGAAGAAAATTTGCGCGAGAACACGCATGTCGTCGGCGGATATTTCCGCGGCAAACTCGAAGAATTGCAGCAGAAATATCCGCTGATCGGCGACGTGCGCGGCATGGGAATGATGCAGGCCCTAGAACTGGTGAAGGACCGCCAGACCAAGGAGCCCGCGCCCGAGGCCGCCAACCAGATCCTTGAACGCGCGCGCGACAACGGCCTCCTCATCGGCAAGGGCGGCCTCTACGGCAACGTCATTCGCATGGCGCCGCCGATGAATATCTCGAAGGCCGACGTGGATGAAGGCATACGTTTGCTCGATAAGTCTTTCGAAGAAGTACGGAGGTGATCTATGCACTTCGCTGTCGTTGATACCGAGCTGAAACCGCTTTGCACACGGCACCTTCAGCCGATGGGCCGCGTGGATATCTATTGGAAGCCTGAAGGCGCCGCGAATCTTAGCTGCATGGCGGGATATCGCTGTGCGATCGACAAGTGCGGCCTGTTTTACGATGTATACAGCGGCTACCACGAGCGGCCCGACGGCACGGTGAACGCTCTCGATACGCAATACCACTGCAAGGTTCACGGACTCTCAATGTACGTGTCGAGCCACGCGCTGAAAGGCGCGGTAAAACACTTCAAGTGCCCGCAATATGGCTGCTCGCACGGCGAATCCGTCCACTCGGCAGCGGCGTAATTCGCGCGATCGATTAGGCACGCGCTTCGAGTTCAGATTTCGGAGAAACGAATGGCTACCGCCGTGGCGACAACGCAGCTTTGCAAGAACTTCATCAATGGCCAGTGGGTCGAGTCTCGTTCATCTAAAATTGTGGACCGCCGGAATCCCGCGAACACAGATGAAGTTGTGGCGCGCATTCCTCTTTCCTCGCGCGATGAGATGAAGGAAGCAATCGCGGCCGCACGCACCGCGTTTCCCGGCTGGCGCAATACTCCGGCCCCCAACCGCGGCAAGATTCTCTTCAGAGCCACGCAGATCATGCAGGAGCAAAAAGAGGAGTTTGCGCGGCTCCTGACTCGCGAAGAAGGCAAGTCGCTCAAGGATTCGCTCGGAGAAATTCAGCGCGCGATCAACATCACGGAATTCATGGCCGGCGAAGCGCGCCGATTGAACGGCGAGACGCTCACGAGCGAGCTGCCGAAAAATTTTGCCTACACGATTCGCCAGCCGATAGGCGTCGTCGGAATTATCACGCCGTGGAATTTTCCCGTCGCGATTCCCATTTGGAAAATCGCGCCCGCGCTTGTTTGCGGCAATACGATCGTCTTCAAACCGGCGACGATCACGCCGCTCACGGCGATGAAAATCGTCGAAATCTTCACGCAGGCTGGCCTTCCGGCGGGCGTGCTCAATCTGGTGATGGGCTCCGGGCGCGACGCGGGAGACGAGCTCGTTCAGAGCCCTCACGTCCACGGACTGTCGTTCACTGGATCGAACGAAATCGGCACGCAGCTTTACGCCTGCGGCGCTCAGCGGCTCAAGAAAATTCAATGCGAGATGGGCGGCAAGAATCCGGTAGTGGTCCTGGCCGACGCGGATTTAAGACTTGCGATGGAATCCACTCTTGCCGGAGCTTTTGCCTCCACGGGTCAGCGCTGCACGGCCACCAGCCGCGTGATCATCGAAGAAAAGGTAGCCGACCAATTTCTCTCTGCGCTCGTTGACCGCGCGAATGAATATGTTGTCGGCAACGGGCTGGAACCGGGCGTTGAAATGGGCCCGTCGGTGGACGAAAGCCAGATGTCGACGGTGCTCAAGTACATCGATATCGGCAAGAAGGAAGCGAAGTTGCTCTGCGGCGGCGAGCGCCTCACGGGAGCGAAGTATGACAAGGGCTGGTTCGTCTCGCCGACAATTTTCGATCACGTTCGCTCCGAAAGCGCGCTTTCCCAGGAGGAAATTTTCGGCCCGGTGCTGAGCGTGATTCGAGTGAAGAACTTCGACGAAGCTCTCGAAGCCGCCAATTCCGTCCGCTTCGGACTTTCGAGCGCCATCTACTCGACCGACTCGAACAAGATTTTCGAATTCGTGGATAAAATTGAAACTGGCATGACGCACGTCAATTCGCCCACCGTCGGCGGCGAAGCGCACGTTCCGTTCGGCGGCACCAAGGACAGCAGCGTCGGCCCGCACGAAGTGGGCCATGCGGCGATCGATTTCTACACGGAACAGAAAATCGTCTACATCGATTACACCGGCAGCAAGCGCGAATCGAGCATCTATTAGTGGACCTTTTTACTCGCGAAATTTACCTCGACATTGAAACTCTGAGGCTTTCTCACGAAGTCGAAGGCGGATGGGCGAGCATTCGCCACTTTGGCGTCGCCGTGGCCATCACATGGGAGAAAGACCACGGATTCCGTAGTTGGTTTGAACCCGACGTAGCGAAACTTGTCGCCGAACTCGGAAATTTCACGCGAATCATCACCTACAACGGGAATCGCTTCGATTTCGAAGTCTTGCGCGGTTACACGCCGGTGGATCATCTCGTCCCCCTCTCTTTCGACGTTCACGAGGTACTGCATAAGCAGCTCGGCCATCGCCTGCGGCTCGATCAGCTCGCCAAAGACACGCTCGGCAACGCTAAAGCCGGCTCCGGGATTGACGCGGTGAAATGGTGGCGCGCCGGGGAAAAACAAAAAGTGATCGAGTATTGCCAGATGGACGTCGCGCTTCTCCGCGATGTTGTCGAATTTGCGCGCGCGAAGGGCCATGTGGTCGTCAGCGGGCGCAAAGTTCCTGTATCGTGGGACTGAGCTTCAGGTCGCTCTCACGATGAACGCGCGCCGATTCGCCATTTGTTTTCTGAGCTTCTCCCTTGCCGCCGCTTCCTTCACCGGCTCAACCGTTGCGGCCGGCCGTGTGACCTGGAAGCTCGACGACACGGCGCACTTGAAACTCGAAGATCACATTCCGCGCACGTGGGCCGTTTATCGCGCGGACAAAAAGAAAAACCTCGTTCTCGTTCTGCTCGTCCACCGGTATCTGGCGCTCGATCTGAAATCGCGCCTCATCTATGAAATCGATCCGAAGTCGCTTACGCCGCACGGCACCGATTTCGAAAGTGACGAGCCCGACGCCATCGGCCACTCCATCCCCACACTCGAATGGAACGATCGCGACGTCGGCCCCGCCGAACGCGTCCAGGTCAGATTAGGCGATTACGGAAAGATGCTGGAAATCGAGTTGCCGCACCCCATTGACCTGCGGCGCGGCATTTATTGATGAGGCGTACGAAGAATACTTCACTTCGCGTGAACGAAATCCTGCTTGGCGGCTTCGCAAATTTTGCATGTCTTTGGTTCGCGGATGATCACGGCATCGCGAGGAAACAGCGTCCCGAGCGCCCAATCGAGCGCCACTTGAATTTGCTTCTTGAATCCGACGAGCTTGAAGAGATGCACCGCGTTCCAGAAGAGCCACGCGAAGAATCCATGGATGCGCAGACCGCCGACGCTCACCACGGCGTCGTTCATCCCGAGTGAAACCAGCATTCCCTTCGACACGTACGTGTAGCTCTCGAGCAGGCCGCCGAGCTCCATGTGCACGATATTCCGCGCGGCGATGCTTCCTTGCGTGATTGCGACCGGCGCAACGCGCGGCGCATCGGGCGCCAGCGTCGATGAGGCCGAATCTCCGATTACAAATACTTCGGGATGATCCTCTAGTTGCAAGTGCTCGTTCACGCTCGCCCGGCCGATCCGGTCATGCGGCCCCGGCAACGCTTCGACGAGCGGATGCGCGCGCACTCCGGCCGCCCAAATGATCGTCCCAGCCGCAAGTTTCCCGCTTCCTTGCATGTCAATCGCGCCTTCCGCGACGCGCGTCACCCGCGCATTCACGCGAATCTCGATTCCTTCTTTGCTCAGTCGCTTCAGCGCGTGCGTCCGCAGCAGAGGATCAAACCCATTCAGGACGGTAGGGCCGGCTTCGAGCAGCACCAGCCGGATTTCCTCGCGCTTGATTCCACGATATCTTCCCGCGACGTAACCGAACAGAAAATCGCGCATCTCGGTGATCAGCTCAACTCCCGTGTATCCCCCGCCCACAACCGCAAATGTCATGAGTCTCTTGCGCTCGTCGGGATCGGTCGTGTGGTCCGCGTGCTCACAAATATCCAGAATCCGGTCGCGCAGCACCACGCCATCTTCGAGCGACTTCAAGTCCATCGAGTATTCGCGCGCTCCCGGCGTGCGGTAATATTCGGTGCGGCTGCCCACAGCTACCACGAGATAATCGTATGCAATCGGCCCGGAAGTGACGCAAAGCTGGCGCCCCGCGACGTCAACGCTTTCGACCCTGTCGCGCAGGAATCGGAAATTTTTCTTGCCGCGAATGTCGCGGATCGCCTGCACGATGTGCCTGGGATTGATGTAACTCGAGACGATCTGCGGCAGCAGCGGCGTGAACATGAAATAGTTCTGGTCGCTGATCAGAAGGATTTCGAATTTGGTCGAATGCCGGAACTGCTTCGCGAGCTCGACGGTGGCTTCAAGTCCGCCGAATCCCGCTCCAATTACAACGATTCTCTTCATGGTTCTCTATTAACATTCGATGCGCGAAGGCATCGCACGGACGATGTATTTTACTGACTAATCACCGAAAACGCGGGCCCTGGGCTCCATCACAAAAGCGCAGCGCGGACAGCCGTCACGGCGCCTACTTAAAAAACGAGTATCCGACAAAAATCTCATTGAAATCGACGCCGGGATTGATTGTGCCCCGGTAACCGTTAGAGATGTGCTTGTATTTGTATCCGAACATCCAGGCCCGCGTGTTCGATGAATTGAAATGCTGAATACCGGCCTGAAGATCGAACGTAAAGTTGAACTGCTCTTCGCCATGGACATCAACCGGAACGGGAGCGACGGACGCAACGAAGCCCCCGGTTGACGCCAGAAAAAACTGCCACGGGTGCCGGCGGAAGAAATTGAACTTGAGCCCGATTGGATTTACCGATCCAGCGTACACAACTTGATGCCCGCTCAACGAGTAAGAAAAGATTCTGGAATTCACATACACCGCATCGATCGCTTTCGGCTGCCTAATGATTTCGGCGGGGATCACATCAATCGTCCATTCAAACGAGAATATCCGCTTGTTCAGCAGGATGCGGCCGTATCGAACCGCTGCTTCTCCCAATTGAACGTCGCCGGTGATTCCGATCACGTGCGGCGAGCTCAAGGAATACGCTCCCCACACTCCAAATTCATTTCTCGGCATCGAGACAGGCTCGCTCGGAGGCGCAGACTGGCCGCGTGCCGCGGGCGTGAACGCAATCGCGTCCAGCAAAATCCACACGAAAATGGCACAAAATCGCTTCACGCGGCGCCTCCAGCCACACTTCAACATGGGCCTGCATGTCAGCCCTCTTACCGGCCGTCTTCAATTCAAATGAATGGCAACGCCGCT
>JBAPOP010000094.1:0-25128 GCA_049279675.1 Candidatus Acidiferrales bacterium
CAACAAGCAGAGGCGGAAACGGCAACGCCATGACGGGCAAAGATTTGAAGTGGCGCGCCCGGGGAGACTCGAACTCCCGACCCTCTGCTTAGAAGGCAGACGCTCTATCCAACTGAGCTACGGGCGCGCTGCTAAGCTGATTCTAAATCAATAATTCCGGACAACGATATCATTTTGGAGCGCTTGACCTTCCCCCGAAAATGGCGGGGACGCGAGCGGTCCCGTATATTGAGGTCTTCGCCACCAACAAGTTACGCGATCACGTGGCACCGACCGTTCGGACGGTAGAATGCTCTTGTGAAATCCATCTCTTGGCGGGTGCAGTTGGGATTAGTTGCCGCGGGGTATGCCACGGTTTTAGTGATTTCGGCGACCTTGCTCATTGTGCGGCACTTGCAGGAGCTCAGATACCCCGCTGAGGCATCAGGTGGCATGTGGGCTGCTGGCGACGCAATGCTCTGGATCTTCATCGCCGGGCTCTTCGCTATCCCCAGTGCTTTTCTCATATGGGTCATCGCAAAGTTTGAGTCCATATATAAAACATATTCGCAACTTCTCTTCGGACTCAGCTTGAGCGCACCTGTTTGCCTGGGTGTGGTCACTCTCGGCAACAGCTATCTCGCGGAGAGCGTCAGCAGTCTCTGTTTGTATAGGCTCTTCTGGTCCCCTCTCATTCTCTTGGGAATGGGCGTGAGCCGGTTGGCGGCTCGATTTGATCGAGCCAAGAGGCTAATCTCGTATGCTCTTCTCGTCGAGGGGCTGACGCTCGCAATTGGTGTTGCGCTGCTCATCCATGCGTGGGGCGGACCCAAGAACCGTTGACGAGAGGGGTCGGTCAGGATACGCAGAACTAGTTCTCCTGCTATCTTGCGAATACAATTCGTAAGCAGCGGCTTCGTTCGCTTCCATCTCGAGACGCGCGCCGAAGTTGAATTCTCACTTTCCTTGTAGGCGCGATACGAAAAATTTCAGGAAGCGCTCAGAATCAATCCCCACCGCTACATCAACATTCGGCTGAACGGGATTTACGCCCACCGACTCGAGATGATCGCCGGCAGGAATCACCTTGTCGACCGTCCCGTGCCGGTTTCCGATGGTTTCGCCGCGCGCAAATCGCCCTGCGGTCTCGACATCCACGTGCATGGCTTTCGTTTGCAAAATAGACGGATCGATCACGGCTCCCACAGCAAGCGCATCGTGAATCGCACCGCCTCCGAAACCCGTTCCCTGGTACAGCCCAATCTGGAATTGCGCCACAGCAGCAGCGAATTTCGCTTCCGGCCCGGCATTTTTCGCAAGCTCGGCGACGTCGGCGTTCTTCATGAGCGTGACTTCCGTCACATCGAGACCCACCATCGTGACCGGCCAACCTGCGTTGAACACGACATCTGCAGCCTCTGGATCGCAAAAGACATTGAATTCACTCGCACCGTTTACGTTTCCGCCTGAAATCGAGCCGCCCATCAGAACTACTCCTTTTACCAGCGGAACGATCGAAGGATCTTTCAGCACGGCAAGCGCGATGTTCGTCTCCGGCCCAACGGGAATCAAAGTGATTTCGTGAGGGTATTTGTGGACGAGATCGATGATCAAGTCAGGGCCGAAACGCGGATCCGCCTTGCATCGCGACGCTGGAAGCTGGGCGCCTCCAAGTCCATTCGGACCATTCCAGAAAGGTTCGATGACGAGCTTTCCATGTAGCGGCCCCTTCGCTCCTTCAGCCACGGGAATATCGCATCGTCCGGCAAGTGAAGTAATTCCGAGAGCGTTGTCGAGGCCGACCGGCGCAAGCACGTTTCCGGCAACCACAGTCACCGCTTCGACGCGAACTTCCGGCGAATTTAGCGCGAGAAGAATCGCGAGCGCGTCATCGGTCCCTGGATCGGTGTCGATGATGACGCGTTTCGGAGTTTGGGCCAGCGCCGGCGTAGCGACGGTGCCAGCAAATTGAAATACGGCGGCCACCGATGCAAATACGAGAATGCGCGCAGTTTTAAATTTAGTCTTGAGCATTGAGTTGTCGTTCCCCCGGAGTCCGGCATGCTACAGCACGTTCTAAGGCGTGACCACTCAAATTGCAATCGGTTCGAGCGCTTCCGCAAAACATGAACGCCCCGCGAGAAACCGGACTTTCGTCGATTGCCGTTAGTAGAAATTCGAGAAAAGAGTTGACACGACGGCGGAGCTTATTGTATTTAACCGATAGGTTAAATACAAATGAGTTCGGATCACCTCAGCACGACCTTTGCAGCACTCGCCGATCCCACGCGGCGCGCTATTCTCGCTCGCCTCGTTTCGGGCGGCGCTTCGGTCACCGAGCTCGCTGAACCGTTCGACATGAGCCTTCCAGCAGTTTCCAAACACCTCAAAGTGCTTGAGCGCGCCGGCCTTATTGCGCGCGGGCGCGAGGCGCAATGGAGGCCCTGCCAGCTTGAGGCCGGACCGCTGAAAGGCGTCGCCGACTGGGCGGAAGAATTTCGCCGTTTCTGGGAGGGGAGCTTCGATCGTTTGGACGAATATCTGCGCGAATTGAAAAGTCACGAATCCAAAAGCAAGGAGAGAATGCATGGCAGAAAGCAACGCAAGCAGTAAAGCCACGGGTGACGGCGTGGGAATGGAACTCTTACTCTCGCGCGTCTTCGACGCGCCGCGCCGCCTCGTTTTCAAAGTGTGGACCGATCCAAAACACGTGGCGCAGTGGTGGGGTCCTCATGGATTCACGAATCCACGTTGTGATTGGGACGCGCGTGAAGGCGGTGCCATCCACATTGACATGCGCGGACCAGATGGCACGGTGTATCCGATGACCGGTACATTTCAGGAAATCGTCGAGCCTGAACGAATCGTATTCATCAGTTCTGCGTTGGACGAAACAGGCAATTCCCTCTTCGACATAGAGAACACTGTGACTTTCACCGAGCACGGCGGCAAAACGACACTGACCCTGCAAGCGCGTGTTGTGAAAGCGACCGCCATGGCTCCCCAATATCTCAAAGGCATGGAAATCGGCTGGACGCAGAGCCTGGAACGGCTCGGCGAGCACTTGGCGAAGGCTTGAGTTGCAAGGGCAGATTTTTCTACAATCGGGCCGTTGGAATGGGCCAACAGACCGCCCAGGATCGCGGACGTTGCCGAACGGGTCACAAGATCGCGCATACGGAGGCCGAACATGTCATTTCTACGCGATTTGAAAGTTGCTCTGCGCTCTTTATCGAAAGCTCGCGCGATGTGGATCACCGTCGCACTCACGCTAGCTTTAGGGATCGGCGCGAACGCGGCGATATTCAGCGTCGTTCGTGGCGTGCTCCTGCGGCCGCTCGCGAATCGCGACGAAGACCGCTTGCTATACGTGCGTCAGAGCGCGCCGGGTATCGGCGACGACAACGTCACGTTCTCAGTTCCGGAAATCAAGGACATCGGAAGCGGACTGAAGTCGATCAGGGAGCTGGGCACGTTTTCAGAGACCGACTTCACCATACTGGGACTCGGCGAGCCGCGCGAGATTCGCGCGGGTGTTGTTGACGGCAACTATTTTGACGTGATGGGGCTGCGCCCGGTACTCGGGCGTTTGCTGAACGCCGGCGACGATGGTCCGAATGCCCAGGGCGCGGCGGTTCTCACGTATCGCTTCTGGAGCGGCTCGCTGCAGGCCGATCCCAGCGTGATTGGAAAAACGATCCGGCTCGGCGGCTTCGGCGGCACGCGTTCCGCGGTCATCGTCGGAGTGTTGGAACCGTCCGTGCCTTATCCAGTCGAAACGCAACTCATCGCCAACGTCGTCACGAGCCCTCACCACTTGTCGGCCACCATGGTGACGGGCCGCGAGCATCGCATGACCGAGGTATTCGGACGGCTTTCTCCTGGAGCGACCCTCGACTCCGCGCGAGCGGAACTCAACACGGTCTACGCGGCTATGCTCGCCTCACACCCAGAGGTATACAAGCCCGCGGACCACTACCAAATCAGTGTCACCCGGATGCATGACCAGATCAATTCACGGGCAAGGACGGTCTTGTGGATCCTGTTCGCGGCAGCCGGCCTGCTGTTCGTGATCGCGTGCTCAAACGTCGCCAATCTGATACTGGCGCGATCGGTGCGCCGCGAATCCGAAATGGCCGTTCGCTCGGCGTTGGGAGCGACCACGGCCACACTACGTCGTTCGCTGCTGGCGGAAGGCATTGTGCTGTGCGGCAGCGGAGCGTTGGCTGGCGTGGCAATCGCGGTGCCGATGGTGGCCGTGCTCGCTCGCTATGCGTCACGTTTCTCCGTGCGAGCGGTCGGACTAACACTCGATTTCAGTCTGGTTTGGATTGGCGTTGGGCTCGCGTTGTTGGCCGCCGTATTTCTGGCATTTGTGCCGCGACTGCCCTCCGCAGACGGGTCGAGGGGCTTCGCGCTGACGAGCAGCGGCGTTCGCGTCGCGGGAGGAAGTGGACGGCGGCTTCGCGTATTTGCCGTTACGCAAATCGCCGCGTCGTTCCTGTTGCTCGCCGGGGCGGGCGCGCTCTTGCGGACTTTGCTCGTGCTCGAAAAGACGCAGCCGCAGTTTGAGACCGCGCATGTTCTTGCTGTGAACTTGCCGGTGATGACCGAGGGGCGCTCGCCGGAGCAGGTTGGCGAATTCTATCGCGAAGTAAATCGGCGAGTCGCCACACTGCCGGGAGTCGAGCACGTCGCCTCGGGATTCAGCGTTCCGTGGCGCGATGCCCGGGAGCTGGGTATCAGCTTCACCTTCGCAGTGGAAGGTGCGGCGCGCGAGAACGGCCAGGAGGACGCGCGCGCGCGATTCCGTTCGGTGTCGCCGGGATATTTCGGCACCTTGGGGCTGCCGATTCTGGAAGGGCGCGATTTTAACGCCAACGACCGGGATGGCAACGAGCGCGTGGTGATCATCAGCGAGAGCGTCGCGCAGAAATTATTCCCCGGACAGGAGGCTCTGAACCGCCACTTGCGATGGACGGACGGCGTGATGAAATTTATCGGCATCAGTTATGATCCGCGGCGAATCGTCGGCGTCGTCCCAGATGTGGACGATGAAAACATCATACCGATGCCGACGATGATGGTGTACCAGCCGTGCGACCAGGAAGGCTGGAACGGCCGCCTGTTGGTGCGCACGCAAAACGATCCCTATGCGCTCGTTCCCACGATTACGCGCACGATCCACGACATTTCGGCAGACCAGCCCGTGGAGCGAGCCAGCACGCTTGAGGACATCCGCACGGAAGTGCTGACGCCGGATAAGCTCAATGCCGTTGTGTTCGGCGGATTCGCCACGTTGGCGCTCCTGATTTCGGTGGTTGGAGTGGCGGGCGTGCTCGCGTTCTCCGTCAGCGGGAGGAGTCGCGAATTCGGAGTGCGTCTGGCTCTGGGCGCTCAGCCGCGACAGCTTCTAACGAGTGTCGTAGCTGAAGGCGCAGTGATGGCGGCCATAGGCATCGTAGCGGGTGCGGTGTGCGGGTATGCGCTTGCGCGTCTTGCCGGGACCTATTTCCAGGATATGAGGGTGCCAGGTGCCGTGCCGGTGATCATCTCGGCGGCTGCGCTGCTGGCCGCAGCGGTTGTCGCTTCGTTGCTGCCTGCGGCGCGCGCGGCGCGCATCGACGTAATCGAGGCGCTGCGCTCGGAGTAACCACAGGATTGTGTCGCACCGAGTCCTTCAAATCAGCAACCCTGCAACGGCGCGGTATTTTTTCTCCATCGCAAGACACAATTCAAAGCCCGCAGGTTCACGCCTACGGGCTATCATGCGCCGCGCCGCAATTGCAGGACGGCTCGCCTCGCGCATTCACGCCGCTGCGATTCTGCGCAATAATCCGAAGAAGAGCGCCTAGAATTTCTTTAGATTGGCCGAACGTCTGCTCAATGTGTTATTTTTCTTTCCCACGAAATCCTGGGTAGGCTAATTCAGGTTTCTTGCCGCAATTGCCAGACTGTCAAGCTTCGCGGCCACGGATCGAATCGATGCGCATACGAACTCTAATAGGACTCGTCGCATTATGTTTGTCATTCGGCGCGCAACTTGCCTCTGCGCAGGATAAAGATACCGGCCGAGCGTTGAATGCACGGTGTCTCGCCGGCCTGCCGAACATCAAGCACAACGCGCACGGGCTCCTCTCGATTCAGGATGCCGCGCTGCAATTCGACGCCGGGAAGCACCGCGCGGCGATTCCTCTCTCCACGATCGGAGATATTTTCACCGGCTCGGAAACCACTGAGGTCGGCGGATTGCTCGCCGATGCTGCCAAGGGAGCTGCCGTGGCCGCGCCGTACGATAGTGGCGCCGCGCTGACTCTCTTCTTACGGCAGAAAGTTGACGTCTTGACGGTGACGTACCGCGACTCCAATGGCGGTTTGCACGCCGCAATATTTGCTTTACCCAAAGGACGCGCCCAACAGCTCCGTGCGGACCTCACTTCAAAGGGTTCTCAGCCGCCCAGCGCCGTGGATTCTCGCGCGAATGCAACAACTGCTCCGAAAAACTCCGTCGTCGACCCGAAGGCAACTCCGGCCGCGGCGCAACCGGCTGACCAATCCAAGCCGGCGATTCTAATTGACCCGGTTCTCGACGGCGGCGTGCCCATCCCCGTGGCATTTCGCATGGCCACTTATGAAGACCTTGTCGAGCGAGTCGGACGAAGTGGTCTCTTCAGCGAGGTTTACCGCAGTGGAGATCGCGCTGCCGAACACAATACGAATCTCCTGACGCTCCGCACCGCAGTGCAAGAATTCAAGGAAGGCAGCCAAACGGTGCGTGAAATCGTCGTCATTCTCGGCGAAACGAAAGTCGCGTTGGCCATCAGGTTGACGCGGCCCGACGGCACCGACGTCGTGAACCAGAAAGTCGCCGGCAAAGTGCTTTTCTTCGGCGAAAACCTCGGCGTCACTCACGACGTCGCAAAACGCGTCGTCAAAGTTCTTCGCAAGAATTCACAGGCTTTTCGTGGTTCTCCGGCGACATGACGCCAATTCACTCCTCGCGCATCAGGATTGAAGGATCTATCGACAGCGCGCGGTGCGCGGGAATCCACGTCGCCAGCAGCCCCAGTAACAACATCGCGAGAACCACGCCAGCCAATACCAGCGGATCGCGCGGAGTTGCCTGATACACGATGTGAGCCAGCACACGGCTCGCCAGAATTCCAAGGAGCAATCCCGCCGCCGAACCAAAAGCGAGCAATTTAAATGAGCGTCCCAACGCTGCCTGCAACACTTCCTTCCGCTGTGCGCCGAGAGCGATGCGAATTCCCAGTTCCCTCTTCCGGTTGCTGACCGAGTAGGCAGCCAATCCGAAGATGCCGGTTATAGACAGCATCGCCCCCATCGCGCCCAGAACGCCGAGCGCCACCGTCGCCACACGCGAGGGAAACAACGCTATGTCCAGCGCCCCGCTCCAGGTCTCGATAGCGAAGGGCAGACCTGAATCCAGGCTCCGGAGAGTGCTCTTGATGGCGGCCGAGAGTTGCTGCGGTTCGCGACTCGAACGCACGACCATGAAAGTTTCATTCGCGGGCGATTGCAGGATAGGAAAAAACATCACCGGCTGTGGATCTTCGTTGATGCTCTTATGTTTCCCGTTCTCGACAATGCCTACCACTTGCACGCGCGTTCCGTCCTGCATTTTGAAATATCCGCCCAGCGCGAGTGTCGCGGAGCCGAAGACTCTGCTAGCAAACTCGCGATTCACTACGGCTACTCGCGGAGAGTCTCCGTCGTCGCGCCATGAGAAGGTCCTGCCCGCGAACAGGTCTGTTTCCGCCGAATGGAGGTAATCGGGAGAGATGCTGTATGAAACCACTTCAGCGGCGGCATTCGATGGCAGCAGATCCGTGGTCTTGTCGGTAAAGACTGTCGAGTCGTTCCAGCCCCCAGCCAATGGCGGCCGATCAATCAATCCCACCGACGTTACACCTTGAATCTCCTGCATCGCATCGATCATGCGCCTTTGCATCGGGAGCACTCTCGCTCCGCTGTAACCGGCCATGTTCAGCACGGTATCCACTAGCATCGCGTTCCGAGGCTCAAAACCAAGATCTCTGTGCAGCGAGCGTGCCAGGCCACGCACGGCAACCAGCGATGAAGTGACCAGAACCGCGCAAATCGCAATTTGCACTGCAAGCAATATGTCCCGAACAGAAATTCGCCTTCCGACTGTTACGATCGATCCGGACTTCACGATCTGATAAGGATCCGTGCTGAGGATCTGCCTTATCGGGACTGCGCCAAATAGAAGTCCGCTGACGAGAGCGAGCAGAAACGCCACTGCATAAACGTTTGCATCCGGATTCATACTTAGATTCATTGGATATTGGGGAAATGGCTGCCACGCGGTCAGCCAGCGCAGTAGCGCTACGCTGCCCCATAGCCCGGCGGCGCCGCCGACCAGTGAAATCAAGATAGCTTCGGTAAAAAGTTGCCGCAGAATACGCAGCCGGCTTGCTCCGAGAGCGAGGCGCAGAGCAAGTTCTCGCGAACGGTCAGCGGCGCGCGCGGCAAACAAGCTGCCCAGGTTGGCACAGGCAGCCAGCAGAATTAAACCCGCCAGTAGCATCATCCCTGTCATGAAAGCCCGCACCGGACGCCCCATGTAGTCGCCGTAAAGACTCGGCCGCGCCAACGAAAACGTCATTCGACCATCGTCTTTCGGATAGGCTTTTTCGAGATACGCGCCAATCGAATTCAGATCGGCAACCGCCTGAGCCGGAGTCACTCCGTCCTTCAGATGCCCCATCGCCATGAAAACCCAACGATTTCCGCGCGCGTTCAGGACGTTCGACCCTTCAACCTGCTCCTCGTTAACCATCGGCACGAAAAAATCGGGAGAGCCAAACAATAGAGTCCCGCGGAAGCCAGGTGGGGCCACACCGAGGATCGTAAAAGGATGCTTGTTGACCTGAACAGTTCGCCCCACCGCGCCGCGATCATCCTGAAAACGGGCATGCCAATATGCGTAAGTAAGCACGACATATGGAGAGCCGTTCGTGCCATGCTCATCGGCGCCGTGAAAGAAACTGCCAAGATACGGCTGAATGCCCAATACATCGAAATAGTTCCCGCTGACCTCATAGATCCACGCGCGGGATGGATTTTCGCCGGTGTCCAGGCCCGCCAGCGCGATGGAAAAAGCCGCCAGACCGTCAAAGCTGCGATTACGCTCGCGCAGATCGAGATAGTCGGGATAGGACTGCGACGGATCATTTCGAATCAATTCATCGTTGCCACTGCGTTGGATGGCGTAGAGACTCTGCGGTTGAGGCACATCCAGGGGGCGTAGGATCAGCGCGTTCAAGACGCCAAAAACCAGGGCGTTTGCGCCGATGCCCAAAGCGAGCGTCAAAACGGCGACAGCTGTGAAGCCGGGAGATTTGCGCAACATGCGAAGGCCGAAGCGAACATCCTGGAGATACGAGTCGATGAACGTTCCACCCGCCGCTTCGTGACA
Source organism: Candidatus Acidiferrales bacterium (assembly GCA_049279675.1). Taxonomy (GTDB): domain Bacteria; phylum Acidobacteriota; class Terriglobia; order Acidiferrales; family UBA7541; genus Palsa-147. The sequence continues at coordinate 9,443 of JBAPOP010000094.1, forward strand.
TTCCTCTTTAAACCGCGCATGCCCGCCGAACTCGAGGCGCGCGCGACGCTCAGCTTCAGCACGAAAAAGTCCGGAGCGCTCGAGATCATCTGCACGATGCTGGATATGCGAGCGAAGCTCATCCTCCATCTCGGAACTCATCTGCGAACGCCGGAAAAGAGTGGCGATTCGGAAGCGAAGCGAGTCGAGGAATTTCATACTTCCTCCGCTTGCGAGGCAAGGGCAGAGCCGATGGCAGCCGCAAGCCGATTCCAGCTGGCGGTTTCTTCGCGCAGACGTTTGCGGCCCGCGACGGTAAGCTCGTAAAACTTGGCTCGGCGATTATTTTCCGACGTGCCCCAGTTCGCTTTGAGCAATCCCTGACGAACCAGACGGTACAAACCGGGATAAAGCGCGCCCTGTTCGATCAGCAGTGCATTGTTTGAGATCTGTCCGATGCGCAGTAGGACGCCGTACCCGTGCAGTGGCCCGAGCGAAACCGCTCTCAGGATGAGCAGATCGAGAGTGCCAGGAAGCAACTGAGCTTGGTCGGTCACTTGCCCTCCTAAGATGATTAGGAGACTATCGCGAACACTCCTAAGCTGTCAAGGAGAGAATAAGCCGGAAATCGACGAGAACGAATTGGAACGAAAAATTGTTGGTAGGGGCGGTGGGGATCGAACCCACGACCAACGGCTTAAAAGGCCGCTGCTCTACCACTGAGCTACGCCCCTGGCGTGTTGTTCCCCATGATACCCGAAAATGATTTCGGGCACCTGGGCTGCGCGAAGAAAGCTGCGCGACGAAATTGGATGCGTCCACCCGCCGCGATAAATTGCCGTATCTCCTGCTTGCGAGGTTCGCGGCTCTGCATTCATTATGAATGCCATGGATCCATTGTGGATTGCGAGCGATCAGGCGAAGCGCCTGGCGGAACTGACGGCGGGCACGGCCGATTCACAAAAGGAAGCGCCTTTGCGCCGCGACGTTCGCTCGCTCGGCGTCCTGCTTGGCAGAGTCCTGGTCGAACAAGGCGGCGACGACCTGCTGAAAATTGTCGAGCAGCTCAGGCATTTGTTGATCGAACAGCGCGAAGCACCGTCAGGTTCCGCGGCGCAAGCCAACCTGATGACCCAGGCCCGCGACATCATCGGAAAAATGGAACTCGAAGACGCGCACCGAGTGACGAAGGCGTTCGCGATCTATTTTGAGTTGACGAACCTCGCCGAAACAAATCACCGCAAGCGCCGGCGTCGCGCTGCGCGGCTGCATGTCGAGCAGTCGCCGCTTGCGGGGTCGTTCCGCGGCACTTTGGCCCGGATGCGCGACGCCGGAATTTCGGAAGCGGACGCACTCGCCGCGCTGCGAAAGGTGAAGATCATGCCGGTCTTCACCGCTCATCCGACCGAGGTGGCGCGGCGCACAGTGCTGATGACGCGCCGCCGAATCGCGCAGCACCTCGAAAATCTCGACCGGCTCCCTTTGCCGGAGGCGGAAGCAGCCGAACTCGAGGCCCTGATCCTGGCGGAAATCACAACGCTATGGCAGACCGACGAGGTGCGACTGAAAAAACCCGGTGTGATTGATGAAGTGCGGATGGGCCTCGATTACTACCCGATGACGCTCTTCCAGACGTTGCCAAAACTCTACGCGGAGTTCGCGGAATCGTTTCAAGCGGTTTACGGAAGGAAGCTGAGGCGTGACGAACTCAGCGAAGTGATCCACTTCGGCTCGTGGATTGGCGGAGACCGCGACGGAAATCCTTCGATTACTCCACAATCCACCGCGGACGCCCTTGAGCTGGCGCGGCATGTTGTTCTCGACTTTTATTTGCAGGAAATTGCGAAGTTAATCGACCAACTGAGCCCTTCACTCCGGCAAGCGGGCTGCTCGGCAGAATTGAGAAGCGCGCTAGCGGCCTACGAAACGATGATGGGAGACGACCCATCGGTCGGAAAGTGGATCTCGGAAACGGAATTGACCCGCCGGTTTTTGGATTTCGTGCGAATTCGATTGCAATACAGCCGCAACGATTCCCGAAAGTCACGCGCATACAAGTCGCCGAGTGAACTCGTGCGCGACCTCGATTTGATTCGAGCCAGCCTCGCGGCAAATGGCGGCGAGCGGCTGGCCGAGTTGCTCATCGATCCGTTCACGCGAGTCGTGCGGACATTTGGATTCCAACTTCATACTCTCGACATTCGTCAGCACGCGAATGCGATTTCCGAGGCGCTTGCGGAGATTGCTGGCGGCGGAGCCGCAAACGCGGGGCCCGCCGTTCCTGCGAAGTCGGAGATCGCCAGCGACGTGATCGAGACGTTCGGGATGGTCGCAAAACTCAAGAAACTGTATCCGCCAGAGGCGGTCCGCTATTTTGTAATCAGTGGAACGGAATCAGAGAACGATGTTTTCAGCTGGTTGAAGCTGGCAAAAATCTGCGGCGTTCGGCTGGCCGCCTCCGCGGACGATCCTGGATTGATGCCGGTGCCGCTTTTCGAATCGATTGAGTCATTGCGCGCCGCCGGAAAAATCGTGCGCCGCCTCTGGACTTCCGAATTGTATTTGCCACTGCTCGATTCGTGGAATCGCGAGCAGGAAGTGATGCTCGGCTATTCCGATTCGAACAAAGACGGCGGAATGATCACCAGCACGTGGGAATTGCAGAAAGCGCACCGCGAGCTTCATCAGGCAGCGAGAGAATGCGGCGTGAAGCTGCGGCTATTTCATGGGCGGGGCGGCACTGTGGGCCGGGGCGGAGGGCCCACACATCGCGCGATTCTCGCGCAGCCCGTTGGCGATTTCTCCGGAGAAATCCGAATCACCGAGCAAGGCGAGGTCTTGAATTGGAAATATTCGGACCCGGTGCTCGCGGAATGGAATCTGGAACTGATGGTTGCGGCGTCGCTTGAGGCGCTGACGCGGGCGAGCGAACGCATCCCGCGCGACGACCGAAAATGGGATGCCGCAATGAACGAAATTTCCGCCGACGCGTTCGCATTTTATCGCCAGCACATCGCGGAAAGCCCCGAGGTTCTGGATTATTTTGAGCAAGCGACGCCTGTGAATGAACTGGTTCACGCGCGAATCGGCTCGCGGCCGGCTCGGCGCTTGGAAAGCCGCGATCTCGCGAATCTGCGAGCGATTCCCTGGGTGTTTGGCTGGATGCAGAGCCGTCACGCGGTGCCGGCCTGGTTCGGAGTGGGCTATGCGCTAGAGCGTTTTGCGGCGAAAAGTCCGGCGCACCAATCTCAGCTCAGAGAAATGATGCAATCGTTCACTCTGTTTTCGGATTTGGTGCGCAACGTGGAAATCGCGATGGCGAAGGCGGATATGCAGATTGCTCGACTTTACGCGACAACTCTTGTCGCGGATGGCGGCCTGCGCGATAAAGTGTTCGGCGTTCTCGCCGAGGAGTTCGGCCGAACGCGACGGATGTTGCTAGCCTTGACGGGGCAAAAGGAACTACTCGAGGGAAACTCCGTTCTTTCGCAGTCAATCCGGTTGCGAAATCCGTACGTGGATCCGATGAGTTTGATTCAGGTGGAACTCTTGCGACGCAAGCGCGTCGGCAAGCAAGCGGATGCGCCGGACAACGCTTTGGGCGCGACTATCAACGGTATAGCCGCAGGACTGCACAACACCGGCTAATCCGAATCGTAAAGCGTGAAGAATTCTTGAGGAATTAGTGCGTTGGAGCTTTCGCGCCGCTCGCGCAGCCGTCTGCGTCCATGTCCTGAAGTCGCTGCGCGGCCTCGGCACTCGCGCGCTTCGCGGCCGCAGCGAGTAGGACGCGCGCTTGATCGCAATTTTGTGGAACTCCGCGGCCCCAGACGTATAGATCGGCGAGGATAATCGCGGCCTTCGTATTTCCCTTTTCGACTGAGGCCCACAACCATTTCACTCCCACGTTCGTGACTTCCGTCGATCCGCCGCTGCCACGCAGGTATTGCAATGCGCTCGCGAGTTCCGTATCGCCCGTGTCTGGGGGCAGTGCAGGCGCTGGCGTAGGAGCGTTGGGATCAGCGACGTAGATGGTCGGTGCAGGCAATGTTCCCACCACGGCGGCAGGTTTCGGCCTGCGCTTCGCTGCAACGGGCGCCGACGAATGAGTTTCCGGCGGAGGCTGAAGCAACGGACTTAGTTTCGAATCAGGCGGCGCGGGATCGACGGCCGCCGGCTTCGCAGTAGGCTCGATATTATTGCTGGTGACGTTCTGTCCGAGCCATTGAACACCCGCTCCCACCTGGCGGTGGAAAATGATCAACCCGGCGCCGGTGGCCACGACGAGAGCAAACACCACGATCATAATTTCAACGTCTCGCACGAGATCGCTGGGAACGCCTGCGCGCACCAGAATCGCTGCTAGACGGCTGACTCCGTCGCGCCTGTGCATCGCTCCGGCAGTCGTCGCGAACGCGGGACGCCACGGCTCCGAGTAGTCCGAAGTGCGAACCGAAATTCCATCGCGCGATTGATATTGCTGAGGCGGCTCCGCCGGAGCTGGAGATGAAATTGGCGCTGGAAATTCCACCACAGGCTGAGAGTAAAAATGAACGGGTGCGTCGTCATCGAGCCGGTGCTTTGCCGCCGAAGCGATCTCGCGCAAAATTTCCTCGGATTCGTTTCCCGAATATGCAGCCGCCGGCGCAGGCGCATCGAAAGAGAACAAAGGCAATACGACCGGCTCCTCCTTCTTCGTCTCGAGCGGCGGTGTCACAGAAACCCGCTGTGGAATCGCGGGAGGAGGGGCGACTGGGTGAATGAATTCACGCGCTGCCAGTTCTGCTAATTCGCTTGCGTCGAGCGATGGCCTTACGTCGGGCCTCGGTTCGAACGCGGGCGGAACTATCGCGGCAGCCGGCGCAACCGGCTGAATAAATTCACGTGCTGCGAGTTTCTCTAATTCGCTCGCGTCGAGCGTCGGTCTTATATCGGGCCTCGGCTCGAACGCGGGCGGAACTACCGCGGCAGCCGGCGTCGCCGAATGAATGGATTCGCGTGCTGTGAGTTTCTCTAATTCGCTCGCGTCGGAGGCCGGTCCTATATCGGGCCTCGGCTCGATCACCGGCGAAACAATCGCAGGAACCGGCATTGCCGAGAGCGTGAGCTCGGAGTGAGTGGTCTCCGACACGTCTTCAACCTCAATCTCGCGGGCCGGCGGCATCCGCGGCGGCGCGGGTTCTTCATGTTGTTCGGGTGGTTCTTCGATCACCGCGGATTTGCTCGACGCGATAGGAATCGGTGGAGCGTACGAGCGAACTGGAAGTGGGCTTCCGTTCTGCTCGAGCCACTTTCGAATATTCAGCCGTGCTTCCGCTTCAAGATTCGTAAATCGCAGGCCGCCAGTTTTCTTGGATTCGTCGGTCCACACGATTTCGCCGATTGTTTCGATTCGGCCGGTTGGATTTAGCGTAAACCACAGCGGCGTGGGGCCATCGTCATGCTCGACGGGCGCAACAGCCTGAAATTGCAGACCGTCCTCGGATGCGTCAAGTACGATGCCACCATTATCCGAGGCGAGGCTCAGGTAGACCAAACCTAAGGGCTTGCAGCGCGGAGATTGGCGTCGTTCCGTGACCATCGACAAATACTCAGCCTCCGGCTCGCGGTGAGGTGAGGGGACCTCTCCGCCCCGGGACAAATTTCCTCTTCGGCTGCGATGGGCTCGTCGCATTTGAATATTCGCGCGAGGCCGGGGGGACGGCAGCCCACAGGAATACGATAGCATACGTCATATCGCAGGTCGCGCCGAGGGGCAATGAATAAATTCCGGAGGCGCGGAGATTCTGAGCGGTCATTTAGTTCTGATGAGAGTACTGAAACTCTCAGTAGATCGCCGTCGCTCTGAGAGTACGAGCCTCCCAATGTGCCGTTATACCACTGAGCATGCAGTCTTAATCGTGAGCGCTTCGCGTTGATGTGTCGAAACCGATCGAAAACTTAAGCTTCGTTCGCACCTGGGAGCGCACGCGGCCTTTTCCGCTTCCATTCGTAGTCTTTTCTCAATTTTTCTTTGTGTTTCTTGAGTTGGCCTTCCAACTCTATGAACGCTGCGCGTGCGCTCGATGGCGCGTCTGCCGCAATCGCTGAGGCGTGAAGAGTGCCGGTCGGCAACGCCAAGTTCAGCGAAAAACTGAAGTCTGCGTTCCTTGGCCGTTCTTCAAGTCCGCCATGCAACTGCACCAGATCGGGGGCGTAACGCTTCAACAGCTTCTCAAGCTTCACCAGGTGGTGGCGGGTCACCTGCTCGATGGCTTGACGCAGATCTGCTCGAATGTGAATAAATGATATTTTCATCGGAATACCCTGGAGTGGATTGATGGGGCGGGGTTCGGGTTGAAGCCCGACGAGTCATATGAGTTAACGCAGTTCTAGCATAACAATCCCCGAGTTTTGTTTCAACGGCGTCCGCCAGCCCGCTCGACCTGTACGAACGTACAGCTATGCGTTACGCATATCGCTTCCACACCGGCGGTCCCATACCACTAGAAATGTGTACGATAGATTGAAACCGGGCCCTAAATACTCGACGACAACTAGGAGAATAGAATTCATGGCGACAATCGCGGCCTATCAAGAATCAACTGAAGCGACCGAGCACACGACTCCGGTCGCAAAGAGCATCGAATCCCGTAGCATCGAAATTCAGGACGGCATTCGCAGCATCGAGACCCGCAACTGGTGGTCGTTATTCAATACGGTCAGTGTGGTACTGCTGTTGACGGCGACGATCATCTGTCTCACCTTGCCATCCCTCGTGCAAAGCACTGAGCCTCTAGCCGAGCTGAACATTGATCTCGCAGTGCGCGGTCTCGTTGGCCTGGTCTTGCTATTCAATGTCTACGCGATATGGCAACAGATTCGCTTGAAGCAACTGTGCGACAGCATCAAAGAATCGGTGAAGGCGATCAGCAAGTAATCGGGACCCTCGCGGTTTCGGAGCGAGGCGGCAGCCACTTGCCGCCTCGACGAAATACCGCCGAATATTCCGCGACCAGGCTCTTGCGTCCGAGTCCCGCTCGATATCCGCGAATATACGAAGCCTGTCGCCGTCATATGCAACCGGCGATATCTGCGATGTCTCCCGAATAACTTCTCCGGCACGTTTCCTCAGGCGTATTGCTCCAAAATTTACGTAGCTCAGAGTTTTTGGCTGCGTCGCCTTCTTCTTCCAATTTCTTCAATGCAGTTGTTCTCGGATTCCCCAGTGATAAGATTTTCTTGAACGAATTGAGGCCATGACTTCCGTGCCGGAATGCTGGAAATAACTGGAACGGCATGGCTGGAAATTGGGGCGGATGGCGTCAAGCGATCAGGACACGTTGCATTGCCCGCACTGCGGAAGCGCGGACACGCGCCGTTCGAAGCGCCGCGGACTTGTTGAGCGTCTCTCGTCAGCTCTCGGATTTCTTCCCTATAGGTGTGAACGTTGCGACCGCCGTTTCTTCAGATGGAATTATTTCGGCGGGCGTGACGCGCGTCTAGACAACTGAAATCCGCGTTCAGCGTTCGCTTTACTGCAGCGGTGCGGAGGTCGCCGAGGCGATTCCCGTCGGGTTGAACCGAATGACGCCCGTCTGATCGGAATAAAAGTAGCGCTGCCCGGTAGTTCCTGGGGTCACCGGGTATGCCGTAATTGAGTAGGTGTTCCAACCGGCGCAGCCGCCCGTGGGAGCCGCATTGGGGGTATCGCCCGTGCCGTCCTTGTACGCGAAGCTGTAACCGCTCTTCACGCCGGTGGTTAGCACGTTATCGATCAAGAGTCCTTCGCTGCACTTCGCCGATGTGTCTCCTGCGGCTGCCGTTCCCATAGCCGACAGCCCCGCCGGATAGCCATTCTCATAAGTCGCCGCGTACTCAGTAGCCGAACTGTTCAGTGTGCGAACCGAACCAACGGCCGATGCCTCATTGGCTGCAATTCGAGCGCGCAGAAGGTTTGGAATTGCGATGGCCGCGACAACAAGAATGATCGCGACCACGATCAGCAGCTCGATAAGCGAGAATCCCCGCTGTCCCCTGTGCATGGCCCCTGCCTTGAGTCGAAATACCTGCGTGACCGGGCGTCTCCCTGCCTGCTGAGAGAGCCGTGCGGTAAATTGCAACTCATCGACCACATGGAGGGTTCTGATACATCTCGCGAAGGAATCCTTATAAGCGGTTAGATATCAGAAACTTAAATATTGCCTTCTCGGTTTCCACTCACACTCGCCGCCATATGAACACGCCTTCTGAAATGGAATATGACAATTTTTGTCGTTCTGTTGTGACCTAACTCGACTCACGGCCAACTCTTGTCCAGAGCTGATCTCAAGCGTGTTCAATCGCGAGTCCGCGCGCCAACGGCTGAACCGCTCTGATATTCTGCTTGCGCACGCACGACACAAATTCTCGGAGAGATAAATGAATTCGACCTCAAGCAAGTCAATTCTGATCGCAATCGGCGTCGCGGTCCTGGCGATCGCGCTGGGTGCAGCCGCGCAGCAACCTCCCGCCGCGCACGAAAAAGTCCTCACAAAACCTGCTGATTGGACGCAGCAGATGGAGGCTCGCCACGAAGCGTTCGAATCCGAACAGATGCGCATCCACGTCTTTCGCCTGCGTCCAGGCGACGATCTGCTCGAGTCCATCCGCGCCTATGCCATCGCGCATCATCTCCGCGCGGCGGTCGTGCTCACGGCCGTGGGCAGTCTGACGCACGCCTCGATTCGCTACGCCAATCAGCCCGACGCATCGCAAAGCTCAGGCCATTTCGAAATCGTGTCTCTCGTCGGCACGATCGAAGAAAGCGGAGAGCACTTGCATCTTTCTCTCGCCGCGGAGAACGGGACGATGATCGGAGGCCATCTTGAGCCCGGCTGCAAAATCTATACGACCGGCGAGATCGTGCTCGGAGAATTGCAGGGCGCTCGCTTCACGCGAGAATTGGACAAAGAAGGTAGCGGCTGGGAGGAATTGAAGATCTATCCGGCAGCAGATGAACAAAAATAGCGCGCCATCGTAGAGACGCGCGCGGCGCTGTTCAAATCATTCTGGCTGCTTCGGTTTGAAGAACCGGCGCCGCACATCCGGCCAAAACTCTTTAATGACATTTGCGATGCCGTCGGCCGCAACTTCGGTTCCCCAATTCTCGGTCGTCTTCGTAAACGTGCGTTCCTGTGACGGATAGTAAAGATCCGAGACACCCGCCGCCATTCCGTTGCCGAGAATTTCAGACGTGTTGAATCGCAACTTGCCCGAATCGGTCTTGGTGACGACGAGCCGCGTGATCGCATATTCCGTTCGGTGAAGAATGCTCCCGTGGCCGAGCGTGTAATAGCGCGGATCTTCGTGCAACACCGACGGAACGATCGCCTCGGTGAAATAATTTCCGATCGCTTGATCCGCAAACGCGCGCCACAAATACCGCGAATATCCCGCCCACTCGGAATGAAATTCCGGATACGAGCGCTGGCTATACTTCCATCCCGCGAGCAACCCAGCAAAAAGACCCGATGTGTAATCGAGGCTATCGTGCGTCGCCAGAACAAATTTCCCTCCCGGCGATAGTGGCGGCAAGATGGTATCGGCGCTTACGGCTCGGTAATTCGGCATAACGCCCAAGATCCGGTTGGTCTGTTCACCCTGCGCTGTGTCGTCCTTTTTACTTTCGTCAGACGGCGGTGTCGCGGCAGGCGCCTGCTGTTTGGAATCGCTCTTCGAATCCGTTTGCGGCGCAGGTGGGCTGCTCTTTGGCTGCTGATCCCGTTGAGCGGGAGGCGTGTTGCTCGGCGTGTCAGGAGGAGCGGTCTGCGCGCGCGCGGCGCAAGCTGCCACCAAGATCAGAAGAATCGGTGCGACGGCTCTCCAAATTCCAGTGTGAGTTTGTGGAACGCATTGCTTCATCGCAAACAATCGAGCGCGCAATAATTCACTGTCGGATGGAGAGTTCATAACTACTCCGATCTTGTGCTTGTTCGAAGAGTTGCTGTTGCCGATGCCAGTTGGTCACGGAGGGTTAGCGCAGAAAACCGGCGAAGCGCGATCGCGCCGGTAATCCCGCAAGATATTTCAAGTCCACATCCCCATGTGGCCGGATGATAACATGGCAAGCGGCTTGCGGTTGAGATGGTTGGTTTTCTGTGCCGAAGCTCGTATCCCCCAGCGCACCGAGCGATTGAGCCATTCAAGCACTGAGCAGGCCGCGCGATACTTAATCAGAGGCCGCGCAATATTTAATCAGAGCCCGGAGGCCCCCGCCTCCGGGTTCCGGTGCGATTGACCGCAAGCCCTCGACGCTAGAACTTCGTGCTGTCGAATTGCGAATGAATCGCGAAAAACGCATGAATGGTAAAATTTCTATATGCGATATCTGGTAAGGGCACGCGTGAAGCCCGGATGCGAAGAATCTCTTCTAAGAGCAATCGAGCGAGGAACTCTTGGAACAGGTTCTGTTGCTGAGGGCGAGTATCTGCGAAATATGAACGACGCGCGCCTTTGCGACGTGGGAGACGTGCGTTGGGTAGAGGTTTGCTTTTGCCCGACCCCGCTTCAGGAAGAGCGGCCCTACTGGGAGCAATATTTTGAGTTAACTAAAGTTCAGGATGCGCACGACCGCCGGCGCTGCCGCGACTACGATGGCTCCGAACCCTGGGCTTGCAGCGACTGCGACTGCACAGAAAAATTGGAACGCCGGCTGGAAGTCACCGGAAAGCCTTTTCTTGAATCGCTCCGGCCCGACCCGAATCGCTGAACTCAACGAGAATATTTCTCGGCGAAATTACCTTCAGGACCGAAGACTTTTGATAGGGCCCCGATGCGAGCCGGTGCGCGTGCGCTCGGCAGCATTTTAAATCGGGAGTCGCACCTTGTTCCCGTCCGAGCACGTGTGCCAGTGAAACCGCGGGTAAGTCGTTGGAAGAATGGCGCGCCCGAGAGGAGTCGAACCTCCGACCTGTTGATTCGTAGTCAACCGCTCTATCCAACTGAGCTACGGGCGCGAAATCTTACTGTACCACACGCTCGCTCGAAGACAATTCTCCGCGCGCGGATTCACGGTCACATCGCCGAGCGATTCGGCCATCGCAACCGCCGTCGAAACGTCTTTGAGCGATGCACGATTCGTCCACAATTCAAGCTGCTGTTCGCTTGAAATCAACTCTCGGAAAAAGAAGAACCCCGGGTTTGAGGGGTGGCAAACCCGGGGTCGGGGGGTTAGAGGGAAGTGGGCCGGAAGATCGTCGGCGCCCGCTCAGTAGTTCCAGCGACGCGCCAAAATCAAAACTCGTAGAGCCAATTCGTAACCGATAATCATCAAGCTGACCCGCGTGTTTAACACGGTGTCTTCAAATCGCGCCCAGCCGGACGGCGCCGGGAAAGCCATCACTGCGGCTGCGCTTGGCTCGAACTGCCGTTGGCGAATGGGCGTCATCGTAGGCCCCGTAAGGCTAGTGGACCACCTGCACCGGCGTGTCCTGCTCGATCGCAACTACCATCGACTTGAAAATATCCACGTCCCAGCTATCGGAGATGCGAAGCCGAACCGCCTCATTCGTTTCGGAAACCAGCCGTCCGCGCAGCGGAACTCGAAGATTGCCTGCGACCACTCTCAGGATCACCGGCTGCCCCATCCAGTTGTTGTATCCACCTTCCATGGCGTTGTCCCCTTTGGAATCTCGTAATCAGTTAACGAGTGCAGTCTGCGGTCATGGGCAGGCCGGGCCAATGGTACGGCGGACCAAACTTTCTGGTAGCAAAGTACTACTTGATTCGGCGCGCTTCGCCGCGGCGCGATATCGCGCACATTTCTGATATCGTAGTGAGAGCGCGCCCTGCAGGACCGCGGCTCGCCGCATCCTCAAAAATCTCAACTGGAATGGGTGGAACCGCCGCTTATGGGCGACATCGTAAAAAACCTCCTGCACATGCTAAACAACGTTCGAGGTTTGGTGCAGTGGGGCGGACCTCTGCTCGTTTGCGTGATCGTTTTTGTCGAGACAGGACTCTTCGTTGGATTCTTCTTGCCGGGCGATTCCCTGCTGGTCACAGCGGGAGTATTAGCGGCGGCTGGACGTCTGGGCCTGTTTTGGCTGCTGATTCCGGTTACTCTGTGCGCCATCGCTGGCGACCAATTGGGCTACTTCATCGGCCGGAAGATGGGGCAGAGTTTGTACAAGCGCGAGGATTCGCGGTTTTTCAAGCGGCGCCATCTTGAGAGCGCGCATGCCTTCTACGAAAAGCACGGCGGCAAGACCATCATCATGGCGCGATTCGTTCCTATCATCCGCACGTTTTGTCCGCCGGTAGCGGGCGCGGCGCGGATGACGTACTCGCACTATCTCACCTACGACATTTTTGGCGGATTCCTGTGGGTCTGGGGAATGATTCTGACGGGTTACTTCCTCGGCCGCGCGGTTCCCCATATTGACGAGCAAATCCACTGGGTCATCGCGGTCGTAATCGTTCTTTCCCTGATTCCCCCGGCCCTACATGCATGGAAGGCGCGCCGAGCTGGCGGGGCCTCTTAAGATTCACCTCCGAAAATGCGAAACGGGGAGCCTGGCAGCTCCCCGTTTCACGCATTCTTAAGACCGGGAAGCGTCTTGAAGACATCGACCCGGTTTCGCACCGCGAAAGCGGTGTGTGAATGTTTTTCAGCAATCGTGGCCCGGTGGCGTCATGCTCTCCCTCCAAGCTCATTCGTTGCTGCCTGGCGTTTTACTCCCGAACACAATAGATTGCAATAGGAAATAAAAAGCGAAGAAAAGGGCGAATAGGCAAGAAAAAGAAGAAAAGCTATTTCAGAAACAGGCCTTCGCGCAATTGATCCCGGCCGACGAATGTCTTCGAAGTCCGGAACTTTGCGAAAAGATCGAGCATCTCGCGATTCTGGAAGATATGAACGTGCTGAGCGATGGGAGGCAATGGCAGCAATTCGAAAGTCTGGTCCGGCAGAACGCGGTAACGGCAGAAACGATCCGGCGTGCGGCTATGAAAGATTGCCAGGACCACGCCGCCTGGGCGAAGTATGTCGTGGAGCCGCGCCACCGCGCGCGCCAGCATCTCGGGCTCCATGTAATCGAACAAGTCCCACGCGAGGATTCCGTTGAAGCTCTCCGGCGGATACTTGAGCAGATCCTCGAGGAACCGGTCGGCCAGTATTGCGGGTGATGGCCGCTCTTCATCCGCGCCGATTTTTCCGCCTCGGAGCCGCGCCTCTTCCGCATCCATAAAGTCGCGCCAAGACCGCAGAAAATCCTCGGTGGTTACTCGGAATCCCTTTTCGATGAAAAAATTCAGCGTGTCCTGAGACACCTGGCCCATATCCAAAAGCTTTGCCTTGGGAATATCGGAGAGAAGCCAGAGAAATTCTTTGAGGGCGTTCGAGACTCGGCCGGTGCTTGCCACTGTCGGCGTCACACTTTTCAGCCCCGGACCAGCGGCGGAGAACGCCGGCGACATCGTGCGCGCTTTCATTTGCCAAGCCATAGACGAACCCGTCACCGCCGAGACTTTCCGAAACCGGCTCAGATCGCCGGGTCGCCTCCGCGAAACGCCGCGTTGCGGCTGGGCGTGGCAGAGACACAAATCCAACGTCGGAAAACTCGAACTAACTTGCGGCGAACCGGGGTGGGTTGGGTGGTAGCCCTACTAGCAAGGGGCGTACCCAAGCTCGCGAGGCCAACTATAATACAACCGTAATCCCGTGTAAACGCCAACGTTGCGTCTCAGGCAGCAACTCGACACGAGGTTGAACGAGCGGCGGCGTGCCGCAAGGAGTCATTAGGCCGAGCCACCGTTGGTCAGAAAAAAGGATTAAGGGCATCCCTGGGCGAATGGGCAGCTCTGGGACTCCATAAAACCGTTCCCGACATCGGAAGCATCCGTGTCGAGAATGAAGAATCCCAAGGTATTCGAGTAGTACGTGAGGCTGTACGAGTTTGCGCCGACGGTAACGCTGCCGGTAAATCGCCCCACGTTGGTGGAATCTGCGGTCGCCGATCCTGTCAAGGCTACGGCGCTGGTCGTCGCATAATTGTTATTCAGATCCACGGTGCCCGTCAGTCCCCCCGAGCCATTCGCCACTGCCTGGCCCACGAAGTCCTCTTCACCGCCGGAATTGAAGAATTGCAGGTTGACCGCATAGTCGCCCTGGACGGTTCCCATCGTTTGCGGAACGATCACGCCGGTGCCGATGGCGTTGCTATCAAAGTCCAGTATCAGCGCGCCACCGCCTCCGCTGGCAGTGTTGTTCGGATCGAGCAAGTTCAGAGTCGGATCCGTGGCAAGTATCAGAAGGTCGGAGACGTCTTCCGTCGTGGTGGCAGTCCCCGGGAGAGTCAGCGTCCCCGAGCCATCTCCGGGCACCGAGTACGTCTGCCCTGCAATCGATCCCTTTTCATAATTCCCGTCATCGTTCGTGTCGGCAAATCCAGCGCTCAGATTTCCGCTTCCATCCGCCGTGAATTGGCCCACTATCGATAGCGGCCCGCTGATGGTGCTTCCCGATTCATAAAACGCGTACGGGCCGTTTAGCACAGCATTCGAGAAGGATGCACTCGCGCCTTGTGCGCCTTGGCCGTAGAACGTGCCCCCGGTTAGAAAATCAGGCAGATCGTTCTCCACGATGCGCAGCACTTCGCCCTGCACCGCGTAGAAGACGAAATTCAAACCAACACTCGTTCGTATCTTCCCTCGCCCAAAAGAATCCGGGCCGGTGACCGGGCCGTTAAATTGTGGCGATGTCTGAGTCGTCCCGCCGTCGTTCGCGTAGAACGTGCCGGATGTAACGTTGCCGGACGCGGCGTCAAGATTCGCGATCCCGCCAAAAGTTGCGGGCACCGCGTTCGCGATATCAATTCCGTTCAGCGCAAATGCGTAAGACCCGGCGATTGAACTGGCGCTCGTCGCGCTAGCTGCTTGCGAATCGAGCGTGCCGCTCGAAGTGGCCGTCCCGTCAAACTCGATGATCAGCCCGTGCGTATTCGACGTTAGCGCAATGCTGAACGTCTCGATTCCGCCATTGGGCAGCTTGTTGTCATTCACGTTCAGCGTCATGCTTCCACGGCCATCGGAACCTACGGTGTATGTTCCCGTAAGCAAATCCGGCCCCGTCTCGGGACCGCCCTGGTCAACGTAATCCTGTTCGCCGCCGGTGATGTTGCCGCTGCCATCGAGAATCATCGTGCCGGATGAAACGTACGTTCCGGTGATGTCTGATCCTTCCACGAAGAAAACGTACGGCCCATCGAGCAGCGCGTTCGATGCCGCTGAAATCACGGAAACGGCCGCGCTTGCCATCGAACTTGTGTGGTCGGTCGCATCGGCAACGACCATCACCGTTCCTGGCGAAGACGGCGCCGTGTAGCTCGTTGCCGCCCCATCGGGGGTATGGGTCGGGCTAAATGTCCCGCAGCTGCCGCTGGGAGTGCAGCTCCAATCGACGCCTCCATTCGAGGTGTCGTCAGAGACCGTAGCCCTCAGGCTAACGCTCTGCCCCTGCCCAATCGTAGCCGGCACATTCGCAAGCTCCAGAACGATTCCGGAACCGCCGGTGCCGGTATTTGAGGGGCCGCCGCTACCACAGCCGGTTAACGCGATGACGCACAGCACAGGCAACGCAAACGCGATCGGCTTGCGATTCAATCGTGACCTCCTTGGGCCGATTTTGCAGTCGGGACCGTAACGACGTGCTCGTTCCGAATCTTATCTTATTGTTCTTGTCCTATGGG
>JBAPOP010000095.1:0-60921 GCA_049279675.1 Candidatus Acidiferrales bacterium
GGAAGTCTCCGGGCAGAACTTGCGCTGGTATTTCGATCAGGCGGTCTATGGAACGCAGATTCTCGACTATGAAGTGCTGAACGTAAATGCAGATCCGTTGAACTGGTGGGAGAAGAAATCACGATCGGGCCGGCCAGCAGACGGCGTGTATCGCAACACCGTCTTGATCCATCGCAAGGGTGACTTCATCTTTCCCGTGGACATTCGGGTTACGTTTGAAAACCACGAAACTGTGGATGAACATTGGGACGGCCGCGACCGCTGGATCCGCTACACCTATGACAAGGGCACGAAGGTGGCTTCCGCGGAGATCGATCCCGACCACAAAGTCTGGCTGGATAGAAGCTTTTTCAATAACAGCATGACAGTGAAAGAAGACACTCACGCGACGCGGAAGCTGACCGATCTTTGGACTTTCGGCACCGAGTGTCTCAGTCAACTCTTGGCTTGGCTCACGTAAGGGCGGAGGCGAACGAGAATGGCGAACGGGCAATCAGGAGTCTTCGTGGGCGGCGCTGGGCTGGTATGGCGGCGGCAGCGTGTGCTCTGGTGGGTGTTCATCATCAATCTCGTTTTGGCAAGTTTATCTGCGCACACGATTACCGGTCGCGTTGCTCCGGTTCTCGATCACAGCCTCGCGTCGATCCCGCTGCTGGTTCAAGGTTTTCACCTTTCGGCGACGAGCGAGCTCGGAGGGCCGCCTGAAGAGTATTTAACTGTGGGCTCGACTCCCATCTATTACTCCGTGATCTTTTTCTTCTTTATGTTGCTGGCGACCGGGGGAATTCTCGAAGCTTATTGGCAGGATTCAACGCTCTCGACGGGAGAATTCTTTAAGAGCGGCGGAAGTTATTTTTGGCGATTCTTCAGGCTCGTACTTTTCCTGTTGCTTGTGTTGATCCCGGTCGGAATTATCGCGGCGGCCAGCCGCGGAATTGGCAATGCGATTGACCAGAAGTCAATATCACCGCTCGCCTGGGTCTGGTTCGAAGTGGGCGCGATCTTTGTGCTGACGTTTCTTTTGATGTCCGTGCGGCTGTGGTTCGATATGGCTGAGGTGATCGCCGTGGCTGAGAGCGAAACACGCAGCAGAAAATGCCTGGGGCGCGGCGCGAAGATCGTGTGGCACAACTTCGGCAGCCTGTTTTGGCTTTATTTCCGGATTAGCGTGGTGGGATGGATCGTGCTCGCCGCGGGTCTGCATTTCTGGGTGCGTCAGGTAAGGCCAGCTTCGATCACGACGTCTCTAATTATCAGCCAGCTGATCGTCCTGTTCTGGCTTGGGGCGCGCTTCTGGCAGCGAGCCAGCGAGACACTTTGGTACAAGAACTATCTATCTCGAGCGGAAACTGAATCCGTCGCGCCAACGCCTTCGCCGTACGAACCAAGCCTGGTGGCGAGCGCGCACTGAACGCGGTGACTCAACTCACCAAATTCTGCAGCGCTCGGCTTCCGGGCGAACCATCGGGTCGCCTTCAGAACAATGAAATGCCTTCGCGAACGAAGGCATGTTCACGAGCGGCGCCATCGCACGGAACCGCGGAAGAGGATGCGGGTTCGTATTCACGATCAGCCGCGCGTACTCGGGGCGAGCGCTTCCGGCGTATACCTGAGCCCATCCGAGGAAAAAGCGCTGCTCGGGCGTGAACCCATCGATCGGGCTCGGGCGTCCGTGAGTTTCCAAGCTTTTCTCGAACGCTGCGTACGAAATCGTCAGGCCGCCTAAGTCCGCGATACTTTCTCCCTCGACGAGCTTGCCATTCTCGTGCAGGCCTTCTTCCACGACGAAAGCGTCGAATTGCTTCGCAACGCAATCGCCACGCTCCTGAAAATTCTTGATGTCTTCGGGCGTCCACCAGTTTTTCAGATTGCCGTGTGCGTCGAACTTGGCTCCCTGATCGTCGAAACCGTGAGTCATTTCATGTCCGATCACGGCTCCCGCCGCGCCATAGTTCAGAGCGTCGTCGCGCTTCGCATCGTAGAAGGGCGGCTGGAGAATTCCCGCTGGAAAGACAATTTCGTTCCTCGTCGGGCTGTAGTATGCGTTGACAGTTGGCGGCGTCATGCTCCAAAGCCTGCGATCGACGGGTTTCCCGATTTGTGACAAGCGAAAATTCCTCGCGAAAGTCTCGCCGCGTTGCACGACGTCAATATAAATTCCCCGGTCTACTTTGTATGCCGAGTAGTCGCGCCAGACATCGGGATAGCCGATTTTCAGTTGATAGCTGTCGAGCTTTGCGATCGCCTGCTTGCGAGTCGCCTCGCTCATCCAGTCCAGCGTCGCGAGATCGGCGCGCAAAGCCGCCATCAGGTTATGGACCATCTCGAGGGCATGCGCTTTTGCTTCTGGCGGGAAATACTCTTTTACATAAATTTGCCCAAGCGCCTCGCCAAGGTAGTGATCCGTCGAGCGAACGCATCGCTGCCACCGAGGAAGATTTACTTGCGTGCCGGTGAGAGTTTTTCCATAGAAATCGAAATCCGCGTCCACAAACTTTGCCGGGAGAGACTCCGCGCTCGCGTTGATCAGGTGCCAGCGAAGATACACTTTCCAATCGGCAAGCGGCGTGCCGGTCAGATCGGCATCGAGCTCCTTAAAGAAATCTGGTTGACCGACATTTACCGTGTCAATCGACGGATAACCAATCTCGCGGAAGTATGAAGGCCAGGAGAAGTCTGGGATCATCGCGGCCAATTCTGACATATTCAACTTGTGGTAAGTCTTGTCCGGGTCGCGCTGCTCGACTCGCGTCATCGACGCCTTCGCGAGCTTCGTCTCGATGTCCATGACGGTCTTCGTCTCGGCGGCCGCTTTTCCGAGGTCGTCTCCGAGTAGCTCGAACATTTTCTGGACGTGCTGAATGTAAGCATCGCGAGTCTGCTGCGATTTTGCGTCCGTCTTCAAGTAATAGTCGCGATCCGGCAATCCGAGGCCGCCTTGATACGCGCCCGCGATCATTTGGCTGCTGTTCTTGGCATCGAGTTCCGCGCCAAACCCAAAGAGCGCGGGGACGCCGATACCATGCAGTCGCGCGATCTCCGCTTGCAGTTCGTTGAGGTTTGAAATTTTGTCGATCCGATCGAACTCGTTTTGAAGCGGCTGCACTCCGGCCTTATCGATTTGGGCTTCGTTCATGCAGCTTGAATAGAAGTCGCCAATCTTCTGCTCGACCGACCCGGCGGGAGCGTTTGAATTCTTTGCGGCAGCTTCGAGGATCTGATGCAGCTTTTCGCGGTTATCTTCGGCGAGCTTGTTGTATTTGCCCCAGGACGGATATTCCGCCGGAATGGGGTTGCTCTTGATCCATCCGCCATCCGCGAACTGAAAGAAGTTGTCGCAGGGTTTCACGGTGCGATCGAGATTCGATAGGTCGAAGCCGTGATTCGCGGAGTCGTCAGGAGCCGGCGGGAAGTAATCGCAGCCGGCAGAAGGAGCGGGCGGCGCGAACGACGTGTTACTAGCAGTATCGGATTGGGCGGTCACATGAAACGGAATTACCGCAGACAGCGCCATCGCAAGCAATAGACGAGCTACCAACTTCATGTTCGCACCTCGTTGGATTAGATGTGGCTTGAGCGAATGGGTGAGCCGGCCCACGAATGGTTCGACTCGCCCGGCAAAACAACGGTTTCAATCGGCGTTGTCGATCTGCGCGCGTTGGAGCTTGTCGGAATAGTCGATGTAAAGCGATTTCCACTCCGAGTAGAAATCGAGAGCCGCGAGACCCGATTCGCGATGACCGTTCCCCGTATTTTTGATCCCGCCGAACGGCAGATGCGTTTCGGCGCCGATCGTTGGGGCGTTGATGTAAACGATTCCCGTTTCCAAATCACGCATCGCGCGAAAAGCGTTGTTCACGTTGCGCGTGTAGAGCGACGACGATAGCCCGTACACTACGCCATTCGCGATTTCAATAGCCTGGTCAAACGTGTCAAACGGGATCGCAGAGACAACCGGGCCAAAAATTTCTTCCTGTGCGATTCGCATGTTCGGATCCACGTCAACGAAGACGGTTGGCTCGTGGAACCAGCCGCGCGAATAGGCGCCGTTATCGAGACGGTGCCCGCCCGTTGCCAACTTCGCTCCTTCGTTCTTGCCGATCTCGACATACTTGATCACAGTCTGGAGCTGTTGCTCGTTGATCGCGGGACCCATGTCGGTCTTGGGATCGAGCCCGTCGCCCACCCTCAAGGCCTTCGCGCGCTCGGCGAGCTTTGCCGTAAATTCTCCGTAAACTTTCTTGTGCACGGCGATGCGGCTCGCGGCTGTGCAGCGTTGGCCGGTGGTCCCGAATGCGCCCCAGAGAACTCCATCGAGCGCCAGATCGAGATTCGCATCATCCATAACGATAATGATGTTCTTCCCGCCCATTTCGAGATGGCACTTCTTGAATGTTGGCGCGCAGGCCTCGCTGATGATTCGCCCGACTTCGGTTGAACCAGTGAAACTCACGAGGTGCGTGTCCGGGTGGCGGACGAGAGGCGCGCCCACTTCCGGGCCAGTGCCGTTCACGATATTCACGACGCCGCGAGGCAAGCCCGCCTCCGCCAATACCTGGACGAAATTGTAAGAAGAATACGGAGTGTCTTCGGCAGGCTTGAGGACCACGGTATTTCCCATAACAAGAGCGGGAGCAATCTTCCACGACGGAATCGCCATCGGGAAATTCCATGGAGTGACAAGCGCAGCGACGCCGATGGGAGAGCGCACAGCCATTGCAAATTTGTTTGGAAGCTCGGAGGGCGTCGTCTGGCCAAATTGGCGGCGGCCTTCGCCAGCCATCAGGTAAGTCATGTCGATGGCTTCCTGAACGTCGCCGCGCGTCTCGGCGAGGACTTTGCCCATTTCGCGCGTCATGTCGCGCGCGTATTCCTCTTTCCGCGAGACAAGGATTTCAGCGGTGCGATAGAGAATCTCCCCGCGTTTGGGTGCGGGTAGAAGGCGCCAGGATTTGAAGGCTTCCTTCGCTGCGTCCACGGCGAGATTGACATCGGCTTCGGTGGACGACGGAAACATGCCGACCACCTCGTCACGATTCGCCGGATTGCGATCCTCGATGGCTTTGCCGCCGCTGCCCTCGATCCATTCCCCGTTGATGTAATTCTTGTAGACCTTCGGTGGTGCAGACGTATCCATGGTGGTTCCTCCGAGAGAGCGAGCTTTCATCGATTTATGAGAATTGGATGCGCGGCAGGTCAACGGCGACGCGCCAGCGTGCCAGTGAAATTCAGAAAGTATCAGACGCTCGAAGGCGCGTCAACGTAACCGAATTAGGCGAGCGCAAGACGGCTTCCCGTTTGACGACTACCGGCATCGATTTGAATTTCGCTCTCATTTTAGCAGGCCGTCCGATCGTCGGCGTCTTGCTCGATTGACAGACTGCCCGCGGGTTAGTAGATAGGTCGTCGAGAGAACTATATACGAGTGAGTATGGACGCTTATTCAAAGACGATGCCTCTCCCCGCTCCGAAGCTCTCGGCATGGGGGCGCGTGGCTCCGCCGGTGGCGCTCATATTACTCGCGCCGCTGATAGGCGAAGTGCTTAGCGGCGCGACTCGCATGAGTTTTATTTTCGCGCTGGTCCCCGAGATTATGGTGTGGGGTTGCGGCGCGCTGATTATTCGGGAAACAGTGCGACGCTGGGGAGGCGGTTGGACGAGTATCCTCCTGCTGGGACTTGCGCTTTCGGTGGCTGAGGAATTCGTGATTCAGCAGACTTCTCTGGCTCCGCTCCCGTGGGCAGCAGAATCTCCCGGGTATGGACGCCTGTGGGGAATTAACTGGGTGTACTTCCTGTTCATGCTCGGTTACGAAAGTGTATGGATCGCGCTGGTCCCCATTCAGCTTACGGAACTTTTGTTTCCGGAGCGCCGGAACGCGCCCTGGCTCAAGAGACTCGGCCTGATTATCTCTGGCGTCGTTTTCGTCTTTGGCTCGTACATTGCATGGTTCGCTTGGACGCAAAGAGCGCGTCCGATTGTCTTTCACGCCCCCAATTACCAGCCTGCTGTGGGAACCGTGTTGCTGGGACTCATAGCCATAGTGCTTCTAGCGCTCGTAGCTTATACGGTGAGCGAAGCGAAGCCGAAACAAAGCGCCGCTTCCGGTAATGCGCCAACGGTCTGGATCGTTGGCGCCGCTGCCCTTGCATTCGGCTTCCCCTGGTACGTTTTGATGGCGCCCATTTTCTCTCCGACGTTTAATCACGCTTTCCCGTTCTGGATTTTTGTGCTCGCCGGATATGGCTGGGCGTCTCTCGTGTTTCTGATCATTCGGCACTGGACGGCCACTTCGGGATGGGAGGATATGCATCGATGGGCGCTGGTATCCGGAGCCACAGTGGTATGTATGGTCGCTGGCTTTTCGGGCAGCAGCACGTGGCCCCGAGGGGATGTGATCGGCAAAGCTGTCCTCAACGTGATCGCAGTTTTAGGGCTCGTGTTATTGGCTTGGAGAATCCAGCGACGGAGAGCGACAGTCTCGTGAGCCAAACCGCGGGAAAATTACTGCGTGTTTTCGTGCAAGCGAACGCGAGCCGGACTCACTGCCGCGCTGTGGCAGAAGAACCAGGGGCTACGTTCGTCGCGGAACCACTCGTAGGAGTGCTTGCGGGCTTCGATTGCTGCGACGGGGGTTGCGGCGGCCGCGGAGCGCTCACGCCTGCGATATCCGAGCCCAGACCGAGCTTTTGAAGGCTCTGAGCGTCAATCTTGCCACTTCCGGTCATATCGTGTTCTTCTTGAAACCGGCGCATCGCATCCTGGGTGTCCGAGTCCCATTTACCAGAAGGATCGCCCTTGTAGTATCCCTCGCGCGATAGTGCCGTCTGGATTTCCTGAATGCGATCGGTGGAAGGAACTTTCTGGCCCGGAACATGGCGAGCCCGGTGCTTCGACGTCTTCTTCTTGGTCTGCTGAGTGGCCGGATGAGAAGACTGGGGCGGAACGGCGGGCTTTCTTGCCACGGAGGCGCCAACGGGCCGAGCAACGACCGCCGTGGCGAACGCGATCGTCAATACGGCCGCAGCAAGCGCGAACCGAAAGCACACTCGTCCAATCTTGGTTCCCATAGAGATGTCGCTCATTCCGTTGGAACCGCGCCCGCAAGAAATACGATTAGCGAACGGTCATTCGCATCGCGGCGTGAAACTTTGAACAGGACGTCCTGCCCAGGCTTTAGTTTCGCGACTTCGCGGCGGTAGTCTGCTGCTCCGTTCACGGGAACGTGATTTACTTCAATCACGATGTCGGCGCGTTGAAACTCAATGTCCTCGCCGAAACTGGCCGGCTCGACTTCCATCACAATTGCGCCGGACTTGCGATCCTCGCCAAGCTTGTGCGCGAGATCGGGCGTCAGATCTTCGACATAGAGACCGAACTTCGCTGGCTCGGCGCCCGCAGGATTCTGATCGCCCGCTTCGCCGACTTGCGGAAAGAGCTTCGCGCGATCTGCGACGGTCACTGAGACATCGTGCGTCTGCTTGTCGCGCAGGTATCGCAATTGAACGGATTGGCCGATCGGAGTCTCCGCGATCGGATCCACCAGGTCGGAACCGACGTGAACCGAGTGGCCATTCACAAGCGTGATCAAATCTCCGGGCTGAATTCCAGATTTTTGCGCCGGGCTTCCCGGTTCGACGCCTTCGACCACTATTCCGCTCGTAGCGCCAAGCTCCCTGAGCAGCACCGGGTTCGCGCTGTGATCTTCGCTGAAACTGATGCCGATTGAACCGCGCGTGACCTTACCGGAAGTGACCAGCTGGTTGTACACGTTGATGACGGTGTTTGCCGGAAGCGCAAAGCCGACACCTTCAAATCCATGGCCGCCTGTGTAAATGGCCGTGTTGATGCCGATCACTTCTCCGGCCATATTGACCAGCGGTCCGCCGGAATTCCCGGGATTGATCGCAGCGTCGGTCTGAACGAATTTCTGAAATTGGAAGCCGGGATTCGCGCGATCTTTCGCGCTGACGATGCCGGCGGTTACCGTAGCCTGCAAACCGAAGGGGCTGCCGAATGCGAGCACCCAATCACCAACCTGAACGCCATCGGAATTTCCGAGCCGCGCTGTTGGAAGCGCGCGATCAGGCTCGATCTTGATGACGGCGAGGTCGGTCAACTGGTCTGTGCCAATGACTTTCGCGGTGTAATGCCTCGAATCCTTATCGAGCGTAACTTCGATCTTCGTGGCCTGGTCGATGACGTGGTTGTTCGTCACGATGTAGCCCTTTGCATCGACCACGACACCCGAACCAAGGCTGCGTTCGGCGCTGTCTCCGTCGTCGGGGCCGTCAAAGAAATGATTGAAAAAGTCCTGGAGGTCGTCGCCATCGCGATGGGAGCGCTTCTTAGGGCGGGCGAGCACCTGCGTCGTCGAGATATTTACAACCGCGGGCACCAGCTTCCCGGAAATCGCCGAGAACGTGCCGCTCAATTGGACAGGATCAGGAATGGCGAGCAATGAAACGCCAGTGGCAGACTGCCCTCGCGTGGCCATTGCCCGGCCTGATATCAGTGTGCCGATTAAAATGCCGATCGCCAGAGTGATGACGATTAAAACGCTGGCGAAAAACGTTCGCCGGCGGACCCAATCCGCCAGCTCGCGAAACTGGATACCCATGTACCGCTCCCTCGATGGGGGTTACAGAGACAACCTCCCCCATCTCAGTATAGCACCGGGTGGAGCATGAGGCGCGCCGGGCGAAACCGCAGTCGTGCTCTGTGCGCCAATCACTGACCTCTCGGACAGGTCCGAGGACGTCTTCCTACGGCACCTTTCCGAAGCCGCCTTGGGCATTGGCGGAATCATCAGAGATTGTTACAATGCGATTTCGACTCGATGGCACCTCAAACACTATACGAAAAAATTTGGAATGCACACCTGGTTCGTGACGTTGCCGGCCAGCCTTCCCTGATTTACATCGACCGACACCTCATTCACGAAGGTACCTCGCCGCAGGCCTTCGCCGGTCTCAAGTCCGCTGGGCGAAAGGTGCGTCGCCCGGATCTGACATTCGCGGTGATGGACCATTCGGTCTCGACGAAGAATCGGGAGCTGCCGATCCTCGACCCCGATGCAGCGGGACAATTCGAAGCGCTGGCGCGGAATTGCAAGGAAACGGGTGTTCGCCTCTTCGACATGCACAGCCGCAATCAAGGTATCGTGCACATCATCGGGCCCGAACTCGGCATCACGCAGCCGGGACTCACGATCGTTTGCGGCGATAGCCACACGTCAACTCATGGCGCACTCGGCGCGCTCGCATTCGGAATTGGCACGAGCGAAATCGAGCATGTGCTCGCGACTCAATGCCTGTCGCAGGCAAAGTCCAAGACAGGCCTCATTCGATTCAACGGGAAGCGGCCCAAGGGCGTTACTGCAAAAGATTTCGTTCTGGCGCTGATCGGGAAAATCGGCATCGCTGGCGGGACCGGCCACGTCTTCGAGTACGCTGGTGACGCCGTCCGCGGACTTTCGATGGAAGGCCGCATGACGATGTGCAACATGACTATCGAAGGCGGCGCGCGCGCCGGAATGGTCGCGCCGGATGAAACGACATTCCGATACCTCGAGGACAAGCCATTCGTTCCGCGCGGCAAGGATTTCGAGATCGCCGTAGATCACTGGAAGCTGCTGACGTCGGACGCGGGCGCGAAGCATGACATGGTTCTGGATATCGACGCTGCGGCGCTGGCGCCCCAAGTCACGTGGGGCACAAATCCAGGCATGGTCACAGATGTCACCGGACGGGTTCCTGATCCCAATTCGTTCGCTGATCCCGTGGATCGCAAGGCCGCAGAGCGAGCGCTCGTTTACATGGATTTGAAGGCGGGCACGCCGATCACCGACATTTCCGTCGACCGCGTATTTATAGGTTCGTGCACTAATTCTCGAATCGAAGACCTTCGCGCCGCCGCGCACGTTATCGCCGGAAAGCATGTGGCGCGCAACGTGAAGCAAGCGCTGGCTGTGCCTGGCTCTCGTGTCGTGAAAGCCCAAGCAGAAAAAGAGGGGCTCGACCGAGTATTTCTGGATGCGGGATTCGAATGGCGAGACGCGGGATGCAGCATGTGCATCGGCATGAACGACGACGTCCTACCGAGCGGCGAAAGGTCCGCCAGCACTTCGAATCGCAATTTCGAAGGCCGGCAAGGAAAAGGCAGCCGCACGCATCTCGTCAGCCCGGCCATGGCCGCGGCCGCCGCCATTGAAGGACACTTCGTTGACATCCGGAAGTGGGACGTCAATGGAGCTGAGTAGCGTCGCGGAATAGGGGAAGTGAATAGGCATGCAGCCCTTCGTCAAACACACAGGACTCGTTGCGCCGATGGATCGCGTCAACGTCGACACTGATCAGATGGTGCCAAAGCAATTCCTGAAATTGCAGACGCGCGAAGGATACGGCCGCGTACTTTTCTACGATTGGCGTTACCTGCCTGGAGAGAAGCCGAACCCTGAGTTCCCTCTTAACTTCCCGCGCTATCACGGAGCGACTGTCCTGCTCGCTCGCGCGAATTTCGGGTGCGGTTCAAGCCGCGAACACGCGCCCTGGGCGATTCACGATTATGGTTTCCGCGTCGTTATCGCGCCGAGCTACGCCGATATTTTCTACAACAACTCATTCAAGAACGGCATTCTGCTCGTCACGCTGAGCGACGCTCAGGTGGACGATTTATTCGAGCGGCTCGAGCGACAGGAAGGCTACCGCCTCACGGCCGATCTCGAAAATCAGATCCTCACCGACGAGAGTGGCCTGAAGATTCCGTTTGAAATCGATCCATTCCGCAAGAAGTGCTTGCTCAAGGGGCTCGACGACATCGGATTGACGCTCGAACACGCCGCCGACATTACGACGTTCGAGAAATCACATCCCGTTACCGCGGTCATGTACGAGCCAGTTGACGTCAAGCTTTCGCAATCCGCCTAAATTCCGCTCAAATTCGCTGGCGTCGATTCGGATTGAAAAATCGGCTCAGTGTGGGCGGGATTCGTAAACAATCGTTCCGCCCACCATCGTCATTTCCGTTTTCGCGCGCAGTAAATCCGAGGGGCTCAATCGCGTGATGTCTGTGGGGTAAACAGCAACATCTGCCAGCATTCCCGGCACGAGTTGCCCTTTTCGATTTTCTTCAAACTGGGCGTAGGCTGCGCCGATTGTGTATTCGCGAATGCAGGTGGCGATGGGAAGTTTTTCCTGCGGTTCCCAGCCGCCAGACGGCCCGCCATCTGGAAGTTCGCGCGTGATGCACGCGTAAAGGCCGCGCAGCGGATTGACCGATTCGACCGGGAAATCCGTTCCGAACGCGAGCCGCGCGCCACTCGTTTCGAGAGATTTCCACGCGTACGCACCCTTCGCGCGTGCGGGGCCGATGCGCGAATCGGCCCACCGCTCATCATCAAGCAGATGGCATGGCTGCATCGAAGCGATAACGCCGAGCGCGGCAAAGCGCGGGAGATCGTCGAGCGAAAGAATTTGTGCGTGCTCGATGCGGTCGCGGCGATCGCGCGCGCCGTTGGATTCGCGGACTGTGGCGAAGGCATCGAGGGCTACACGGTTCGCGCGGTCTCCGATGGCGTGAAAAGCGATTTGGAATCCAGCTTCGTCGCGTTCAATCGCCATGCGCGTCAGTTCTTCTGGATCGACACGAAGGATTCCTGATGTCCCGGGATCATCGGAGTATGGCGCCAGCATGGCGGCCGTGCGCGAACCGAGCGAGCCGTCGAGAAAGCCCTTCAGCGCGCCAGTCTTAAGCCGTGTGCCCGACGTTCCGCCCTCGCGTCGCATTTCTTCGAGCGCCGCGACCGGCGCATTGAAAGGCAGCCACTCAGTGATTCTCGCCGTCAACTTCCCTTCCCGCTCAAGCGCTTGAAATATCCGGAAGTCGGTGAACCCAGGCGCGGGCGGAACGGCCCGGACGTCGCGAGACTTTCCTTCTCGCGACTTTCCGTTTGGGAATTCCTCGTAGTATCGGAAGATCTCGTCTTCCGAATTATCCTGAATTGAAGTCACGCCGTTCCGCGCCAGATCCGACAGAGCCATCTCGATGGCTCTCCGGCGTCGCGCGGGACTGATGGGAGGGATGAATCGATTCACAAGATCCATCGCCGAGTCTTCTTCAAGCAGCCCCGTCAATTCGCCGGTGGCGGGATCTCGGGCGAATTTTCCTCCAGGCGGGTCGGGAGAATACCGCGTGATGCCTGCTATCTCGAGAGCGCGCGAGTTTGCGACGGCCACGTGACCATCTACTCGCTCGAAAATCATCGGGTGATCGCGCGAGATGGCGTCGAGCTCCTGCCGCGTTGGAAATTGCTTTTCGGCCCAGAGCGTGTGGTCCCAGCCTCGGCCTACAATCCACTCTCCGGCCGAAAAGTCTTTCATTCGACCTCGTATGCGTCGCTGAAATTCCGCGAGGGATTTGGATCCTTCCAAGTCCACTTGCAGTTTTGCGATTCCCGCGCCGACGAGATGAACGTGCGCGTCGTTGAATCCCGGCATCGCGAAAGCGCCGTGTAAATCAATCACACGCGTCTTTCGACCAATTGAAGCTGAAATTTGATCATTGGAGCCGGTGGCTACAATCCATTCACCGCGAATTGCGATGGCCTGAACGCGCGGATGTTCGCCGCTGCCAGTATAGATATCGCCGTTGTTCAAGACGAGGTCGGCAGGTCCCTCGGTGAGAATCTCGGCATGTGTCGAATGCATGGCGGTCAGTGCGATGGATAGAATCGAAACGATGATCGCGACGATCGCAACATTTCGCAATCGAGCCGTACGATACGAATCGGAGCGACCGCATTCAGACTTGGGCATTTCAAAGCTTCGATTGAGCGATTACGAGGGTTGTAAGAAGAATTCGCTTGAGGCCGGTGATGCGATCGGTCGGATCGTACCATTCGTCGAGTGAATGCGAGCCGCCGCCTTGCCCGCCGCCGCCGATGGCAATTGCAGGAATCCCCATCGAGAGAGGGAGATTCGCATCCGTGGACGAGCGTTCCTGGCGCGTGGAATTGCCGAGATAGGAATCGACGCTCGACATCGCTGCGAGCAGCGGCGAATCCTCGGCAAGCTTGCCGCCCGGCCGCACTCCCAGCATCTTGAACTCAATCTTGAGTTGCTCGGAGCCACGTTCGCCGGCCGCATTTTCCGCAGCGAGGCCGGCCTGCATCGCGTCACGCAGCGTCGACTCGAGCTTGGTCAATTCAACATCATCTTCAGAACGCAAATCCACTTTCACGGCTGCGCGGTTCGGAATCGAATTGACGGACGTGCCGCCGTCGATGATTCCAAAGTTGAACGAAGTGCGCGGCGACTCGGGAACTGACGTAGAGGAAAATCGCACAATTCCGCGAGATAACGCCGTAATCGGATTTGGAGATCCGAAATCGGACCAACTGTGCCCTCCAGGGCCGGTTATCGTCGCTTCAATGCGGCGTGAGGCTAGACCTTGCGTCGTCACGTAGTCAGTGGAAGCGCCGTCGATCGCGATTACCGCGCGGAGCCTCGAGCCGTAATTCTCCACAAGCGCTCGGATGCCGCGAAGATTCCCTTCCCCTTCTTCGCCGACATCCCCTGAAAAGGCAATTGTCATTCCTGTTTGGAGTTTCCCCGCTTCCATCGCTCGCGCGACACCGATGAGTGCGGCAAGTCCCGCGCCATTGTCCGCGATTCCCGGGCCTCGAAGCCGCCGACCGTCGCGCTTCACGCGGACGTCTGTGCCTGCCGGAAAGACGGTGTCTATGTGCGCCGTTAACAGAACCACCCGATTCCGATCTTTTCCGATTCGCTCGCCGATAACGTTCCCCGTCGAATCGATGTGAACCTTCAGCCCGGCCGACTCGAACAGCTTCTTCACGGCGGCACCGCGCTCGCCTTCCGAAAACTCCGGCGCCGGAATCTCTGTCAAATGGATTTGTTGCTCGGTGATCCAGTCAAGATTCTTCGCAAACCAGTCGAGCGCGCGATCGGTGTGCGGTTCGCGCGCCAGAGCAGCGATATCGAGATCTGCGGAACGGGCGGAAAGCGTCGCCATCGCACACAGGATACAGAATATGCGGAGAAGTTTCACCGGAGTATTGAGAGGCGTCGATCCGATGCGGCATGAGGATGCAAACGCGAGATTGTACCGCTAAAAATGAAACGGCGAGATGGAATCGATTTCGAACCTGCGAGGCGACTCGATGTTATTGGCGCACTTTTGGAGCTTCGTCGCTTTGCACTGCATCCACGAGCCGCAGAATTTCGGCCTCGGTGAGAATCTGCTGGGCCTGCTTCGCGGCGGCGAAAATTCGATCCACCCGTTGATCGGTTGCCGGAATTCCGCGCTTCTCGAGCCAGAAGATCACGTTCGAGCGGCCGCTGAGTGGCCCAATCTCGATGATCTGTTCGAGTCCAAACAAGTGCGAGGGTACGCCACTGTAGATCGAATTCGCCAAATCGCGGTCGTTCTTGCGATAAGCCTTCACAATCGCCGCAGCGTGTACGCCGGTGGCGGTGCGGAATGCGTCGCGACCGACGACCGGATAGTTCGCGGGAATTGGCGTGTGAGTCGCGCGTGAAACCGCCTCCGAGTAATCCTTCAGCCGCGACAAGTCGCGATCAATCAGGCCGAGGAGACGCAGATTCACGATCATAAGTTCCATCGGCGTGTTGCCAACGCGTTCACCAAGGCCCAGCGCGGCCGCATGCACCTGATCCGCGCCCGCCGCAATCGCAGCGATCGAGTTCGCCACCGAGAGACCGCGATCGTTATGGCCGTGCCAGTCCACACGAATTTTCTCACCCGATGGCTTCACGACGTTTTCAATAACGAAACTCACGAGATTGTATGCGCCACGGGGTGTCGCGTGGCCCACAGTGTCGCAAAGCACCGCAGCTCGAGCACCACACCGAAACGCCGTCGTATACAGCGCCTTTACGGTTTCCGGATCGGTGCGAATCGTGTCTTCCGTGACGTACATCACCGGCAAGCCTTCGCTCGCCGCGAATGTCACCGCGTCTTCTGTGGTCCGCTGCAGGTGTTCCACGGTCCAATCTTCGACAAGCCGACGAATCGGACTCGAACCGATGAATGTGGCCGCTTCGAGTTTTAATCCAACTTTTTGAGAGATCTCGACGATCGGACGAATATCGTTGCGGTGGGTGCGCGCCGCGCAGTTGGGGCGGATTTTCAGCCGAGCATTGACGATTTCTCGCGCCAGCGCTTCGGTATCCGCATAGGCACGAGGGCCGGCGCCGGGCAGTCCAATGTTGACCGTGTCAATGCCAAGCGCTTCCATCAAATGCAGTATTTCAATCTTTTCGCCGATGGCGGGGTCCCGGACAGAAGGATTCTGCAGGCCGTCACGGAGGGTTTCGTCGTTGAGCATCACGCGGCGCCCCGCAGGAATTTCGGGGCCCGCTACGTTATTCCAATCGTAGATCAGATCTTCGCGGTTCACATGCTCCCTAATACCGCAGTGTGTAGCTGTGCGGAGACGTCGATTTATCCGGTTTGTAAAGTGTCTTGCAGAACTCGCATCGATAAATCTCCGCCTTCTTGCCAATCAGCGCTTCGATTTCTTTGGGATAGTCGTACCAGCGCTTCAGGTGCCCGAAGCAGAACTTTCCCTTTTCGTCCTTTTCGTCGCAGGCGCGTTGTGTGGGCTTCTTCACCTTAATTTTTGGTTTGGGCGGCTCTGCTGCCTCTACGGGGACAGCCTGAGGAGCGGCGGCCGCCGTTGGGGTTTCTGGAGCGCTGGGTTCAGCCATGGGTCGTGATCCTCACTCTGCTGTGGAATTACTAAATGCGATGCTTGCGAAACACTGTGCCCAGCGCCCCTCTGCCAAGCGCACCTCGCGACCCGCCGAGGGCCGCGATGCGGCGACGCCAGCGCGGCGCGAAAAGAAAATCCGCGAACCGGTCCGCAGCCGCCGCGAGACTCTCACTATATCCGAACCACCACGATTTCGGTGTCCGCGGCATGCGGTCCACATCCACGTATTTTACTCGAAC
The DNA here is from genome assembly GCA_049279675.1 of Candidatus Acidiferrales bacterium. Taxonomy (GTDB): domain Bacteria; phylum Acidobacteriota; class Terriglobia; order Acidiferrales; family UBA7541; genus Palsa-147. The sequence goes on from JBAPOP010000095.1 coordinate 15,997, forward strand.
CATTTCAAGCAGTCCAAGTCGCGAATGCGCGTGGCCCCAGCCGCTTGCTCCGCTCCCACCATGCGGAGCCTCGCATACGCCATAATAGCTCGCGACGTCGTTCACCATGACGGAGCCTGCCCTGAGCCGCGACGCGACCGCTTTGCCGAGTTCGGAGTCGCTGGTCCAAACACTTGCGCTCAAGCCGAACTCGGAATCATTTGCCCGAGCAATCGCTTCGTCGATCGATTTGACGGCGGCAATCGCGAGCACCGGTCCGAAGGTCTCTTCTCGCATCAACTTCATGGAGTGATCAACATTCACGACGACCGTTGGCTCGAAGAAGCTCGGACCTAAATCCGGGCGGCGCCGCCCTCCTGCCAGGATACGCGCGCCCTTCGCGACGGCATCGCGCAGATGTTCTTCGACCGTTTCGATCTGACGGGGACGGATCATCGGCCCGATCTCCGCGTCGGCATCGGATGGCGGCCCTAGCCGAAGCTTGCCGGTTTTCTCGACGCACATTTGCGTAAATTGCCCCACGATGGTCGCATCCGCATAGATTCTCTCAACCGAAAGGCATGCTTGCCCGCAATTTGTGTAGGCGCCCCATACAGCGGCGCTTGACGCAACATCGAGGTCGGCATCTCCCAGCACAAGCATGGCGTCCTTGCCGCCCAGCTCGAGTACGGTGGGAATCAAAAGGCGCGCGCAAGCCTCGGCAATTCTCCGCCCCGTCGCGACGCTTCCCGTAAAGCAGACCTTGTCGGGCTTCGCATCGATAATCGCTTCGCCCAGCGCCCCACTTCCTTGCAACACCTGAAGAATGCCGCTCGGAAGTTTCGCTGCAGCCGCAACTCTTGCGATCAGCGCGCCGACCTGCGGTGTCAGTTCCGAAGGCTTCAGCAGAACAGCATTCCCCGCGACAAGCGCCGGGACAATCTCGGAAATCGGAATCGAGAACGAATAATTCCATGGGGAAATAACGGCGACGACGCCGTGCGGTTCAAATTGCAGCCAGCCAGTCTTTGCCTTCACCGCGATATTGTGGTGCGGAACGCGTTCCGGCCTCAGCCATTCGGGCGCAAGACGGGCAAGAAAATCTGTGGTGTCGAGCGCGAGAATTAGTTCCGAGAAAACGGCTTCCACATGAGGCTTTCCCGTTTCGAGCGAAATCGTTCGCGCAATTTCGTCGCGCTGCTCGTAGATTGCGTCACGCAGCCCGCGAAGCGCCGCGCATCGCGATTCGATAGAGCGCGCCGCCCAGTCTTTCTGAGCTGCGCGGGCGCGCGCCATAATTTCGGGAACGGCGGCGACGGGCGTTGCGGGCAATTCGGCGACGACTCGTCCGGATGAAGCGTCAATCGAAACGACAACATCGTCAGTTTCGCGACGAATGGTCTGAACGCCGGCATGAAACGCCGCGGATTGAGGCTGCGCGGTCATCAAATGTCTATCTTCCGATTCTAACCGATTTCGCGCCCCACATGCCGCCGCTCGTGAGCTAGCGATGCTGTTGGATCGGGATACTCAAGCGAGACCAAATAGAGTCCCTCCGGCCCGACGGTTGGGCCGGACCGGGAACGATCTTTCATCTCCAGAATTGCGGGAATGTCTGCCGGTTTCATTTTGCCCTTGCCGATTTCCAGCAGGGTCCCGACGATCTTGCGAACCATGTAACGCAGGAACGATTTTCCGTGAACTTCGTAGTGAATTTCTCGAGGCGCCTCGTTTGCGCCCGGTTCGAATGGTGTTCCCTCTTGCTCCGAAGCCGCCAAATTCGATCCAAACGCCGCATACGGGTGGCTAATTATCTCGGAGCGATAGATTTCTCGCATCGTGTCGCGGTCTTTGTCATCTTCCTCGGAGCCTGAAGATGCGGCAAATGAAGTGAAATCGTGTGTACCTTCGAAAAAGCGAGCGCCTTCTGCCATCGCCTGTTCGTCGAGCGGCCATGGGTAATGAAGAATCCGGCGGTACTCAAATGGCGGGAGAACGCGCCCGCGAAAAATGCGGTATCGATAGGTCTTGGAAAGCGATTGCCAGCGAGAATGAAAATCGGGGCCAACTTCTTCTGCAGTCATAATGCGAATTTGCGGAGGCATCACCGCGTTTAACGCGCGGCGAAATTCATCTGCGGTCAAATTGGAATGAGTCTTGAAATGCGCCACTTGCCCGAGCGAATGAACGCCGGCGTCCGTTCGGCTCGCGCCATACACGAAGATTTTTTCCTGCGTAATTTTGCGCGCCGCGTCCGCGAGCGTTCCTTGTATGGTTGCCAGGCCAGGCTGAATCTGCCAACCGTGGAAGTCGGCGCCGTCATACGCGATCGTCAGCTTGATGTTCTGCATCGCCGAGACATTATGGCATGTCGAGAAGAATCGAGGCGCGGCGCTTGAGGACTCACGAGCCCGCGCGGGCGAAACGGCTGCCGGGACGCATGGCGAGGCTCCCCGCGCGGCATAGCGGACAATCGTCGGACTCGTAGCTGGGAACATCCAGTTCTAATAAAGCTCGGGCTGGTACATTCAGTTCGAGGCGGCCGCCGCTTCGATCAATGATGGCTCCGGTAGCGACGACAAGCCCACCGGTCTGCTCAACGACGCCTATCGTTTCGCGAGTCGATCCGCCCGTGGTCCACACATCTTCCACCACTAACACGCGCTCGCCCGGCTTCAACTCAAATCCGCGCCGCATCGTCATTTGCCCCGATCGATCTCGCTCGACAAACATGGCTCGGACACCCAGGGCGCGCCCCACTTCGTGCCCTATGATCACCCCGCCCATCGCCGGCGAAACGACGCATGAGGGGTTGAGATCCTGAAATTTTTCGGCGATCGCGCGGCCCAGCGCCTCGGCATGATTCGGGTGCTGGAGCACCAGCGCGCACTGGATGTACGTGCCGCTATGGCGGCCGCTGGAAAGCTCAAAGTGGCCCTGGCGGACGGCACCAATCTCTTCGAGCAGCTTGATCAACTCACCGCGAGTCATGGGGATGTTCCCATAGCCGCGAGTTCCGATTTACGCAGCTTAGGCGCAGTAGACTAGGCTTCGCTGTCCGCGTTGTCAATGATGGGATGGAATGCTAGACTGCGGTGTCCGCCTGTTCGATTGCGAACCGCCGGTGTCCGATTCCGAACACGCGTACTAGCATTGCCCCCACTTATTCGATTCATATCAACTGGATACGCCTGGCTGCCCGCTTGCAGCCTACAGTCGATGTGAAACAAATTGATACGAATTGACGTTTTAATAGTCTGAGTACTTGTCAACAACCCTGAATCGACCCCATTAGGGAGAGGACGAACAAAATGACAGCACGACTTCTTCAATCGGCGCTCGCCTTCGCGCTCAGTACATCCATGCTGATGGCACCCGCGTACGCTGGAGCGCAGCAGGAGCCGCAGGCGCAGTCCGGGACTCAATCCACGGCTTCGGCAGCTCCTGTGAGCCAGGAACCCTCGACAGCGCCCCAGCAGGCGCCGCCGACCGCTGCCAATGCGAATATCGCACAAAGCTCGGCACCGCAATCGGGCCGTGACCTGCGCCCAAGCTTCGACCACGACTATTCGAAGGCGCCGCGCGCTTTTCCAGATATTACTCAGCCGTACCGGGAACAGAGGATCCCGAGACTTGATCTGACGAATTCTCCGCGGATCGAGAATCTGATCCAGAACGGCAAGTTGATGCTGAGCCTCGAGGACGCGATTACACTTTCACTCGAGAATAATCTGAACATCAACATCGCGCGCTACACTCCCTGGCTCGCGGAGAATGACGTGCTTCGCTCCAAGTCGGGCCAGCCATTTCTCGGGACTCAAACGATCTTGCAGCCGTTCGGTCTCGGCAATATTCCCGTCCTTTCGTTCGACCCGATCGTAACCACACAGGTCAGCGATACCTACACGTTGATACCGGTCAACAACCCGTTCATTTCAGGTACGGGCACGTCGGCGGTCACGGCGCTGGCTGCCCACAACCTGCAGGAATTGGTGGGCTACACGGAAGGATTCCATACGGGAACAAATCTACAGGTAAGTTGGTTTAACGATCGGCAATCGAGTTCGTCGCCGGAAAATATTTTCAATCCATCGTTTCAGGGAAACATCACGGTTACGCTCACCCAACAACTGCTCAATGGCTTTGGATTGACGCCCAACACAAGATACATCCTCGAAGCTAAAAACGAGCGTCAGGCGGCAGACTACTATTTTGCAACTCAGGTTATCGCCACCATAGTGACGGCTGAGACGGCGTATTGGGAACTCGTGTATGCGCGCGAAAACGTCAAGGTGCAGGATGCCGCGCTCGCGACTTCAAGCAAGCTCTATAACGACAACAAGCGCCAGCTCGAGATTGGAACAATGGCTCCTCTCGACGTCCTGACCGCTCAATCCGAAATGGCGACGGACCAGCAGAACCTGATCCTTGCTCAGACGACCCAATTGCAGCAGCAGACCGTGTTGCTTAACGCCATTTCAAAACAGCTGATGGATCCGACTCTTCAAAACGTCGAGATTATTCCCACGACTCCGATTGAAAGTCCTACGGACAACAACATCGCGCCGCTCGACAATGCTGTGAAAGAAGCGCTCGACAAGCGGCCGGAAATTAAGCAAACCGAGCTGATGCTGAAGAACGCGGGGATTGAAGTGAAAGTCAGCAGAAACGCGCTACTTCCGGTTCTGGCGATTTACGGTCAATATGAATCTCAAGGCCTGGGTGGAGCGGAGACGATTCTTTCGAACCCGACGGGTTACGCTCCATCGATTGCGAACCCCCTCGTTGGTGCAAACGGCGTACCGATTCTCGTCGGCGGTCAGCCGGTTTACCTCGGGTCCGCGATCAGCTACGGTGCGTCTACCGTAATCCCAGGCGGCTTCACAGACTCGCAATCGCAAATTTTTCACAATAGCTTCCCGACCTATACGGCTGGCCTGAATTTGACTTTGCCGGTTCGCAACCGTGCGGCGCAAGCGGACAATGCCCGCGCGGAACTCTACAAGCGCCAGGCACAAGTCCAATATCAGCAGCTACAAAACACGGTCGCAGTAAACGTGCGTAACGCGCAGATTGCGCTGCAGCAGGACCGCGCACAGGTGGACGCAGCGATCGTTGCGACAAAGCTTGGAAAGGACACACTCGCGGCTGAGCAGAAGAAATATCAGCTCGGCGCATCCACGAGTTATAACGTCGTTCTTCGTTCGCGAGACTTGACGACGGCCGAAGGAAATGAACTTCGTGCCCGCGCCAATCTTCAAGAAGCATTGGTCAACTACGACCAAGCGGTGGGACGAACGCTCGAAGTAAACCACATCGAAGTCGCCGTGAACGGCAAAGATCCCGTTTACAGAACGCCGAGCATCCCCGGCGCATTTGCGAACGTGCGCCTACTTAACAACAGCGGCCATCCGAGCTGGATGGGAAATCAGTAGTTTGCGGATGCGCCGCCCGCATCCGCGACGCGCCTGCGCTGCGATCGGACGCGAAGACTTTTACTTGGGAGGATCGAGTCCGCCGAGCAATCGCGCGTGACGCGCGCTTGTGACGCGCTTGCCATTGCCCTAGAATCATCAATATGTTCGCGCCACGCCGAAGTCTGGGCGCGGATCATCGCGCGCTTCCGGAGTGAGAGCTTTGACCTTGGAACCGAAGTCGCCATCTCCCGTTTCGAAATCATCCGGCAACGAATCCACTGGTGGAAAGTCCCGCCGCAAGCCATCGGAAGCAGAAAAGAAATGGGAAGAGCGAACGCTCGCACCGACTCTCGCGAAGTCGCCGGAGCGCGCGCAGGAATTTACGACCGTCTCGAGCTATCCCATCCGGCGGCTCTATACTCCCGCAGATCTTCCCGACTGGAGCGAAGAACGCGACCTCGGCTTGCCCGGTGAACCACCCTACGCGCGGGGCATTCACGCGACGATGTACCGTGGGCGGCTCTGGACGATGCGTCAATTTGCAGGATTCGGCTCCGCGGCGGATACCAACCAGCGATTTCGGTACTTACTCTCCCAAGGGCAGACGGGGCTCTCCGTGGCGTTCGATCTTCCCACGCTGATGGGATACGACTCCGACCACGCGCTTTCAGAAGGCGAAGTCGGCAAGTGCGGTGTCGCGATCAGTTCGCTTGCCGACATGGAAGTGCTGTTCGATCAAATTCCCATTACGGGCGTCAGCACCTCCATGACGATTAATTCGCCCGCTGCCGTAATTTGGGCGATGTACCTGGCAGTCGCAGAAAAGCAAGGGGCAGACTGGAAGAAAGTTTCGGGCACTCTTCAAAACGACATTCTGAAGGAATATATCGCGCAGAAGGAATACATCTATCCGCCCGAGCCTTCGATGCGCCTCGTGATCGATACGATCGAGTTTGCGGCGAAGCACACTCCCAAATTCAATCCCGTTTCGATCAGCGGTTATCACATCCGCGAAGCCGGCTCGACGGCAATTCAGGAGTTGGCATTCACGCTGCGCGACGGCATTGAGTATGTCGATTGGAGCCTCCGGCGCGGGCTCAGTGTGGACGACATCGCTCCGCAACTTTCATTCTTCTTCAACGCACACAGTGATTTCTTCGAAGAAATCGCCAAGTATCGCGCTGCGCGCCGCATCTGGTACAAGACGATGACCGAGCGCTTCGGCGCGAAGAATCCGCGATCATGGGCGCTACGCTTCCACACCCAAACTGCCGGTTGTTCGCTTACGGCGCAGCAGCCTTACAACAATGTGGTGCGCACCGCGCTGCAAGCGCTTTCCGCGGTCCTCGGCGGCACGCAATCGCTGCACACGAACTCTCTCGACGAAGCGTGGGCGCTTCCGACAGAATTTGCGGCGACAGTTGCTCTTCGCACGCAGCAGATCATCGCTCATGAGAGCGGCGTGACGAACACAGCCGATCCGCTCGGCGGGTCATATTTTGTAGAGACACTCACCAACGAAGTCGAGCAAGGCGCGTGGGATTACATTCGAAAGATTGACGCGCTTGGCGGCATGATCGCGGCGATCGAACGCTCCTACCCGCAGCGCGAGATTGCCGAGGCTTCTTACCTTTACCAAATGGCAGTGGATCGCAAAGAGAAAATCATCGTCGGCGTAAACGATTACGTCACAAACGAAAAGCAATTGGACATCCTGCAGATCGACGAAACGGTGGCAGTGCAGCAGGGTGCGCGGCTTCGCAAACTGCGCGCGGAGCGTTCGGGAGAAGAAGTGGAGCGGCGGCTGCTAGCGCTCAGAAAAGCCGCCGCGCGCGAGGAGAATCTGATGCCCCATATCTTCGAAGCGGTCAAAGCGTATGCGACGCTCGGCGAAATCTGCGATGCGATGCGCGCGGTGTTCGGCGTTTACGAAGAAGTTGCGGTCACGTAGGCGCCGAACCGATCTTTCATTTCAAATCCAGAAATCCGCAACAACTGCGAAGCGGACTCTACCGCCATGCCGCTGTTTGAAGTATTCTCGTCGTCGAGTAGCAAATCGAATGGCAACGAAACCAATTCGCGTATTGATTGCGAAGCCCGGCCTCGACGGACATGACCGCGGTGCAAAAATCATCGCTCGCGCGCTGCGCGACGCCGGCATGGAAGTAATTTACACAGGACTTCGGCAGACCCCCGAGATGATCGCCTCCGCCGCCGCGCAGGAAGACGTGGACGTGATCGGCCTCTCGATTCTCTCCGGCGCGCACAATACGCTCGGCCCGCGGCTCATGGAGCTGCTCCACGAAAAGGGCATGGAGGATGTGACGGTTCTAATCGGCGGAATTATTCCGGAAGCTGACATTCCGGGATTGAAGAAAATCGGCATCGCAGAAATCTTTCTCCCCGGCACGCCGACTCAAACGATTGTGGATTTCATTCGCAATCGTGTCTCCGCCGGATCTCCAAAGGTTTGATCCGGCATTGCAGCCGGGATTGCGCCTGACCTGGAACGACGACGTCGCTTTCCTCACCCTCGAACATCCCAGTGGCATTCCACGTCTCTCGCGTAAAATTCTCGGAACTCTGATCGCCACACTGAACTCATTTGAATCCACGACACTTTGCGCAGGCGTAGTGATTACAGGCAGTGATCGCGCATTTTGCGCGGGCGCCGAACTCGAAGAAATTGCCGCGCTCACTTCATCCGAAACCCGAGCATTCGCAGAGCTAGGACAATCCGCAATGAATCGCATCGCTCGATTCAGAAAGCCGGTCGCCGCAGCCATCCGCGGTTATTGCATCGGCGGCGGATTCGATCTAGCTCTCTCGTGCCACGTGCGTATCGCGGCACCGGATGCCAGCTTCGCGCATCGCGGCGCCTCACTCGGCCTGCTCACCGGATGGGGAGGAACGCAGCGCTTAGCGCGTCTAATCGGCCGCGCCCGCGCCTCGGAAATATTCGTGACTGGGCGCACGATCACGGCGAAGGAAGCTGCGCAAATCCGCCTACTTCGTCGCGTCGTCCCGTCGCGGGAGCTCATCTCCGCTGCCGTGCAGATCATCCGGGGCGCCACACGGACTTCTCGATTGCAATCGTAGCGCCGGCATCCTGGAGGCGATTGTGTCCTGTGCCGCCGCGCGGAAAAACGCCAACAGGATGCCGGCGCTACGAAAAGCATCTCGCCATTTGTGTGAGATTCTCGTTCGGCCGATCCACCATCACCGATCCGGCTCTCGCGCGACAGGCTCAAACCACGTATACTGCCGTGGCGGCTGGCTCATCACGATTTTGCGGCCGCTGGTTCACTCCACTCCGTTCGCGAGGCTGAAGCTTTGGCAAGCTCCGTCATCCAAACCGCGATTCGATCTGACTCCCCCGATTTCGAAAAGAATCATCGCCGCATGATCGACCGCCTCACCGAAATCAAGAATGAAGAGGAGACGATTCGCCAGGGCGGGGGCGCGAAAGCCATCGACGCTCAACATAAGAAGGGACGCCTGACGGCGCGCGAGCGAATCGCCAAGCTGATCGATCCGGGCAGCGAATTCTTCGAATTGGGCCTCTACGCGGCCTATGAAATGTACGAAGAGTGGGGCGGCGCGCCCTCGGCCGGGACGGTTACGGGGCTCGCGCACGTTGCTGGGCGCCTGGTGATGCTCGTTGCGAATGACGCCACCGTAAAGGCCGGCGCCTTCTTCCCGATGACCGCGAAGAAAGTGATTCGCGCGCAGAACATCGCTATCGAAAATCACATCCCGACAATTTACCTTGTAGATTCCGCCGGCATTTTTCTTCCTCTCCAGGAAGACGTCTTCCCCGACACAGATGATTTCGGGCGCGTGTTTCGCAATAACGCCGTGATGAGCGCGATGCGGATTCCGCAGATCACGGCGATAATGGGAATGTGTGTCGCGGGCGGAGCTTACCTGCCAGTCATGTGTGATTCCATTTTGATGACCGAGGGCAGCGGCCTATTTCTCGCAGGGCCCGCGCTTGTTCAAGCGGCAATCGGACAGAAAACTTCAGCAGAAGAGCTTGGCGGCGCAAAGATGCACGCGCAAATCAGCGGCACGGTGGATTTCCGCGAGCCGGACGACGACGCGTGCCTGAAACGAATTCGCGCTTTGTTGGATAAAATGGGCCACCCTGGCGGCGCGCCTTTCGATCACAGCAAGCCTGAGCCGCCTGCCCTTCCCGCCGAAGAGATCTATGGAATTTTCTCCTCCGATCCGGGCAAGCAATACGACATGCACGAAATCATCGCGCGAATCGTGGATACAAGCCGCTTCGAAGAATATCGCGCTGAATACGGCCAGACAGTTCTCTGCGGCTACGCGCGCATCGGCGGCTGGGCCGTCGGCATTGTGGCGAACAATCGGAAGCACGTCCAAATTGCGGCGGCGGGGACCGGTGAGCGGCGAATGGAGTTCGGCGGCGTGATTTACGCGGAGTCAGCAGAGAAAGCCGCCAGATTTATACTGGACTGCAATCAGAATCTGATTCCATTGATCTTCCTTCAGGATGTGAACGGCTTTATGGTCGGCAAGGAAGCTGAGTGGAGCGGAATCATTCGCGCTGGCGCGAAAATGGTGAATGCCGTGGCCAATAGCGTCGTGCCGAAGATTACGGTGATCTGCGGCGGCAGTTTCGGCGCGGGGCATTACGCGATGTGCGGCAAGGCGTACGATCCGCGTTTCGTATTCGCGTGGCCGAGTGCGCGCTATGCCGTGATGAGCGGCGATGCCGCCGCTAGCACGCTGGTCGAAATCAAGATCAAGCAGCTGGAGCGCCAAGGAAAGAAACTCACAGACGCGGACAAAAAAGAACTCTACGAATCGACGCGGTCAACTTACGAGCATCAAACGGATCCGCGTTACGGCGCCGCACGCCTCTGGGTGGACGCGATCATTGATCCGGCGCACACTCGCGATGCGCTGATCACCGCGCTCTCTGCCGCCGCGCTCAATCCAGAAGTTCGAGAATTCAAGACGGGCGTGCTTCAGACTTGAGCGGCCGGTTCGCGCAGGGCTAATTCTCCTATGCCAAACGAAGACGTAAAAATCATCGAATGCCCGCGAGATGCGTGGCAAGGCCTCAAAGACGTTCTTCCGACCGAAGTTAAAGTCGAATACTTGACCAGCCTGGTCGCCCTCGGATTCGGCCATCTTGACGCTGTCAGCTTCGTTTCCCCGAAGCACGTGCCGCAAATGGCGGATAGCGAAGACGTGATGCGAAGGTTGAGCCTTGCTGTCCCCGCGGCCAATTCGCCGGAGATTATCGGAATTATTGTGAATGAGCAGGGACTGACTCGAGCTCTCTCGGCACCTGGAGTAACGACGATCGGCTATCCATACTCTATCTCTGCTTATTTTCGGCGTGCGAATGCAAATATGTCGCGCGACGAATCGCGGGCGTTGGTCAAAAAGGTTTGCTCCGAAACAAAAATCGCCGGCCGGAATCTCGTCGTTTACATCTCGATGGCATTCGGCAATCCGTATGACGAGCCATGGGGTCCCGAAATTGTCGAAGACGCTCTGATTTGGCTGAAAGAGATCGGAGTGCGAACCGTATCCCTTGCAGACACAGCGGGAAGCGCAACCGCCGAGGATGTCGCCGAACTTTTTCGCGCCGTAAAGGAGTGCGCTGCCGGGGTCGAGTTGGGCGTCCATCTGCACAGCCGCCCGGAAGGCGCCGCTGAAAAAATATTAGCCGCTTATGAAACCGGCTGTCGCCGCTTCGATGGCGCTCTGACGGGCCTCGGCGGGTGCCCGTTTGCGGGCGACGAACTCGTCGGGAATATTCCGACGGAGACTGTTTTGGCGACGCTCGCGGCGCGCGGAGTCTCGACTGGCATCGATACGAAATCGCTCGCAATCGCCTGCGCGATGACGGGAAGAATTCGCGAAATGTACGCTCACCCCTAACGCTTCTGCGCCGAGGACTGCTCAGGCGCGACAAACATGGCTTACCAGACTCTGAAACTCGAGTTCGACGGAGCGTTGGCGGTAATCACGCTCACCCGCCCCGATAAGCGCAACGCAATTTCATCGCAGATGATCGATGAGTTGCTCGCCGTGCTGGCTGATGTGCAGGCGAGTTCTGCGCGCGTCGCCATACTCACTGGCGAGGGTAAGGCGTTTTGCTCGGGCATGGATCTGGATGAACTTCGCGCGATCGCGATGCGGACTCCTGCCGAGCACCTCGAAGACTCACGGCGAATGGCACGCCTGTTTCGCACCGTCTATTCGTTTCCGAAGCCGCTGATTGCAGCCGTGAATGGGCATGCGCTGGCGGGAGGATGCGGCCTCGCGACGCTCGCGGATTTCACGATTGCCGTGCCGGATGCGAAGTTCGGCTATACGGAAGTGCGCATCGGTTTCATTCCCGCGCTCGTCTCCGTGTTTCTGCGCCGCCAAATTGGTGAGAAGCATACGCGCGATCTCGCGCTGACTGGACGATTATTTGACGCGGCCGAAGCGCACACAATGGGACTGGTAAATTTGGTCGTGCCCACGGGCGATTTGATGACGGAAGCGCGCAAGCTCGCGGCGACTCTCATCGCGGCAAGCCCGACGAGCCTCTTGCGAACGAAGCGGCTTCTCGTGCAATTCACAGAAGCCGACCTCGATCGAGAAATCTCGATGGCGGTTCAAGAAAATGCCGACATCCGTTCCACTCCCGACTTTCGCGAAGGCCTCGCGTCATTCCTTGAAAAACGCCCTCCCAAATGGACGGGCGGGTGATTCCCCGCAAGATCGAAGGCTGACGTCCGCAAATGCCTCTGGTACACTTTTTCGCCGATGCCTAAAGAAATTCAAACGCCCGCCGACGGAGGCGCAACTCATTTTTACGACACGACGATCCGCGTCCGATACGGCGAGACCGACCAAATGGGCGTCGTTTACTATGGCAACTACTACACCTGGTTTGAAGTCGGCCGCGTGGAACTCTGCCGCCAACTTGGCTTTGAATACAAACAGATGGAAATTGAGGATGACAGCTTCATCGTTGTCGCCGAATCGTCGTGCCGATACCGTCGCCCCGCGAAATTCGATGATCTTCTCCGAGTGCGCACTCGCGTTTCGGAAGCGCAGCGGCGCACGATCCGTTTTGCGTACGAAATTATTCGCGACTCGACGAATGAAATCATTGCCACGGGCGAGACGCTGCACGTGATTTGCGACCGGCTCGGCCGTCCGAAGTCTTTGCCGGACAAGTATCGGAAATATTTCAACGTCGCGCCCGTCAGCGACGCGAAACACACCGGCGCTTCGCAGCCGAGCGAGGATTAATTCAACCCGCAAACATGACCATCGCGATCAATGGAAATGACCTAACGCTCGAGCAACTCTTCGACGTCGCGCTCAATGGGCGCGAAGTGACGCTCGCGCCAGATGCCCGCGAGCGAATGAACGCCTCACGCACCGTAATCGATCGCCTGGTTGCCTCTGACACTGTCGCCTACGGGGTGAACACCGGCTTCGGAAAGCTCGCATCGGTTCGGATTTCGCGCGATCAGATTCGCCAGCTCCAGACGAATCTTGTGCGCAGCCATTCCGGCGGAGTCGGTCCCCATCTCAGCGAAGCGGAAACGCGCGCGATGATGCTCTTGCGCGCGAACGCCATTGCCAAAGGGTTTAGCGGCATTCGTCCAGTCGCTGCGGAGACCCTCTGTGTCATGCTCAATCGCCGACTGCATCCCGTGATTCCCTCGCAAGGTTCCGTCGGCGCTTCCGGCGATCTCGCTCCCCTTGCGCATCTCGCTCAAGTCGTGATCGGTGAGGGCGAGGCCAACTATCAAGGCAAGAACATTCCGGGCGCGGAAGCCATGAATTTCGCCGGAATCTCGCCAATCGTACTCGAAGCCAAAGAAGGCTTGGCGTTGCTCAATGGCACCCAAGCGATGCTGGCATTGAGTGCACTCGCCCTTCGCGCCGCCGCGATTCTCGCGGACACGGCGGACGTTGCTGCGGCGCTCTCACTGGATGCGCTGCGCGGCACGCCAACCGCGTTCGATGAACGAATCGCGAAAGTACGGCCTTATCCAGGCCACGCCACGGCGGCCAAGAATCTCGCGCGGCTCATCGTTGGAAGCGAAATCCGCGAATCGCATCGGGCGCCGGCGCAAGATACGCGCGTGCAGGATGCATATAGCCTGCGTTGCACACCACAGGTGCACGGCGCGGTTCGGGATGTGCTCGCGCAAGTTCGCGCAACGCTAACGATCGAACTAAATAGTGCGACCGACAATCCCCTCGTTTTTCCCGATACCGGCGAAGTTCTGAGCGGCGGCAATTTTCACGGGCAGCCTCTGGCGCTCGCGGCGGATCAACTTGCGCTCGGCATCGCAACGCTGGCTGGAATCTCCGAGCGCCGAACCGAGCAAATGACGAATCCGTTAACGAGCGGCCTCCCAGCATTTCTCGTAAAAGACGCAGGATTGAACTCCGGGTTCATGATGTTGCAGATCACTGCCGCGGCACTGGCCAGCGAAACAAAAGTGTTCGCCGCGCCGCACTCAGTGGATTCGATTTCGACATCGGGGAATCAAGAAGACTACGTCTCGATGGGCATGGGCGCCGCGCGGCGGTTGAAGCCGATGCTCGAGAATCTCGCGAACATTCTGGCGATCGAACTGCTCTCCGCGTGCCAGGGAATAGAACTGCTCGCCCCGCTTCGAACCGGCGTGGAGGCGCGTAAAGCTCTCATCCTCATCCGAGCGGTATCCAAGTTTGTCGAAGCCGACCGCTCGCTCGCTCCCGATATCGCCGCGGTCGGGGCGCGCATCAACGGGGGTGAATTCGCCGCGCTCGTCGGCTAGCTCAGCGCGTGAAAAAAGAACTCCCCGAATCGAAATCCGGTGATGTAGCTGAATGGCGGCTCTCCGAGCGAATAATGCCCGCACGGCAATCGCAAGACTTCGCACGACACGCCAGCGCTCCGTAAGGCTTGCAGAAACTCGTCCGTTAGCTCGCGCCAAAACGTTGGGTCGTAGCTCCCCGTCACCGCTAGCATCTTTTTGCCCGATCCGCGCAGTTTGCCGATGTAAGGAAATGGGCTGATCGGTGAGAAAAAGCGTTGAGCGTCCGCTGGCGTCATTTTTGTTTTCATCGGCTCCCAAACGTTTGAAGTTGTGAGCCCGGTCACGAGAACGTTTCCAAAATACGTGGACACGTGGAGAAACACGCCCGCGCGCAGCTTGGGTTCGTGTGCAAATGTGACGAAAGCGATGGACGACCCTACGCTCGTTCCCATGATTCCAAGATCGTCGTAGCCCTGCGACGACAGCCACTGCACGCATCCGCGGACATCGCAAACGGCCTGCCGATTCGCCTGCAACGTCAAGCCGACATTTGGGCCGACGAGATGATCCCCGCGCGGGTGATCGGGAATGGCTCGGCGGTCGTGATACGGAAGGCTCAGCCGTAACGCCGAAATGCCGATACGCTGAAGCCATCGGCAAACACTCACCTGTTCGTGCCATTTCGCGTTCCATTGAGAAAGGACGACGACGGCGGGCCCGGTATGCCGTGCGCGAAAGAAACGGGCGTGAACCGTGTTGTTTACGGGCCAGGGCGACTCGATCGCGCTCGCAAACGTGAGCACGCCGGTCTCTCCGGGATCTTCCGCCGATGGTGTGAAAAGCATCTCCCCTATAGGCTTCGGCGAAAACCATTCGTCGCTTGTCTCTAGAGTGTCGGCGACGAATCGTTCCAAGAATCCTCGAGGATCAGGCTCGGTAGCGCTCCCACCAATATGCTCGAGGCCCCACGCGAACGGCAGAGTTCGGCGATGTTTTTCGTCCGCCCAGCGGCGATGTTCGTAGCGGCGGATTTTTTGTTCGAACCACGAGGCAGGCATGTATCTCCCCAATATAGCAAGCACTTCGAGGCAATCAAACCGCGCTGCAATGTTAGAACTCGGGCACTGTGCTCCGGGCGCGCCTTGAGCGGCAGGATTCGCTGTGGCACAGTCCAAATATGCTTCCTGGAGCGGTGATAGGCGGAATTGCGTTCGTCTTCGGTCTGGTGATCGGAAGCTTTCTCAACGTCTGCATCCTTCGAATTCCGGCTGGCAAGTCGATCGTTCTTCCCGCATCGGCCTGCACGAAGTGCGGCACGCCGATCAAGCCGTGGGACAACATTCCCGTCCTAAGCTATCTGATTCTGCGCGGCAAATGCCGCACTTGCGGGACGAGAATCTCGCCGATGTATCCCGCGGTCGAGTTTCTCACCGGCGCGCTATTTCTTTTGTGCTATCTGGCTTTCGGCATCTCTTTGATCACGGTCAAGTGGTCGATTTTTTCGGCGCTGATCGTCGTTCTGGTATTCACCGACATTCGCGAGCGGATTCTTCCCGATCTCGTGAATTTCACCGGGTTCGCGATCGGACTCGTGCTCAGTCTGTTCACCCCTCCTTCCGACGGAACCGCTCTCTGGCTCGCCGGGCGCGTCTTCGCGTTTCCGCCTCCGCGGCCAGTCCTATCTTTGACTGACGCATTGCTCGGCGCCGCATTCGGAAGCGGAGTCCTCTGGGCAATTTCCGAGGGCTATTTCCGGTTGCGTGGGCGTGAAGGCATGGGCCTCGGTGACGTAAAAATGATGCTCTTGGTTGGATCGTTTCTGGGGCTCAGGCGCACGATCTTGACGATTCTCGGGGGCTCGCTTCTCGGGACGGTGCTCGGCCTCGCAATCATCATCATCCGGCGCAAGGGCACGGACTACGAACTACCGTTCGGTGCATTTCTCGGTGGTGCGGCGCTGCTGGTCGTTTTTTTCGGATCGTCGGTGGTCGAGTGGTACGCCTCGCTTCTCAGATTTCGGTGAGCACATGATCGCGGAATATTTAATCTATCTCGCTCCATCGTTTGCGAACGCCGCGCCAGCGACTGGCAGGCAGATCTCGCCCATTAGCTTGGGCATCGCGGCAGCTTTCGGACTCGTAATTCTCGGCATCGTCATTCTGGCAGGCATCGCCATACGAAAACTCTTGCACGATTCGAAAGACCCAACCGAACGCGATTGGAGCGCCCTCAATGCCTCGGCCGAGAATCCATCGGCGTTCATGGCAGCGTCCATGCAGGGCGTCATCGAAAAGCTGCGCACGCAGGAGCGCGAGCTGGCGCGTCTCCACCGTCTCGAGCAAGAACGTGCACGCGAATCGGAACGCATCACCGAAGAAGTCACCCGCAATATGCCGACGGGGCTTCTGCTCTTAAGCGCGAAAGGTGCAGTCACCTCAGCGAACCCCGCCGCTGAAACGGCTCTGGGCTTCACTGGGATGCAATATCGTTCCTATTTCGAAGTTCTCGGCGCGGAGTCCGATCTCTCGAAGATGCTGACGGCGTGCCTCAGCGAAGGCAAGACCATTCATCGCGCCGAAGTGCAATACATCAAGCCGAACGGCGACGTCCGCCAACTCGGCGTAACCATTTCACCGATAAAGCGCTCCGTGCCGAACTACTTGCGCCCGAACTCTGACGCACCGATTGCCCTCGCCACCACGGACATCAAAATTGTCGGCGCGCTCTGCCTGATGAGCGACCTGACCGAGCTGACCGATCTTCAGCGTCAAATTCGCTGGAAAGAGAACCTTGCCTCACTCGGCGAGATGTCCGCTGGCATCGCGCACGAATTCAAAAACGCGCTCGCCACGATTTCCGGTTACGCGCAGATGATCCGCCACGAAGCCCTTCCCGGCGAACTTCTCGAAAACTCGGAGCGCATCCTCGAACAGACGCGCGCCCTGACGCACGTCGTCACAGAATTTCTGCGCTTCGCGCGTCCGCTTGAGCTTTCTTATGAAGCAGTCCCCGTGGGCGCACTGATCAACCGAGTAGCCGAGGAAATCCAGGAGGCCGTGCCCGGAAGCATCATCCGAGCTGACGGAGACTTCATGGAGATTCCTTGCGATGAGGCGCTGCTCCGCCAGGCTCTTCTGAATCTCACTAGGAACGCCGCTGAAGCCGTTCGCGAGCGTGGATCGGCAGGCCGCGTCACGATTTCAGGTTCGGTACAAGATCGCCTCGGCCGGCCCTGGCAACGAATTGCGGTTGCTGACAATGGACCCGGAATCCCGGATCAGGACCTCTCGAAAATATTCCTGCCGTTTTATACAACGAAGTCCGAAGGGACTGGACTCGGCCTGGCGGTGGTGCAGAAAGTCGCGATGCAGCACGGCGGCACCGTCGAAGCGCGCAATCATGCCGACGGCGGCGCCGAATTCATTCTCTGGTTACCTTTGCGACAGGATGCCGTGCCACAGGCCTTTGCCCCTGTCGCCAGCCGCGTCTAAACTACGTAGGACTCTTGCCTCCGGCAGTTGAAAGGCGGTGTGTATGGGCACTCGATTCTGGACCACAAGCAGCGCGATTTTCATCCTGGCCGCATTCGGAGCATCCGCGCAGCAGTCGCAATCCACTCAGGCTGCCCCGCCCCCCGGCCAACAATCAAACGTCGTAAGCGCGACGACGCCACAAGCTCCGTCCATTGCCGATGCCGCGAGGAAAGCGCGAGAGCAACGGAAATCTGAGCCAAAATCCGGAAAAGTATTTACGAACGATAATCTTCCCGCGGAAGGCGGCATCAACGTCGTCGGCGACGCCACTGCTCCGATGCCTGCGGGTGGTACCCCCGCGCAGGCCGCGATCACCGAAAAGATTTGGCGCGATCGGTTCGCCGCCGCACGCGCGCAGCTCCAGCGCGATCAGGCCGATCTCGACCTCATGCAGCGCGAACTCGGCAAGCTGAACGTCCAGTATTATCCCAGCGACCCGACCAAACAGTTGATGCAGAGCGTCACGAACTCCGACATCAACGACAAACGCGCGAAGATTGCCGAAAAGCAGCAGAAAATTCGCCAAGATGAAGGCGACATCTCCGTCCTCGAGGACCAACTGCGAAAGTCCGGTGGCGATCCGGGCTGGGCGCGCTAGAATCCCCAGTACATGGAACCGGTCCTACTCGTAGAAGATAAGGCCGAGTTGCGCGCAATGCTGCGCAAGTTTCTCGAACGGGCCGGCTACACCGTCGACGAAGCTCCCGACGGAAACACGGCGATCGAGAAAGTTCGTGCCCGGCGATACCTTCTGGTTCTCTCCGATTTGAAACTCCCAGGGAGTTCGGGCCTCGACGTCTTGCGCGAGGCGCGGCGCGTCGATGGTTCGCTTCCAGTCATACTTGTCACTGCATACGGCTCGGTCGAAGAAGCCGTGACCGCGATGAAAGAGGGCGCGTTCGATTTCATTCAGAAGCCGGTCGATTTGGATCACTTGAAAATACTTCTGGATCGCGGCGCCCGGCAGCAGGAATTGCTGCGCGAGAATTTGTTGCTACGGGAAGAATATGCCGCGCGTTACGGGTTTCCCCGAATCGTCGCCGAGCATGCTTCCATGAAGGAAGCGAGCCAGATCATTCAGCGCGTCGCGGCAACCGATTCCACGGCGTTGTTGCTCGGTGAAAGTGGAACGGGCAAAGAGCTTTTCGCGCGAGCCATCCATCATTTGAGCCCTCGGCGCGAGCAGGCGTTCGTCGCGCTCAACTGCGCGGCCATCCCCGAAGGCCTCGTCGAGAACGAGCTTTTCGGCCATGAACGCGGCGCTTTCACGGGCGCGGGCGCGCGGAAAATTGGGAAGATCGAACTTGCGCATCGCGGCACTCTCTTTCTCGATGAAATCGGCGAGCTTCCGCTGGCAACTCAGGCCAAGCTGTTGCGCGTTCTGGAAGAACGTCGCTTCGAGCGCGTGGGCGGAACGCTGGCCGTCGAGGTAAACGTACGCTTGATTGCCGCGACGAATCGCGATCTACATGCTGCCGTCGATGAGAAATCGTTCCGCGAAGATCTTTATTTCAGAATCTCGGCGGTGCCCATCACGATTCCGCCGCTACGCGACCGTGGGGACGACATTTATCTTCTTGCTGAGCATTTCCTCGAGCGATTCCGCCGGGAATTCCGCAAGACTGGCCTCGTACTTTCCGAAGAAGCGAAGGCCGCAATGCTGGGATATCGGTGGCCAGGGAACGTCCGAGAATTGCAGAACGCGATCGAGCGCGCTGTGATTTTATCGCCAGGCCCGGAGATTGATGCGGCGGCGCTGCAGCTTCCTTCCGCTCGACCGACGCGCGAGCAACTGCCCACCGGCATGCTGAACGAGGAGTTCGTTTGGGATGGCCCGCTCGAGGAAGTCTCGCAACGCGCCGTCGCGCACGTGGAGCGCTTCAAAATTGAGAACGCACTGCGCGAATCGAAATGGAATAAAACGCGCGCAGCAGAAAAGCTCGGCGTTTCGTACAAGACTCTGCTTAGCAAAATTCGCGCTCTCGGCCTCGAAAACTAGGTCGCCCGGGAGCGTCCCGATTCAGCTAAGGCTTCCGGCCCGAATGCAGCGCAACGCTTCCGAAATTCCACAACTCGTAATGAACATCCGCAAAACCCGCGCGTTCCATCCACTTCGACAGCTCCGCAGGCGATGGAAATTTCGCCACTGAGCCAGGCAAGTACGAGTATGCCTCTGCGTTGCCCGAGATCGCGCCACCGACGCGCGGTAGAATATACCGGAAGTAAAATCGAAAAGCGCCTGCTCCGAAACCGCTTTGCGGATCGGAAAACTCGAGAATCCCGATCCGTCCGCCCTTGCGCAGAACGCGCATAATTTCCGATAGCCCATGTTCGTAGTTCGCGAGATTTCGGAAGCCGAATGCCGCCGTCACAAGATCGAAGCTTTCCGAGGCGAATGGAAGCGAAAGCGCGTCCGCCGCGAGGAATGAAGCTCGGCGGCGCGATCCTGCTCCCTTCTCACGCGCGCGCGTGAGCATCGGTAACGCGAAATCGCTACCGAGAATTCTCGCCGCATCACGTCCAGAGGGCTTCGAGGTATCAGCTTGGCGTTCGAGCACAAATGTCAAGTCGCCGGTGCCACAGCATAAATCGAGGACGCGAGAATTCGGTTGTGCCAAGACGTCGGCGAATCGCTTCGCAGTCCGGCGACGCCACAACCGATCAAGCGAGAGCGATAGCAGATGATTCAGGAAGTCGTATCGCGGCGCGATGCGGCCGAACATTTCTCGCACGCGAAGGCCGGCTTCTGCCTCATCGCGAGCGCCTTCCGGCCGCGTCCCCGGCAGCGGCACTGAATCGCGCTGCCGTGCTGCGACCGGTCGCGACTCGGTGCCCTGACTCATCATTGCGAGGCCTGCGCCAATCGCGCCACCTCTGGCGCCTCTCGAATCGCTTCGATCATAAGGCGATCACGAATCTCGACACCCCACTCGACTCGCCCTATGGCAACCGGCAGGACCCATCGAACGCGTCCGCCGCGCGATTTCTTGTCGCCGCGCATCAGCGCAAGCAGTTTGGCCGGGCGATAGGAGTCGAAGCTCGGAAGCGGGCCGACGCTCATCACGAGGCGCGAGATTCTCTGCGCCCGGGACGAATTGATGCGATTTGTCGCGAGGGCAAGGAGCGTCGCGACTAACATTCCCCACCCGACGGCCTCACCGTGTAGATGGTGCCGGTAGTTCCCCGCCGTTTCGAGCGCGTGCCCAAACGTGTGGCCGAAATTCAGAATTTGCCGAAGGCCGGCCTCGCGCTCGTCCTTGGAGACGATCTCTGCCTTCGCTCGAATCGATCGCAACATGAGCCGCTCCAGCGAGGGCGGATCACGGCGCAGCACTTTTGCCATGTTCGTCTCGAGAAAAGCGAAGGAGTCGCCGCCGACAATGTTGACGTATTTAACGCCTTCGTAGAGTCCCGAACGGAATTGCGCCTCCGGAAGCGTTTGCAGAAAGCGAGGATCGGCGACGATGGCGACAGGTGGATAGAACGCGCCGACGAGATTCTTCCCTTCAGGCAAATTCACGCCGGTCTTCCCGCCGATGGCGCTATCAATCTGCGCGACGAGCGTTGTCGGCACCTGAATCAGGCGAACACCTCGAAGGTAACTCGCCGCCACAAATCCCGCGACGTCACCAACAACGCCTCCGCCGACTGCCACAATCACCGAGCGTCGATCCGCGCCCGCTCGATGAAGCGCGCGACACACTTTCTCGACGGTTGCCAAACTCTTCACGCTCTCAGCATCGCCAAATAGAATCGGCGCGCGCGCGCCAAACGACCGAATCGCCTTCGCAACCATTCGCCCGCAATTTTTCCACACGCGCGGGGAACTCAGCACGAATACTCCCGTCGCATCCGCCTGCTTCGAGATCACTGTCGTTAACTGATTGATCGCGCTGCTGCCACACAGAATTCGGTAGGTCCCGGACGCGGATCGAACGGAGAAGGTCTGCATTAATTCCGGCCACAGAATGATTGGCTAAATACAGATCGGCTAACTTCGGCTTTAACCACGGCGGAAAAATTACGCCGTCGAATGGGGAATGTCATTTTGAAAATGTAACACAAGTGCGGAATCCGTCCGGCGCTATTGGCCCTTTTGACGGTCGGCGGTCCGGCTTTGCAGATCTTCGACTGTCGCGAGTATCACGTGGCCCACGATTCCGAGGCTGCGCGCGCTCACCTTGTCCATCGTATCGCCGGACGTATGCCAGTACGGATAATCCTCAGTGCAGCAATCGATGATGTCCACCGCCGGAACGTGCCGCTTCATAAACGGCATATGGTCGTCTTCGATGGGACGCGAACTGGCTAGAAAATAATTCTGATATCCGAACGCGTTAGCTTTCGACCACACCAAATCGTTCAACCAACCCATCGAGTTCGTGTCGCGGCGAATTTTCAGATCTTTCGGCCCTACCATGTCGGCGAGGATCACGGCCTTCACGCGCTTCAGGTCGCCCGATATTGCCATCCGCGCGGCGAGTTCCCTGCTGCCGTAAACGCTGTCATCGTCGCTCCACTCGACGAATGCTTCTTCGCCGTCGAGGAAAGCGATCCAAACTCCGAGCGATTCCTTCTTCGGGCAAAGGTCGCGCGCCATTTCCAACATTAAGCCCGTGGACGAGCCGCCATCGACCGCGCCGACAAAATCATCCTGGCGCTTCGTGTCGTAGTGCGTGAGAAGAAGAATGAAATCGTTCGTCTTGCCGGGAATCTTGGCAATGATGTTCTTCATCGGGACAGAGCCAACCGGCGTGGACGAATTGAAATCGTCTTCGTCGAATGTACAGCCGCTCTTGGTTAGTTCTGCGCGAATGAAATCCTGCTCGCGATGAATTCCGTCGCTATTCGCCTGGCGCGGGCCGATGGCGACGATCTTCGCGGTGTAATCGTAGGCGCGCGCACCATCAAACCCGCCTGTCTTATCGGCCGGAAGCGCGTCAGAGGCTCCGCTCGTATCCACTGGCGCTGAGGCGGCAGCCGGGGCCGCGCTCGCCCCCGAAGCAGAACCAGATTTCGCCGTACCGTTTCCGCACGCGAGCAGCCCGAGAGCCATCAGACCGGCTACCAGCGGCGACGCGGCTGCATTTATCTTCATTTGGCTAGCCCGTTCCCTCTCCGGCGGCAGCTTGCTTCTCACGCCGCCGGACAACCAGGTACGAAACTCCGATGCCGATAAAATATAACGCCAGCAGAACGCCCATGAAGAGAACCATCGTGGTCGCATCGGGCGTTGGCGTGACGATCGCAGCGAGCAGGGTAATCACGAGGACGGCGTAGCGAATATTTTTCCACAGGAATCTCGGTGTAACGATCCCGAAAAGCGTCAAACAGAAAATCAAAACCGGCAATTCAAAAATTATCCCGAGACCCAACAGCACGACAAGGATCAAATCAAAATATTCATTGATGCTGATCAGTGGTTTGAAGGGCCCCTGAAATCCGATAAGAAATTTCAAAACGTAAGGCAGGCTTACGTAATAACCGAACGCGATCCCCGACAAAAACAGCGCGAGCGATGAAAATATGAATGCGCTCACGGCACGGCGTTCATGACGGTACAGTCCCGGCGCGATAAACATCCAAACCTGATAGAGCACCACAGGCGACGCAATTACGATGCCCAGATACAAACCGAGATTAATGAGCAGGCTGATGGCCCCGGTCGGACTGGTGTAGACAAGCTTGTCTTCGAAATGCGCGGCGCGCAACGCGGCGATCATCGGCCGGGCCACGAAGGCAAAGACTTTGCTCGAAACCGCAACTCCAATCATCATCCCGACGGCAATCGCGATCGCCGAATTGATGATTCGTTTTCTCAGTTCGACGAGATGCTCGAAAAACGACATCCGTCCGCCTTCCTCATTTTCGCTGGCTGAGGCGGCTCGATCTACGAACGGGAGATCTGGTTGGATATCGGTGGCCATCACTTAGCGTCGGGGAAAGATTCTTGCACGACAGGCTGGGACGAAGATTCTTGAACGGAATTGCCCCCGGTTCCGGCTTCAGAAACCGCAGTCTCGGCGGATCTAGTTCCGCCGGAGCCAGCTTCAGTCTCACCGGTGGCCTCGGCCGCCATGGGAGGATGAGCGAGCGCTGAAGATTGCGCTGAACGTAGAGCGGCTTCCCGCACCTCGATCTCGCGCTTCCTCTGATCGATGGCTTGCGACTCGCGCTCCAGCTCCCGCATGTGTTCGTCAAAAGTCGAGCGGAGATCACCTGTCGCGCGGCGGAATTCGGCCATGATCTTTCCGAGATTCCGTGCCAATTCGGGCAGCTTTTGCGGCCCAAAGACAACCAGCGCGACAACGAAGATAATAATCAGGTGAGGAATACTGAGCATCGAGGTGGCAATTTCGCCTTCGTTTGCATCATAGAGTAGGGCATGTGGCGTGTCAAACTGCCCGAAACTTTCATGCTATACTGCATTTGAAGGGGCGCGGAGGATACAAGAGCAATGGAAACATCCAAGCGTGGCCTGTTTTTATTGATCGGCGTTCTGGCCGTATCCGCTGTTCTCGGAGGGCTTTACGGGCCTTCGGTGAAAGCCACAGCGGCCGGCGCCAACGATATCCAGGACTCTGTCAAGTCGTTCACACGCGTCCTCGCAATCGTCCAGCAGAACTACGCGAACCCCGTGGACACGGACAAAGTGATCTACGACGGGGCGATTCCGAACATGCTCCGCGTGCTCGACCCGCACTCTTATTTCTTCGATCCCAAGCAATACGCCACTTTCCGCGAAGAGCAACAGGGGCGCTATTACGGCGTTGGAATGACGGTCGCCGCGCGGGACAATTACACCTACGTGGTGGCTCCGATGTTCGGATCGCCGGCTTACAAGGCGGGCATCCGTCCTGGCGACACCATTCTCAAAGTTGACGACAAATCCTGCGACGGTCTCGACACGACTCAGGTCGCCGATCTTTTGAAGGGTCCCAAAGGAACGGAAGTCAAAATTTCGTTGGGCCGCGAAGGCTGGGACAAGCCGATTGTGGTCAGCGTCATTCGTGATGAGATTCCCCGCCCTGGGGTGGATTTTTATTCTGTCGTGCGTCCCGGCATCGGTTACGCGCGCGTTTCGGCGTTCAACGAAACGACGGACACCGATCTAGCAGCCGCGCTCAAAGATCTCGATGTTTCCCATCTCGACGGCATGATACTGGACGTCCGAGGCAATGGCGGCGGTCTCTTGCAGCAAGCCGTCGGCATCGGAGATATGTTCCTCGAGAAAAATCAGCTCGTGGTTTCGTTCCACGGCCGATCCGCTCCCGAGCGCCGGTTCTATGCCGTGCGCGGCAATCAGGGCGTCACCGTTCCTCTCATCGTTCTCATCAATGGACAGAGCGCGTCGGCATCGGAAATCGTGGCGGGCGCGATTCAAGATCATGATCGCGGGCTGGTGGTAGGCGAAACCAGTTTTGGAAAGGGCCTGGTTCAAACGCAATTTCCGCTGAGTGAAGATACTGCGATGCTCCTGACCGTCGCGCGCTACTACACGCCGAGCGGAAGGCTTATCCAGCGCGATTACAAGAATGTCTCGCTCTACGACTATCACTACAATCCGAAGCCGCCGCGCCAGCCTGAAGTGAAACTCACGGACAGCGGCCGCCAGGTTTTCGGTCAGGGCGGGATCACCCCAGATATCGTGGTGCCAGCGCCGAAGCTTGACCCATTCGAAGAGACGTTGGTGCGCCGCGGAATCTTTTATCCCTTCCCTCAGGGCGTCGGCGATTTCACCCGTCATTTTCTCGGCGAGAAACCGACCGTCGGCAAGAACTTCGTTGTGGATGATAGCGTCCTGGCGGAATTTCGCCGGTACCTCGAATCTGAACACGTCCGCTATTCCGACGAGGACATCAAGGACAACCTAGACTGGCTCAAGTGGAGAATCAAACGCGAAGTGACGACATCCGTGTTCGGTTTGAATGAGGGCTACAAGGTCGAGCTCGAAAATGATCCGCAACTCGACAAGGCCCTCGCGGCAATCCCCCAAGCCAAAGCGCTCTACTTAAACGCGCGCAAAATCGTTGCGCAGCGCCAAGCCGTGCCGGAACAGCAACCATAGCATCGTTTCAGCTCCAAATGGCTTCCGCGTCAGCGAGCTCGCTTCGACGCTCGAATCCTTCTGATTTCTTGGCTCGGTAAACCCCTGTCGACGCGCGCACCTAATTCTGCGCCATCCGCTCACCCTATTGCAGAGATGGAACGGGTAGCGCACTCCGCAGCCGCATTCTCTCCTCACAGAATTAATCTACTTCGGTACCTCTCAGAGACGTCATGAACCCAGCGCCAACGAAGCAATTCGTTCCGGGAATCCTTGCCTGGCCCGACACCAAGTCCCGGTGGATTCTCGGGGCCGCGTGGATCGGATTTGTCGGCGTGGCCACGTTTTGTGCGGTGGCGTTTGCGCCGGGTCGCAGGCTAACCGCCTTCGGTGATTTTTCTCTTTGCCTGGTAGCCGCGTTCGCTACTATCGCTCTCCTCTCCAATGCCGGCGCTCAGACGCGGCGCAGCCAGGCGTTCTGGCTCCTTTTCGGAATCGGACTCGGCACCTGGTTACTGGGTCAAATCATTTGGACCTATTTCGAGGTCGTCCTGCACCAGGACGTGCCGAATCCCTTCATTGGCGACGTGATTCTGTTTCTTCACTCCGTGCCGATGATCGGCGCTTTAGGCCTGCGTCCGCACGACCGCCGCGAAGACCTTCGCATGCATCTCGGATACGTCGACTTCGCAGTCCTGCTAATTTGGTGGGTTTATCTCTACTTGTTCGTCGTAATCCCCTGGCAATACATCTCTCCGAATGTGGGTCTTTACGGAAGAGCGTTCGATACGCTCGAGGGCGTCGAAAATCTACTCCTGGCTGCGGGACTCGGAGCTCTCTACCTCCGCGCGCGAGCCGAATGGAAAACGGTATACGCGCATCTTTTTTGCGCCGCGTTTCTGATGGCGATTGGCGCTTACATCTCAAATATCGCGATTGATGCAAATCTGTACTACGCGGGCGGGCCGTTCGATCTGCCATTGATGGCCGCGCTCACATGGTTCGGCACCGCCGGCGTGATCGCGCATCAAATTCGACCGCAAAGCGAACTCGATGCAACGCACCGCCATGTGCCGAGCCCGTGGCCGGCGCGTCTTGCGATGGCGACGGTGTTTTCAATTCCATTAATGGCGCTGTGGACGGCAACGATGAGCACTGCCCCGCGCGAGGTTCGAGAGTTTCGCGTGGCCTTGACACAGATTACGGTACTCGTCATCGGGCTGCTCATCGTCGTGCGGCAGCATCTCGTGGATCGCGAAAGGATGCGATTGCTTCGCGCTTCAGACGAGGCGCTCGAAAATTTGAAACGGCTGCAAGCGCAGATGATCCAATCCGAGAAGCTCGTGTCGCTCGGCCAACTGGCGGCCGGTGCAGCGCACGAAATCAATAATCCGCTGACGGGCATACTCGGCTACTCAGAGCTTCTCGCCGATGAACCCGGCCTTACGGACAAACAACGGGCGCTCGCCGATAAAGTGGCCGCCCTCGCTCGACGTATCAAAGCGCTCGTGACCAATCTCTTGAGTTTCGCCCGGCGCGTCCCCGCCGAACGGACGCTGCTCGACGTTGGCCAGGTGATGAGCAACGCCTTGAATCTCAACAACCTTGATGTGCGAGGCAAGAACATCCGTATCGAGTACGAGCCAGCAGGTTCGTTACCTCTCGTTCGCGGCGATGCCAATCAAATCATGCAGGTCTTTTTCAATGTTGTGGATAACGCAGTAGACGCACTCGAAGAAGTCGGAGGCGGAGTTCTTTCGATTCGCGCGATGTCCGAGGGGTCGAACGTCGTTATCGAAGTTTCGGACACCGGCCCGGGAATTAAATCTCCGGACCACGTCTTCGATCCGTTTTTTACTACAAAGCCCGTCGGCAAGGGCACGGGCCTCGGTTTGAGCATTTGTTATGGGATCGTGCAAGAGCATTTCGGCACGATCCAGTGCTTTAACCGTCCCGTCGGCGGCGCCCTGTTCCGCGTGACGTTCCCGGTCGCCATACAAGTCGTGCCGTCGACTGAGTTGGCTGAGATGCATCAGGGATCGGATTGATTGCTGCGCTCCGTCCGGATACTGCTTAGCTTATCCTTAGGCCACACTCCACACGCCGCGCGCTAGCCAAACCAGAGTCGCGCCTTCACACTAGAAGTCACCTGGGACGTTTACTCCCAGCGGCATTGCGTCGGCCCATGGAGCGAGTGGATGGACGTTTCTAAAACCGTCGAGGGGAATAGCTCGGCGATCGCAGAAGAGGCTCCGAGTTCGTCGCAGAAGTCTGCCTATGACGCAGCTCCCGTTCTACCTGGCAGCGAATCGACACCCTCGACCGTCACGCCAAAACCGCCCGCTGCCGCGCCACAGGCTGCAAGGCCGCCGGCAGCCACCGCGGCACCAAGCGGAGGCTCGCCTAACCCTGCTGTGAATCCTGCGCAGCCCGTTGCGGCGAAGCCCGCGCAACCACCCGCACCAAAGGTTGCGGCCGCGGCTGGCGCCGCGAATCCCGCGCCAGTAGCGATGTCCGCGCCGGAACTCATCACCAGAATGCTGAAGGGCGCGCCGAAGACTAGCGATTTGATTTTTTCGCCAGGACGCGCTCCGATGGTGGAACTCCACGGCCAGCTCCGCCAAATGAAGATTGAGAACGTAACTGTCTTGACGCCTGAAGATACTGCGAGAATTGCTGGCGAGCTTATCGGACGGAACACGATTGCCGTTCAGAAACTGAGAGATGAAGGCTCCTGCGATATTTCCTACAGCCTTCCAAAATTGTCACGTTTCCGCGTCAACATTTTCACGCAACGCGGAAGCTGTGCCATCGTCATGCGCGTGATTCCGAGCGTAGTGCCCACGTTTACCGAGCTCAATCTGCCGATGGAGCTATCGAATATTGCGGGGCTTAGAAATGGCATCGTCCTCGTAACAGGACCAACCGGTTCCGGAAAATCATCAACTCTCGCGGCGGTGGTAAACCAAATCAATGAA
Organism: Candidatus Acidiferrales bacterium; assembly: GCA_049279675.1. Lineage (GTDB taxonomy): Bacteria > Acidobacteriota > Terriglobia > Acidiferrales > UBA7541 > Palsa-147. The sequence goes on from JBAPOP010000095.1 coordinate 44,755, forward strand.
GAAAAGGCTTATCACGTCCTGACGATCGAGGACCCGATCGAATTCCTGCACACGCACAAGATGTCTACGATTCATCAGCGTGAATTGCACAGCGATACGCCGAGTTTTGCGCTCGCCCTCCGCGCCGCTTTGCGGCAAGCGCCAAAGGTGATTCTCGTCGGCGAAATGCGAGACAAGGAAACGATCGAAATTGCGCTCGAAGCTGCCGAAACGGGCCACCTCGTTCTCTCCACTCTCCATACGATCGATGCGTCAAAAACGATTGAACGTATCGTCGGCGTCTTTCCGTTGAGCGACCAGCAAGCCATTCGCTCGCGATTCTCGAAAGCGTTTCGCTATATCGTCTCCCAGCGCCTGATTCCGCGCGCCGATGGCGCCGGCAGAATTGCGGCGATGGAGATCCTGAAATCCACCATGCGCACCAGAGAGTACGTGGAAAAAGGCGAGAGTGAAGGAAAGTCGCTTGTCGACGCGATGCGCGACGGCTCGACTGAAGGAATGCAATATTTCGATTTCGAACTCGAGAAGTACATGCGCGCGGGAATTATTGACGTCGATACCGGACTTTCCTACGCCACCAATGCCGGAAACTTGCGCCTGCAAATTACAGACCTGATCGACGAACAGAACGAACGCCTCCCGATTAACGGTTAGCAGAAAATCAAAATACGAAAACTGGCGGTCAAAGCGCGTGCGGTACTGCGCGGATATGACGTTCCGAGTGTGGTGTGGCCCGGGGTAGTCCGACTACAGCGAAATCAAGCGCGGATTGGGCGACGCCTGCATTACAAATTGCAATTTCAACGCGACCTGAAATCGTCCGTCCGGAAGCTGATTCATGCGCACAACTTCGGCAAGATACTCCCAGCCGTTGCTCTTGGCCGATGAGCTGAACGGGTAGGTGACGAGCACCCGCATCCCCGCGTGATACGAATCGCGCCACGTCATGACGTTGAGGCAGCCGCGAGACACATTCGTCGTCGAAGTGACGTCTTCGAAATTTCCATCGTCAAAGCGCACAGGGCGCAACCGGACAGGAATCAAAACCGAAGCGCGCGCCGCGCGCCGGCGGTCATTATTCGCAGCGGAATCTGTCTCCAGGATATCGATGGCCGGCATCGCCGGGACCGGATTTAGTGCCGTCATAAAACACCTCAGTTCAATTGAAACGCTCGCCGCTCGGCGAGTCGCGCCGTCAAATTTTAGATTGCCGTTTCCGTCAGGCCGGGTCGATGGTACGAGCGTACCAAAGTGACCGTACTTCGACCCCAGAGGAGATAAAACTAGGAGTTGAACGCGGATTTCTGGTGGACGAGAGGGGATTCGAACCCCCGACCCCCGCGTTGCGAACGCGGTGCTCTCCCAACTGAGCTACTCGCCCACCGCCGTAGATGATTCTATCAGACGTGCGCGCGGGAGCAATATGTGTATGCCGCGCCGATCGCAATCTTTGCCGAGATAGCGCAACAGTCCGCCGGAACGAGACGCTATCTTGCTAAACTCAGCGAGTGGCGATCAGACTCATAGCAATCGACATCGACGGCACACTTCTCGACAGCCGCTGGCAAATACCTGAGGCAAACCTCAAAGCCATTGCGGACGCGACGGCGCGTGGAATTGAGGTTGTTCTCGTCACGGGGCGGCGCTTCGATTTTGCGCGGCCCGTTGCGGAACTATTGCATTGCGAACTGCTGCTGATCGTCAACAACGGCGCGCTCATCAAATCGCTCGACGGTGAGACCCATTTTCGTTGCTTGCTTCCCCGCGCCACGGCGCGGCGCGTCCTCGGATATACCACCCAATTTCGCTCAGGCGCCGCACTCGTTTTCGACCGGCCAAAAGCCGGCCAGATTGTCCTCGAACAGATCGATTGGAACGATCCTATTCGTCACGCGTATTACGAGCGCAACAGCACATTCATCTCGCAAGTCTCGCCACTTGAAGAGGCTCTCGACGAGGACCCGATCCAGGTCATGTTCACTGGTGGGGTGAATAAGTTGCGCGAGGCGCGGCAAATTCTGCAGAGTGCCCCCGATTCCGGCGATTACACCCTGGCCATCACCGAGTACGAAGACAAAGACTTTTCGATTCTCGACGTGATTTCACCTAGTTGCTCCAAAGGCACGACGCTCGAAGAATGGACGCGGAGGCGCGGGATTGCGCGCGAGGACGTCATGGCCGTCGGCGACAACTGGAACGACCACGACATGCTGGAGTTCGCCGGTGTACCAGTCGTGATGGGCAATTGCATACCAGAGTTGAAATCTCGCGGCTGGCCGGTTACGCTAACCAATGACGAAGGCGGCCTGGCGGCTGCCATCCGGACATACGCTTTCGGGGAATGAGCATCCAAGTACATTCGATGCGGACAATCGTCTTCACACTGGGTTTGATTACCTTGGCGGCAACGAGCGCGCGGGCGGATTATGCCGTGCTCCGGTCGGGCGAGCGCTTGCACATTTCCAGCTACGAGCAGACCGGCGATACGATACGCCTGATGATCGCAGGAGGCGCCATCGAGTTGCCGGCCAACAGCATCGTGAGCTTTGAGCCCGAGGATGTTTTTCCAGCGAATGCGCCGGCCCGGACCGGGATAGGAAAACTCGAAGACATCATTCATGCCGCCGCGGCGCGCCATGGAGTTGACGAAAAGTTGATCTCGAGTGTGATCGCCGCAGAATCGAATTTCAATCCGCGCGCCGTCTCCAAAAAACAAGCTCAAGGCCTAATGCAATTGCTGCCAACAACGGCCGCGCACTTCGCCGTCAAGGACGCGTTCGATCCCGCGCAAAATATTGAAGCTGGAACGCGATATCTGAAGCAACTCCTCCAGCAGTATCGCGGCGACTTAGTCCTCGCGCTGGCCGCTTATAACGCCGGCCCCGAAGTGGTGGCAAGATACGGCGGCGTGCCACCAATCGCCGAGACTCGCGCTTACATCCGTCGCGTCACCGAGCGATATTCAAGCCTCTCAGCAAAAGAATCCATCGCCGCCCGCTAGTTCCCTCCCCGACGTAATCTGAATCGTCATCGTAGCACCGGCATCCTGCCGGCGTTTTTCCGTGCGGCGGCGTGATCCAAAAAACCGCGCACAAGGATTACGCATTGCTGGCAATTCAGGATTGTTCGCGTGCGGTTAAATGCTTATTGCTGCGGAGCAGGTTGCGGTGACGGAGGCTGCGGCAACTCCGGCGGCACCGGTTGGCCGCCAAATGGGCTCGAACCTGAGCCCTGTCCTCCGAATGGAGCTGGATTCGCCTGGCCCGCAGGGACCGAGCCTGGGACGCCGACAGCGCCACCGCCGCCCGCTGCGGATGCTTGCTGCTCGAGCGGGTTAAAGATGAATTCCCATTGCTTGTATTTCGTGCCCTTTTTGTAGACGATGAGCGAAGTCTTGTCGATTTTGCTGCCGACGCCGGCGATACTTCCGCCAATCGTTGTAGTCTCAAGCGGCGAGCCAATGGGTTGCCCGAGCGTAGTTCCTATGCCCGCGCCGCCCGTTGATTGGCCGCCTCCGCCGAAGGCGCCAAAACCCGATTGACCTCCAGGCGAATTCGGCGACGGGTTGTTGCCACCCGACTGATCAGGGCTCTGCGGATTTCCGTTTGTGGGGTCGGTTGGATTGCCCTGCGGTGACTGTCCGTTGCCTTGAGAACCTGGTCCGCTGCCCCCTGACGCGCCTGATTGACCACCGAACGTGCTGCCGCCGAAAGTGCTGCCACCGAATGAACTCCCGCCTCCCTGGCCTCCGGCAAGCCCACCAATGAGGCCGGCGCCCGGCACTCCCAATCCCGGCATGCCTGGCATGTTCGGCATTCCTGCGACACCACCGGTCAAGCCCATCGCGATGCGGTCCATGATCGCCATCTGCTGGAGCGATGTGTAGCGCACGCTTCCGATGAGCGCGCCGCCGCCCGTAACGTAAATCAGGCGCCACGAACCGTCGGCCTCATTCATCGGATCCTTATACGCCTGCCGCAGGAAGCGAACTCCGTTCGTCCCCTTGACGAGATCGTCGATCTTGGTTGGATTGCGATTAAACTTCCTTACGTAACGCCCGATTGCCTTCTCGTACTGCTTCCCGCGCCACACCATATCCAATTCTTTCTCGCGGCGGCCCTGCGTTAGGATGCTGGGCACGGCAATCGTTGTGGCGATGAGAGCGAGTGCAACCAGAAACACTGCGAACAACAGTGTGTAGCCTCGCTCACCGGCACGCCGGTCGCGCGCACCAGGCACCGGTGTCGCATTTGTTAAATCGCTGTTCATGGCTGTTGTTGCGCTGGCTGTTGGTCAGGCTGTGTCATCGAAAGAGTTGCGTGAAGCCCGCTCGAAATCTCTTCGAATTCCGCCGAATTATTTCCAATTTTCACCAGACGGAAGCGATTGAATAGGGTCCCGCCCTCGCCAACGATGAAGACGTCGTCTTCTTTGCTGAAAAACGCGAGGCGGTTCTGCGTGGACGAATTCGTTGCGTATCCGAAGAACGTCGCGCCTACCTGCGGCGGCTCGGGCGGAGCCGGCTTCTGAGGGCCCACAAACTGGCGAGGATGCTCTCGCTGCGCTTCCGCCGCTTTCTGCGCAGGTGTCGGAGCGGGAGGACCGAAGCTAAAAATATCGTGATGTTCGCCCTTGTATTCGGTTCGACGCACCTTCTCGAGTAAGTCGAGTCGCAAGCTCGGATCCTCGACTTTCAGCGGTTCGAATTTCGTGTCCACAGGGGTAAAGCCGGGAAGAGCGGACGCCGCCTGCGAGCCCGAAAAATTCACATAGACTACGATCGCGAGGAGGACCGCGAGGACGACCAGCACGATTTGTTGTGTCCGCTTCGACATCGTTAAGTCCGAAAGTACGTCCGCAATTCCAACGTCAGGTGCAAACGCCCCGCTTCCGCGCGATCCATCGCGAGGCTATCGAGTAGATAGAAACTCTTCGATCGTTCCAAGCCCACGATGAACTGCAGAACTGACAAATAACTTCCGTCCACGCTTTCCGTAATTCCAATTTCAGTCACGTTCCGGCCCTTCAAAGGCGTTTCATGGAATCCGGTCGCGCTCGTTTTCAATCCGGCCTTAGTCGCGATGTCACCGAGATCGTCAACAATCCCGGAGTAGCCTTTCGCCGCAACCGGCATTTCTTGCTGGTAGAAGCGGTCTGCCTGAACGCCCACTTCGGGCATGTTCTTGCGAATTCGCTCGCCGCGATCGATATCCGCCCTGAGGAGCTTCTGCTTTGTCTCAAGCGTCGCGCGCTGGTTCCGGAGCGCTGAAGGGTCCGACTGGCGCAATTGCCACAGCAAGACGCTCAAGCCTGCGTCCAGCACGAGCAGAATGCCAAGCCCGGAAATAACCGCGAGCTTCCAGAATGCGTGTTTTTTGTTGTCGCTCATGTCGTTGAATAAGTCGCGTCAATCGTTACAGTAATGCGATCCAAAGACGTCATGCCGGCCTGTCCCTGCGTTGGCTCCACGTACTTTTCGTCGCGTACGTGAACGTCGCTGAACACATTCGAAGATTCGAGCGCGCGAATAAATTTCACCTTGCTGTCGTCATCCGTCGCGGCGATCGTCAGCTTGACCAGCGCGCGGCCGCCCTCGAGCCGCGGCGCAATATTCACAACCCGCACACCGCTCGGAAGCGTGCGCTCCAAGTCTTCGAAAATCTTCGGCCACGGAAACGAACGCGCTTCGATCAATGAATTCAAGAAACTGGAACGATCGAGAACCTGCTGGGCGTCCGCATTATTGAAATATTGCCCGAATTGCTGCTGGCGCAATTCTGCCTGGCTAATCTCTCGCTCAATCCGCGAAATATCCGCGCGCACGGCGCGATTGGCGCTCCACGTGGAATATACCTTCTGCGAAAGAATCAGCAGAGCTACGACACCCACGATTCCGATCAATCCGGCGCCGACAACGAATCGGCGATGATTCTCGAGGGGCGTCGTCGAAAGATTTAGATTTATCCTCATCCGAGCTGCTCTCGTTTTAAGATGCTCATGCTCCGTTCGCCATCCAACCGACGAGGCCTTCTTGCCCCTGGCTCAGCATGCTTCGCGCTTCCGACGACAATCCTATTCCCGACGCAGCGTCGGTTAGGTTTCCCGTCTCCACCTTCATCTCATTGCCGACCGCCAGCCGAACGGTTTCCTCGCGATCGCCAAAACCGGTAATCAGGACGCGATCGAGTTCCCCGCCCCATGTGTCCTGGTGATATGCGACCGCCGGGAATATCTCATCGAGAATGGCCTGGACGTCAACTTGGGCGGCCTCCGTTGCAGTTGAAGTCGAACGATAGACACACAGATTGCTGCCACGGACAATCACGGTGGTCAGACTCTTGCCTCCGGCCCGGAGAAGCATCGTAGCGCCCGTTTCCGAGAGCAATGGCAGACATGCCAGAGTCGAAGTCAGGACTACGCCCGGTTCGCCACCCGCCGCGACTACGGCTTCTTCATACTCGCGAATGATCGGCTGCCGCGCCACGGCGGTAATGACTTCCAGCCCGCCATCACGGCTGGTCTGGCGCATCGCGGAAATTACGGTGTCGTCAACGTCGAACGGCACGCTCTTTTTCAACCTCCACCGCAGCAGTGGGATCGCTTCGTCAGCCCGGCGCGGAAGTGTTTCGAACGGAAAAATGAATACGCGCACAACCGGGTCAGGCAAAAGCAGCGCGATCGACTGGCCGCGCAGCGATGTTTGATCGAAAGCAGTTCTCAACGCGGCACGCAGTAATTCTCCGCTCACCACGTTGGGCTCGACCGGCGATGGGACGATTGCTCCTGGCCCCAGCGCAATGGCTGCACCCGATTCAAGGCTGCCGCTGCCCGACCAGCGCGCCGCGCCGACTCGATCGCTAGCGATTTCGCACACGCCCGCCGGATGCGGCATGGCATCGAGCCAAGAAGATACCCGTCTGTGGAATCCCCCTGGCTGGCTCGCCTGAACAGAAGCTCCCGTCAGACTACTCAATGAATGTCACCTTGTTAATTTCGCGAATCGTCGTCAGTCCCGCGCGCACCTTAGCAATGCCCGAATCGCGCAGGAACAACATGCCTTCTTCCTTGGCCCTGCGCTTGATTTCCGATGTCGGGCGTCGCGCAATGATCATTTCCCGCACGTGATCGGAAAGATCAAGAAGTTCGCAGATAGCCGTCCGGCCGTGATACCCAGTGCCGCTGCATTCGAGGCAGCCCGCGCCTTCGTACAGCGGCAAGCCCGCCCACTGTGTCGGATCGAGGCCAAGTTCCTGCAACTGCTCGGGCGCATACTGCACAGCTCTCTTGCAATTCTCGCAAATCAATCGAACCAGCCGCTGCGCCATGATGCAGTTGAGAGCCGATACGAAGTTGTAGGGCTCAACACCCATGTTGATGAAGCGGCCGATCACATCCGTCACGTTGTTCGCGTGAACCGTGGTGAACACAAGATGGCCGGTCAGCGCCGATTGAATCGCGATCTGAGCGGTTTCCTGGTCGCGGATTTCGCCGACCATGATCTTGTCGGGGTCGTGTCGCAAAATCGACCGCAATCCTCGGGCGAATGTCAGTCCCTTTTTCTCGTTCACGGGAATCTGCGTAATGCCGCGCACTTGGTATTCCACCGGATCTTCAATCGTGATGAACTTGTCTTCCTCGCTCTTGATTTCATTGATCGCGGCGTAAAGCGTGGTCGTCTTTCCGGATCCCGTCGGCCCTGTCACCAGCACCATGCCGTACGGCTCACGGATGTAGCGCCGAAGCCGGCGAAGCTCTTCGGGACCGAAACCGACGACGTCGAGCGTCAAATTGCGGAATTTCTCGCTGAGCGTTTCCTTGTCGAGGACGCGGAGCACGGCATCTTCGCCGTTGATCGAGGGCATGATCGAAACGCGGAAGTCGATGAAGCGGCCTTTGTAACGCACGCGGAAGCGGCCGTCCTGCGGTACGCGGCGCTCGGCGATGTCGAGTTCGCTCATCACCTTGATGCGCGAAAGAATCGTCGCGTGCCACTCCTTGCTAAGAGGTGCCATCGCGAGCTGAAGAATGCCGTCAATTCTGTATTTGACGACCACTTCGGTATTCCCCGTTTCGATGTGAATATCGCTCGCTCGGCGCTCGAGAGCGGTGAAGATCACCGTATCCACGAGCCGCACGACGGGGCTCACGCCCGTATCGCGCGTGAGCTTCTCCATAGAAATGTTTTCTTCGCTCTCTTCGTCTTCCGCGACTACCTGAAGCGTGAAGCCTTCGGTCGCCTGATCCAGGACGCGCTGCGACTGCTCGGTTCTCTTTAGCAGATCGCTGATCTGCGTCGCAGTCGCCACCTTAATTTGTAATTTCTTCCCAAGCAAAAGCGACAGCTCGTCGTACACGAGCACCTGGCTCGGATCAGATACGGCAATGGACAACGTGTGGTCGTGCGCCTCGAGTGGAACGAAGTTGTACCGGAACATCAGCTCGGCTGGAACGTCGCGAAAAAGCTCCGGGTCGATTCGCTGTTCGCGCAGGTCTACGAACGCGCAACGGTAGCGCGTCGCCAGAATCTTTGTGCGCTCTTGTTCGGCCACATCGTCAGCGTGGATCGGGGCCATCGGATTTCGATTCGTTGTCGCCATGGTTTCCTAACCCTGCATCGATCCCGTCGTCAGTGAGAACATCGGGAGGTACAAAGCAATCAAAATGAAGGCTACCACACAGGCCATGATCACCAAAATTGCCGGCTCAATCCAGGCTAGAATGGCGCCCAGCTTCAAATCCACTTCCTGTTCGTAGAATTCCGCGACGCTCGAAAGCATGGGCGCAAGCGCGCCAGAAGCCTCGCCGACCTCGATCATCTCGAGCGCAAGATCCGGTATGACTTTCGTTCCTTCGAGCGCCGTATGCAAAGGCACGCCTTCGCGCACGTGCGCCGCTGCGTCTCTCACCGATGTTGCGATCAATCGGCTGCCCATCGCTTCAGACGAAGTATCGAGCGCCGACACAAGAGGAGTGCCGCCCGCAAGAAGAGTGGAAAGCGTCCTCACGAATTGCGCGATTTGCGCCTTCAGCCAGATATCGCCAACGAGCGGTACTTTAGGCTTGAGACGGTCAATCACCAGCGCGCCGTGATCGCTTCTCAACCACAAGTAGATGAGAAATCCTCCGCCGACGATCACGCCAACGAATACGAAAATGTAATTGCGCAGCGGCAACGAAATCGCCAGCACAATCCGCGTCGCCATCGGCAATTCGACATGCAATTGATCGTACAATTCGGCGAATTTCGGAACGGCAAATGTAACCAGGTATGAGAGCACAAGCGTGGTCATGACCACCAGAATCGCGGGATAAATCAAAATGTTCTTCAGACGGCTGATGAAATTGCCGCTGGTTCGTTGGTAGGCGATGTATTGGTCGAGAACTCCGCTCAGATTGCCGCTCCGCTCGCCAGCCATCACAGAGGTGGTATAAACAGGAGGAAAGACGCCTTGCGCGCTCAAGGCCTCCGACAGCAACGCGCCATTTCGTACACGGGCGCGAACTTCTCCCAAGACCGGGCGTAGCTTGGGGGCGGCGGCCCGCTCGGCAAGCAAATCGAGAGCTGCAAGAATCGGCAGACCGGCCTTAATCAGCGTGTTGAATTGCTGGTTGAAAATCAGGAAGTCCTGCCCCCGCACGAGCCGGCTCGTGGATGAACGCCGGAACTTCGTGATGAATCCGAGGTGCTTTTTGATGGAATAGACGTAAAAGCCGCGCTCAGCGAGGCGCTGGCGCGCCTCGGCCTCAGTCAGCGCCGTCTCCACCTGCTCGAAGACCCGCCCACTTGCATCTCCCAGCTTGCAGACAAATTCAGCCATTTACCTGTTTCGTCAGGCCCTCAACTCGCCGGAATCCGTCAAAGTCTAGCACATACCCGGTTGGCCGAGCCCGCCACGGTTTCTATGCTAAATGCGCATTTCGTCAATCCCAGCTACTAGTACTGATGCACTTCCGCCGCAAATCTTTGCCTGCCCGGACCAACTAAATGTCGGCTCTGTTGCCACGAAAGGAGAGTGCCGATGGAAGTTTCGCGGACGGCGATCCTAGGACGCAAAGTGCTAGTGCACGCCCTTCGAGAGATCCTCTTCGTTTACGATAGTTACCCCAATGGGAGGCTCGAAATGAAAGTTCGACTCCGCCAGAGGTATATTCTCTTTCCAATTCCCGAAGCGAAATTCCGTCTCGACATCTCCAGGCTCGCGAATTACAACGCGCGCGATCTCTGCGTCCGGACTAACCTCAAAGAGGATTTCCCGAAACGCAGGTTGCTCGTTCGGATCGCTCGTCTTGTGCGGCACGCAGCGTAAAATTCGGTTGCGTGGGTCATAAGGCAGGTCCGCCGGCGCCGATGTTCCGGACGCTTCATCCAGCAATTCGATCCGCCCGCACAATCTGTCGAGATGAATCCTGCCGGTCAGAAGTGCGAGCGGAGTGCGCCAGTCATCGCTCTCTTTCACGGCGGCTCGGCTCGCGGTCCGATCGGCTGGAACGTAGAACCAGGCATTCTTCCCATCCACAACGAAAAGCTTTTGCTCCGGCGACTCGTATTCCCAACGCATTCGTCCGGGCTTCGAAAAATAGACTGTGCCGGACTCCGCCTGGCCGCCGCCATTCCCCGCGTGATATCTCTCGTAAAATTCGGCCTGGAGTGTCGTCGCGTGCGCGTATCTTGCCTCGACCGCTCGGACGACCATCGCTGTCTCGCCGTTCGCAGCGAGGATCGCGGCACCGGCGAGCATCCACGAAAGCACGAATTTCATGTGCTTAGTCTAACAAGAATCCATGGTGCTGGCGTCGGCGCCTACGTCGTAAACGCGTCACGGCCCACATTTCTGCTTGCGAAAGCATTGACGGGCGCGATCGTCCGATGCCGTAACGGTAACCCAGAAGCCAGTTCTGACCGCTCGAATACACGCGGCATAAGTTAATCTTAAGCTTCAGGAGTATCCGCCACCGCAATGTCGTTGCGTAAAAACACTCTCGACGAGGGAACTTCCTCGGACACTCCGCCGCACACGTCCGTCCGTGCGACCGGGGAGAACCCTGCCGGGACTCCTCTGGAGCCGGGCGTCGCGAATGCTTCTCATTCTGAGGCGATCTCCAAAGATTCCGTCCGGCCTGCCACACAGGCATCCAGGCGAGCCGCGCCCTGGCTCGATTCCGCGCTCTTCCTGATTGCATGGCTCCCCGCAGCCGCGATGGGAGTGTACGTCAAGTGGTACACCATGACGAATCTGGGCGGTTTTTCGAAGGCTGCCCGGTTCGGCGGTTACATATCGCTTACCCTCGGCAAGCGAATTGCTTTCTTCGACGGTGAGATCATTATCGGGTTTGTCCTCATCCCGATTGCACTTTGGATACTGAATCACTATCTCGGCCGGTATTTTGCAGTCGCGGCAGCGGCAATTTTGAGCATCGGGTACCTGATATTGTTCGCGGTTCAGCTTCAAGCGATGCAAGAAGTGGGCCGCTACATTTCCCTGCATATTATTGGAATTGCGCTGAATTGGGGAATTCACGAACCTGGCGCCAACCTGGGCTATCTATCGGCGCGCGGAGTCACTGAAGTACTCCTCGCACTTGCCGCAATCATTGGATCGCTCGTATGGAGTTTCAAACGCCAGGGGCACAACTACTCCAGCACGACAATTCAAAATTGCCGCGTCGCCGGAGAGCTCTATGTTCTCGCCATCGTAATCGTTCTCGCCGCTGGGCGCCAAACCAGCGAGTTCCACACGCCCTACCATGAGAGCACATTCGTTCGCGCAGTAGCGTCTCTGTGGAAGGAGAAAGCGGTCGACACCGGAGAATTTCTTTATTTCAGCCTCGATAGCCTGAAGCAGCTCGACATCAAAACGCTCTCGACGTTACCGACGCCCGATCTGATCGAGCGCTATCGGGCTCTCGCTCACGTCCCCGCGCCCGAAACCGATCCGCGCTATTTCGGCAAAGAGCAGGGAGACAACGTCCTTTTTTTTGTGCTCGAGACTGCGCCCAGTGAATTCGTTCCGCCGGACGATGACCTGAGCCAGTTTCCGAACATGCGCCGCCTTCGGGAAAAATCATTTCTCGGAACGCGGCATTACACCACTCTGCCGTTCACTCAGTGCGCTCTGTTCTCAGTTTTCAGCTCTTGGTATCCGCTCGATACGCTGCACGCCGTTCGCGGCTATCCGGAAGGCGACATTCCGCCGGATTTTCTTTATCGATTGAACGCGATGGGCTTTGAGTCGGCCGCCTTCACTCCACTTATGGAGGCGAATAACCCGGATGAGGCGATCTACGCCGCGGTCGGTTTCAAAGATCATTTCTATCTCGACCCAAATGCACCGTTGCCCGCGGTACCGAGCCTAGCCGGTCAAGATGCCTGGAAGGCGCACCGCGTCGGCGCCGATATGGTGACCCTGCAGAATCTCGAAACGCACATCGACGGTTGGATCCGTTCTCGCCAAAGATACGTCGCCGCGTTTCTTCCACAGGTCGGGCATTTTCCCTATCCCGATGCGTACCCCGAAAACAGCGAGGAAGACCTTCATAATCGCGGACGTGCGATTATTGCCATGCAGGATGCGTGGCTCGGGCAAGTGATGGATTTTCTCGAGAAGCGCGGACAACTAGACCACACAATTATTCTGGTATTCGGTGATCATGGCCGGCGCAACGCCCGCGAAAATCCTGACCTTCGCCGCGGCACGATCGATGAGACCGCGTTCCACGTTCCACTACTGATCTACGCCCCTCGCACGCTGGACCATACCGAGCGCATTCCCTGGATCACGTCTCATATCGATTTGGCGCCCACGGTACTGGACCTTCTCGGAATCAAGCGCGAAGAAGAAACCGCGCAAGGCACCGCCATGTGGAATCCGGCGCTGCCGGGCCGCACAACCTTTTTCTTCGCTCAGCCGCTCTTCGGTGCTGACGGCTTCGCTGCGCAGGACAAATTTTATATGTGGCACTACTACTCCGACATGGTTTACGAGAACAAGCTGCCATTTTTCGACGATTCCAATTTCATCATGCGCCAGTCACCAATCGCTCGCGACGTCACCTCCAAGATTCGAACCATGATCGATCTTCAGGCCACATGGCAAAGCCGCTTCGCCCGGCCTCCCGCGAAGTAGTCACGCTCGCTGTGCCGCTGTTACGGACCACAATTCAAGCCCGATCGAAGCTCTTCCTGTTTGCAGATTGGCACGCCGACCTCGTGTAAGAGCCCTCAGATAAGTCCGTGAAGTGATAGATTCTCAGAATGAAATTGCTGAATTTGAGACGCGCCTTTGCCGCCTGAGCGATCACTTGCCTGAATCCGGCGCAACAAATATGCCTTCCAGCTCGACCGTCGCGCCGCCTTCGCGCGTACTGGCAACGCAACTTCTGCTTTTGATCGCGCTGAGCGCGCTGCCCTACTTGCCTTCTCTCAAATATCAATTCGTCTATGACGACGACGTTCAAATCATCAACAACACATCGATTCAAAGCTGGGAATCGGTGCCTTCGTATTTCACCAACACGCTCTTCGGCTCCGACGATCGCACCGCAGCCAGCAATTTGCACTACCGTCCGATTTTCTTTCTTTGGCTTCGAATTAACGATGCACTCTGGGGTCGAAATTCCGCTGGCTGGCACGTGTGCTCGCTCTTGCTTCATCTCGCCGTGACGGCGTTACTCTTCTTTTTGCTTCGGCGGCATTTCGACAATTCATGGATCGCGGCCACCGCTGCGCTAATTTTTGGCGTTCACCCCGCGCACATTGAGTCAGTCGTTTGGCTGTCCGGCGCGACCGATCCTCTCGCAGCCCTGTTCTTACTTGGCAGCGTTCTGCTGTGGCTCGGTGGCAGCGGTTGGAAGAATAGCCCCGGCCGCATCGGTTCGCTCGCGTGCTACGCGGCGGCGCTTCTCACGAAAGAAACTGCGATCGTCTTTCCCGCAATCGTTTTCGTGTACGCGCTCGTTGGCTCAGAGGAAAAAAGCTCTCCCGAACAAGACGTCGGCCCATCTCCCGCTGGCGCCTTGGCTCGGGACATCGCTCTCGCCCTTCGCGAAATTGTTCCTTTTCTCGCCGTCACCGCGCTCTATTTGACTGCGCGTTACGTGGTATTGCGCGGCGTGCCGCCTCAGACTCCTTGGCTGACCGCTCGCGACGCGCTGCTGACCGCTCCCTTAGCTCTAGTTTTCTACTTGCGCCACCTGATTTGGCCGTATGGACTCAGCCTGTTCTACAGCTTCCCCGTCGTTTCGAGCCCGTTGAACATCTTGTTCTGGTTGCCTTCCCTGACGGTCGTCGCCTTGACGGCGTTGATATTTGCCGGTTGGCGTCGCACGAAAGAATCTTTAGTGCCGGTCGCCGTGGCCTGGTGCCTTCTTCCTCTTTTGCCGGTTCTCGATATCGCTCTCTTGCAGCAAGACGACACAGTTCACGACCGATACTTGTATCTTCCGAGCATCGGACTCGCGATCGGAGCGGCCGTCCTGCTTCTCGTATTAACGCGCGCCCTCGGCCAAAATCGCCGGCCGCGATTCGCATTTGCGATTGCGGTCATCTTGATCGCAATTCTCGGCATCTCTACCATCGCTCAGTCCGCGCCGTGGCACGATAATCTTTCGCTTTACACCCACGCCGTCGAGCGATCGCCCAAGAACACCATCGCTCGCAACAATCTTGCCGCAGAATTCGTTAAGCAGAATCGCCTGGACGACGCTGAGCCACTTTTTCAAGCGGTCCTTCAGGATCGTCCGGAGTATTGGCTGGCGAATTACAACTATGGGTACCTGAATTACCGGGTGAAGCGATTCGAATTGGCTGAGGATTATTTGAAGCGCGCAATCGCCCTAAACTCTGCGGATCCGGACGGGCACGCCTACCTCGGCCTCACGTATTACCATGAGAATCGATTCGCTGAGGCTGCCGCAGAATTGCGAACATCGATTTCCAGCAAGCCCTCAGGCACCGGATATCACATTGCGCTCGCGATCGTCCTGCTTCAATTGCACGATTTCGAGGGAGCTCGCTCCGAATGCCTGGAGGAATTGGCGTATCACCCGGACAATTCTGCGGCGCGCGGAGAACTGGAACTGATCGAACAACTGCTCGCCAAACAGACTAGCCCTCAGAAGTAACTGGGTGTTAAAAGAACTACTGAAGCGCGGGAAGTGCTTCGCAGGCCGTCGTGCTGCCTGAGACAGCACCAGTAATGTCGTAGTGCAATGAGGCGGGTTCGTCGCTACAAAAGCTGCGCTGCCCGGTTGAGCCCACAGAAGTCGGCACCGCTGTCACGAGATAGTTGTTGAAGCCGGGATTGTCACAGCTGGCTCCCGCCGGATTAAGTGGGTCCCCTATCCCGGTCAGAGCATAGCTGTAACCGCCTTTCACGCCCGAAGCAACGACTTCGTCAATCAGATTCGCCGTGTCGCAGGTCGCATTATTGCCTCCTCCTGCCGGCGGACCGAGCGCGGCAAGCGTCGGGGGAAAGCCATTGTTGTAAGTGGAATTGTATACGACGGATGCGGTGGTGATCGTCCTGACGTAGGAGGCGGCGGCCGCCTCGTTCGCTGACATTCTGGCCCGTAGGTAGTTCGGAACCGCAATCGCCACAATTACCAGGATGATCGCTACGACGATGAGAAGCTCGATGAGGGAGAACCCGCGGGAGCTTACTTCGGGCTGATGTGTGCTTGAGGTTATTTCGCGCGGTCGCATTGCCCGTTTCCGTCCTTTTTAAAGAGCGAAGGGGAGGAAGCTTTACGCCTCCTCCCCTCCGGACTAAACCGTGCTTACTGCAGTGGCGCGGACGTCGCGGATGCGGCACCCGTCGCGTTGAAGCGGATCACACCCGTCTGGTCGGTGTAGAAGTAGCGTTGACCAGTCGTGCCTGGGGTAACCGGCTGAGCAGTGATGGAGTACAGGTTCCAGCCAGCGCAACCGCCGGAAGGCGCGGTGTTCGGCGTGTCGCCAGTTCCATCCTTGTACGTGAAGCTGTAGCCGCTCTTAATTCCGGTCGTCAGTTGGTTGTCGATCAAGAGCGCTTCGCCGCAGCTTGCGACCGTGTCGCCAGCCGCTGCAGTGCCCATGTTGCCGATTCCCGGGGGAAAGCCGTTGCCGTACGTCGAAGCAAATGTGACCGCAGCGGTGTTCATCGTGCGGCATGAACCCACAGCCGAGGCCTC
>JBAPOP010000096.1:0-51300 GCA_049279675.1 Candidatus Acidiferrales bacterium
CGACCGTGTCGCCAGCCGCTGCAGTGCCCATGTTGCCGATTCCCGGGGGAAAGCCGTTGCCGTACGTCGAAGCAAATGTGACCGCAGCGGTGTTCATCGTGCGGCATGAACCCACAGCCGAGGCCTCATTGGCCGCGATGCGGGCGCGGAGCAAGTTCGGAATGGCAATCGCCGCGATGATCAAAATGATCGCTACGACGATCAACAGTTCGATAAGTGAGAAACCCTTCTGATTCTTCTTCATGTTTTTCATTCTCTCCTTGAGATATTGACTGCTTAAGATCTTTTTTTCGGGCTCCCTGGCGGGGGTGCCGTAGGCTATATCAGCATGTCCCGTGCCATCCGCTGGGCACCCCTAGGAAGAACCCTTAAGACTTCCATAACTATATGATAATACAATTGTTACAAGAAGACATCCGAGCAATCTTCATTCAATTCCAAAACCCAGAACGGGAGCGGATCCCAAAACCTGACATTTTTTGTCGTCGCTGACAGCCCTCTTGCGGCACCCTTCCGTTCAGTGACGCTGATCGAAAATTCGTGCGCCAGCCACACCAGCTACCCGCAGCCCAAGTTAGCCGATCAGGAACATGAAGCCGACGCCAGATTTATGTGGGGCGAATCTGAGTTCATAGCGCAAAACTACGGCTGGCAACTTGCAACGATCCGATCGGCACACGTATACGATGCCAAACTAGGGAAAGGCGTCAGATGCCGTGCTTCTTGGCGTAATGGCGGAAAGAACGATAGGTCATTTTCAAGAGCTCGGCAGCTCGAACGCGGACTCCGCCGGCACATTCGAGGGCGGCCAGCAAGTACCGGCGTTCGGTATCGCTAATTTGCTTCTCGAGATCGATCCCGCCTTCCGGAATCAGCACTTCCTTTCCATCTGAAACCGGAGTGTCTCTCTTTTCTTGATAGTAGCGGGCGATGCGTTCCGGAACGCCGTCGACGGTAATGCGACGGCCGGTCTCGAGAGCGACGGCGCGCTCAATCGTATTTTCGAGTTCGCGAACATTTCCCGGCCATTCATAAGCCTCGAGACGCTCCAGCGCCTTCGGTTCGATGCCTTCAATATCTTTCGACATTTCCTTGCGGTACCGCTCCAGAAAAGTTCGCGCGAGAAGCGGAATATCCTCGCGTCGCTCTCGAAGCGGCGGCAGATGAATCGGGATTACACTCAATCGATAATACAGGTCCTCGCGAAAGCGGCCTTCCGCGATTTCCTTCTCGAAATTCTTATTCGTCGCCGCAATCACGCGAACATCTACATCGTCTTCTTCAGTGCTCCCGACGGGCCGCACCTTGCCCTCTTGCAAGACGCGGTAGAGTTTCACCTGCATCGTCAGGCTCATGTTGCCGATTTCGTCCATAAAAAGCGTACCGCCATCGGCCGCACTGAATAGTCCGCGGCGGTTTTCGTTCGCGCCTGTGAACGCTCCCTTTACGTAGCCGAATAATTCGGACTCCAGGAGCGTTTCGGGAAACGCGCCGCAATTGATGGTGATAAAGGGCTTCTTTGCACGGGCGCTGTTTTCGTGAATTGCCCGTGCCACCAACTCTTTTCCTGTTCCGCTTTCGCCGGTGATGAGAACGCGGCTGGATTGAGGCGCGATCGTCTGGATCAGCTCGAATATCTCGCGCATCTTAGAGCTAGTGCCAATAATGTGATCGAGGCCGGTGAGCCGGCGAATCTCGCGGCGCAGAATTCCGGTTTCTTTCTTCAGCTCGATGCCTTCGGAGATTTTCTGGACGGCGACGCGCAACTCGTCCACGAGCTTGTCGCCCTTGATGACGTACCGGTCCGCGCCGAAATTCACGGCATCGATCGCCGTCGAAATCGTTGGAACGCCTGTAATCAAGATGAAGACAGCCTCTGGTGAGACTTCCCGCGAGAAGCGAAGTAGCTCGACTCCGCTCATGTCGCGCATGTTGATATCAGAGACAATGATGTCGAACACTTGAGTCTCGAGCCGCCGCTTCGCGGCGTCCCCGCTCGTCGCAGTCTCCACTCGATGCCCGTCCTTGCGGAACGTAATCTCGAGGAGTTCGCAGATTGAGCGTTCGTCATCGACGACAAGAATATGAGCCATCGTTCTCAGCCTTGCCTTAGAGCTGCGGTTGATTCTTGCGCCGCGACCTGCGGGCGCGATTTCGCCTTGCGCCTGCCCTGCCCCATCCGCGGCAATTCCACGCAGAATTCAGCTCCGTGGCCCTTTTCGGAATCCACGCGGATTCGCCCGCCGTGCGCCTGCACAATCTCGTAGACGATTGCGAGACCCAGTCCTGTCCCGCCCGGGAAACCCGATTGGAATGGTTCGAATATGTGCGACGCCTCGGACGGATCCATTCCGATTCCCGTATCCCGAATGCAAATTCGCGCCCAGACCGCCTCGGCTTCCAACGCGACGACTAGCGTTCCACCGTCAGGCATGGCCCGTATCGCGTTATTGAAAAGATTCCAGAAGACCTGTTTCAATCGGTCACGATCGACTTGAGCGCGCAATTGAGACGCGGTGAATTGCCTTTCGATTTTGTAGTGCTTAATGAATTCCGGTTGATGTTCCAGCAAAGTCAAAGTCTCGTCGAGCAGAGCGACGATGTTCTGCTCGGTGAATTCGTAATTTTTCTCGCGTGAATAGTCGAGAAAATCCGTAATGATTTGATTGAGCCGTTGCGATTCGCGCGTGACGATTTTGACGAGCTTCTGGTCGTCCGGTTCGAGCGGCGCGAGCCGCGCCAACTGCTTGAGGGCGCCGGTCATCGCAGATAGAGGCTGCCGAATTTCATGAGCGATGGCGGCCGAAAGCCGCCCGAGAGCGGCCATTCGATCCTGTACAGAAATTTCGTGCTCGAGTCGTTTTAATTCCGTCAAATCCTGAAAATTGAAAACGTATCCGCTTAGTTGGTTCTGCGCGGCCCGAAGAGGCGAAATCGATAGCCCGAGATATCGAAGCGTGCCGTCGGGTGTTCGAAACTCGACATCTTCGCGCTTCGCCAGAGGGTTCCCTTCCTCATCTGTTTGCACTGGCCAGTAGCCTGGGAAAATGTTGCGGACGTCCTCGCCCGTCATCGCCGTCAATTCCCGGCCGATGATTTCTGCGCCCGACTTGTTCGAGACGATTACACGTCCGTTCAAATCAGCGGTTAGAAGTCCGCCCCGCATAGATTGAACGATGTCCTCGTTGAAGGCCTGAAGGTCCTTTAGTTCTTCCTTCTTTTCTTCCAGCTCGTGACCCTTGTGCCGCAACGTCTGCGCGAGGACGGAACCTAGGTAGGCGACGGCAAAGAATCCAAACAAGTTGGTCGCCATCCAGAATTGCAATCCACGAGCGGTGGGAGCACTTGCGAAAGTCCGCGGAATCGCACCGTAATACCCCGCTTCGACAATGGCGCCAAGCAGAATGAAGCTACCCGCAGCCGTCATCATCGCGCCTCGGCGCGAAAACAGAATCGCCCCCATCAAGATCGCAAGAAGGAACAGCAGCGTGAAGTAACTGTCCTGCGCTCCCGTCGTGTATACGACGAGCGTGATGAAAATGACGTCCCCGGTCACCTGAAACGGAGCATTCCAGCGCATCTTCGGCATTTTCTTGCGGAGGATTGCGGCGACTATCGCGAACGAATACCATCCCACAATGACAGGAGCGAAAAAATGAAGCGGGAGTGCTAGGGGACTTAATTCACGAACGAGGAGTACCAGAGCGACCAATGAAGTGATGATTAGGAAGCGTACGCGTCCCAACCACGGCAGCCAGTCGCCCATTTTCTATTTGAACTCCGTTCGGGATCAAGGGATGCCAGGCGCACAGGGAGAGCCGCTCGGCAAACTTCGATGATCCCGTTCCCCCCGGATAACGCCTCGAACGGTGGCCCGGCTCGTTTTCACCGGGCCCCGTTCGAATTGTAATTCGCTCGCCGCGATTAGCCCGACAGCTTGGCAATCAACGAGAACAGCGGCAAGTACAACGAAATAACGATTCCGCCGACGACCACGCCCAAGAACAGAATCATGACGGGCTCGAGAAGCGTCAACATGTCCTTCACCGAAGCGTCGACTTCTTCCTCGTAGAAGTCCGCGATCTTTTGAAGCATCGCGTCCATTGCGCCGGTCTGTTCGCCGACCCCGATCATTTGCGTCACCATTCCGGGGAAGACGTCACTTTCCTTCAGAGGGTCAACCAACGACCGGCCAGCCTCAACTGCCTTCCTGGTCTGCAAAATGGCTCGTTCAACGACCGCGTTGCCTGAAGTGCGCGCCGTGATGTCGAGTCCTTCAAGGATTGGGACGCCGCTAGAGATCAACGTGCCAAGCGTACGCGTGAATCGCGCGACAGCAATCTTTCTCATCAGCATTCCGATAATCGGCAGTTTCAAGATCAACGTGTCAATTGCCATTCGCCCTTGCGGTGTCCCGTACCAAACCTTCAGTCCTACGACGGCGCCGGCGAGCACGAACACGATCAGGAAACCGTAAATGCTGCCGACGAATTGGCTCAAGCCAATGACGATGCGTGTGGGCAGCGGCAACTCGGCGCCCAGGCCGTTAAACAAAGTGACGAAAACCGGAACGACCTTCCACAACAACAATGTGATGACGAGGGCCGCGATCCCGATGACGGCCGTTGGGTAGATCATGGCCGACTTAACCGCGCGCTTCAACTTCACGTTCTTTTCGATATACGTCGAGAGCCGTTGGAGAATGGTGTCGAGAATACCGCCCGTTTCTCCCGCGTCCACCATGTTGTAGTAGAGCGGATCGAACACTTTGTCGTACTGCTTGAGAGAAGACGCGAGCGTCTGCCCGCCTTCCACCGACGCGCGGACGCCGGTCAAAATCTTTTGGAAGGTCTTGTTCTCCTGCTGGTTTGCCAGGATCTCGAGGCACTGGACCAGCGGCAAGCCAGCATCGATCATCACGGAGAACTGGCGCGTGAAGACCGCGAGCTCTTTGCTGCTGACGCCCGCTCCGAAAGTCGGGAAGGCGAATTCCTTTCCCTTTTCCGACACTTTCGAAACGTTGATCTGCTCTCGTCGCAGCATGGACGCCAGCTCGGTCTTGCTCTGAGCCTGTCGTTCGCCCGTTACCGCGGCGCCCTGGCGATTCGTTCCTCGAAATGTGTAGACCGGCATGGGTTTCTCCTTCGTTCCTATCGGTTCTTATCGCCGCACTGGGACACGCCCGCTCATCGGAGCAGACGTAACCCCACGATTGATTAAATCCTGTAATTCGTCAGGATTGGACGACCGGGCGAGCGCGGTTTCCAAAGTGATTAACTTCTGGTAGTACGCATTCGCCAGGCTTTGATTGAATGTCTGCATACCGGTCTGCCCGGTTCCGGTCTGCATCGCCGAATAAATCTGGTGAATCTTGTCCTCACGAATCAGGTTACGGATGGCGGCGTTGGGGATCAGGATTTCCATCACCATCGCGCGTCCCCGCCCGTCGATGCGCGGTAAGAGCGATTGGCAAAGAATGCCTTCCAACACCATCGACAATTGCGCGCGGACCTGTGGCTGCTGGTGCGCCGGGAAAACATCGACGATTCTGTTAATCGTCGAAATCGCGGAATTGGTGTGGAGGGTCGCGAACGTCAAGTGTCCGGTCTCGGCAATTCTCAATGCGGACTCGATGGTTTCGAGGTCGCGCATTTCGCCGATGAGCACCACGTCTGGGTCTTCGCGGAGCGCGGCCCTTAGCGAATTGGCGAATGAGTGCGTGTCCGAATGGATTTCACGCTGATTGACGAGGCATTTCTTGTGGTTATGCAGGAACTCGATTGGGTCTTCGATCGTAATCATGTGCTCGTCGCGCTCGGAATTGATCTTGTCGAGCATGGCGGCGAGAGTGGTGGATTTGCCCGAACCAGTCGGTCCCGTGACGAGGACCAGGCCACGCGGCTTGTCGCAGAGCTGTTTGACGATCGTCGGCAATCCGAGCGCTTCGAAGCCTTTGATTTCCCAGGGAATCGTCCGGAACACGGCCGCAACGGCGCCGCGCTGATGAAACAAATTTCCCCTGAAACGCGCCAGGCTCTTCAGGCCGAACGAGAAATCGAGCTCAAGGCTTTCCTCAAGTCGATGTTTCTGTGCGTCAGTGAGCACGCTGTACGCAAGCGCCTTCGTATCGGCCGCCGTCAGGGGCGGCATGTCGAGCGGGCGCAGCTTTCCATGGACCCGGATGCGCGGTGGGCTGTTCGTCGAAAGGTGAAGGTCGCTGCCTCCCATCTCGATCATTTTCTTTAAGAGCTCGCTTAGCGTAATTCCAGCCATGTTCGTTTCTCCTACAGCACGGTCTCGCGTAGCACTTCTTCCATCGTCGTCTGTCCCAGCGCCATCTTGATCAAACCGCTCTTCCGCAGCGTGATCATCCCGATTTCGAGCGACTTCTTTTTCAATTCGAGCGAGGATGCTCCGACAAGAATCAATTCGCGGAGATCGTCATTGATCTCCATCACTTCATACAAACCCACGCGGCCTTTGTATCCGGAGTTGTTGCAAACGCTGCAGCCGCGGCCCACGTACACCACCATGTTTGCAGCCTCATCCGGCGCCACTCCCGCGTCAATCAATGCCTGCGCCGGCATTTGTGAAGGCTCCTTACAGTTCGAGCAGACCCGGCGCACGAGGCGCTGGGCGCAAATCAAGTTGACCGAAGTCGCGACGAGAAACGGCTCAATACCCATGTTCATAAGCCGGCTGATTGTCGAAGGCGCATCGTTCGTGTGCAGCGTCGATAGCACCAAGTGGCCGGTTAATGCGGCTTTCACGGCGATTTCAGCCGTTTCGAAGTCTCGGATTTCGCCGACCAGAATGATGTTCGGGTCTTGGCGCAAGAACGAACGCAGGGCTGAAGCGAAGTTCAGTCCAATCTGTTCCTTCATTTGGACCTGGTTGATACCCGCCAACTGGAATTCGACGGGATCTTCGGCCGTCATGATGTTTGTTTCCGGCGTATTCAGGCGCGCGACCGAGGAATACAGGGTGTTCGTCTTTCCCGAACCGGTCGGCCCCGTCACCAGAACCATTCCGTACGGTCTTAAAATGTTTCGCTCAAATTTTGCTAGCGACTCGGCCTCGAATCCGAGTTTCGTCATGTCAAGGCGCAGGTTCTCCTTGTCGAGCAAGCGCATGACGATTTTTTCGCCGAAGAGCGTCGGTACAATGGAAACGCGGAAATCGAGTTCTTTCTTCTTTCCGTCTCTCGCGTACTTGATCATGATGCGGCCGTCTTGCGGGAGGCGCTTTTCGCTGATGTCCAGCTTGGACATGATCTTTACGCGGCTGGTGATAGCGTCCTTCAATTTGAGCGGCGGCGTCATCACGTTCTGCAAAATTCCGTCAATTCGGAACCGGACGCGGTATTCCTTCTCGTACGGCTCCACGTGAATATCGCTCGCGCCTCGCTTCACCGCATCGGTCAGAATCAAATTGACCAGCTTGATGATCGGCGCTTCATCGGCGGCCTTTTCGAGTTCCGCCAGGTCCATTTCCGCTTCTTCTGCCGCAAGTTCCAGGTCGGCTTCCTCGCCGGCCAAATCCTTCATTACCTTGTCGATTTCTTCGCCGGTCTCAATCGAACCGTAGAACTTCCCGATCGCCTCGCTAATGGCTGATTCCGATGCAACCACCGGCTCCACGTTGAATCCGGTCATGAACTTGATATCGTCCATGGCGAAGACGTTCGTCGGGTCCGTCATCGCGATCGTCAGCGTCGAGCCCACGCGGGAAAGAGGCACAATCTGGTAACGGATGGCCGTTTCTTGGGGAACCAGCTTGATGACTGAAGCATCTACTTCATAGAACTTAAGATTGATTGACGGAACGCCGTACTGGCGGGACAACACTGCGGTAATGTCCTCGTCGCTGACGAGGCCCATTTTCACGAGACAGGTCCCCAGGCGGCCACCATTCTTCTTCTGGTAGTCGAGCGCCTGCTTCAGCTGATCCTGGGAGATCAGGCTGTCCTTAACCAGAATTTCGCCCAGCCTCGACGACATACTTCGGCTCCTGCGGCAGACTGCGCCGGGAAATCAAAGGCTAGCACGCACGCTCGCTTGCGTCCGGCACCGCATACGTCCATCGTTCTGAAACAGGTACTCCCTGTACGAAAGGACAGGTGTGACTGGCAAGCCACAGACGCGGCTTGACTTGCCTGCAGGGCGTCGTTATCTTCGAAACAAGATGCTCACTGCTGCGCTCCCTATGACGCAGAATGTCTGCTGCGTAATTTCGCGAATTGATATTGCGCCCCGCTGCCGGCGCGCGTCGCAACATGAGAAAAATAGCGAATCGCACTACGGCGCCCGCGCGCTACGGAGGTTCTGCAAAGTTCCAATAATTCGCCCCGGTTGGGGAAATCGCGCGACAGAACTCAGACTTCGGATCGAACGATGAAGGAACTACGTTGACCCCGCGGTCTCAGCGCCCCTGGACGCAAAAACTTTGGCTCTCGGTCGGAGGCATTTCGCTCGTCCTGCTCGCCGCAGCCATTTTTACGCTTGGGTCGCTAAACGCCCCGGTTCATCCCGAACGCAGCGATGCTCTGGTCATCCTCTTCGCGCTATCGACCTTCATCATCCTGGCGTTCCTGGTTTTCGGACTGGTTCTCCTCAGGAATCTTCTGCGGCTTTGGGCCGACCGCAAAGCGGGTCAGCTGGGATCCCGCTTTAAAACCAAGATGGTTTTCGGCGCGATGGGAATTGCGCTGCTGCCTCTCGTTTTTCTTTTCTTGTTCAGTTATTCGCTCGTCAATCGCACGCTGAATCTTTGGTTCCCAAAGCCGCTTGAAATTGCGAATGCGGAGAGTCAGAAGCTACTTGATGAGCTGGGGCGCGAACTCCACGACCGTTTGAACGATCGCGCCGCGCGTGCGATTCCGAAATATCTCTCCGCCGGCGCTCGCGGCATCATGGACGATTCGATTGGCCCGACAGCTCCGCCGAGCGCCGTCTGGGCGCTTGATCCGAATGGGGAATTGATGGACGCTGCGCCGGCGAGCTTGCGCCCCGACCATCTGCACAAGGCGCGACTCCTGCCTTCCGGCGCCGAAGTATGGCAAACCGATGGCGATACTTACATCACCGGCTCCGCTCCCTTTGACGGCGGCCGACTTTACGTCGCGAGAAAGCTTCGTCCCGATTTTCTTGTCGGCTTCAATACGATTGAAAGCGAGACCGATAATTACCAGCAGCAACGCACGCATATCCGTCTTTACAAGAACCAGATCCTACTAGCTCTTCTTCTAATCACGGTCTTGCTGCTTTTTTCGACCACGTGGGTCGCGCTGTTCCTTTCGAAGCAAGTGACCGTGCCGATTCAAGCTTTGGCCGAAGCAACGCAGGAAATCGCGCACGGAAATTTCGATCACCGCGTGACGGTGCAGGCTCAAGACGAACTGGGAACGCTTGTCTCGTCGTTTAACGACATGACGGCGCAGCTTGGCGAAGGGCGCCGCCAGATCAACGAGTTCACGCACAATC
The DNA here is from genome assembly GCA_049279675.1 of Candidatus Acidiferrales bacterium. GTDB lineage: Bacteria > Acidobacteriota > Terriglobia > Acidiferrales > UBA7541 > Palsa-147. The sequence continues at coordinate 9,483 of JBAPOP010000096.1, forward strand.
TCCAGCAGGCCTTCGAAGAGCGAGAACGTCGCCGCAAGTTGATGGAAGTGATTCTCGAAAATATTCCGACGGGAGTCCTGTCGCTCGATGCCGATGGAAAGATTTCGCGCGTCAATTCAGCCGTCGCGACGATTTTCGGCGAGAGCGGCAACCAAGCGCACACGCTCGCCGATTTGTTCGGCGAGGAGGCGGCGCGGGCCGTGCTCGCGTTAATGCGGCGTGCGCTGCGCATGGGCGTCGCCTCGCGCGAAATTGAAATTGCGGTTTCCGGGCGCCTGGTCCGCACCGCGGTTACGGTAAGTTCTCTTGGTCCGCGGCGTTCGAATTCCGGTTTCGTCGTCGTGATTGACGATCTCACCGAGTTGCTGCGCGCTCAGAAGGCAGCTGCATGGCAGGAAGTCGCGCAGCGCATCGCCCACGAAATCAAAAATCCGCTCACGCCGATTGTTCTATCCGCGCAGCGGCTGAAGCGCTACCTCGATCGATTCGGGCGCTCGAGCGGCCCGCCCGCGCGAATGGAACTGGAATCGCTCGTTGCCGAATGCGCCGGCCTCATCGAGCGCGAAGTTCACACGCTCGAATCTCTCGTCGACGAATTCTCGCAATTCGCGCGCTTTCCCGCCGCGCGCCTTGTACCTTCGGACCTGAACGAGATCGTGTCGAGTGCACTCGCCCTCTTTCAAGGGCGTCTCGAAGGCATTACGCTCCAGACAGACCTCGCTCCGAACCTAGCGATCGTGAGATCGGACCCGGAGTTATTGCGCCGCGTCCTCGTTAATTTGATCGACAACGCAGCCGAGGCAATGGAAGGATCGACGCTTCGACAATTGCGCGTAGCGACGCGCGCGAGCAGCGATGGAGACGGCGTCGAGATTGAAGTTTCCGACACAGGCCACGGTATCTCACCGGCTGACAAAGATCGCCTGTTCCTTCCGCATTTTTCCACGAAGGAACGCGGCACCGGCCTCGGGCTCGCAATCGCAAGCCGCATCGTCGCCGAGCACAACGGGACGCTTCGAGTAGAAGATAACAATCCGATCGGCGCGAGATTCCTGATTCGCTTCCCCGCCGCCGATTCCGCTGCGCCCGTTACGACCCCCGCCGACTCGTCCTCCGAAGTTTCCGGCACCGATTTCGAATCCGCTACAGGATTCCCCACCGACGGTGCGGACGACTAATCGTGCCTGCCTCCATCCTTATCGTGGACGACGAACGCGGGATTCGCGAATCTCTTGGGGCGCTGCTACGCGAGGAAGGTTATTTGGTCGAGACGTTAGCCTCCGGCGAAGAATGCCTCAAGATTCTTTCCGATCGATCGTTCGACCTGGTGCTTCTGGATGTTTGGCTACCGAAGATCGATGGTCTGGAGACACTCGAAAAAATCAGCGCGCTTGACGCGCCGCCGATGGTCGTCATGGTTTCCGGCCACGCCAACATTGAAACAGCTGTTCGCGCGACCAAGCTTGGCGCTTTCGATTTTCTCGAGAAGCCCCTTTCGCTCGACAAAACCATCCTCGCCGTCAAGAACGCGCTCGATTATCTTCGCCTCGAATCCGAAAATCGGCGGCTGCGCGCCGAACTCGAGCAGCGCTTTCAGATTCTCGGCAATAGCGTTCCGATGAAAGCGCTGCGTCAGCAGATCGCGCTGACGGCTCCCACGAATGGTCGCGTGCTCATCTACGGCGAAAGCGGAACCGGCAAGGAGCTTGTCGCTCGTGCGCTGCACGCGCAGAGCCCCCGCGCGTCGCACCCGTTTGTGGAAGTGAACTGCGCCGCCATTCCCGAGGAGCTCATCGAGTCCGAGCTATTCGGCCATCGCAAAGGCAGTTTCACTGGAGCGAGTGAAGACAAACTCGGAAAGTTTCAGAAAGCCGATAGCGGCACGCTATTTCTCGATGAAGTCGGCGATATGAGCCTGAAGACCCAATCGAAAGTATTGCGCGCCCTCGAAGAACAGCGCGTCGAGCCGCTCGGATCGAATCAAACTGTTCGCGTGGATGTCCGCGTCATTGCCGCGACAAATAAAAAGCTCGACGAGGAGATCGCACGAAACGCTTTCCGCGAAGATCTGTTTTACCGGTTGAACGTCATTCCATTCACTGTCCCGGCTCTCCGCGAAAGAACGGAAGACATCCCGATTCTCGCGGCGCATTTCCTGAATGAATTTTGCCGTTCATACGGGAAGAAGCCCAAGGAGCTTTCGACTGCCGCGATGGATGTTCTGCTGCAATACCCCTGGCCCGGCAACGTCCGTGAATTGAAGAATTTGATTGAACGGCTGGTGATCATGAGCCCGGCGACGCGGATCGAGCCGCACCACTTGCCGCCTGAGGTGTTCCGTGGAGTACCGAGCAGCCCGCAGAAGCCTTACGGCAGCCTTCACGAAGCTCGCTCAGCCTACGAGCGGGAGTTCGTTTTGCGCAAACTCGAGGAGAATCGCTGGAACATGACGCGCGCGGCAGCCGCTCTGGGCCTCGAGCGCAGCCACCTTTACCGCAAGATGAAATCGCTGGGAATTACTGGCGTTCAACCCGAGCGTGCCGCCCGCTCAAACTAATCCGCGCTGCCGCTACGCTTCATCTTTTTGCTCTTGTTCTTGGCTTTGCTCGTGGTCTTGTTCCTGTCTTTCGCCGAGTGCCTCGAGCTGCCGCCGCCAATCGATCTGCCGCACAAGAGCCGGTCTCTGCCGCCAGTTCGGCAGCACCTTGACGAACAACTCAAGAAAAATTCTATTCCCGAGCAGCGCTTCGAGTTCCAGCCGCGCATCTGTTCCAATTTTCTTCAGCGTTGCGCCGCCCTTGCCGATCAAAATTCCCTTCTGGCCTTCTTTTTCCACATAGATCGTCGCGCGAATTCGCAAAAGTTTTCCGGAGTCATCGAAGCTGTCGATCAGCACGGCAACGGAGTGGGGTACTTCTTCGCGCGTCGCGACGATCGCTTTTTCGCGAATGAATTCCGCCGCAAGAAATCGCTCGGGTTGATCGGTGAACTGATCGGTTGGAAAGTACGGCGGATTCTCTGGCAGGTAAGAGATCCAGCTCGACGTCAATTCGGCGAGCCCATCGTCTTTCAGCGCGGAGATAGGAAAGATTTCGTTGAATTCAGCTTCGCGACTATACCGCTCGATCAGCGGCAGGACATTCTGCTTCATCACGCGATCCACTTTATTGAGGAGCAAAAACTTCGTCCCGTGAAATCGCCGAACCCATTCGAGCGCCTCGCGATCCCCCGCGCCGAATGCGGCAGTAGAATCCACGATCAGCGAGAGGATGTCGATTCCCTCTACGGCCTGCTCCACTTCGTTCATCATCTGCCGGCTCAACACATTTTGAGCCCGATGAATTCCCGGTGTATCGATTAGGACGATTTGCGCATCGTCGCGATTCACGATTCCCTGAACGCGGTTCCGAGTCGTCTGCGGCCTCGACGAAACGATCGCCACCTTTTTCCCGACAAGCGCATTCACGAGCGTGGACTTGCCCGCGTTCGGCCGGCCGATCACAGCAACGAATCCAGATTTGAAACTCATTCGGATTTGCCTTCAATCTTGCAAATATTTGCCGGACACAGAGAAGGAATGTTGCAGCTACTGTGTTCTTGATTCTGCCGCGCTATTTACCCGCCGAGCCCTCAATCGCAGAACCTTGCGCTGATTGGCCTCCAATACTTCAAATTGCAGGCCATCGTACAGGATCGTCTCGCCAATCGCGGGGACGTGCCCCGCCACGCTATTCAAGAATCCTGCCAGCGTCGCGGCGCCGTCGTGCTCCGATCCAGCCGTCACGTCGACGCCGAACATCTCTTTCACTTTTTCAATTCCCACGCTGCCGCGCAAGACGAGACTTCCCGAAGCCTCTCGGACCACATCGGGAGCGGGCACTCGATCTTCCTCGCCTATCTCGCCGACGATCTCCTCGACAAGGTCTTCAACCGTCACTATCCCGGCGACAAGTCCGTATTCGTCGATGACTATCGCCATCTGCTGGCTCTTGCGCTGCATTTCCTTCAGCAACTCCGAACCGAACTTCGTTTCGGGCACAAACAGCGCCGGCCTCATGATTTCACGGACCGTGCGATGCCCCGCTTCGGTGTCTGGCACTTTCAAGATGTCGCGCGAGACCACGATTCCCACAATGTCATCCAAACTTTTCTCATGCACCGGAATTCGCGAGAATTTGCGCTCGACCACCAGCCGCCGCAACTCCTCTAGCGTAGCCGACGCCGGAATCGCCACGACATCTGGCCGCGGCGTCATCACTTCCCGCACTCGCTTGTCGCTGAATTCGACCACCTGCTCGATCAATCGCGCCTCGTCGTGCTCGAGAATTCCCTCTTCCGTCGCGGCCTCCATCAGCGCCTCGATCGCCTGCTGCTGTTCCGGCTGCGGCTCGTTCTCGTCCGATTCCTCAGTGATTCTCAGAAACGAAACCATCAGAACCATTACCGCCTGAATCGGCCACGTCAGAAAAACGAAGAAGCGAATGATTGGAATCAGAGGCGCCGTCCATCGCCCCGACGCTCGAGAGATCAGAACCGACGGCAAGAGATGCATCGCCACCACAACTTCGCCGGTGAGAAAGAAAACCATCTCAAGGACGGCCTCCCACTTTCCAGGAACGAAGAAGACGATGCCGCGTGCCGTTTCCACAGCCACGAAGACAAGCCACAAGCGCGTGATCAAACTGAACGCGAGAGCGGCGCGCGGCCGTTCCAGATGAAGCCGCGGCTCAATGTCAGCCTCGAAGGTATCGATGTGCTCGTGGATTCGGCGCGTCGTTACGCGCCCCATTTCGCGGTAAACGCGGTCGATGTACGAAAAGAGAACGAGGCCCAACGTCAGGCCAAGCACTCCGAGCGTGTGCAGAAATATGGGCATCTCTTAGATCAATCCGAGCCGCACGCGAAGTTGGCTTTCGAAGTGCTCCATTTCGCCATGGTCCGTTTCGTGATCGTATCCCATGAGATGAAGCACTCCGTGCAGGATCAGAATTTGCAGCTCCTGCGCGAGAGTCCGGCCAAAGCGTCGTGCATTGCGCTTTGCGACGCTGGGCGATATCGCAATGTCGCCGAGGTATCCATGGCGACGTGCGGCGCGCGCTTCGCGTCGAATTCGGCCGCGCCGCGCGCGCCCTGGCTGGTTCCGACGTTCATCCACTGGAAACGAGAGCACGTCCGTCGAGCCGCGCTTGCCGCGATGCACTCGATTCCAACGCGCCATTTGTGAATCGCTCACGAATCGAACGGACGCGGCTTCACTCGAAAGTCCCAGCACTTTCAGCACGCGGCCAAAATACCGCTCCAGGGGTGCTAGGACAATGCGAACGCGCCCTTGGTCGTTCGTGATCATGGACGATTCGTGATCATCGAGCAGGCGCCTACTGATGCGGAGCTCGCGGGCCGGTCTCTCTCGGAGCGCCATTCCCGGGTTTCCGGCCCGAGGACTTTGACTGGGAACCCCGCTCGTCATATGCCTTGATGATTCGCTGCACGAGAGTGTGACGAACCACATCGCGCTCATCGAAATAAACGAACGCAATGCCTTCGATCTTACCGACGATATCAATCGCTTCGACCAGGCCGGAGCGGCGATCGATCGGCAAATCAATTTGCGTCACGTCGCCGGTGATCACCGCCTTGGAATTGTATCCGAGCCGCGTGAGGAACATTTTCATCTGCTCGCTCGTCGTGTTCTGCGCTTCATCGAGAATCACGAAGGAATCGTTCAGCGTCCGGCCGCGCATGAATGCGAGCGGCGCGACCTCGATAATTCCCTTCTCGAGGAACCGCTCGAGCTTATCGGCTTCGAGCAAATCGTGGAGCGCGTCATACAACGGCCGCATGTAGGGATCGACCTTTTCCTGCAACGTCCCAGGCAGAAACCCGAGGCGCTCGCCCGCTTCGACGGCTGGCCGCGCAAGAATAATCCGATTGACCTGTTTCGAGATCAGCGCCGAGACCGCCATCGCAACGGCAAGATAGGTTTTCCCCGTGCCGCCCGGACCAATCGCAAAAACCATATCGAAAGATTCGAGCGCTTCGATATACCGCCGCTGATTGGGGCTCCGTGGGGCAATTCCCTTTTTCCCGAAAGCTCGCGGCCCACGTGTCGGCGAGAACGCGCCCCGCAGCGCGGTCTCCGGCTCCTGCGCTGCCATCCGAAAAAGAGACTTTACTACGCTGCTCCCAAGGGCGTGCCCGTCCTCGACGAGTTCGTTGTACTGGCCCACGACCCGGGCAGCCTCTTGCACGCGCGCCGGATCGCCTTCGATTTCGATTTCGCTGTCCCTGAGATTAGCGGTGACTTGGAGAGTCGATTCGAAAAGCTTCAGGTTCTCATCGAGTGTCCCGCAGAATTCCGACACATCTCCAAGCAGTCGAACGGTCTGTTTCATCTATTTTGGCGGCTGGGTGCTGGTTGGCCTGCTAGTCGGTAAGCCACTTCAAATAGCCTAGCGCACGCGCCAAGTCGGGTCAAGGCGCCCCGCGCGTACTCGTCTGCGAATCTCTTTCGTAGACGGCTAAATTGACAAAGCGCGCGGCCTCGGTTAACTTTGTAAACTCAAGCGATTAAACGACGAAGGAGCACTGAATGCCGCAAGGCACGCCCGTAAAGCATAAGAAGAAGACCAAATCGATCCTCAAGAATATTCGGCAGTCTGAGCACCGCGCGATATCGAACCGCATCAATCGCACGCGCGTCCGCAATGCGATTCGCCGGATTCGCACCGCGTTGACCGCGGGCGATGCCGCAGCCGCAGCGAAGCTCGTGGGCCCCACCTTTTCCGAGGTGGATCGCGGGATCCGCAAGCACGTTCTGTCTGAAAATACGGGTAACCGCTACAAGTCCCGCCTGACGATCGCCCTCAACGCACTCCGCGCGCAAAAGAAGTCGTAACGCAGGGCAGAAGTGCAAATTTCGTTTCCCCGGGGAGCCGCTCGGGCGCGCGCGTTGCTTGCGTTTACGCCGCCGACGAATTCGCGTTTGCCGCGGGCGCGGCTAGTCGAGTAACGAGGAATTCCATCGCGGCGCGAGGATTAGCGACGCCAGATTTCAGAAGGCTGTCCGCGTCCGCCAGCGCCGCCAACCCGTTGGTCAGTTGAACGATTGAGAATCGGCGTGACTGGCTCATCGCGCGCTCGGCCGAATCCGGATTCATCTGCAATTGCCGCGCGGCTTGAAACTTATTCATCCGCGGCGGAATATCGCGCGCTTCAATCAGTTTTCGATACATCCACGCAAGCGCTCCGACAATCATCGGCGGCTGCTCGCCATCGCGTAAGAGGCCGTCCAGGAACACGAGCGCCGCATCGCGCCGCAATTCCACCAGCAGATCTCCCATTTCCCACACCGTGAATTTCCGTGCCGAGACAACAAGTTCCTCGACGTCGCTCGCGGAGATTTTCCCTTTCGCCTGCGCGTAGAGAGACAGCTTTTCGATCTCCACACGAATCCGCGCCGGTTCAGCGTTCACTGCTTCCACTAGAATGCTCGCCGCGCGAGGCTCGAGCTCAACCCCAAATTCCTTCGCTGACGAAACGGCCAACGCGGCCGCCTGCTCGCTATCCATGGCCAGCGTAACCTTGACCGCTTTCTCTCCCAGAAGTCTCGCGAGCCCTTTGCGTCCATCGAGCGACGAGGCTTCCAGCACGAGAATGGTGAACGGAGCCGGGTCGGAGAGATAATTCTTCAACGTCTCCATCGCCGCTTCGCGGGCATCCTCGCCGAGATCGTCAATCGCCTCCACGCTCTCAACGATTACGACCTGATGCGGCGCTAGCATCGGAACGGTTACAGCCCGCCCGAACGCTTCATCCCACTCGCCATCGGCTGCCGAAAATCGCGCCAGCGCCCAATCCCGCACACCTTCGGGAACGTACGTCTCAATCAATTTGTCGCGGCACAGTTTGCGCAGGTATACATCGTCGCCATAGAGCAAAATCGCAGGCACGGGCTTTCCGCTCGCGAGTTTGCCAAGGAGCGCATCGAGCTTCATATCGGGCATCAGAAGCCCTCCACGACATCGGCAACAACCTGCAACGCAAAATCCCGCGACATTCTTTCGAGAGCCGGATTTTGCTCTTCGAAGAAACTCTTCACGTCGCTCGAAATCTGATACTCGTCGCGAAAGACCATGTCCTTATTTTCGTAGACCACTTTTTGATCTGCGCGGCCAACGAGGCTCACTTTCGCGTGCACTGTCACGAGCATTGTCGTTACCTGCCCTGTCGTCGCGTCAAAAAGAATGGGGCTCGTCTCGACCGTCAGCACTTCTCCGTGCAGCACCGCATCCGCCGAATTTTCATTCGGCACGATTCGATACTTCGTGCGCGCCAGAAATTCGCGGATGACAGCCGACGTAAAATGCTGCTCGATGCGGTACCGGTTCGTGCGATTCACAAACGCGGGCACTGCAATCGTTTTCCATTCAGACGGGAGCGTCGAAGCCCGGCCCGCCACGTGATACCCGCAGCCCGCAATTCCCAGGACGATAGCAATTGCCAACGCAGGTATAGCCGCGGCAATTGCTCTCGCCGTGTTGGTCGCGCCGCCAGCCACGCTCCGCCCACCGTCATGCTGGAACGACAAGGAGTTCCTCCGCGATCCGCACCGCGTTCGTCGCGCCCAGTCGGAGATTATCCGCAACTCCCCAAATCCACACGCCCGATTTCACTTTCGAATCGCCCTCGATCCGAGCCAGTTGAATCGTGTCCTGGCCGGCCGCGCTTACGATGTCCGGCGCAGTCTCATCCTTTTCAGCGATGTGCACTTCGAGCGTCCGAAACGCAGCCTCCACATTGCGGTAATTGGGAGCCGTCGCAAAATCCACGTACACAGCGAACGAATATCCGTAAAACACCGGCGCCTGAATCAACTGGACGGCGGGAGCGATCGTGCGTTCGGCCAGATAACGAGCGACGCCATCCGCGATTTGCTCGCGAATCGTGCGCATCGTCGGCATCCGCTGTTCCCCAAATTCCGGCAATAGATTGAATGCCACTTGGGAGTCAAACACACTTCGTTCGATTGCGCGAAACGATAGAAGGTTTGTCGTCTGGCCAACTAGTTCGTCCACCCCAGCCTGTCCGGCCTCGGATACAGGCGGGAAAAAAAGAATCGCAATCCGCGACGGCTCAAAACTCTTGAGCGCCGTGGCAACAGTCGCGCCGATGATCACGCCGGAGCCGGGCGAGCTATACAGCGCTTTCTTTCCTGCCGCGCTTGGCGTCACAGCGGGGGGCGGAAGGACGCGGTCAAGAGACGGTATCCAGGTAAATGAACGCGCCTCCGCCGGCAGCCCATTCGATAAATCAATCACGGTCGCGTCGGAGTTCAGCGCCCTGCTGTAGTGCGCAGCGGTGAATTTCTCGGTGCCAGTAAAAAACACGAAGCGCGCTTTTTCAAAGCTGTCTTCTGCTACTTCGTGAATAAACGTCGGCTCGCCGCCGGCTTCGGTCAACGTCCCCGCTGCGACGTCCTCATCAAGTAAACTGATTTCAGTCGCCGGGAAATTGCGATCTTCGAGAACTTGTTTGAGTTCCTTGCCGAGAAGCGTGGAGGCTCCGGCGATGGCCACGCCTTGAGCGCGAGCGAGCCGTGGGGACATGTTCTAGGCGAGCCGTGAAGTGAGGCGATGACGAACTAGTCGCACAAGTTCGATCACAATCCCATGAACGCAATACGCCGACGCAATCAGCAAGAGCGCGAGATGGGAATAGAACACAATTGAACCAATCAGCAGCGCGATAAGGACGAAGGCGCGCGACGACTGCCGCCGGTTCCAGCGAATATTCTTGAACGCGAAGTGCCGCACCGTGCTGGACATCAAAACACCCAGTCCAACCATCAGCAAAAGCCACAAGACCGAAGACCTGACCGTCACAATCGGCAAACCGATCGCATGGACCGCCGCCGCGATCATACCTGCTGCCGCGGGCGTCGGCATGCCAACGAAATATCCCGACCCGCCCGGCGCCATGCCCTGAACGTTAAAGCGCGCCAAGCGCCACGCGCAGCAAACCACAAAGAAAAAGCTGACCAGCCACCCGAGTTGATAAATGTGGACCGCCTGGCCGGCCTCACTGATCGGCAAGCTGCGCACCCCCCACGCATACGCGAGAAATGCTGGCGCGATACCGAAGCTCACCACGTCCGCGAGCGAATCGAACTCCCGGCCGAAATCGCTATTCGCGCCGAGAAGACGCGCGATCCGGCCGTCCACGGTATCGAATAGGATTGCGAACCCGATCGCCTTGGCGGCGTTATCCATATCGGCGACGCTCCCTTCGAGCGTCGCGAGGATCGCGTAGTAGCCACAAAGGAGATTTGCGACAGTAAATACACCAGGCAGGAGATACACACCGCGGCGCGCGGGACGCTTAACGTGCTCGACGCCTCGCGCGTAACTATCTATGCCGTTGGTTTCCATTTGGCCAGGATGCTCGCTCCGCCGTACACCCTTTGCCCGCGGCGGACTACAATCTCTGAGTCATCGGGGAGCCAGACATCCACGCGGGAGCCGAACCGGATCATCCCTACACGCTCTCCCAATGCCACTCGGTCCCCGACGTTCTTCCAGCATATCACGCGACGGGCTATCGCTCCTGCTATCTGTTTGAAAACGATATCCCCGCCGGGCGTCGTGATGGTAATCACGTTCTGTTCGTTTTCTTTCGATGCGCGTTTGCGCATTGCCGCAAAGAATCGTCCCGGCCGGTATTGCACTTCCTTGATTTCGCCCGCCACAGGAACACGATTTACATGAACATCAAAGACCGACAAGAAAATCGTAATTCGCTTCCCCGCCGGCCCATTCCATGCTTCGTCTACGATCTCGAGCACATGCCCGTCGGCGGGAGACACCACAGCGCCGGGCTCATTCGGAATCTGGCGCTCTGGATCGCGGAAAAAATAAAGAACGAAAAGTCCCAGCAGGATGAATACGCCCCCAGCGATCGCCAGTCCGGTTTTGCGATCCAGCACTTCGGCGAAGACGATCAGCAATATTCCGGTTATGAGTGGGGGCGCAGCAAACTTAAAGCCTTCTTTGACCATCGGGAAGAAAGCGGCTCCTGTGCGGATACACTACCATCTTACGTGTAACACTGCCCAGCCGCGCGCCGCTAGTGGTAGGTCGGCTCGGACATGAAACGAATGACCAGCTGCTCCATCAAATCCTTAACTCTCAGCTTCAGTTTCTTGAGTTCGACTTCTTGGCAAAGGTCTTCTGAGTTCAGGTAGGTCTGCTTTCGGATCTGTTCGAGTTGCGCTTCGTATCTTGAATGCTCGGCTGCCAGCCGCCGGAATTCCGCATCGCACGACAGCAGTGTTTCCCGAATATCCCGAGAGGTCGTTGCCATCCGTTCCCTCCGCGTTTGAGCGACATCCCTACATGACCGTGAACTTAGCACAACACGATTTTTCTTCCAACAGAAAATCGAACATACGGATGCCGGCGAATCAGTCTTGTTTCAAATCCGAGAGGCCCCTACCTCCCGGGCGCACGTTTGGAGCGTTTGCGGACGCTCCCGTAAATTTGACCCGCACCGCCGAGCGGTCTTCCGCTCCGTTATCACAAATCAGCCGCCAGAATAATCGCGTCCTCAACCGGCGCGACGTAATACTTTTGTCGTCGTCCTATACTCCTAAATTTGTGGTGTTCGTAAAACGCGATCGCCGCAAAATTCGAAGCCCGAACCTCGAGGAAGGCCTTCCGAATCGCACTCGCCCGCCCCCAGCCGAAAGATGCTGCTAATAGCGCGCTTCCGACTTGCCGCCGCCGTGCTTCCGGCGCGACCGCCAGATTGAGGATTTCCATCTCGTCCGCGAGTCTACGCGCAACCACAAATCCCAGAACCGCCCCGCGATCTTCGTCCACCCATCCCGCCATTTCGTCCTTCGCTACCCGCTCGTAATCGCGCTGCGTCCACCTCGGCAGCTCGGGAGACGCGCTCTGAATCGCCAGAACGGCGCCGACATCGCGGAGCTCAAGCACGCGGACCATCAACTCCCCTTCAAATGAATTTCCGCGTCCGTGCGCCGCACGTAATTGGCATCAAGTTCCAGCGCCGTCACCACGTCTCCGCGGGCAGCTCGCTCGATTCCCAATAACCCAGCAGCAGGCGCAAGGACCGGAGAAACTCTCATCACCCCGCACTGCGCGAAGTCTGTTCCGGCAAGTGCATGTTGCAGAGTTTCCGGTACGGGCGATGCGAACGTGATATCCGCCGGAGAAGCCGCGTCGCGCAGCGCCGCCAGAAACTCACCCGGCGCACAAACGAGATCGGAAATCCGAGCGTCCAATCGGCCTGACTCTTTCGAGTACAATGCCCCATAAATCTGCCCGCGCCGTGCGTCAAGAATTGAAGCTACCAGTCCCCGTTGCATCGGAGCCTCCGACGCAACAGCCTCCAACCCGCTCACCGGAGCGACAGGTCGTTGGTAGACCTCCGCCCACCCCTTTACCGCCGCCAATCCAACTCTAAGACCGGTAAACGAACCGGGCCCCGCTACCACGGCGTACAGGTCTATAGCCGGCAATCCGATCCCAAGCTCCGCGAGCATGAACTCGAGCTGGCGAAACATTCTGGCTGAATAAGCCTCGTCGCTCGAAGTGGATACGACGCCTAAAATCGATTGGTCATTCAGAACGGCCAAGCTGCCCACGCGGCTGGACGTGTCCACGGAAAGGGTCAACATTTGTGCCCGATTATAGGGCAATTCTCGTGCCAATTTGCCCGATATTTGCAAGCTCAAAAATCTCGTATCTTGCGATATTTCATGGGAATACCTTGACTCTCCCGCCCTCGTGTGCCTAATATCTTAATAGCAGTTTGGGGAGGGACTTCCGTCCTATGGAATTCAAGCTAGGTGAGAAGGTTGTCTATCCGAACCACGGCGTGGGTGTCATAGAGCAAATCAGTTTTGGTTACCTCAACGGCAAATCCGAGCGATTCTACATGCTCAAGATCGTTTCCAGCGGCTTGAAAGTGATGGTCCCGCAGGCCAACGTGGATAACGTCGGTTTGCGCCCGGTCATCCGCACCAATCAGGCCGGCGACGTCATCACCTATCTCGAGAAGGGCCGGTCAGCCAGTCATCACGACTGGAAGCACCGCTTCAAGGAAAATTCCGAGCGGATGCGCACTGGTTCGCTGATGGAAGTGGCAGCGGTACTGAAGGGGCTCGTCTCCCTCAGCCGGACAAAGCCGCTCTCCTTCCGCGAGAAGAAAATGCTTGAGAGAGCGAAGTATCTCTTGGTGAGCGAACTGGCCACGGTGCGGAACACGACCGAGCAATTGGTCGAAACCAGCCTGGTCCGCGCGCTAGCCAAGGCGCATCTCCAGATGCCGGAAGCCGCGAAGCTTCCGGATTAAACGCACTCTGCAATCCCGAATTGGAACGCGCTATGGTCGAGGTATGTCCCGAGGATTTCTTGGTGCGCTCGGGATACCTCGGCCTACTTGCGCGGGCTGCTCAGAATCGCCTCGATTTGGATCAGGTGGTTGATATCGTGTCCTGCGATCATCTGAGTGATTCGCTCGATACTTTCTTCCCCACGCTCCGAATGCATCCCGAAGTGCTCCCACTGCTCCGGCTTCAGCGATTTCAATAGCTTTAGATTGGCTGTCCGCAGCGCCTTAAACACGCCGAGCGCCGCGTGTGGATCACGCCTGGCGTTGTTTTCCGCCTCCGCCCACTTCTCTTGATCGTATGCCTCAATCGGTGTCCCGGGCGCGCCGAGGATTCTCCGTATTCGATAGCTCGTCACAATTTCGGCATCCTCGAGATGCGCGATGATTTCTGTCACGGACCATTTGTCCGGCGCAGGACGTTTGCGCAGCTTAGCGTTCGGAATGCGCTTAATGAGCTTCTCGATTTTCTCAGCGGTTTTCGCCTGCACCTTCAGCGGTTCTTTTCCGGAGGCATAACCTTCAATTCTCTTCTTGTATTGCTCAATTGTTTCGTTCATGGCGTGCGGCTCCTATCCGGGCGAATGTCGCAGCCCGGCATCTTGGTTTGCCCCGATGGGATTCTAACCAAAACGCGTACGGGCGTGAAACCTGGGCCTCTGAATTCGAGAGCACGCCAAGGCGACAAATTGGCGCGTCAAATTCGGATCGCTCCCAACTTCACGGCCGAGCTCGACCTGTACGAAGGAGCAGGTGCGCCCCGCCGCCGCTAGCTGCCGATTTTGGAAACACACTGCTCTCCAACACCTCCACGACTCCGTCTCTCCCCTTAAACTATTTGCGCGTTCCTTGGAGCGAACTACAGACCGAATTACGCGACCTTATGCTTCAGAATTCTGAACTCCAGATCACTCGCCCCGAAGAACGGGAGCTCGAGTCCAAGCGCGGCGATCTCGCAGCTCTCGAGACGTCTCTCGCCGAGCGTGAAGTCGAGCTTGCCAGCCTGCGTGCGGAGCTTGCCTCATTCGAACGCAAATATCTCGCCGAGGTGGGCCTTCGGTACGCCGAACTCGACGAGCTAAGAGCGCAACTCGCAGAAAAAGCCGCGTCCGAACATCCGACCGACACCCGTCAGCAGGAAGCGGCACGCAGAGCTCGTGCTCGCGCGAAGGCAACGCGATCCACGGCTGGTCCTGGACGGGCACATTCCCAAAAGGCTTACACGCCCACTCCAGAAATCAAGCGGCTATATCGTGAAGTGGCGCGGCGCGTCCATCCCGATCTCACCACCGATGACGCCGATCGCGCGAAGCGCCAGGAATTGATGGCCAAAGCCAACCAAGCCTACATGGTGGGCGATCAAGCTGCGCTGGCGAGAGTCTTCGAAGCTTACGAATGCTCGCCGGAGAGCGTTCACGGTGATGGCGCTGGGGCCGATCTCGTTCGGACGATTCGGCGAATCAGCCAGGCAAAAGCGCGCCTCGAAGAAATCGACGCGGAGATGAAGGTACTAATCGCTTCCGACGCGAAACGCCTGCAAACCCAATTTGAGCAAGCCGCACAAGCCGGCCGCGATCTTTTTTCAGATTTGGCGAATCGCATCGATGCGGAAATCGCAGCCGCTCGAACGAGTCTCAGCGAACCACTCCGATGCGCGCAGATTTAATCGACAACACGGGCGAAAGGCGAGAGGCTGCCCCCGCGGCTTCCGATACGGTTCCCAGCACCGCCCTTGTCTCGCGCCGCCCACAAGGTTTGGCCGTGCGCACCGCCGCTCTCGTACGTCGCGGCATTCGCGATATTGGCCGCGAATCCAATTGGGTTGAGAAACGCGTGTTCTCCGGCCGCCGCGCCTGCGCCGCTGTCTCGCCTTCCGGAAAGGTTTCTGTTTTCCTCGGCACGCGCAGCGGCAGCGCACTGCGCCTCGCGATTTACGATCTCGATTCTCAGGTCCCGCCGGATTCTCTTCCGGCACCCGAAACCCAACTCGGCCGCGCACACGATCCCGTGTCTTCTCTCGCCTGGTCGCCGACGGGACGCATCCTCCTCGCCGCATCCAATATGTCGACGAACCAACTGCAGATCTTCGACGCGATGAAGAGCAAGCATCTCGACACTTTTCACGTGCCCGATCTTCCGAATGCGGCGTTTGCCTGGTCGCTCGATGGAAATACGTTTGGCGCGGCATTCGCCGCCGATCGGACGCTTCGCGTCTGGAATTGCGACAGCGAGATCCCATCGCTCGCGGCTACGCCCATCGGCTCGCTCGATGTCACTCCATCGCTCGCAGCCGTCGCGGTCGGTGATTCCGCCGACGACGAGATTGTATTCGCCGGCTTCGGCCCGATGGCATTCAATCCCTACGGAACGCAAGTCGCGCTCGCACTAAAATGTGTCGGCGAGTGGGCCGACGATTTTCTCCTCGTCGCAGCCGTTCCTGGCATGCGCCGCGATTTGTTTTTGCCAGTCCACGGCAGCATTACGGCGCTGAGTTGGTCCGCCGACGGCGGCACTCTCGTCTATTGCGCCGGAGGCCGGGCCTTTGCAGTTCCAGAGGGTTCTCTCGAATCGTGTCCGCTGCCCTTCACCGCGGAGCTCGCGCGCTGCCATCCCACGCGGCCACTCTGCGCTTGTTATTCTTCTTGGCTCAAGAGTGCGTCGAAGGGACGCCTTTTTATCGCCGACCTTCGCGAGGGCCGCATCATCGATGAGTATTCCGCGGAAGGTGTTGTGGATATCTGCTGGAGTTACGACACGCAGCAGGTTTATGCCGTCACACACGACGGCCTCGCCTACGTGTTCGAGCGGACGCTCGGGTAGCGGGCCGTTTTGAAAATCTAATGCTTTCTCTGACCACCGAGGAATCGTAAAAGTCTAAATCCCATATAGAACGCTCCGAACGTCAAACCCGAGGCAATCAGCGCCCCAAAAAGCCTTACGGACCCGCTGGCGCGGCCACCATAAACGATTACGCCAGGACGGAGGGGCAATAAATCTTGAAAGGTCGGAAGCGCAAAGTCTATGAGCGCGACTACTCCAGCGCACAATGACAGCAATCCCAATGTCGCTGAAATGATCTTATGTGTCATGCGGCAGTTCCGAGCGCTTTCCGTTCCAATAATCGCATGATGCGGGATTAAGCGAGTGGGAGATTAGGTTCTGCGTTGAGCATGGCGTCCGCGGACTCCCCGGCGAGATACCTCGGATACGCAGCCGCCGCGATCATAGCTGCGTTGTCCGTGGATAGCGCGCGGCTGGGAAAATAGACTTCCATTCCCTCGCGCTTGCCGCTCTTCTCGAACTCGGTTCGCAAATCGCGATTCGCCGCCACTCCGCCCGAGACGAGAATTGATTTCGATTTATATTCCAACGCTGCCGCGATCGTGCGCCTCACCAAATCCCCAACGACAGCCTTCTGAAAACTCGCAATCAAATCGAGCGTCGCTTGCGAGCACAAAGGCTTCAGCGCATCCGCCTTTCGTTCTCCCCGTGCGAGCGCCGCGTTACGCTCCTCGATTTCCGCATGAAGCTCGGCATGTTTCCGAAGGTGATAGAAGACTGCGGTCTTGACGCCGCTGAAACTGAAGTCGTACGCATTCCCGCGCATCTTCGTCTCGGCAAATCGAATTCCCGCCGGATCGCCGAATGGAGCGAGTTGGTCGATGATCGGGCCGCCGGGATAGCCAAGCGCGAGCATCCTCGCGACCTTGTCGTAGGCCTCTCCAGCGGCATCGTCCCGCGTACCGCCAATCCTCGCGTATCGGAAAGAGTGCGGTGCGGAATGTCCATTGCCATGAACGGCCGCGCCGCTCGCGCCCGGCTCACCCATTACTCGATAAAGAATCGTGTGCCCGCCCGATACAATCAGGCATACGGATGGCAGCTCCGGCGTTCTCCCTGCGATATGCGCTTCGAGGAATACTGCGTGAACGTGGCCTTCCAGGTGATTGATGCCAACGAGCGGCTTGCCAAGCGCCATCGCCAGCACCTTGCCGTACGTCAACCCGACAAGCAGCGAACCGACCAGCCCCGGTCCTCGCGTCACGGCGATCGCCGAAACATCCGAAAGGCTTACTCCCGCTTGCGCGAGCGCCTCTCGCACGACGGGCACAATCTGACGCAAGTGTTCCCGCGACGCCAATTCCGGCACGACCCCGCCATATTTGCGGTGAATGTCCACCTGCGACGCCACAACACTCGACAAAATCGTATTCCCGTTCGCGACAATCGCCGCCGCCGTCTCGTCGCACGACGATTCGATCCCGAGGATCCGTATTTCGCCAGAATGCGCAGCGCGATCAGCGGACTTCGCCGAAGCCACCGTGAGCGCCAATGTATCGCCAGAATTCATGAATGTTCAGCCAGCACCGATTTCCATGTTAGCACGCGCCGCCGCATCGTCCCCGCACGGTTGAGGGTTCGCTGGAAGCCACGAAGCTTATCTGTCGGGACGAAATCGATGGGGTCCAAAAACGAAACCACAGACGCCGCCGAGGATGGTGCAGAACGCAGGCATGGACAGGAGCACATATCCAAACAAGGGGTAACGCAGATTAGCCTTGATCGCGAATTCAGCGGCGATGAGTCCCATAAAAGCGCCAAGAATCGCGATTACCAATCCAACGAGCGCCGCTTGCACAAAAATCTTCGCAGCGCGCCAGCCTGGATTCACAATGTCAGGGTGGGCCATGTTCCTGCTCCCAAGCCTACACTAGCTCCACTAGCGGTCAACATCCTTGATTCAGCAACCCAGGACGAACGCCTTCAGTCCGACGAGCCGCCGCGATCGCCCACCCGGCACCCGTAGGGTCCGTCGGCAGACGGACCGGCCTTTCAAGATTTTGTTTTTCGTTCTGCCTTTCACCCAAAAACGGCCGGCCTACCGGCCAGCCCTACGCAAACCAAACCCAAAACGCCGAAACTGGCCGGCTGGCAATCGTGGGGCGCGGCATAAGATGCGTCGGTTTTTCGGCCCCACACCGACACATGGATGTCACCGTATGTACACGCCCTTTCAACCCGATTGACACGAGCGGCATCCGAACCGTATCGTGCGAGGTTCGCATCTATCGACAGGAGAAGCATGAGTCAGCCGATCAAGAAAGTCAGAAAGGCCGTTCTGCCAGCCGCGGGACTCGGGACGCGCTTTCTTCCCGCCACCAAAGCGCAGCCGAAAGAAATGCTGCCGGTCGTCGATAAGCCGCTCATTCAGTATTCCGTCGAGGAATGCGTTGCCTCCGGAATCGACCACATCATCATCATCACCGGCCGGCGAAAAAACGCCATCGAAGACCATTTCGACTCCGCGCCAGAACTTGAGCGATATCTCGAAGAACACGGCCGTCCGCTCATGGCCGAGCAAATTCGAAAGATCAGCGGCGGAATCCATTTCAGCTATACGCGCCAGAGCGAAGCTCTCGGTCTCGGCCACGCCGTTCTCCTCGCTCGCGAACTTGTCGGCGATGAGCCTTTCGCCGTTCTGCTCGGTGACGTCATTCACGATGGCCGCGTGCCCGCCACGAAAGCTTTAGTCGACGTTCATCAGAAAACCGGCCACGGCGCCATCACAGTCGAGGAAGTGCCGCCCGAACGCGTTCATCTCTACGGCATCGTGGACGCCGTCCCCGAGCCAGATTTCGGCTTCGGCGACAGGCTCTTCCGCGTGCGCGACGTCATCGAAAAACCTTCGCGCGAGCATGCCCCATCGAACTTCGCCGTGACGGGCCGCTATATTCTTCCGCCCGAGGTTTTCGAATACATCGAGAACACCAAGCCCGGGCGAAATGGCGAAATTCAACTCACCGACGCCTTGCGCATGCTCGCCAAAGAACACAGC
This sequence comes from Candidatus Acidiferrales bacterium, assembly GCA_049279675.1. Classification (GTDB taxonomy): domain Bacteria; phylum Acidobacteriota; class Terriglobia; order Acidiferrales; family UBA7541; genus Palsa-147. Next base: position 28,729 of record JBAPOP010000096.1, read on the forward strand.
CTTTGGGCATACAACTACGATGGGAGCACCTACGACGCGGGAGACAAACTCGGCTTCTTGCGTGCGACCGTTGAAATGGCGCTCAAAAATCCTGAACTCGGGCCGTCATTCCGGGAGTACCTGAAAACACTCACGCTGTAATTCCGCCGGGCTTCCGATAGAAGCCGCGACAACCAGAAGCGATTATTCTTTCTTGCCTTTCGACTTCCCAGAGGATTCCTTTGTTGAGGTGTCTTTCTTTGGGGAACCACCATCGTTCGACGACGATGAAGACTTACTCTCGCCACTGTCGCTCGAAGACTTCTCACTCGAACTCGAAGACGAGCCCTTACCGGCGTAATCGGTCACGTACCATCCCGAGCCCTTGAACTGAATCGCGGGAGACGAAGGAAGCCGAACGGCTTTGCCCTTGCACGTCGGGCACTTTCTCGTTTCTGGCGCCGTCACGCGCTCGATTCTCTCGAACTTCTTTCCGCACTTCTCACACTTGTATTCGTAGAGAGGCAAACCAGAACTCCTTCCCGCCTATTGCGTAAAGGAAAATCTTATCACGTTTGCCGCGGCACGCGTCGATACCCGGCGCGAGGAAGCCAACCGTCGCGCGTGCAACGTTCGCGCTGTGCTAGACTTTCACTTCGCTCGACTCCCACGCAGCATCCGATGAGCGAGCGCGGAACGCGACGAATGCCCCGTCAGGCCCCACCCCGAAGCACTCAGAACCCGGAGCGGCAGCACGAAGAATCTCGCCCCGGAGCCGCCACCGGTAAAGGCTGCCTCTATCTTGTCGCCACGCCCATCGGCAATCTCGAAGACATCAGCCTCCGCGCCCTCCGCATTCTGAAGGAAGTTGATTTGATCGCCTGCGAGGACACGCGCCAGACCCGCAAGCTGCTCACGCACTACGATATTCACACCCGCCTCGAAAGCTACCACGAGCACAATGAAATGACTCGTGCCCCCGAGCTCGTCATCGAACTGGAACAGGCAGCGCAAATTGCGCTCGTCAGCGATGCGGGCACGCCGGCAATTTCCGATCCCGGGCATCGCCTCGTCGCGCTTTGCCTCCGCCACGGAATCCAAGTGGTGCCCGTGCCAGGCCCGTCCGCGCTCGTGTCAGCGCTTGCGGCCTCAGGAATCGACACGGACGAGTTCGTTTTCGTGGGATTTCTTCCGCCGCGGACGGGCGAACGTCACGCCGCCCTCGATCCATTGGCCCGCGAGCCGCGCACTTTGGTTTTCTACGAGGCGCCGCATCGCCTCGTCGACATGCTGGAGGATGCTCTCGCCGTTCTGGGCGATCGCCACGGCGTGGTCGCGCGCGAAGTCACCAAAATCCATGAGGAATTTCGACGCGGCCGGATTAGCGAGTTGCTCGAAAGTTTCCGCGAGACCTCGCCGCGCGGAGAAATCACCGTGATCTTCGCGCGCGCCGACGAGAGATCGGCAGCTCCATCTTCAGGCGGGGCTTCCGCTTCCGCGCTTCCCTTGCCTCGCCGCGTCGAAGAGCTCATGAACGCGCAAAATATCGACCGCAAAGCCGCTCTGAAAATCGCAGCACGTGAACGCGGCCTTACCAAGCGCGAAGCCTACAAGCGCCTCCTAGCAGACCGAAACAACCAGTGAAACAATCGAGACTTAAGTGGCTGGCAGGCTACCGTACCACCGGGGTCTATCCGGCTCTTTGCATTTCGAGTTTACAGGGCAGATGGCGGGGAGATCCAAACGAGTAACGAGTGAGCAACCACCGCGGTCAATTCGCCGGAGACGAACTCATAGGCGCGGCCGCGCGGAAAACAGTCTCGAAAAACGCATCCACCCGATCGAGCACTTCCCCGGTGGTTCGCGCCGTATGCACTTCGCGGCGCAACACCGCGCCGTTGCGTACGCCGTGCGTAAAATAAGACGCAAATTGTTTCATCTTGCCGATCGCGTCCGGCATCTCCGACCGCACTAACCTGCGGTAATAATCCGATATGAGCTGATAGCGATCCATCTCGCTCGGCTCGTCGTATCTTCCTTCAGCGATGTACTGCTCGATCTGCCGGAAAATCCACGGATTGTTCGTCGCGGCGCGGCCGATCATCACGGCATCGCATCCAGTTTCTTCCACCATGCGCAACGCATCTTCGGGCATTCGAATGTCGCCATTTCCGATCACCGGAATTTTCACGGCCTGCTTCACGTCGCGAGTCACTCGCCAATCCGCCGCGCCGCTGTATCCCTGCGCGCGCGTCCGCGGGTGCACCGCCACCGCTTCAATTCCACAGTCCTCCGCGAGGCGCGCCACCTGCACGGCCACAATGTTGTTCTCGTCCCATCCCGAGCGCAGCTTGATCGTCAGTGGAATCCGCACAGCCGCGCGCACGCTGCGAAAAATCTCCTCGAGAAGATCCAGGTCGCGCAGTAGGCCCGACCCGCCGCACTTCACCACTTTCTTCGCAGGGCACCCAAGATTAATATCCACCTGATCGAAGCCGAGGTCTTGTGTCAGCGACGCGGCCGCCGCCATCACCGCGGGATCGGCGCCGAACAATTGCGCCGCGATCGGATGCTCATCTTCTTCGAAAAACAAATACCTCATCGTCCGCGCGGCGCTTCGCGTGATCGCTTCGGAACTCGTGAATTCCGTCATGATCAGCCCGCAGCCGCCCAGCTCGCGAATCACGCGCCGAAACACGGTATCGGTGACCCCGGCCATCGGCGCGAGGATCGTCGCAGGCCGGATGGCAATATCGCGAATTTTCAATTCGGCTGGAAATGTAGGCGTAATCAAAGCAGCGTCTCGTCCATCGTCACGGGTTCTTCGCCGCGTGACTCTTCGCGACCAACTCGTGCGCGTTCCGAAATCGCCTGTTGTGCAGGAAGCGTGACTGGGGCAGCCGCCGCAGACGCCCCCGCAGCCGCCGCAAGCGCGCGCGCCGGTGATGGCGTCTCAGTACTCCCGAATGACGCCTCGACCGCGTTCACGGCGGATGTCGCCGCGGTCCTCGCCTCAAGATCCTTCCTTCGAAGGAACGTAACCGCCTCTTCGCTCGACCCGCCAAAAAAGTTCTCGACCACTTGCCCGAGCGCTTGCCTCCGCGCGTCATCCGCGCTCAAGTTCGGCCGGTAAATATACGCGCGCCCAGATTTCCTCCGCTCGACCACACCCTTTCGCGCCAACCGGTCCATGATCGTCATAATCGTTGTGTACGCGCGCGGCCTTCGCGGTGCCAGGCGATCGCGGATTTCCCGCACCGTTCCCTCGCCGATAGGCCACAGCGTGTTCATGCAATCGAGTTCAAGCGGCGCCAAATCAAGCAGCGAACGCCGCGGCGATGTGCTCGCCACCACCGGCGAACCACTGTGCTGCACAATTTTTGCCGCGTCGGCCATTTATTTCTTCAACTGAAATCTCTTCTGCGTTGCCGCCGAGGCAGAAGCAGCCGCCGGCTTCGTCGCCTGCGTCGTCGCCGCCTTCTTCCCGGCATCGCCCGACAGAAACTCGTCCTTGCGAAGCAGCGCACGCCGCAACGACGGATTCCGGTCCGTCCATTCGCCGTCGCCGCCCGCGCTCTCAAGCGTCGCCCGCATCGCCGCCATCTTCGAATCCAAATCGTCCAAATAATGCAGCGCAACGGCTTCGCGAAACTGCGGCAATTGCGGCGAGCCAAATTCGCGCGAGCCATGATGGCTCAAAATCAAGTGCTCGATCAACATGGCCAGCGGCCGCGGAAAATCCGGAATCGCTTCGATCTTCCTCCGCACGAGACCTAGTCCCAGCGCGATGTGCCCGATCAACTGTCCTTCGGTGGTGTATCCAAATCCCCGCGCGTAGCTCAATTCTTCAATCTTCCCGATATCGTGCAGCACGATACCCGCGAGCAGCAAATCGCGGTCGAGCTCCGGATAATGATCGGCGACGCCCTGCATCAATCCAATCACGCTCACCGTATGTTCGAGCAGCCCGCCGATAAATGCGTGGTGCATTGTCATCGCGGCCGGCGCCCGCTTCAGTTTCGGCGCAATTGCAGGATCCTCCACGACGCTCGCCAATAGCCGCTTGATCCAGGGATTCCCTGCCTTCACGATAAATTCGCGCAGCTGCGCGTAAAGTTTCTCGACGTCTTCTTTCGTATGCGGTAAAAAATCCGCCAGATCATAATCCGCTTCTTGCGCGGGTAGAATCTGTTCGACGGTCAGTTCGATTTGATCGTTGTACATCTTCGCGCGGCCCTGCACCTTCACAATGTCCTGGCAGACGAATCTCGTAGTCGCGTCTTCAAACTTGTCCCACATCTTGCCGTCAATTCGTCCGGTGCGATCCGATAGCTCAAGCTGCAGCCACGATCGCCCAGTCTTCGCGGATGTCCGGATTTCTTTCGAGGAAACGAGAAACAGCGACGAGACGGCCTGGCCGTCTTTTAAATCCGCGATGAATAGCGGCTTCATTGGCTGGCGGCGGCTTTTTTCGCCTTGCGGCTCAGCTTTTTCTCCGCGGCGTCCGGCGTGGGAGCGACTTCCTTGATTCCGACATTCGTCGAAACCGCAGCCGTGTCCACATAACCGGGCTTTACGACCACGTAGCTTTCTTCGCGCAACTCACCCAGATAATTTCGCAGAATCGGCTGCATTCGCTGCGCGTAAATTCTGTTTTCGATTTCAGGTCCGACCTTTTCGACTGGTTGAAGGCCAGCCTCGAAATGCTCGATCACCTTCAATATTTCGAAGCCCGTTTTCGTTTGGACAACGTCGGTCAGTTGGTTTTTATTCAGTGCGAACACCGTATCTTCGAGCTGCTTCGATAGCTGCCCGCGCTCGAACGCGCCAAGCTCGCCGCCGTCCTTCGCCGTTGGGCCTTCCGAATTCCGCTTCGCTAGTTCCGAGAAATCGTCGCCCTTCTTCAATCGCGCCAGAAGATCGTTCGCTTTCTTCTGAATCACGGCCACCTGTTCCGGCGTCTTGCCTTCGGTGCTCAGGAAAATATCCGCGAGCACCACTTGCTCGGGCCGAACGAAATCCTGCTTGTGATCCTCGTAATATTTTTTCACGTCGTCGCGGCCAATATCCACGCGCGAGCCCACTTCCCGCCGAATCACTTCCTGTGTCAGCAGTTGGTTGCGGAAATTCGCTTTGTAGTCCTCCCACGACATTCCCTGGCCCTCAACCGCCGCCTGCAGCGCCTCCATCGAGGGAAAATTATTTTGCTGGCGCACCTGGTCGAGCCGCTTGATCACGTCGTTCTCGACGCTAATGCCGAGGTCCTTCGCGCGTTGCTCGAGAAGAGATTGATCGATTTGGTCGCGTAGAAGATTTTTCTGCCGTTCCTCGTACATCGCGTTCAGGCGGTCCTGAGCGCAGCCCTGGCAATCCTGCTTCACCTCTTCGTGCAACTCCGTCTCGGACTTCTGGTATTCCGAGTACGAAATAATCTCGTTGTTCACTCGGGCGACAATCTCTTCCACCACTCTCCCGTTGCCCGAGCCCTTCATGTCCACATCTTTGGCATCTTTCGTCGCGGTCGGCGCCACTTGCGCGCGAACGCGCGGCGCAACAAGCGCGATGCTCGCCGCCGCCAAAAACACGATTGCAATTCTATTGAGTCTCATTAAGTTTTTTCCCAGGGTGAAAGTTTACCGCTACGATTGTAGTTGCAGCAATATGTTTCGTGCCGCTACCGCGACCCCTTCTCCCTCTCTCTTCCACTCAAACCACAAGACGCCGGTCGGATCGAGCCGCATGCCACGCTTTCCCCGGATCACTCGCACCAGCTTCTCCGGCTTCACCGGAGTTTCTTCGTGAAACTTTATCGCCACTAGGTCGCCACGCCGTTCGATCGACGCCACAGTGAGCGACTCGGCCAGCGCCTTCAGCACCGCGTAATCAAGAAGGTTTTCGACGGCTGGCGGTAGCACTCCAAATCGATCAGCTAACTCTCGGCGCACCTCGTCGCGTTCCTTATCGTTCGAAACGCCCGCTATACGTTTATAGATGCGCAGTCGCAGGTTTTCGCTTTCTATGTATTCGACGGGAATTCGGATGTCCTGTCCGAGGTTCAGCGTTGCACGGCGATCCGGCGTGACGGACTCGCCCTTGCGTTCCGCCACTGCGCGCTCGAGAAGCCTGCAATACAGGTCGAATCCAACGGAAACGATCTGTCCGTGCTGTTCGCGCCCAAGCAGATTGCCTGCGCCGCGAAGCTCCAGATCGAGCGCCGCGATGCGAAATCCCGCGCCGAGATCGCTGAACTCCTTGAGTGCAGCCAATCGCTGCCTCGCGAGAGACGAAAGCGAACCCTCGGGTGGAACGAGCAGGTAAGCATAGGCGTGCTGATTGGAGCGCCCCACGCGCCCGCGGAGCTGATACAGCTCCGAAAGCCCCAACCGATCCGCGCGATTGATCACGATCGTGTTCGCCCGCGGGATATCGAGACCGTTTTCGATGATCGTCGTGGACACGAGCACATCCGCGTCGCCGCGAACGAATTGAAGCATCACTTTTTCAAGCGCAGCCTCATTCATCTGTCCGTGACCAACGATAACGCGCGCTTTCGGCACGAGGCGCTTCACCAGCGAGGCAACTGAGGCGATCGATTCGACGCGATTGTGCACGAAGAAAACCTGCCCGCCGCGGTCCAACTCGTGTTCGATGGCGCGCTTCACGATCGATTCCGAAAATGGCGCAACCACCGTCTGAATCGCCAACCGGTCTCTCGGCGGCGTTTCGATCACCGACATGTCGCGCAGCCCGATCAGCGACATGTGCAGCGTGCGTGGAATCGGCGTCGCGGACATCGACAGCACATCGACGTTCTTGCGCATCTCCTTGATGCGCTCCTTGTGCGCCACGCCGAATCGCTGCTCCTCATCGACGACGAGCAATCCCAGATCCTGGAACTTCACGTCGCGCGATAGCAGCCGGTGCGTTCCGATGACGATGTCCACTCTTCCCGCTTCCAGCTCCTGCAACGTCTTTTTCTGCTGCACCGCCGTGCGAAAGCGGCTCAACATCTCAATTCCAATCGGAAACGCCGCGAACCGCCGGCGAAACGTATCGTAGTGTTGGAACGCGAGAACCGTCGTCGGCGCAAGCACGGCAACTTGCCGCGAGTCCGACACAACTTTGAACGCCGCGCGCATCGCCACTTCCGTCTTGCCGTATCCGACGTCGCCGCAAAGCAGCCTCTCCATCGGCTCGCCCGACTCGAGATCGCGCTTCACGTCTTCAATCGCTTTCGCCTGGTCCGGCGTCTCCTGGAATTCGAACGCGTCCTCAAACGCTTTCTGCCACTGCGTATCCACGGGATACGCATGGCCCGGCGCGGCTTTGCGCTCGGCGTAAAGCGCCAGAAGCTTTTCCGCCATTTCACCGACGGATTTCTTGACGCGAGATTTCCGCGTCTCCCACACCGTCGTGCCAAGCCGATCGAGTGCGGGCACGGCGCCGCCGAGCGATTGATATTTTTGAATCAAATCGACGCGCGCGAGCGGCACGTAAAGCCGCGCATCCTCCGCATACCGCAGCAGCATGAATTCGCCGTTCGCGCTGTCCACGGCAAGCTGGCGCAAACCCTCGAATTGCCCGATGCCGTGGTCCACGTGCACCACATAATCTCCAGGCTTGAGATCGGAGAAATCGCTCGAAAATACGGCGCTCTGCGGCCGCGCGCGCGAACGAGCCGGCGCCGGAATCGAATCGAACAGATCCGCGTTGCCGTAGAGAACGAGCTTCGCCTCGGGAAATACCACGCCCTCGGCCAGCGGCGCTTTCAAAAGCACGAGGGCGGTAACAGTTCCGCCGCTGCTATCCTGCGCGAGCCGCGAACTTGTCGCGCTCTCATCCACATCTCCCAATCGAAATGGCAGCTCGTTCTCGTGGCAGATGTCGGCTAGTCGCTCGGCTTCTCCTGTGCTCGCCACTGACACCATTACTTGTCGCCCGCTCTCGATGTGGTTCCTGACCTCAGACATGAACATTGGAACGTTGCCGTGGTACCGAGACGTTGGCTGCGATTGCAGAGTGAGAACCTTCTTTTCAGACTCGCCTTCGAGCGCCAGGTGATCGAGCAGAAGCCGCGGCCGCCCGGAAAGCGCGCTCTTCCATTCTTCCGCCGTCAAAAAGTATCGGTCCGCCTCGGCGGTTGCCGCAGGACCCACGGCCTCTTCGAATTCGGCAGCCCAGCTTTCTCGCTTCAATTCAAGCGCGGAACGCAAAGTCTCCGGCTCATCTTCGAGAATGATTGCGTCCGGCGCGAGATCGAGCAGGTTGGATTTGGTTTCCTCAAGAAGCGCGGGATGAAATTCCCAGCCAGGATAAAACGCCGCCGGCATGCCCTCGTCTTCGCGGCCCGTCACCGTCCGTTCGCGGAAGCGCTCGAGCAATTCATTCCGGCGCGGATAATCCGTTAGCGGCAGCAGAGTTGCCCGCTCAAGCGGACGCATCGAGCGTTGGCTATTCGGGTCGAATTCGCGCAACGACTCGAGCGTATCGCCAAAAAATTCGAGACGCACCGGAGCATTCGACTCCGGAGAAAACACATCCACAATCCCACCGCGGATCGCGAATTGTCCGGGAGACTCGACGGTTTCGCGCCGCTCGTATCCCACGCTCGTAAGGTGTTCAAGGAATTCGTGCTGCGGAATTTCTTGCTCGCGCTCGAGCTGCGAAGCGAGCCCTTCGTAGACGCTTCGTTCGCGCAATCGCATGATCGCGGCTTCCACCGGGGCCAACACGATGTCTGCCTCACCCAACGCGATCCGCCACAACGCGGACGCACGCGCTTCCGAAATCTCAGCGTGCGGCGAGCGGCCTTCCCACGGCGAGACTTCCTGTGATGGAAGAAATGCAACGCGGCTTGCGGGTTTTCTTGCGAATGCCTGGAAGAAATACCGAATAGGCTCGAGCAATTCCTCGGCGCGGCGGTTCGACTCGACCAGCAGAATAACCGGGCGCACCAGCGATGCCGCCGCAAATGCCGCGACGATCGTCTTCGCCGGGTCCGTCAGCCCTGCCAACCGCACTTCACCCGGCCCCCTGCGGACCGCGTCGAGACACACCTCCACCGCGGGTCGGCGGCCGACCCGGCCCAACAGCTCAGCCACCAAGGGCAGTATCATGCGCGCAGACGTTGTACCCGCAAAATCAGATTCGTCGTTGAATGACCGGGCTCTACCGCAATTGAAACCACTCGGCCGCCTGCGCGTACCACCTCGTCACGGCCGACGATCTCGTCCGCTCCCCAGTCACTTCCCTTCACCAAAATGTCCGGCAGAATTGCTGTAATCAATTCTCGCGGCGTCGGCTCGTTGAATATCACCACGTAGTCAACCGCATCGAGAGCCGCGAGAATTTCGGCGCGCTCGTCTTCAGAAATCACCGGCCGGTTCGCACCCTTGTTTTTTCGCACGCTTGAATCGCTATTGATTCCGACGATCAGCTTATCGCCAAGCGACTTCGCTTGCTCCAACAGCCGTATATGCCCCGGATGCAGAAGATCAAAGCACCCGTTGGTAAAGACAATTTTCTTCCCCGCGCGCTTCAGGTCCTGCGCATCAAGCCGCAGTTCGCTTGGATTGCTCACGACTCCCAAAATGTCCGCCCTTCGAGACTTCGTTTCTGCCGGATCAAAATTGTACCACGCGCAATTAAGACTCCTCCCACGCACACCCGGAATTCATTCGACAACCGCCTTTTCGCTCCGCCCCTTGCCTCGGAATTTTGATGCTATACTCCGGCCCTGCTCGCTGCTCCCCGTTTTACCTTTGGGGACGAGAGACTTGATGAAAGATATCGCGATCGTTGGCGGAGGCCCCGCTGGGGCCATGTGTGGCGAGCAGTTGGCCACCGCCGGGTTCAATGTCACGCTCTATGACGAGCACCTCGCATGGGAAAAGCCCTGCGGAGGCGGCCTTACTCATAAAGCCATCAGCCTTTATCCCTTTTTACTCGACGGCCCGCAGCCCAAGAAAGTAGTCCGTACCGCTGAGTTGATTTCAAGCGGCGGTCTCCGCGCCCGATTCCACATGAATCGCCCGATCGTCATCTATTCCCGCGCCGTGTTGAACGGGCTGCTTCTCGATCGAGCCACCGCGGCCGGTTGCGCGACGATTCGGTCGCGAGTCACACACGTGGACACAAACAGTGGCCGCGTGAATCTCGTTGCGGGTGGCGAACAGAAGTCCGCGGATTTTGTCGTCCTCGCAGGCGGAGCGCGCAATCAACTTCTTCCCGAGACTACGGCTTTAAAGGCCGCCGATCTCGAGATGACTCTCGGCTACTTCGTCCCCGCGGAAGACGATCTCATCAAAGTAAAATTCCTCAAGGAATTTGAAGGCTACATCTGGTCGTTCCCGCGCGCCGATCACGTTTCCATCGGCATCTGCGGGAAGATGTCGAAGCATTCGAGCCAAACACTTCGCCGGCACCTCGATCAGTTTCTGAAAGACGAAAACGTTTCGCTCGAAGGGGCGCGCTTTTATAGCCACGTTCTGCCGTCTCCCCAAGCGCATACGCTTCGCCGGCGCCGGATTGTCGGCCGCAACTGGGCGATGGCGGGAGATGCAGCCGCTTGTGTTGACCCGATCACCGGCGAAGGCCTTTTCTACGCGCTGCGCTCCGGCGATTTGCTCGCGCAAGCTTTAATCGAGGGCCAGCCCGACGCATATCCCGCGCGGCTTCGCTCCGAACTTTCCGCCGATCTCGAATTCGCCGCTCGCATCGCTCGCAAAGTTTTCTGTGGCCGATTCCTCGGCGGTGCCGTCACCACGCGCATGGTCCAAATGCTGAATCACAGCGCGACGTTCCGCGATTTGATCCGTGACGTGTTCAGCGGCGCGCAAGATTATCGCAGCCTTAAGCGCCGCATGTGGGCGCAGTTCGGAATCACCGTGGCCGAGCTCGCGAAAAGCTTCGTTGATCCGCGCTCCTGCAAAGACGCGTCCCGCGCCCTCGATGGACGGGAGCCCGCCAGTTGAGTTCCGGAAATCGCCGGGAATACCCAAAGATTGCCATCGGAACAGAATCCAGAATTGAAAAAATAGTCCCGCCCGAGTGGACGATCTCCGCATACGATCCGCGGCTTCCGTCCGTATTCTCAACGCCCGCGATGATTGGAATGATGGAAGTCGCTGCGGCAAAGGCCGTCCAACCGCACCTGCCCGCCGAAATGATCACCGTCGGAACTCGAATTGAAGTGGATCACTTGAAGGCCGCGCCCGTGGGCGCTCTCGTCTACGCAACTGCCCGTCTCGTCTCGCAAGATGGCCGGCTCCTGATTTTCGACGTCGAAGCCGGCACCGGCGGAATCATCATCGGCCGTGGCCGTGTCTTCCGCGCCGTCGTCGAACCGAAATCTTTCGGCGCCAATGCCTCCGCGCGCACATCCTCGTAGACTGGATTTTCGTTTAGTATGGCCACGCCCAAGCACATGCCCAGCCTTCGATTATTCACGCCGCGTCTCGAGCTTGTTGCCGGCACAAGCGAACTCGCGCGCGCGGAGATGAAAGATTTCCCCGCATTCGCCGCGCTGCTCGATGTTCCGATTCCTGAAAACTGGCCTCCGCCTCTCAACGACGAAAACTCCCAGCGACACTTCCTCTCTTCAATGGAGGAAGCCACGCAGAACGACGCCGGCTGGAATTTGTGGTTTTGCATTCTCCGCCATCCGCGCGTCCTGCTCGGGAACATCGGATTCAAGGGCGTTCCCATAGACGGCGTCGTCGAGATCGGCTACAGCGTTCTCGAAGCACATCATCGAAAAGGTTATTGCACGGAAGCCGCCCGCGCTCTCATCGACTGGGCGTTCAAGTCTCCGCGAGTAAACAGTCTCACGGCTCTAACGTTGCCCGAACTGCTTCCATCCATCCGCGTGATGGAGAAATGTGGCCTGACATTTACTGGCGATGGCCCCATTGAAGATGGCATGAAGACGGTTCGCTACGAGCTGACCCGAGAACGATATGTGCAGCTATATCCGATGAAACAAAAATGAGGGAGTAAACGCGACGAAAGCTTCCAATCGGAAAATTGGGAATTAGTACTCGGGCCTGCGGGCAACCACTTTGCGCGTCGGCGGCGGCGTAATCGTCGCCATCTTGCGAATCATCGCGAGAACAAGCTTCTTATCGTCGTCGGAGAGCGTCGTGCTGTACTTCTTGATTTCCGCAAGAAATCGAATCTCTTCTTCCGAGAGTTCGCCAAGCATCTTCCGGGTTTCGCGGTCCTGCGCGGTATCGCTGCCTGGGAAAAAATCGGCCAGATTGATTTCCATCGCCTCGGCTATTTTCGCCAGCGTCTCAAGCGAAGGCACCGTGTGCCCGTTCTCGACGCGCGAAAGGTAGCACCGCAGCAGTCCCGTTCGGCGCTCGATGTCGCCTTGCGACAGACCTCGATCGCTTCGGTATGACCGGATAACTTCTCCGATGTTGACCTTTGGTTTCTCTTTTGGCACTAAGTTGTTCCCCTCGAAGCGAAGCGCCATCTTAAGCATCCGAAACGTCCACGCGCAAGGATTTTCTCGGCGATGTGTTCCTTGTGTTCTCAACACGTCAATCCACGCCCCGCAAAGTAAACTCGAGCCGCGCCGCGCAAGTGCGACAGCCCATTCATAATTCCCGCCATTTGCCACGCAGACGATCGTCTGACATCCTTTTCGAAATCCGTCGCATCCCTACATCGAGTCCAGCGCATCGAGCCCAATCGCAGCGAGGAAACCGAGAATGAACGCAAGCGCGGCAAAATTTTTGATCCTCTCAGGACTCCTCGCTTTCACGGTAATCTCATTCCCTAAGACTCTCCGCGCCCAAGCTCCTCCGGGCCCAATCAATCCCGCACCGTCCACCGACGACTCGCAAGAAACCGCGACGCCAAAGCCGCAGACTCAGCAGCCTCAGACGCCCGCCACGCGTGCAAACCTAAATGGCTCATGGAAGCTGAACTCCGATGAAAGCGACGACGGCCGGCAGAAAATGCAGCAGGCCAAGAGCGCGCGAAACAACGGAAACGGCGGCGGAAATGGCGGCGGTGGCCGAAGCAGCGGCGGAGTTGGCTTCCCCGGTGGCGGCATCGGCTTCCCGGGTGGCGGAGGCGGTGGGATGGGTTCCGGCAGGCATGGCGGCTCGGGAAGCGACACGGAAAGCAACGAAGATCGCGAACACATGCAGGAACTCATCGACCCGCCGGTAAGGATTGTCGTCGCGCAGAAAGATAACGAACTAGATCTCGCCGACGACTCCGATAACAAACGCACCTTTTACACCGACGGTCGCAAGCTGAAAAAATCAAAGGATCTCTCCTATCAGGAAATTTCCGCACACTGGGAAGACCTCCGGCTCGTCTCCGACGAAAAGGATTCGCGCGGCAACAAGATCACGCGGACATTCGAGCCGCAACCGGGCGGCAAAAAGCTCGTCGAAACCGTTCGCATCGAAAATAATCGACAACAATCGGCCGTCTTCATCCGCTACGTCTACGATCTCGTGCCGCAAAACAAATCCTGAGCGCGCTCCGCGGTCGCACCGTTAAATGTGCGCCGTACGAATCCGCCGCAACGCGCCCAAAACCGCGATGTGATAAGCTCGCGTGCTCGACGACGAACGAATTTATTTCCCGGGAGACGAGATGGCAGAGTGGAAGGAACTCGAACAGCGATTCACAGAGCGGCTCGGGCTGAGACGCCGGCCAGTCTCAGTAACAATCCTCGACAGCGAGCCCGCTGACATTCCGAAATTCGTCGGCACGGAGCCATCCGGATGCAGTTTCTGGCGTCTAGCCGCTGACGGCGAGAGTTTCTACACAGTTCCATCTGACCATTTTAATTGCCCGGTGGGAAGCTACACGCACAAAATCGATTTGCCCGATCAACGCAAAAAAGAACTCGACGACACGCTCGGCCTGATGTTCAGCGTCGAATATTTGAAGCCCGAGGACGTCGCGAAAGTCCCGCAGCTGCCGAAGACTCCGACTGCCGTCGTTTATGCGCCGCTCGGCGATTCGCCGATCGATCCATCCGTCGTTCTGTTTGCATGCCGCCCGCGAGCCGCCATGCTCTTGCAGGAGGCCGCCGGTCGCGCGAACGCCGCTTCTCCGCTCCCTATTCTCGGCAGGCCGACGTGCATGGCGATTCCCGCGGCGATGTCCATGGGAACAACGGCAAGCCTCGGCTGTATTGGAAATCGCGTGTATACGGGAATCGAAGAGGACGATCTGTACGTCGCCGTGCCGGGAAATCAACTCGCCGCAGTGGATCAGGCTCTTGAGACGATCGTCGCGGCAAATTCTGCAGTCGAAAATTACGCTCGCTCGCGCCGCGCCGCTTTATCCACTGTCTGAAGATCGAGATCTTCGCACTTGCCGCGTTTGTCGGCGAAGAGCGCCTCGTCCACGCGCCTCATGAACTCGAGCGCCGTCTCGCCTGGATGATAATCTTTCCATCCCGCGGAAAATTTCACGTCAATCTTGGCGCCTTCGTATTCCACGGTGATGTTCTGCAGGCGCGTAATCACGTGCTGCACTTGCCCGCTCGGGCACTCGGGCAGCACAACCATGAATTCATCGCCGCCAATTCGCGATCCTTGATCGGACCCGCGAATCGCCCGGCGCAGCCGCTCGCCAAACGCCATCAACACCACATCGCCGGCCGAGTGGCCGTGCGCATCATTAATTTCCTTCAGATTATCCAAATCCATCAGAAGAAGATTCAACGGGCGCGCATGCCGAATCGCCCGCGAAATCTCTTCTTCGAGCCGCTTCTCCGCCGATCGCCGGTTGTAAAGGCCCGTCAATTGATCGAGTGCGGCCAGCTTGTAAACTTCCGTCGCGAGGCTCTCAACGTTCGCGAGCGATTGAATCTGCTGCGACATCTGCTGTCGCAAGCGTGTGAGCACCACTTGTTGGTAAACGGTGTAGCAATTGAACAGCAGGACCATTCCCACCAGGCCACGCACGGCCTGCCCCAGCCCGAACGAAGATCCCGACACGTCCCCGCGCAATAGGGCCGGGAAAACAAACGACGCCACGCCAATCGTCAGCAACAGCATGATCGTGCATGCTGCCGACCAGAGCCACCATTGCCGCCGGTCCAACTGGCGAAGATCGGCCGAGATTTTCGCTGCGGTCACGTTGGGCTGAGCCGCCGTGAGCACAGAAGTCATGGGTTGCGCCATAAGGCCTCTGAGAGGTACATCTCCAGTGATACCGTACTCATTCGCATACAACCAGTTGATAGCGCCTATCTGTGCCAAAGTAGCAACTGGCCCGACGTACATTTCCGGTGGCCTTGAAATTGAGAACCACTTCACTCATTCGTAATTGACTTGGCTCGGAGGAGCCAGTCTAATGATTCCCGTAACGCACTTGCGTTGTCGCGTCTAGGTCGCGCGGAATTTCGCTTGCCGATCATTCAATCTCGGCAATCGTAGGGCTGGCCGGCAGGCCGGCCGGGTATTCGCGATTGTCACCTGCGCGGCCGAGCCCAGCACTTGTAGCGGCGGCCTTCAGGCCGGCATCTTTCTTTTTCTGAGCGTTAGGCTGGGATGCTGCACCGAAAAACATTGGAATTTTATCGCGCCGCGCTGTTCGCCAATCCAAAGCGCAGGACATGCCGCTGAGCATTCCGGACCCCAACACAGTCACGACCAACGCCGCGCCGGGCAATACACCTTCACGGCGCTTCGGCACGGCACGCTCCGCTTCTCTCGTCGCTGCTGGAATCTTTCTCAGTCGCATCTCTGGTCTGATTCGCGACCGCTTCTTCGCCCACTACTTCGGCAATTCCGACGCCGCCGACGCTTTCAAAGCCGCCATCCGCATCCCGAATTTTTTGCAGAATCTTTTCGGCGAAGGTGTTCTCTCGGCTTCGTTCATTCCGGTCTACGCTGCCCTCCTCGCGCGAAAAGACAAGGAAGAAGCCGAGAAAACCGCGGGCGCAGTTTTTTCGCTTCTCGCACTCACCGCTTCCGCATTGGTTCTGATCGGCGTGCTCGCCACGCCGTGGCTCATCGAGCTGATTGCTCCGGGCTTTTCCGGAGAAAAACGCCAACTGACGATTCGCCTCGTGCGCATTCTGTTCCCCGGCGCCGGCCTGCTCGTGCTTTCGGCGTGGTGCCTCGGCATCCTCAATAGCCATCGCAAATTTTTTCTCTCGTACACGGCGCCTGTAATCTGGAACGCCGCGATGATCGCGGCCTTGATCGGATTCGGCAGCCGCATGACGCAGTTTCCTCTTGCCATCGCGCTCGCTTGGGCCGCCGTGGTTGGCAGCGCGTTGCAGGTCGGCGTGCAATGGCCCGTCGTCATGCATCTGCTCGGGCACCTGCGCCTCGCGCTCAGCTACGAGCGTGAAAATGTTCGAATCGTCGTCCGCAATTTCTTTCCCGTGTTCATCAGCCGCGGCGTCGTGCAGATAAGCGCATACGTCGATTCGCTGATCGCCAGCCTTTTGCCGACGGGTGCCGTAGCCGCGCTCTCTTACGCGCAAACTCTTTACACCCTTCCGGTCAGTTTATTCGGCATGGCCGTGTCGGCGGCGGAACTTCCCGCGATGTCCGGCCAGCTCGGCGGCGAGGAAGAGGTCGCGCGCGCATTGCGTGAACGCCTCGATTCAGGACTTCGCCAAATCGCCTATTTCGTCGTTCCGTCGGTCGTGGCATTTCTCGCGCTCGGCGATGTCGTCGTCGGCGCAATCTATCAGTCCGGCCGCTTCGTGCACGCCGACGTGATTTACGTCTGGGGAATTCTCGCGGGCTCGACGGTCGGGTTGCTCGCGTCCACTCTCGGCCGGCTCTATTCGGCCACCTACTACGCTCTCCGCGACACGCGCACTCCGCTGAAATTCTCCATCATCCGCATTGCGCTTACGACGGTCCTCGGATATCTCAGCGCGGTTCCGCTTCCGCCGCTTCTGGGTATCGCATCCCGCTGGGGCGTCGCGGGGCTCACGATTTCGGCTGGAATTTCCGGTTGGGTCGAATTTCTTTTGCTGCGTCACTATCTCAATAAGCGCATCGGCCGCACGGGACTCTCGGTCAGCTTTGCCGCAACGATATGGTCGCTCGCCATTGCCGCCGCGGGCGCAGGCTGGGCGATTCGCTGGGAGATCGGCCCGCATAAACCAATTCTTATGGCCGGTGCCGTTCTTGTGCCCTATGGCATTATTTATATTGGTGGGACGATGCTGCTAAATCTTCCGGAAGCCAAATCACTTGGTGGTTTGTTCGCGCGTTTTTCCTCGAGGAGTTGACATGCGTTCGATTGCTATTTTTCTTCTCGCCGTGATGGTGCTGCCCACGATCGCATGCGGTATTTCGCCGAATCCGCGCTTCACGGTTGAGTCGGGCGGACACACGCGAAGCTATTACGTCCACACTCCGAAGAATTACAATTCCGCGTCGCGCTGGCCTCTCGTCTTTGTAATCCATGGCCGCTTGGGCACGGGCCCTGGCATGGCTCGCATCGCGCGTTTCGACGCGTTCGCCGATAGCAACGGAATTATCGCCGTCTATCCCGATGGCATCGACCACAGTTGGGCCGATGGCCGCGGTACTTCTCCCGCCGAGCGCGCGGGTGTTGACGATATCGCGTTTTTCTCCGCACTGCTCGACAAGCTCGAAGCCAGCTATTCAATCGATGCGTCGCGCGTTTACGCCACAGGACTTTCGAATGGCGGTCTTATGTCGTACGACCTCGCTTGCAATTTCGCGACGCGGATCGCAGCCGTGGCTCCCGTTGGCGCTACTTTTGCCGTTCCGGTTTCGCAGCGGTGCCATCCCGCGCGTCCGATTTCTGTTCTCGATATTGTCGGAACCGCCGATCCGATCGTTCCATACGCGGGAGGCGAATTAGAGAAAACGGCGGGCGGTATGATTCTTTCAGCAACCGACAGCGCCAAAGCCTGGGCAAAACTCGACGGCTG
This sequence comes from Candidatus Acidiferrales bacterium, assembly GCA_049279675.1. Taxonomy (GTDB): domain Bacteria; phylum Acidobacteriota; class Terriglobia; order Acidiferrales; family UBA7541; genus Palsa-147. The sequence continues at coordinate 46,616 of JBAPOP010000096.1, forward strand.
CTCCGCGAATCCGGCGCAGGACATTCTTCCGGCCAAATCGCCTGAAGGCCTTGCCACGAGCCGCGAAATTTATTCCGGCTGCCAACAAAATTCAGTCGCCGCTCTCTACAGCGTTGTCGGCGGCGGCCACACCTGGCCAGGCGGCAAACAATATTTTCCGCAATTCATCATCGGCAAAACAAGCCGTGACCTCGACGCGAACGAGGTCATCTGGCAATTCTTCCAAGCCCATCCGCTACCCGCCGCCAAGCCCTAACTCGAAGCACGCGCGACAATTTCAGTAAAGTTCGCGCCGCCTCAAACCCGCGCGCCATCCGCCGAAATCATAATCCTAGCAATCGTAGGGTCCGCCGGCAGGCGGGCCGCTTTCAAAGCACACACGAACTCGCGCGCCGCACCCCAATTTCCGCGCAAATCTCGGTATGCCTTATTTCGATTTCTGTTTTTGTGATTTCAATCCGAATCGTTCGATATGCTCAATCGCGCCTTCAAGACACGCTTGCGCCTTTTCGCAGCCTACAACAAACGGGTCTCGACGCTTATCCAGGTAGCCGGATTCTTTGAAATTAATGTCTGAAAATCGGAAACTGTAATGCGTCCCGGAAAGAAATCGATTGAACACTTCAGTCGTTGTCTCTTGCCAGCGATCAAAAGAGTCATCTGACACTCCGCTGAGACTGAGCGCCAATAGTTCGCCCAACTTAAACTCAAAAATCTTGATGGCTTCCCGCGACTCAGGCGTCATTTCCGATCGGCTCAATTGTGAAAACTTCGCTACGAGACCTTCGCCACGACTGCGCGAAAAATAATGCCGGATCGATTCTTGGTGCCGGAGGAGGGGGTCGAACCCACACGGCCTTGCGGCCACCGGATTTTGAGTCCGGCGCGTCTGCCAGTTCCGCCACTCCGGCGTTCTCCCGATGATATGGAGTTAGCGGCAGTTTTTCAATCGCAGTGTAGCAATCGGCGTTTCTCGCGCCGCATGCGGCGCGCATCCCAGTGAACTCTGAAGCGTGTTACACTTTGCCCGGTTTCGCCGCTCGTTGACGGCTGTCCATTTGCTCAAAGGAGAAATCCAGTGAATTACTATGGCGCCAAGGATATGGCTGCGAGTTTTCGCACGGTTCGCAAGAATACGATTACGATCGCGCAAGAAATCCCCGAGGACAAATATTCTTTTCGTCCTGCCGCCGACTCGCGTAGCGTTGGCGAGTTGCTCGCGCATATTGCGCTGGGCTCCGGCTTTCAGTACCAAATTCAAGCTCAAGAACGCCGCACAACGCTCGAGGGATTCGATTTTCCAGCGCTGATGCAGCGCGTCATCGCGGAAGAAAAGGCGCGGCGAAGCAAGGACGAAACAATCGCGATGCTAACCACGGCGGGCGAAAAATGGGCTGGATTCCTCGATGGGCTTACCGAAGATTTTCTCGCCGAGCGCGTGCAGATGCGCGCGGGCATGATCCCGCCGGACAAGAGCCGTTTCGAAATGATTCTCTCCGTGAAAGAACATGAAATGCATCATCGCGGCCACCTAATGTTGATCGAACGAATTGTCGGAATCGTCCCGCATCTCACTCGCGAAATGCAGGCCCGAATGGCCGCCGCTCCCGCGAGAAGCTGACGCGCTACCAAAGAAATTTTCCCGCACCCGCTCGCTTCGATCTGCTTTAGAGCCCGGAGTTCCCTGCCTCGGGGACCAACTGCAATCGATGGAATCAGATAGCGTTGGGGACTGGTTGAAAACCACCACTCCCGCTTGAATAACACCATTCCGCGTCGCGATCTGCCGACGCCATCGCCGATTGCATTCCCTCTCAAGCTACTGAGAATAAGCTCCTTCCACGATTATCGGAGACGCCTTGCCGTTTGGCATGCCTCTTGCCCTATGCCATAGCGGTTGTTCGAGACAAGTGGTTCGGATCTCAGAAAGGGGTCCATATGAAAACGATAATGAAAACCTTTGGAATTCTTGCTCTAGCGGGGTTGTCCCTGGCGCTTGTACCGACTGCCAGTGCGCAGAGAGTAGCAGTTGGCGTAGGAGTTGGCCCGGTTGCAGTTGGAGTCGGCCCGGCTTACCTGGGTGAAGCACCCGCATGCGCCTACGGTTACTACTCGTATTACCCCTATGCGTGCGCGCCTTACGGCTACTACGGCCCTGAGTGGTTTTCCGGCGGCATCTTCATCGGTGCTGGCCCCTGGTTCCACGGCTACGGTCGCGGCTTCTACGGGCGTCCTGGCTTCTATGGACGCGGCGGGTTTGTCGGACGGCCAGGCTTCGCGGGTCGCGGACCGGTTGGCGGATTTCACGGCGGACCGGCTCCACGCGTGCCAATTGGACGCGGACTCTCTAACGGCGCATTTCGTGGCGGAGCAGTTCGCGGTGGAGCAGTTCGAGGTGGAGCAGTCCGCGGCGGTGGCGGGTTCCATGGTGGTGGCGCTTCCCACGGCGGGCACAGGTAAGTTCATACAATAGAAGTGCAAATCGAACGGCCGGCGGGATCCTCTGCCGGCCGTTTTCTTTTTCGTTGTGTCGGGGCGCGACGGGCGGCACTCGACAATGCATTCGGAATTACATTGTCAGGACTACGCGGAATTCGGCTTTGCCGCTCATCATGCGATTGAAGGCATCGGCAGCTTTTGCGAGCGGGAATTTTTCGATCATGGGGCGGACGCCTGTCAATTCGGCGAAACGCAGTGTGTCCTCGGAGTCGGTGGGAATTCCGGAGGCCCAGCCCTGTACCCGCCGACTGCCGACAATCAACTGCAGAGGAGTCACCTCGATCGGATCGATCGAGGCTCCGACCACCAAGAGCGAGCCGTTCGGCCCGAGTCCATCGAACAGCGCTGACATTGATTTCGAGTTTGGTGCCGTGGCGAGAATCACGCGCGCGCCGCCAAGTTTTTGCAGTTCGGCGGCTGCGTTTGTGGCGACGCTGTCAATGTACACGTGCGCGCCAAGTTTTTTCGCGAGGGCTGCGTTTTCCGAGCCGCGTCCGATTGCTGCGACGCGATAGCCGAATTTATTTGCGAATTGAATTCCCAGATGGCCGAGGCCTCCGATTCCCTGCACCGCTACCAGATCGCTTGGGAGCGCGCCGCTGTGCCGAAGAGCGTTGAACGTGGTGATGCCCGCGCACAGGAGCGGCGCGGCTTCCGCGGCGTCGAGCGATTCTGGCATCGCCGCTACGGCCGTGGCCGGCGCGACCATATATTCCTGATATCCACCGTCATAGCTGATGCCGCAGATTTTCAGGCTCGTGCAATTTCCGAAATCGCCGCGGCGACACGGCAGGCATGCCCCGTCCTGGCCGCCGAACCAGCCCACGCCGACGCGCTGTCCTTTTTTCCATTGCGTGACGCCAGCGCCGATTTCATCAATCACGCCGGCAACTTCATGTCCGGGAATTCGCGGATAAGTAAGTCCTGGCCATCCGCCTTCCTTGACGATCACGTCGCTGTGACAGACGCCGCAGGCCTGGACCCGAATGCGCACTTCGCCTGGGCCGGGCGTCGGGATTTCGCGCTCGACGAGTTCGAAATCGCCGCCCGCTTTGGAGACTTGCACGGCCTTCATTTTTGGCATTGGTGTGGCTCCTGTTTATTTTGGGGCGATTGCTGCGAGTGCCGAACGAAAACCGGTCCGGCGCTACTCAGGCTTAGCGAACCGCGGAAGAAGGCTGCCCGGCGTAAAGCCGGGCGCTACAAGTGCCATTCCCAGCATCTCGCTGTTGTGAGCAATTGTAGCGGCGGGCCTTGGCCCGGCATGATTTTTATAAAACTTTGCGGCACCGAACGCGTTCGTTAGACCCCCTATTTTTGTACCGATTAGAAACGGTCTCGGTTGTTTGTTTTGATGGAGTTACGCCGATTTTTAATCGTTTTGGTGTACCGATTAGAAATGCGCTTTCGAGCTCGCTGCTCGGGGAGCGGTGTCTCGCTGTAATTGGCTGATGGGCGAATATCCAGCCCCGATGTCAGGCACTCTCCGTCGCTCGGGAGCCTTCTGCTTCGCGAATAAAATCATCCTTCATGGCTCTTCATCGCTCGCTATCCAACGTAGCAGACGGGGCGCGGCAAATCAAATGACCGGCGCCGTAAGGATCTTGTTTTGGAAGCGGCGTTGAAGAAATTTGAGCCCTATTTTCTGGTGAGCTTCAGACGCGCAAAGGGCGACAGCTTGCCGCCACTTTCACTGTCCAGATTCCATTGCCAACTGTCGGCGCCCTTGTTGTACGTGAGAGTTGAGTGGAAGTTGCCGGCGCCCGCGAAGACGAAGGGGATTTCATCGCCGTTGGGTTTTGCGTGAGCGATGGACTTAGCTGCCAAGCCGTCGCTGCTGCCTGAGTCAAGCAACAAACACGTGTACTCGCTCGATAAATAGTCCCAGCCGATCAAGATGAACGCTTCATACGCGGGCTGGCCTTGCGCATCGTTCTCGCGAGAGGTTTCGTGAAGAATCACGTACTGGTGGCCCAGCACCCAGGAGCCCTGGACATCGTGCGTGGACGCGCGTCCATTTATCATGCCTTGAAGAACCCAATTGCCGGTCATGTGGTCGAGTAACGGATCCTGGCGCGGCATTTGTTGTCCGGGCGTCGAAAGCGCAGCAATGGCGATCAAAGCGAAGATTGCAAGAATTGATTTCATTGAGAGACCTCCGGTTCTGTATTTAACACACTTTTAGG
>JBAPOP010000097.1:0-6324 GCA_049279675.1 Candidatus Acidiferrales bacterium
TTCCTCGTCCGGTTCTTTTTGCCTTTCTACCAAATTGGATTGTTGGCGTTGATGCTGCGCTGGGGCTGGTCTTCTAAGTTTCGCGATTGGGCTGAAGCGGCGTCATCTCGAAGGATCGCACAAGTCGCAATTTATTCGTTTCTATTCCTATTGGCTTTCACGCTGCCGCAGTTGCCAATCGACGCGTGGGTGCACTGGCTGCTTCGCCGGTACAACCTTGTCGTTCAAGGCTGGGGCTCGTGGCTTTGGGATCAGGTGAAAACACAGATCGTAACAACAATCATTGGAATCATTGCGATCGCCGGATTGTTTCGGGCGATTCGGACGAGTCCGCGCCGCTGGTGGCTTTACTTCTGGCTTGGCTCAATTCCAATTACGGTTTTTTTCATTTTCATCTCGCCGTACGTGATCGACCCGCTTTTCAATACGTTTGAGCCGCTGCAATCGCACGATCCGGCGCTTGTGGATTCATTCGAGCGAGTTGTTGCGCGTGCCGGCCTGACGATTCCGCCGGAGCGAATGTTCTGGATGAAGGCGAGCGAGAAGGTGAAATTCGTAAACGCCTACGTCACTGGGATTGGCGCGTCGAAGCGCGTGGTCGTCTGGGATACCACGATTGAAAAAATGACGAACGCGCAGATTCTCTTCGTCTTCGGCCACGAGATGGGACACTACGTTCTCGGCCACATTCCTAAACAGATCGCGTTGCTCGCCGCGTTGTTCTTCCTTTTGATTTACATCGGCTTTCGCCTCTCAAATCGCGTCTTGCAGCAATGGAGTCAGGCATGGCGAATTCGTGCCCCGGATGATTGGGCGTCACTCCCGGTTTACGCCGGATGTTTGCTGCTCCTGCTCTTTGTGGCGACGCCGATCACAAACGGGGTGAGCCGCTACTTCGAGCACCAAGCAGATCAATACGGCTTGGAAGTTACGCATGGGATTACGCCAGACTCTGGGCAAATCGCCGCACAATCATTTCAGATTCTCGGCGAGATTGACTTCGAAGATCCAGCGCCGAACCGGCTGGAAATCTGGTGGTTTTGGGATCACCCGTGGATCGGAGATCGCATAAAGTTTTCACTCGAGTATGATCCCTGGTCGAAAGGCGAATCGCCTGAGTTCGTGAAGTAGCCGGAATCGTTCAGGAACGCTTTTCGAGCGTCATCGGAATGCCGCCGTGCGCGCGCAGAGTGATCAAAGGCTCGGTCGCTACGTTCGTACCGTCGGACTCCACAAATCGAAAATTCTGCGCAAGCGTGGCCATCACGAGCGCGGCCTCGGTCAGTGCAAATATCTGCCCGATACAACGCCTCGGGCCGCCGCCAAAGGGAAAATATGCGTGCGCGGGAAGCCGGTCGGCGATGCCCGTGAGCCATCGCTCGGGACGGAATTCTTCCGGCGCATCAAAGTAGCGAGGATCGCGATGCATCACCCACTGCGACATCAGCACCGTCGTATTCGCTGGAAAATGATAGCCGCCCAACTCGATGGGTTCAGTGGAAGTGCGCTGGATGATGTACGCGGCGGGATAGAGCCGCAGAACTTCTCGAATCACGGCATCGAGATATGGCATCCGCGGCAAATCGTCCATCGATGGCGTGCGGCCGCTGAGAACGGTACGTAATTCGTCCGCGAGCCGCTGTTCGACGCCTGGATTCTGCGCGAGCAAATGCCACGCCCAACCGAGAGTCACCGCCGTCGTCTCGTGGCCGGCGATGAAGAGCGTCATCACTTCATCGCGGAGTTGCTTCGAAGACATCTGGCTTCCGTCTTCATCCATCGCATCCATGAGTAGCGAGAGGACATCATCAGTAGGAGCCACGCCGGATGCGCGCCTTCGCTGGCGATCTTCGATGATCCCGTACACGAGCGAATTGAGATATTCATAGGCGCGATCGGCGCGACGGTTCGCCGGCGTCGGCCACTTCTCCGAGAATTTGAAAGGATTGCGCAGTCTTTGGATTTGGTAGCGCATCAGCAGCGTCACGGATTTGCCGACGCGGCCGGCCTCGTGCGTGAACTCTGTGCCGAAGAGAGTCTTCACAGCGATGACCAGTGTGAGCGCCATCATTTCATCGGCCATCTCGCGGACATCACCCTCACGCCAATTCCGAATATGAGCGAGCGCCTGCTCGACCATCGTTTGCGCGTACTCCGCGATGCGCTGGCGATGGAATGCAGGTTGCGCAAGGCGGCGCTGGCGGCGCCAGAGCTCTCCTTCGCTCGTCAGCAATCCTTCTCCGAGTAGCCGCGTCGCCGCGCCCTTTATTCCAGGCCCTTTGTCGAATTTCTGAGGTTGCCGGACAATTACGTCTTCGATCAGATCGGGATGGTTGATAAGAATCCTGCTCTGTAGCAGGAGCGGAATGTGTGAGATATCGCCGTATTCGCGCGCCACGCGCGTGAGCAGTCCGAGCGGATCCCGCCGAAGCTGAAGGGCGACGCCCAACACTGGCAGTCCTCGCGGACCAGGCGGCAATGGATTATTTTTTTGAACCATTCGCGAGCTTTTCTCAGGAACGGGGTTAACAAGGAACCGCCGCCTGCAGGCATTCAGTGTAACCTCATCTTGCGTTCCTGCGTCGCGGCGCCTTCGGGCGCATCCAATCCTCTCGGCGAAAAGCTTGCGGAGACAATAACTTCCGATAAGATGAAGGTTAGCGTCATTCTTCTTAGCTAGTGTCTTTGCTTCGAAATTTTGAAGGAGCCCGGGTGGAAAGCGAGCGGCCAGACTGGTTGGCGGAAGTGGTGGGCGTCCTCGAGACGCTCAATCAAGGTGTTGTCATTGCCGATGACTGCCACCGCATGATTCACGCGAACGAGATTTTCTTGGGAATGGTCGGCAGGACGCTCGACGAGATTTGTGGCCGCACGGCCGCTGAATTTTTTCCTCCAGAAGATCTCCCATTCTTGAACGAGCGGATTGCTGCCGGCGAATCTACCGGCCGCAATCGTTTCGAATTTTACTTGCCGCAAAGAAACGGGGACCGTTTACCTGTCGTCGTGAGCGCGCGCCGAGTCGAGGATCCCGACGGGCGCGAGTTTTCGATCATCACGTTTACAGATATCAGCGAACAGAAACGCGCCGAGAACGATCTGCGAGAGGCGAACAAGCTGCTAGAGACGCGACAGCGGGAAATTGAAGCGGAGCTGCTGCTTGCGTCCCGCGTTCAGCAGAGTCTTGCACCGAAGAACCTGCACTGGGGCAACATCTCGGTGGAGGCACACTACCAGCCCGTGCGGACGATTGGCGGCGATTTTGGCCTCGTGATTCCGAATGGCGAAGACTACCTGAATCTGATGGTGTGCGATGTCTCAGGACACGGCGTCAGCTCGGCGCTCGTCGCAAATAGAATCTACACGGAAACAATGTCGCAGCTGGAGCAGGGTGCGGGGCTTTCGCCGCTGCTCCGCCATCTGAACCACTTCGTGATCCACGACATCGGCAGCTCGGTCTTTTTCTTCACGCTCGCCGCTGCGCGAATCAACAATTCGGACCGTTCCCTTGAGTTTATTGGCGCGGGACATCCGCCGGGAATCGTGATTCGACCCGGCCAGCCTCCGCTATTGCTCGAATCGCGAAGCCTGGTGCTCGGCTTTCTCGAGAATGCGGTGGTCGGCGAAGCAACGATCGAAATCCCACTCAATACCGGCGACCGCGTGATGCTTTACACCGACGGCCTCACCGACAATTTCAATTCGCAGCGTGAGATGCTCGGCGTGGACGGCCTCGCCGAGATTGTCTATGAGACATCCACGCTTCCGCTTCCGGAAATGAAAGAGCGAATTCTCGACCGCATCACGCAGTATCGAGAGGGGCCTGCGACAGACGACGTCTCTCTCGTTCTCCTCGAGGTCTCCTGACCAGTGGCGTGGTAAATTTCCCGCGGCGTTATGGCCAGAATCCAAATCGAACAGCGGATTGCCGCGTCCAGCGCGCTGGTAGGCGCGTTTCTTGTCCCTCAGCGGATGCCTTATTGGTATGGCGCGGAGATGAATTGCGAACTTGAGGTTCTCGGCGGCGCTTCCGATTTCGCGGCGGGCCAGAAAGTTCGTATCAGCGGCCGCCTTGGCTCACGCGAAATTTCTTTGACGGCTATCGTTACGCAATTCGAATTTGGACGCCATCTCGAGTGGCGCTTTCAGGATTCTTACGGCGTAATCGGAACTCAGTCGTGGAAAATCGACGCCGTCGACGATGCGACATTGGTCCGAATGCGCGATCTATACGCTATGCCTGGCGCGTTCGGCAAAGCGTTTGATTGGCTTTTCACGCGGCATGCAGTTGCTCGCCGTGATCGCGATTGGCTCGCGCGATTGAGACGCCTCGCCGAGCGACGCTGATGGCTGCGCAGGAAAGCGCCACGACGTCCCACATGAAAATTCGTAAGGTCATACGGGCGCTGCTTGCTGGGCCCGCTCTTTTGCACGTGTTCGTTACTTCACTTCACGACGATTCGAAACGCAGGCTTTTTCCCAACGCGAAGTGTGAAGTCTCGAGGCTCGTTCAGGCTGATTGTGTAGGTTGGATCTAAGATCTTCTGGCCGTCTAACTCCACCGCTCCCTGCTTGATGAGTCGCTCGGCTTCCGCGAAGGATGCCGAAAATTCGTTCTTCGCGATGATCCGCGTAAGTTTCATCGTTCCCGCGGCGCTCATGGCGTACTCGTCTACCTTCATCTCAGATGGAAGCTGCCGCTTGCTGTAGATTCTGTCGAATTCGGCGGAAGCTTGTTCTGCAGCAGCTTCGCCGTGGAAACCAGCGACAATGTAGTGAGCGAGCTGCATCTTTGCTTTTTTTGGATGCAATACGCCGGTGCGTACTTCCTCTTTCAGCCGCACGATCACGCGGTCCGTAAAATCCGTGAGCAATTCATAATAGAGCCACATCAATTCGTCGGAGATCGACATCACCTTTCCGAAGATTTCCTGCGGCGCCTCGGTGATCCCGATGTAATTACCGAGGCTCTTCGACATTTTGCGTTCGCCGTCGAGCCCCACGAGAATCGGCATCGTCAGCGCAACTTGCGATGGCTGCCCGTACTCGCGCTGGATTTCGCGGCCGACGAGAAGATTGAATTTCTGCTCGGTCGCACCGAGTTCGACGTCGGCATGCAATGCCACTGAGTCATAGGCTTGCATCAACGGGTAGAGCAGTTCGTGAACGGAGATCGGCTGGTTCCCCGCCAGCCGCGATCGAAAATCCTCTCGCTCCAGCATCCGCGCGAGTCGATACTTTCCGCAGAGCTGAACAACTTCGTAGCTCGTCATTTTACCGAGCCACTCGTTGTTGTCGTGCACTTCAGTCTTTTCGCGGTCGAGAATTTTGTAAACCTGCTCGAGATATGTTTTCGCGTTGATCTGTACCTGCTCCGGCGTGAGCGCGGGGCGCGTCTCGGATTGACCGGAGGGATCGCCGATCAACGCCGTGAAGCCGCCAACGACAAAAATCGCCGTGTGGCCAAGGTCCTGAAAATGTTTCAGCTTCCGCAAAACGACGGTGTGGCCCAGATGAATGTCCGGCGCCGATGGATCCACGCCGAGTTTCACGCGCAGCGGTTTTCCCGTCTTGGCTGATTGCTCGAGCTTCGCCTTCAACTCGGCTTCCGGAACAATTTCCGCAACGCCTTTGCGAATGTAGGCGAGTTGTTCTTCGGCCGGTTTGAAGTTCACTGGTGCCATTCCTATTTTGTCTCCGCTTGAATGAGTACCCGCCGGCCCTCGACGCGATAGCGTCCTTCGAGGACGATCCGAACCGCTTCGGAATAGATGCGATGCTCTTCGCGCAAGATGCGCTCAGAGAGCGTTTCCTCGGTGTCGTCGTCGTGGACTGGAATTCCCGCTTGAAGCACGATCGGGCCAGCGTCGAGATTTTCATCCACAAAGTGCACGGTGCAACCAGCAAATTTCACGCCGTGCTCCAGCGCCTGGCGCTGCGCTTCGAGTCCCGGAAACGCGGGTAAGAGTGACGGATGAATATTCAAAATGCGCCCCGGATACGCCGCGATGAAGAACGGCGACAGTAGGCGCATGTAGCCGGCGAGGCAGACAAGATCGACGTTCGCTGTTTGCAACGCCGCGGCCACTTGGCGATCGTAGGCTTCGCGCTCGAGCCCCCTCGAGGGAATTACTTGGGTGGGGATCCCGCGCGACTTTGCTTTATCGATTCCCGGTGCGCCTTCGCGATTGCTCACGACTATGGCGATTTCGGCGTTTGGTATTCGGCCTGTCTCCGCGCTTTCGGCAAGCGCCTCGAAATTCGAGCCTCGGCCCGACAGCAGCACGCCGATGCGTTTCTTCATAGCCGAAGCAAGTTAGCACAATT
>JBAPOP010000098.1:0-42223 GCA_049279675.1 Candidatus Acidiferrales bacterium
GATTCCATGAATCCATTTCCGACGTTGGAATCCGTGTCTATAATGAGCAACTCACCGCTGTTCACTTGGTAGTAAGTAATGTTGTATGAGTTTGCGCCGACGGTGAATTTTCCGGTGTACCTGCCCACGTTAGTGGTGTCCGCGGTCGACGTTCCCGCAAACGATGTGCCGCTCGCGGTGACGCCGTTGTCATTGAGATCCACCGTTCCCATGAAACTCCCGCCGCTCTGCGTCGTCTGGCCCACGAAGTCTTCCTCACCGCCAGCACTCGGGAAGAATTGCAAGTTGACCGCGTAGTTGCCCTGGAACGCTCCCGTGACCTGCGGAACGATCAAGCCGGTACCGACGGCATTGGCGTCGTTGTCCAAAATCAGCGCGCCACCGCCGCCCGATGTATTGTTCGGATCGAGCAAGTTCAAAGCCGGATCGGTGGCGAAGATGAGGAGCGCAGAAACGTCTTCCGTCGTGCTTGGCGTACCCGGAAGAGTTAGCGTTCCGGATCCGTTTCCAGGAATTGAGTACGGACTATTGGCGATCGATCCTTTTTCATACGTTCCGCCATCGTTCGTATCGGCAAATCCTGCGCTGAGCGTCCCGCTGGCGGCCGTAAACTGGCCGCCGAGCGCAAGCGAACCGTTGACGCTACTTCCCGATTCGTAGAACGCATAGGGACCACTCAACGAACTATTCGAAAACGATGAATTCGCTCCCGCCGTACCCTGGCCGTAGAACGCACCACCAGCCAGGAAATCAGCATCTGCTTCCACGGTGCGTAGAACTTCACCCTGCACGGCGTAATAGGTGTACGCAAGCCCACTCAAGCTGATGGTACCTCGGCCGAATGAGTCGGGACCCGTTACGCTGCCGGAAATTGAAACGGTCTCCGGGCTTCCTGAGTCATTCACGTACACCGTGCCACTTGGGACCAAACCCGTCGAAGCATTGATACTAACAACTCCTCCGAGAGCCGCGGGCGACTCACTGGAGTCAATTCCATTGACCGCGAACGCATAAGATCCAACGATCGACGCGGCGGTAATCGGAGTGGCAGTGGGCTGGAAGTCAAGCGTGCCACTTGACGTCGCCGCGCCGTCAAACTCGATGACGAATCCATGCGTGGCCGAAGTGAGCGCCGCGCTGAATGTTTCGACGCCATTATTGGGGAGCGTTATGTCATTCACGTTCAGCGTAAGGCTGGCTTGACCGCTGGCTGCGATGCTGTAATTTCCCGTAATCGAGTCCGGACCGGCGTCGGTGACCGGGTCAGCGTAATCTTGTTCTCCGCTTGTGATGTTCCCGTTCCCATCGGTCACGATCGTCCCCGTCACAACATACAGGCCGTTGCTGTCCGTTCCCTCGGCGAAGAAAACGTAATTGCCGGTCAACTCTCCGTTCGATCCCACCGCAACCACCGAAATAGTTGCGCTCGCCGTTGAGCCAGTGTGGTCCGCGTCGGTCGCCACGATAGTCACCGATCCGGGCGCATTGGGCGCCGTATAGCTTGTGGCTCCGCCATTGGCCGTCGTCGCCGGACTAAACGTTCCGCAACTACCGCTGGGCGTGCAACTCCAGTTCAGGTTTCCAGTCGACGAGTCATTGCTGACCGTCGCCGTCAAACTCACCGACTGATTTACCGTCAATGTCGCCGGCACGTTCGTAAGTTGCACAACAATCCCCGCGCTGCCGCCACTACCGCAACCAGCCAACACAAGCAGGCCAAGGAGAGTTATCGCCACTAGAATGGGTTTGCGATTCATGCCTTGCCTCCTTGCGCCGGTTTCGCAGGCCGCAGTAGGAAGCCGTTCTGGTTCCGAATCTTATATACATGGCTGCCGGACTGAATTGTCCTCACTAGAAACACTCGATTCGCCCCTGCGGTGGTCATCACTCCGACCATCTGCACGCGCTCGCCGGGCGTGAGCGTGAACGAATTCGCGCCCTTCATCGCGTAAACTCCCAAATGGCCATCCACATCGCCCGACGGCGTCGCCACGATGACGTGCGCGCCCATCAGCATTCCCGCAGCAGGCTTTGTGACGACATTCATCACATTGCCCATGAGGGTCACTTCTTTACTTGCTTGATATCTTGGAGCCGCGGGTACAGCTGCGGTCCGCGCGGCTGTCTGCGCCCCCACTGGAACGGCAATCGCCAATGCGGCGATCGAGGCGAATAGAATTACGCCTCCATATAATTTCCTCATTGATTCCCTCCTCGGTGTCCGCCCTGAATTTAAATCAAGTTCAATCAATTCGATAATCTGAAGTATTTAGATTGCGCCACCCGGTCGCCCGGTTGCGCGGGAAAGAATGTGATTCGCCGTTCCGCCGCAGAGAAACACCTGTCCCCACTAAATTGAAACCCGGCATTTCCGCAAAAGTTGCGACGCGCGGTCCCCGATTTCGCAAACTCCGCCTCCAACGCGATCGGTCGCCTGCTTATCACCGACACACACTTTGATTTGACGCTGCAAACTGCCCCCAGTTACATCTTCCGTCGAGAAGGTTCAAAAGTTCCAAATGGTTGGCAACAGGGGTGAATTACTTTTCTTAGAGCCCGGAGGCCCCTGCCTCCGGGTCCGCCTGCAATCAACGTCCATCACGACGTCCCGCTCGGCGTCTTGCTGGCCATCCGATGCACTTCCCACTCTGAAACGAAGTACGCGACCGCCTCGTGAAAGAATAATTTCTGCCCAATCCGATGCTGCCACCAATCATCTGGATTGTAATCGGAATCCGGCGCCGAAATTATGCGCACCGCGATTCCCGGCGGAAATAGTTTGTCGCTGAGCATCTGCGTGCGCCGCGTGTGATAATTCGACGTAACGATCAGCACTTTCTTCCAATTCTTTTCGACGGCAAGCCGTTCGATGATCACCAGTTCCTCGAGCGTGTCCGCGGCGCGATGCGTCAGCTTAATAATATCTTCTGTCGGAACGCCGCGCTCAGTCAGGTCGCGCTCGGTAAATTCTGCCGAGCTCGCGTAGGTCCGTAGGAATTCCCCGCTCGCGACGACCGTGGGCGCCATCCCCGCTTTAAACTCTTCCGCCGCCCGCGCCGCCCTGTCCGCCTGGTAGTTGTCGCCGCCAAGCACGATGATCGCATCGGAGCGTTGCGGCGCGTCATCCACGATCCAGATCTGCCCCGCCAGCCGCAGCAATGGATGCCGCACAACATAAAGCGCGCAGAGTACAACCACGAGAAACACCAGAAAGATAGCTTTGCTGATGATTCCACCGCGCTCACGGGACCTAGTCCGCCGCGAAGGTGAAGTCCCGCGCCGCGAAAGTGTTTTCATCTCATTCATCAGCTTGTTGCCGGCTTGAGCCTTGCATTTAACATTACACGACGTTAGCGCCCGGTGGCCCGTGCCTCCGGGATCCATTTACAGCTCTGGATTAAACTCTCGTAGGCGCTCGGCCGCCTGCTCCGGCTTCTGCGCGTTGAAGTAAATTTCCTTGATGCTGTAGGACTTGCTCCGCTTTTCAACGATCGGAAGAATTTCGATGTGCCAGTGATAGTCGCCGGCGATCGTCCTCCAGAATTGCGACAATTCGCCCCTGTTTAATTGCGTATTCGGCGCCGTATGCAGCACGAGATGGTAGCTATCCGAAATGTGCGAGAGCCGCCGGATCGTGCGCCCGAGCAATCGCGCGAGATCGCGGCGATTCTCCGGCGTCGTCGCCGCCTCGAAAAGATAATGATGCGTCTGCGGCATGATCCACGTCTCGTAAGGAACCCGCGATGCATAGGGACACAGCGCGACGTAATCTCCGATACTCTCCACGATTCTCTTTTTTTGCCTCACGTCCTGCCGCAGAATATCGCAGAATACGCAGCGTTCTTTCTCCGCATACCACTCGCGCGCCGCTCGCAATTCGTAAAGTATTCTCCGCGGCACAAAAGTCGACGCCGTCACTTGCGAATTCGAGTGCGACCATTCTTCGCCCGCGAGCGGCCCGTGATTTTTGAACACGGTCACATACTTGAATCGGGGATCGCGCTTCAATTCCACCAACCGCGCGGCCCAGGCATCGAGGATCACTTTGATTTCGTCGTCGGTCATTTGCGCGAGCGAACGCGAATGGTCGCGCGTCTCGATGATTACTTCATGCGCGCCCAGCATTCCCATGCGGTCGTAAATTCCTTCGGCCGTCCGCGCCACTTCCCCATCCCGCCGGTAGAGCGGCCGCATGTGTGGAATCACCCGCAATTGCCATTTCTCTTTGTCCGGGTAATAGAGCAGCGTCTCGCTCTGCGCCGCGCTTTCAGGACACAACGGGCACGGCTCCTCAGGCAGCCCCGCGTGATCGGGGTGCCCGACAATGACCCAGCTCTTCGTGATCGGATCTTTACGAAGTTCCATGCGCGTGAACGCGTACCAGTAGGATGTTAAATCCCGATTGCGGCTTCAAGTAGCTCTGTCGAAATTTTCGATTGGGTTCTATCAGGCAGGCGGACTTCGTCATTCTAACGAGTGTAGTGCGCCGGGGTCGGCCCGACTTCGAGGCGATGCCGGTCCCAGATAGCGCCCTCGCGAGTGAACGACGCCATTTCAAAATCCTGCGTGAGCTCGAGGCAATCGGTCGGGCAGGCATCTTCGCAAAGCCCGCAGAACATGCAGCGCGAAGTGTCGTAAGTGAATGTCGTCAGCACTTTGCGGCGCGTTGCATCGTCGCGCTGCCAGCCCACCACGATCAAATTTTCCGGGCACGCGAGCGCGCATAGATTGCACGAAATACACAGCGATTCGCCCGTTTCCGGATTGATATTCAGGCGCGGCGCTCCGCGATATCGCTCCGCAACCATCGGCCGCTCAAGCGGATACTGCTCGGTATAATTGTATTTGGGAGCTTGATACCGGAACGTGACCCACATGCCTTTCAGCAGGTCCACAAGAAAAATCCGCCGCAAGAAATCGTTCATCGTGAACGTAGTTTGCAGTCTAGCTCCAGCAAAGTCAAGGCGCCGCAGCGATAGATCAAATAACGTCTGGCTTGTTTCGCACCCTTTTCGTAGGGGCGCTGCTTGCTGCGCCCGGGGTCAGGCTCGCGCGCCCACCGCCCCAGTCCGTCCTCGCGCTTGCTCCATTCTAAGCTCTCGCATGTAAAGAAATAGGGGCAAGCCGAGCGAAACGCCGACAAGCAGCACCGCGACCCGCGGCAGCCACCACCCACGGCCGCCGAGCCGTGAGCTTTCCGCGCGCACAAATACGAACAGCACCACCGCCGACACAATCACGTCCATCCCGAAGAATCCGCCAATTCGATTCGCGAATAACTGCTGAAAAAATAGCTTCAAGGGAATCCCGTTCGCCGCCACCCACGGAATGAATTGCCAATATGGAAGTGCGAATCCAAGAACGCACAAGACGAGATAGACCCACTTCAATTTCATTAGCGGACCTCCGGCACAGCGAGCTCGGATGAGAACGCAAGCTCATCCGTCATACGATTGACCCGCCAGAAAGGTTTCGCGCCTCGCGACAACATTCGTGGCGCGGGCATCCTGCCCGCGGCCGCACGCCCGGAAGCCGCCAGAACCCGGAATCCCGCTGACGAAAACAATGAATCGCTACCCGATTGCCATAGAATGTGCAAATAGCGCTCAACAAAAAAGGAAATAACATGCCCCAAACTTTAGCCTCCGTCACCCTCGTCGTCCGAAACTACGACGAAGCAGTCGCATGGTTCACCGACGCTCTCGATTTCCATGTAATCGAAGACTTGGATCAGGGAAACGGAAAACGATGGATCGTCATCGCCCCGCCCGGCTCCAGCGGAACGAATTTGCTTCTCGCTCAAGCCGCTACGCCCGATCAATTGACTCGCGTCGGCAATCAAACCGGCGGGCGCGTCTTCCTGTTCCTCCACACCGACGATTTCTGGCGCGACTACCGCGCCATGAAATCGCGCAACGTAAAGTTTCTGGAGACGCCGCGCGAGGAAACCTATGGAACGGTCGCCGTGTTCGAAGATTTATACGGCAACAAGTGGGATTTCATCCAACCCAAAAACGCGCCGCCTTCGATCTGAGAGGTTGCAAAGTATTTCACAGCCCGCGCGATAACGAACGATAACGTCCCGCCAGTCCAAACCGGACGCCGATTTACTTCACAGCCCAGAGACCCCTGCCTCCGGGAACACATGCGCCGAACGATCGATCCCGGCCTTACAGCTTGCCCGTTTGCAGCATCGCTCGCACCGTGCTAGCGTAAAAATGTGCAAATATTGACGCACAATATCGCACGATCGGCGGCGGACCCGCGACAGGCGCGTACGCAAGTTCGCGAAGTCCAGTACCCTCTTCGCAATCGAATTTCTACTCGATACATCGTGCGATTAGAAACCGACGCAACTTACAGAAAACAATCATCAGCGGTCATCTCTACTCGATACAAAACGAAAGCCACGCACTTCGCGATTGCCGTCATCGCGCCGCTCCATGCCAAGCATCAAAGCGCATCCTCGCGACGGTCCGCAAGGCGGACACCAAGCGCAGCGCCGTTCGTCAAGTTCTACGTCGAGACGCATCAAGAGCGCCATTTTCTCTTTTCCATTTTCTCTTTTCCGTCTTCCATTCCCCCTGCGCCAATTTGCAAAGGTTTCTGCCCTCCGCTAAAATGCGCGCGCGGCGAACCCCTCGTTCAAAGCGTCCCTGCGATGAAAGGCTCGAAATGACAGAAAGAAATAACGAGACACCCGAATCGAAACGCATGAGCTTGCATCTCGATCAGACCGACCCTGAGGTCGCTGCGGCGCTGCAAGACGAAATTCGCCGCCAAGCCACCGGCCTCGAATTGATCGCGTCGGAGAATTTCGTTTCCCGCGCCGTGATGGAAGCGATGGGCTCGGTCTTCACGAATAAATATGCGGAAGGCTATCCGGGCAAGCGCTATTACGGCGGCTGCGAAAATGTGGACCGCGTCGAGCGCCTTGCCATCGAGCGCGCGAAGCAGGTTTTCGGCGCCGAGCATGCCAACGTTCAGGCGCACTCAGGAACGCAAGCGAATATTTCCGTTTACATCACGGCGTTGCAGCCCGGCGACACGGTCCTCGGCATGAATCTCGCGCACGGCGGCCACCTCACTCACGGCCACCCGCTGAATTTTTCCGGCAAGATGTACAAATTCGTTCCCTACGGCGTCACGAAAGAAACGGAAACAATTGATTATGACGAAGTCGAGCGGCTCGCGCGCGAGAATTCGCCAAAGATGATTGTCGCGGGCGCGAGCGCCTACTCGCGCATCATTGATTTCGAACGGCTCGCGAAAATCGCGCAAGCCGTCGGCGCCGTTTTCTTCGTGGACATGGCGCACATCGCCGGCCTCGTCGCGGCGGGCGTTCATCCAAGTCCTGTGCCACACGCCGATTTCGTTTCGACCACAACGCACAAAACTTTGCGCGGCCCGCGCGGCGGCCTCGTTCTCTGCCGCGAAAAATGGGCGAAGGAACTCGATCGCGTCACGTTTCCCGGAAATCAAGGCGGCCCGCTCGAACACATCATCGCCGCGAAAGCCGTCTGCCTGCGCGAAGCGATGCAACCAGAATTTCGCGAGTATCAGAAGCAAGTGGTGGCGAATGCGAAGGCGCTCGCGGCAGCGATCGCCCGCCGCGGATTCCGAATCGTCACGGGCGGCACGGACAATCATCTTTTCCTACTTGATCTTCAGGCGAAGGGTATGACTGGGCGCGACGCCGAGCAGGCTCTCGAGCGCGCCGGAATGACCGTAAATAAAAATGCGATTCCCTTCGACACGCAGCCGCCGATGAAAGCGGGCGGCATTCGCATCGGCACGCCGGCCGTCACGACGCGCGGCATGCGCGAACCTGAAATGGAAAAAATCGCCGCGTGGATCGTAGAAGTCCTCGCGCATCTCGGCGACGCGGAAATCGAAACGCGAGTTCGAGGAGAGATCCTGGTGATGGCGTCGCGCTTCCCGCTCTACTTGTACTTGCGTGAAGCGGCCGACGCTCAGGGCTTCGCCATGTCCGCCGCAAGCTGGGCGCGGTCCACCTGAGCGAATTTTTCAGCGGAGAATTGTGCAAGTCGATCGAGCGATCAAGTTTCCATTGCGGAGTAGCGATCGCGTCAGTCAAACGTCTGAATTTCCAGCTCCGTCACTTTCCCATCGCAAATTGAAAACGCGCGAATAGGTTTCAGCGCATCCGGCTGCGGCGAAAGAACGAAATACGCTGCGTTGGAGTAGAACGCACGCTCAATGTCGCGCGCGGATGGATAGTTGTCGCTGGCAGGATGCGAGTGGTAAATGCCGAGCAGTTCGAGCCCCGCAGCGCGAATCTCACGCATGATGCGAAAGAGATCGCGCGGCGCAATCTCAAACGAAATAGCAGGATTCGCCGCGCCATTCGCGGCCGGATAGATCGTGGTAATTACGCCGTCGCGTCCTGCCAAAAGGCCGCAGCACTCTTGCGTTGGCGCGCGGTCGGCTTCAGAACGCATCGCATCGATCACATCGCGACGAACTTGAATTGTTCCACGCACGATTGGAAGTTTATATCGAGGATCGGCGCGAGAGGGAAATTCTCGGCGACGAGATCACGAAGAAAATGCCGGGGCGCAGCAAGCAGCGCCCCTGCGAGTGTGAATGTGGAATCGCGCGCTACGCGAATGCGAAATCGCGCTACGCCTTCTGAGCTTGACGGCGCAGAAACGTCGGCACGTCGAGATCGTCAACCGGTACTTCGTTGATGACGTCGGTCACGTTGCGCGAGACCTCCGCAACGATGTTCGGATGCTGCTCGCGGCCGGACTTCCAGCTCTTCGGCAGATACGAAGCCTTCGTGTGCGTCTTGCGCTGGGCGACTTCGCGGAATCCAGCGGCGATCACGGTGATCTTCACGGATTCCTTCATCGCATCATCCTGCACCGCGCCGAAAATGATGTTCGCGTTTTCGTGCGCGGCTTTCTGAATGATGGACGAGGCTTCGTGCACTTCCTGCAGTGTCACTGAAGATGATCCCGTCACGTTGATGAGAATTCCCTGCGCGCCCTGAATGCAATTGTCTTCGAGCAGCGGACTGTTGATCGCGCGATTCGCGGCATCGACGGCGCGATTCGCGCCGGAAGCGATTGCCGTGCCCATCACCGCGTAACCTTGACCCGACATAATGGTTTTCACATCAGCAAAGTCGCGATTGATGATGCCGGGAATCGTGATGATGTCGCTGATGCCCTGCACGGCTTGCCGCAGAATGTCGTCAGCAATGCGAAACGCCTCGAAGAAGCTCGTTCCGTGCTCGACGCATTCCATCAGCCGCTCGTTCGGTATCACGATGACGGTATCGACGCAGCCGATAAGCTCGGCGAGCGATTGCTCGGCCTGTTGCAATCGCCGCTTGCCTTCAAACGCGAACGGCTTCGTCACGACGGCAACGGTCAGCGCGCCAAGTTCACTCGCGAGATTCGCGACCACCGGCGCCGCGCCGCTGCCCGTGCCTCCGCCGAGTCCTGACGTGACGAACACCATGTCCGCGCCGTCGAGCGCTTCGAGGATCTTGTCCGTGTCTTCGAGCGCGGCTTTGCGGCCGACGTCGGGATTCGCGCCCGCGCCGAGTCCTTTCGTGAGCTTCGCGCCGAGCTGAAGTTTTACGGGCGCTTGCGAGAGTTTCAGCGCCTGCAAATCGGTATTCGCGGCGATGAATTCCACGCCTTCAAGTTTGGCACGGATCATGCGGTTTACGGCGTTCGTGCCGCCGCCGCCAACCCCGATCACCTTGATCTTCGCGCCGTTTACCGGCTCTTCACTGAATGAAACCCGCAGTGCTGATTCTTTCGCCGTCATCGTTTCTCCCCCTGAAATCTTTCCATCCCCGCGCCGCCGAAGATGGTCCCCCTTAAGAAGCCCCTGCGAATAGCGCTTTCAGTTTCCCGGTCCAACCCGCCGGTTTCGCTCCGGCGAGGCGCCGGGTCCGCGCGCCATACAGCACAAGGCCTACCGCCGTTGCATACTCGGGCTGGGTCATCTCTTCGTTCAGGCCGCTGATGCCGCGCGGCGAAGCCACGCGCACCGGCAGATTGAATGTCTTCTCCGCAAGTTCCGGCAAGCCGCGCAAGCGCGCGCCGCCGCCGGTGAGAATCAATCCGGCGGGAATTTGCGTGTCGAGTCCGGTGCGGCGAAGCTCATCCTTCACGAGGACAAGCAATTCCTGCGCGCGCGCCCCGACGATTTCCGCTAGCATCCGCGCGAAAACCGTTCGCGGCGGGCGATCGCCGACGCTTGCGATTTCAATCGGCTGATCCTGCGCCAGCAATTCAAGCATCGCGACCGCGTACTCGCGCTTGATTTTTTCGGCTTCTGGAATCGGCGTGCGCAGCCCGACAGCGAGATCGTTCGTGAAGTGATCGCCGCCAATCGGGACCGCGCCTGTGTGGCGCACGACGCCGTTACCGAATGCGATCATTTCCGTGGTGCCGCCGCCAATATCGAGCAGGCACGCGCCGAGATCGCGCTCGTCCTGCGTGAGGCAAGACTCGGCCGCCGCCAGCGGTTCAAGAACTGTGTCACTCACCACAACTCCCGCGCGATTCACAGCCGTGATGATGTTTTGCGCGGCCATTGCCGAAGCCGTGACGATGTGAACGTTCGCTTCGAGCCGCTGGCCCACCATGCCGATGGCATCGCGGATGTTGTCTTGCCGGTCGAGGAAAAATTCCTGCGGCAATACGTGGAGCACTTCGCGATCTTCAGGCAGGGTGACGTTGCGCGCCGCCTCGACCGCGCGACGAACGTCGTCTCTCTGGATATCGCGCGGGCGCTGGCCGAGCGTGATTCCGCCGCGGCTGTTTACGCCGCGAACATGGCCGCCCGCGACGCCGATTAGCGCGGTATCGAGCGGAATGCCGACGATGCTTTCAGCCTGTTCAATCGCATTGCGAATCGAGCTGACGGCGAGTTCGAGCGTGACGATTTGGCCCTTGCGCCAGCCGCGCGATTCCGCCGCGCCGAGCGCGACGAATTTTACCGCTCCGGTTTCTTCGTCGAGTTCACCGACGAGCGCGCATGTCTTCGTGCTGCCGATGTCCAGTCCAACGATGTAGCGTTCCTTCTTCCCCAACTTCAGACTCCTTCAATTCCTCGGTTACTTCGCACGCTTCACGGCGCGCTTCGGAATCTGCTGCGCGACGAGCGGCGGAGAATTCTTTGTTTTAGGATCCGGGCGCTGCATCACAGCCGTGGCCCGACTGCCGGTCGAATCGGGATTGACGACGACTTCGCCGTCGAATCGCAAATCCACGAGCTCGATTCTGCCAACCTGCGCGCGGATTTCGCCCATCTTGCCCAGCAGCATCACGAACTTGTTTTGAAAATCACGATCGCCGAAATACACGAGCAGTGGTCCGTCGCTCGCAGTCCAACCTGGAACGCCGCCGCCCGGAAGTTTCGAGAATGTAGCTTCCAAATTTTTCGCGTCCGTGAGATCCACTTCGCTGACCGATTCGCTCGCGCCCGATCGCGCGGCATCGATCTGCTGCAAAAATCCGCTGAACATCTGCATGCGGCGCTCGCGTTCATCCGCGGGAAGTCCCGGATGAATTCCCGTGACGACCGGAAAGTGAAAAGTTCCCTCGAGCGGACAATCGAGAATCACGCCGTGCATGTCCACAAGCGCCAACTCGCCGTCGTCGCGAAGGAATGCAATTGGCGTGCGCTCGAATACGTCAACGTGTATTCGGTTCGGCAAAGCGCGGCGAACTGTGGCGTGCTCGACCCAGGGCAGCGATTCAATTTGCTTGCGGCGCGCGTCCAGCGGAATACGCAGCACGCTGCGGCCGCGGTCCACAGAAAAAACTTCAAGCACACTCGCTCGCGTGACGTAATGATTTCCGTGAATCGCTACTTGATCGGGATGCAAGAGCGACATCTGCGGCGATCTGAAAAGAAAATCTCCCATCGCGTAGAGAGCGCCCGCCACTGCGAGTGCAGCGACGATGAGAACGGACACGCGGGCGTAAGTCTTCCACGCTTTCTTCCCGAATTTGCGGCGGCGAATCTCGACGGGCTTCTGCCGGCGAAGATACTTCGGCTCTTCTTCGGCGAGAACTTCCTGCGGATAAGCGTCCGCGTCCATGGCCTTCAGTTTTTCCAGAAAATCACCTCGTTCTCGAGATCGAAGCCAAACGCTTCTTTGACACGCTGTCGAACGTCGTCAACCAGCCGGAGCATGTCGTCGCAACTCGCACTCCCGGCATTCACGAAAAAATTGGCATGACGGTCGCTAACCATGGCGTCTCCGACGCGCATCCCTTTCAAGCCAAGCTCGTCAATCATGCGGCCGGCCGACGCGCCCTGCGGATTCTTGAAAATGCATCCCGCGCTTTTCTGATTGAGCGGCTGGCTCGCCCGGCGCTTTTCATTGCAGACGCGGATGCCAGCGACAATTTCCTGATACGGCTTCGGCGGCAATTCCAGTTTCACGCGCAGCATGATGTCGTCCGGCGCGAATGACGTGTGGCGATAGTCAAAACGAATGTCCTCGCCGCGCAGCGTCTCGTTTTCGCCGCTCGCAGCGCGATAGAGATCGACTTCGCGAACATGCGATCCGATTTGCGTGCCGTATGCGCCTGCATTCATGCGCAGGGCGCCTCCAATGCTTCCGGGAACTCCGATCAATCCTTCCATTCCGCCAAGATCGCGCTTCGCGCAATACGTGACGGTGCCGCCGAGATCCGCAGCCGCGTCAACGAACGCGGCATTTCCTTCGACGCGCACGCCGGGATGCGTCGACGGAAGATGCAGAACAATCCACGGCAATTCACCGTCGGCGACAAGCACGTTCGTTCCGCCGCCGAGAAATTTGTATGGCACACCTTCGTTCTTCAACTCTCGAATCACGCCGGGCAGCGAGTCGTAGCTGCGGATGAGCAGTTCATCCGTCGTGCCACCGATGCCGAGCGAAGTGTGTTCCGCGAGCGAAACGCCTGCGCGCAACTCAACACCGAGTTCGGCGAGGCGCGCGGCAATCGGCTTGTCGCTAATTCGCATGCGGCTCCAAAATTTGCGAGCCTAGAAGCACGGCAAGTTGATCGATCGCGCGGCCGACGCTTCCCGCGCCGATGGTCAAAATTGCGTCGCCGGGATGCGCTTCGCGCAGCAGAAATTCAATCGCAGGCTGCATCGTGCTCGTGAAAATCACGTTCTTGTGCCCTGCCGAACAGATCGCGAGCGCGAGCGATTCCCCGTTGATGCCTTCGATCGGCGCCTCGCCCGCGGCGTAAATCTCGCTGACGAGAACGATGTCCGCCTGATTGAATGCCTGCCGAAATTCCTCCCACAGAAGTTGCGTGCGGCTGTAGCGATGGGGTTGGAACAGCACGAGCAGGCGCTTGTATCCGCATCCACGCGCCGCTTCGAGCGTCGCGCGAATCTCGGCCGGATGATGGCCGTAGTCGTCAATCAGCGTGACGCCGTTGATAACGCCCTTAATTTCAAACCGCCTGCCGACTCCCGAAAATTTCTCAAGACCCTGCCGGATCAAGTCTGCGGGAACATTCAGCGCGAGGGCGACGGCTGCGGCTGCGGCGGCATTCCGAACATTGTGAATTCCCGGCGGCGAATTGAGATGGAATTGGCCGAGATCGTCCCCGTGATAGGTGAGCCGAAACGTGCTTGCCATGCCATCGAGTTTCACATCGCTGATAACGAGATCCGCTTGGCTCGAAGTGCCGTACGTAATGACAGGACGCTTTACGTCCGGGAGAATCGTCTGAACGTTGGGTTCATCGAGGCAAAGAATCACGGCGCCATAAAACGGGACGCGATTCACGAACTGCAGAAAGGTGTGCTGAATTTCTTCGAGCGAACTGTAATGGTCGAGATGCTCGCGATCGATCGTGGTGACGACGGCGATCACCGGCGCGAGCAAGAGAAATGAGCGGTCGCTCTCATCTGCTTCGACGACGATATATTCGCCTTGGCCCACGCGCGCATTGGCACCGGCGTGATTGACGCGGCCGCCGACAACAAACGTCGGATCGAGGCCCGCAGCGGCGAGCACGGAAGCTGTCATGGACGTGGTGGTGGTCTTGCCGTGCGCGCCGGCAACCGCGATTCCGTATTTCAAGCGCATCAATTCCGCGAGCATTTCCGCGCGCGGAATCACGGGAATTTTCAGGCGGTGAGCTTCCACTACTTCTGAGTTGTCCTGCTTGACGGCGGAAGACACGACAACGACATGAGCGCCGCGCACGTTCGCGGCGTTGTGCCCTTCAAAGATTTTTGCGCCGAGACCTTCGAGATGCACCGTAACGGGTGACGGCTTCGTGTCGGAGCCGGATACAGCGTAGCCGCTCGAAAGGAGAACTTCGGCGATGCCGCTCATACCGCTGCCGCCGATACCTATGAGATGAATGCGTTGAAAATTGCGGAATGTCACCATCATCGACGCGCCACCCCCTCGAGCAGGTCCACGATGTCTTCGACGGCGCGCGGCCGTGCGAGCGCTCGGGCGTGCTGCTCGATTTCTGAAATCCTCTGGGGCTGGTCGAGGAGAGAGAAAATTTCGTTCGTGAGGCGCTCCGGAGTCAACTCATCCTGCGGGAGCACCACTGCTGCACCGGCCGATTCCATGGCGCGGGCATTGCGAAGTTGATGAGCGTCGGTGGCTGCCCCGAAGGGGATGAAGATGGCGGCACGTCCAGCGGCGGCGATTTCCGCCACGGTTATTGCGCCCGCGCGGCAGACGATTACGTCCGCCTGGGCAAACCGCTCCGCCATGTTCTCGATAAAGGGGCTGACCTCCGAATTGAATTCGCGACGCGCATACGCCACGCGAACCGCATTATAGTCGCGTTCGCCGGTTTGATGCACGATGAAAAGCTGGTTTTTTCGCGCTGCGAGGC
This sequence comes from Candidatus Acidiferrales bacterium, assembly GCA_049279675.1. Classification (GTDB taxonomy): domain Bacteria; phylum Acidobacteriota; class Terriglobia; order Acidiferrales; family UBA7541; genus Palsa-147. The sequence goes on from JBAPOP010000098.1 coordinate 14,862, forward strand.
GATCGAGCGAATCCACAACGGCGCGATTGATCGGCAAAGCGCCGCGGCTGCCGCCTGTGATGAGGATGTTGAGCGGACCGTTATGCTCGCGGACGGGCGCGGTGAAAAATTCGCGACGGACTGGAATGCCCGTAGTTACCGCTTTTTTGCCCAGTCGCTTTGCGGTTTCCTCGAATCCGGTGGCTACGCGCGTGGCGATTCCCGCGAGAACGCGATTGGTGAAGCCGGGCTCGATATTCGGCTCGAAGATGACGGTCGGAATTCGATGAAAAGCGGCTAGCGCGATCACGGGGCCTGAGGCGTAGCCGCCGACCCCGAAAGCGGCGGCAAAACGGTCGCGGCGAAGTATTTTTCGGGAATCCCAGGCGCTCGCGGGCAGCATCGCGACATTCTTCAATAATTTCACGCCGCCAATGCCTTTCAGGCCAGCGACGCGAATTGTTTGCAGCGGCAGCCCAGCCTGCGGCACGAGACGCGCTTCGAGTCCGAGTTCGGTTCCGACGATCACGACTTCCCTCTTCGTGATATCAACCGCCGATGTCGGCGTAGCGCCGGGATCGATCCGCCGCAGCCATTCCTGCGCGACGGCAAGCATCGGAAATACGTGGCCGCCCGTTCCGCCGCCGGCGATCAACAACTTCATCCCGCAGCTCTCCGCGAAGTTCCGGTTGGAGCGTGCGCCTTGCCGCGATCATCAGCGTGAATTTTCAATCGGCAGCCTCAATCTTCGGGTTGAGCGTGCTGACTTATGTTGAGGAGCACGCCGGTGGCCAGAAGCATTGCTAGCAGGCTCGAGCCGCCATAGCTGACGAAGGGCAGCGGAATTCCCTTGGTCGGAACGAGGCCCAGAACGACGCTGAGGTTTACCATCGCCTGGCCGACAACGAGCGTCGTCACTCCGAGGCCAAGAAGGCGGCCGAATTCGTCCGGCGCCTGAATTGCCGCGCGGAACGCACGCCATCCCCAATACGCGAAAAGCGCGATCAGTGTGACGGCGCCGATATAGCCGAGCTCTTCGGCCACCACCGCGAAAATGAAATCCGTGTGAGCTTCCGGCAGATAAAAGAGCTTTTGCTTGCTCTCCATCAAACCAACTCCCGTAAGTCCGCCCGAACCCACGGCGATAAGCGATTGCAGTAGTTGGAACCCGTAACCCTGCGGATCGGCTTCCGGAGCGCGGAAGGCCATGAACCGGTGATAGCGGTACGGCACGCGAACGATCAGCAGGTAAACGACGGGCAAGGCAGCGAGAGCGCTTCCGGCAAGATAGCGCCAGTCGAGACCGGCGACGTAGAGCATCACGAGCGCGACGAACATCACCATCGCTGCGGTGCCCATATCGGGCTCGAACAAAATCAGCCCGGCCATGACGAGTACAGGGCCGAGCGCGGGCGCAAGCGAATGCAAGGGATCGTTGACGCCGAGTGCGGCGCCAACGGAGCGCGCAGATTTTCGAAGCTCCAAAAACCACGCGAGATAAACGATCACGATGAGTTTTGCGAATTCCGACGGCTGCAGGCTCGCCGGGCCGAGCCGAATCCAGCGATGCGTGGCGTGCGAGCGATCGAGAAAGAGCACGCCGACGAGAAGGAGAAAAATCAGTCCGAGGCCAGTGAAAATCACGCGCGGCTGGCGAAGGCGGCGGTAGTCGAAATTCATCAGCGCGAACATTCCCGTAATGCCAAGAGCCAGACAGAGGATCTGGCGAATCAGGAAACCGTAGCCGCTGCCACCTTGTTCGCGAACAGTGACTGCGGAAGCGCTGAACACCATGAGCGCGCCGGCCAGGCAAAGGGCGATCGTGACGCCGAAGAGTTTGCGATCGGGTTGAATCGAGCGAGGCATTCGTCTTTTCTCCTAGGCGTTCCGTGTGGCAGCGCTGGCCGGCGCCCTGGCTTTATTTTTTTCGACGAGGCGCGCGACGAGTTCTTTGAACACGCGGCCGCGATGCTCGAAGTTTTCGAACTGATCGAAGCTCGAGCAGGCGGGCGCGAGAAGAATCGTGTCGCCGGGCTGCGCGCGCTCGAATGCAAGCTCGACGGCGCGATCCATCGTGCCGGCTTTGGTGATCGGAAATGCTCCCGATATTTCGGAAGCAATTTTTTCGGTTGCGGCGCCAATCAAAAGCACGAGGCGCGCGTTCTTGCGAAGCGGCTCGACCAAAGGCGTGTACGGGCTCCCCTTGTCCTTGCCGCCGAGAATAACGATCAGTGGCGACGGAAAAGCAGCGACGGCCTTGAGCGTGGCGTCCACGTTCGTTGCTTTCGAGTCGTTGTAGAACTTCACGCCGTTAATTTCGGCGACGAATTCGATACGGTGCTCGACGCCGGGAAATGTCTTCACGCCATCCGCGATGGCGGCCGGCTCCGCGCCGGCGAGACGCGACGCGACGCAAGCCGCGAGAACATTTTCGAGATTGTGCTCGCCACGGAGAGGAATTTCGTCGCGGTGCAGAATTGGCTCCTCGTTGCCGTCGGTGCGAACGACGATTTGACCGTCGCGCACGTACGCGCCCGATGCGACGCGCTTCTGGCGGCTGAACCAATGAACGTGCGGCCGCGCGGGAGAGCGCTTCGCAACTTCGGGATCGTCCGCGTTGAGAATTGCATCATCGCCTTCGCGCTGATTTTCGAAGATGCGCATTTTGGCGCGAACGTATTCCTCGAACGACGTGTGACGGTCGAGATGATCGGGAGTGAGATTCAACATGACGGCTATTTCCGGACGAAATTGATCGATCATCTCGAGCTGAAAGCTGCTGGTCTCGACGACGCTGACGGTCGAGTCGGAAGACGAATCGACGAGCGAGATGAGCGGCACTCCGATATTGCCGCCGACGAGCGTCGGAATATTCGCGGTCTTCAGAATGTGCGCGACGAGCGCCGTCGTGGTTGTCTTTCCGTTCGAGCCCGTAATCGCAATCAGGCGCCCGCGTAGGAAACGCGAGGCGAGTTCTATTTCGCTCCACACCGCAATCCCACGCATCCGAGCCACTTCCAACGGCAGTATTTTTGCGGGCACGCCTGGACTGAGAACGATGAAATCCTGATTCTCAAACGCCTCGGGGCGATGGCCGCCGAGTTCGAGAACAACGCCGGCGCTACGAAGAATCTGCAAAGCCGCCGCGCTGAGGCGATCCTCGGGGTGCTCGTCCGTCGCAGTCACGATGGCACCAAGACGCGAACAGAATTGAGCCGTGGCAATTCCTGTTCTCGCGAGCCCAACGACGAGCACGCGCTTGCCTTTCAATTCCAGTCCCGGTTGCACTTGCGCTACCTCAGTTTCAAAGTCGTGAGCGAAAAAAGCGCGAAAACGAGCGCCAAAATCCAAAAGCGCACGATAATTTTCGATTCGCTCCACCCCATCAGTTCAAAATGATGATGGAGGGGCGCCATTCGAAATATTCGTTTGCCGGTCAGCTTGAATGAGCCGACTTGAAGAATTACCGAGAGCGCTTCGAGCACGAAAATTCCGCCGATCGACAACAGCAAAATTTCCTGCTTGATGATCACCGCAACGGTCCCGAGCGCGCCGCCGATGGCGAGCGATCCGACGTCGCCCATAAAAAGTTCAGCGGGATGCGTGTTGTACCAGAGAAATCCGAGAGCCGCGCCCATGAGCGATCCACAAAAGATCGTCAATTCACCCGCATCGGGAATGTGCTGGATTTCGAGGTACGCCGAAAAACGCGCGTGGCTCGAAATGTAAGTCAGCACGGTGAGCGCGCCCGCCGAGACGAGCGTACAGCCGATCGCGAGGCCGTCGAGGCCGTCGGTGAGATTCACGGCGTTCGAGCAGCCGACGATGACCAGAATTAGAAATCCGACAAACGGCACGAAGGCGAGCGGCCAGATGAAGCGATGCGTCAGAATCGATTGCACGACCAGATCAGGATGCAGGCGCTTGAAAAACGGAACGCTCAATTCGGTAGAGTAGGCGCCGCGCTGTTGCAGATGCAGCAAAATCGCGCCGATCGCGATGCAAGTAAGCACCTGAAATGTGAACTTGGATTTAGCCGTGAGGCCGAGATTCCGGCGGCGGACGACTTTGTTGTAGTCATCGACGAAGCCGATTGCGCCGAAGGCAATTGTCGCGCCAAGGGCGAGCATCGCGTAGGGATTCCGAAGATCGGCCCACAGCAGCGTGGGAATTGCGATGGCAGCAACGATCAGGACGCCGCCCATTGTCGGAGTGCCGGCCTTGGCCTGATGGCGCTCGGGCCCTTCGGTGCGTATGAATTGCTTCACTTGCATTTCGCTCAAGCGGCGCAAGACCCATGGCTCGAGAAGAAGAGAGATGACGAGCGCAGTAACGCTCGCGACCGCGGTGCGAACCGTGATGTAGCGAAACACGTTGAGCGGGCTGAAATACGGGTGCAGGACGTAGTAGAAGAGATAGTAGAGCATCTCAGTCGCGTCCCGTCCGCGCGGGCTCCGCGGATTTTGTGGCGGGCGCGCCTTTCACGGCGTGCCGCGCGCGAAGCTCATCGAGAATATTTTCCATCTTCACGCCGCGCGAGCCTTTGAGTAGCAGCAAGTCGCCTTTTGCGACGAAGCCGGTAAAGAATTTCGCTGCCTCATCGGAAGTGGCGAAAAAGCGCGTGCGATCTTTCGGCAGGCCCGCTGCAATCGCGCCGTTCACGATTTCGGCAGCGTCGCCTCGAACGCCGATAATCCAATCGATCCCTTTCGTGGCCGCGGCGTGACTGCCGCAATCGCGATGCAATTTCGGCGAAGACGCGCCAAGCTCAAGCATTTCGCCCGCAGCGAGAATCCGGCGGCGATAGGCCCTGGAGTTCGCTAGCAAATCACTCAGCGCGTCGAGTGCTGCGGGGCTCGAATTGTAGGAGTCGTTGATCACCACAAAGCCTTCGTCAAAATGAACGACCTCGCCGCGCTTATCCGCCGGCTGCAACGTGGCGAATACTTTATTCGCATCCGCCGCGCCAACGCCCCAGACGCTCGCTGCTGCGAGCGCGGCAAGAGCGTTCATCACGTTGTGCCGCCCGATCAACGGCAATTCGAGCCGCGCGCGTCCTTCGGGCGAAACGAAATCAAATGCGGTTCCGGCGATGCCGCGGTCTTCGACATTTTCGGCGCGGAATTCCGCATTCGCTCCCGTTCCAAACCAAATGATTTTTCCAGGGGCAACATCGGCGAAGCGAACGACGCGTTCGTCGTCCGCATTCAATACAGCGACCGCAGCCGGGCCCCCGTCCGGATGCGGCAGGTTCTCGATCAATTCGCGCTCTGCCAGCGCGATTTCGTCCACAGACGCGAAGAACTCGAGATGCTCGACGGCGATGCGCGTAATCACGCCGACATCCGGCGCGGCAATTTTTGTCAGGCGCGCGAGTTCACCGCTGCGCGACATTCCCAGTTCGACGACGACGGCGTCGTGCGTGTCTTCCAGTTTGAATAATGTGAGCGGCAGCCCGTATTCGTTGTTCAGGTTGCCGCTCGATTTCAGTACGCTCGACCGCGCGGCGAGCAGCGCCGCCAGAATTTCCTTCGTGGTCGTTTTTCCCACGGACCCAGCGACGGCACCCACGAGGCGCCCCGGCTTTGCTTCGCGCCATTTCCGAAGAACGCTTGCGCCCAGGTGTTGGAGCGCCCTAAGCGTGTCGTCCACGGCGATGAGCCGCTCGCGGACTTCCTCGCGATAGGTACCCCAGCGGTCACGAGCCACGACCGCAGCGACCACCCCGCTGGCCAGAACAGACTCAACGAAATCGTGTCCATCGTGACGCGGTCCGCGGATGGCGAGGAACAGTTCCCCCGGTCGTATCGCGCGAGAATCAATCGAGACACCGGCCACCCGGGCCAGGGGGTTGAGCCCGGCGGGAAGCGCGACACCCAGCGCGCCAGCCACCTGTTCGAGCGTCCACCGCATGATGTCTCCGATAGGCCGATTGTCACTTGAGTGAGTCGAAAGTCTGCCGCCTCGTTTCTGTGACAAGCTTCCGCGTACAACAAGAAAACTAAGAACTTATGCCTTCAACCTCCCGTAGCCGAGCGCTCGCAGCGCCTTTCGCGCCATTTTCCGGTCGTCGAACTCGAACGTGCGGTCGTGAAGAATCTGATAGGTCTCATGGCCCTTGCCCGCGAGCAGTACCAGATCGCCCGGTTGTGCTTCCTTCAAAATCAGCTCGAGCGCTTTTTCCCGATCTGGCTCGATCCGATAGTTCGCATTGGCTTTTTGCAATCCCACGACCACGTCGCCAATAATCTGCGAAGGGTCTTCCGAGCGAGGGTTGTCGCTCGTCAGCACGACGAGCTGCGTGTTTCTGCCGGCGGCTTCCCCCATGAGGGGGCGAGTCGTGCGGTCGCGCTCGCCGCCTGCACCGAAAAGCAGCAGGACGCGGCCTAATGGATTCAGTTCCCTCGCGGATCTCAGCAGGTTTCGAATCGCATCATCGGCATGAGCGTAGTCAACGGCCACGTGAAATGGTTGGCCTTCGTCAATCAGCTCAAAACGACCCGGTACATTTTCTAGGGACCGAATTCCTTTTTCGATCGCGGCGATGGGAATCCGGAGTGCGATTGCCGCGCCGATTGCGGCGAGAATGTTGTATACGTTTACGCGGCCGACGAGTGGAGACTGCACTTCAATATTTCCTGCGGGCGAATCCGCGATGAAATTGAGGCCCGAGAATTCGAGCTCGAATTTCGGCGCCGTGATTTCTGCGATTGGATTCAATCCATACGTCAGCGTGCGCTGTCCGGCTTGGACAAGCTCTTCGCGCAGCCGCGCGCCCCAAGAATCGTCCACGTTCACGATCGAGAAATCCGCTGGGCCTGCGCCGGTCCCTTCGAAAAGCCGGCGTTTCGCCGCGAAATATGCGTCAAAAGTGCGATGGAAATTCATGTGGTCGTGAGTAAGATTGGTGAAAACAGCGGCGGCGAAATGGCAGCCCCACAGTCGATCCATCGCCAGCGCGTGGGAGCTGGCTTCGAGCACTACTGAAGTTCCGCTAGCTTTGCGCACGATCGAGAACATTTCCTGAAGATCGAGAGATTCGGGAGTCGTGTTTCTTGCCTGCCTCTCGCCGTCAGGCATGCGATAACCAGTGGTGCCTATGAGGCCCGTCGTCTGTCCGGCGGCGCGGAGAATTGAATCGACGAGAAACGATGTGGTTGTCTTGCCGTTCGTTCCGGTAATGCCGACGAGCTGCAACGCGCTCGCGGGATGATGAAAGAAATTGGCGCTAGCCGTTGCGAGCGCGCGCCGCTCGGAGCCGGGAGCGAGTTGGATCCACGCGACGCTGGCAGGAACGTCACTTGGCCGCGGCGATTCCGTCGCGATAGCAACTGCGCCGCGCGATAGCGCATCCGCGACGAAACGATTTCCGTCAACCTTGGCGCCCTGAAACGCGAAAAACAGAGAGTGCGGCGTAGCCTTGCGGCTATCGTAGGTGATAGCTCGAATTTCAGCTTCAGCCGGGCCAGTGACACTCAGCGTTTCGATCCCGCGCATTAGTTCCGATAAATTTTCCGTCAGATTCTCCCGTGAGTTCAGGTGCAAATCTTTGCTATCAATTGTGGGCTTCGCGTTACTACCGCTCAAATCGCGGCCGATTTGGTCGCAACTATTTTTTTCATTTTCGCGAGCGGCGAGTTTCATTCGCTGTTTCCTCGCGACGCAGCCGGAACGATGCGCCCCGGCCGGCCAAACTTAACCACGATGCGGCTTCCGCGGACGACATGTGCGCCAGCCTCCGGCGTCTGTTCCAGGGCAATTCCGCTGCCAACCAAAACAGGAGTGAGTCCGAGTTTGGAGCACGCCTCGGTAACATCGCGGACGCTTTGGCCCGATAGGCTTGGCACGGTGACGCCAGCTTCTCCTCCGATCTGAACCGTCGGAGCGCTCGGCGTCGACGGCGCGGGATCGTTGCCAATCGCTTCCGCGACATCTGCCACGGAAGTGCGGGCGCGAGACTTTTTGCCGTTTTTTGTTTTCGCGTCGTTGCCGGCATCCGCTCTGGCGTCGGGCTCGGACAACTCGTTATCGGCTCGGCGCGCCGCCATTTGAATTGACGGGGCTACAGGCACGTCGTGCGGCACGTTCATGTAGTTCAACGCTTGTTCGGCAATCCTGCGGAATACTGGGCCGGCGACGTCGCCGCCGTGATGCGCGCCGACCGGAGAATCGAGAACCACGACAATGGTAAGCGCCGGTTCGTTGACGGGCGCGAATCCGACAAATGAAGTCACATACTTGTCGGGCGAGTAGCGTCCAGTGTTGGGATCGATTTTTTGCGCGGTGCCGGATTTTCCGGCGTCGGTGTATCCGTTCAACTGAGCGGGCTTGCCGGTGCCTTCGAGCACCACGCCTTCCATCAATTGTCGCAGCGTAGCCGCGACGTTTGCGTCAACGGCGCGGCGAGGCGCGGCATCTGAGTTCGCCGTTTGCTGCAAACCCACGGTCGAGCCTGCACCGACTTCCTTGATCACGTGCGGACGATAGACCACTCCGCCGTTCGCGATCGCCGAGATCACCGTCGCAACCTGGACCGGAGTGACGCTTACTTCCTGTCCGATCGCAATCGAACCGATTGAGTTTGCCGACCAATCTTCCACGCGACGGAAGAGCCCGTGATTCTCGCCTGGAAGATCGATGCCAGTAAGCTGGCCGATGCCGAAGCGGTGAGCCGTTTGATAAAGATTCTGCGCGCCGACTCGAAGCGCAATCTTGATCGAGCCCACGTCGCTCGAATGCGCGAGGATTTGCGCGACGGAAAGCAGGCCGAACGGATGCCAATCGTGAATTACACGGCCGGCAAGCTGAATCGAGCCCATCTGGCAATCGACGACGTCGGTCGGCTTAGCGACACCATTTTCAAATGCGCTCGCAAGCGTGATTACCTTAAACGTCGAGCCTGGCTCGTAGGCGGACGCGACCGCGCGGTTCATGCGATCTTCGTCGGGATAGTGCGATGGTTCGTTGGCATCAAATGTCGGCCAATTTGCGATGGCGAGAAGTTCGCCGGAATTGGGATCTTCGACGACGACCGTGCCAGCGATCGAATGCGTGTCTGCAATCGCGGCTGCCAATTCTTTTTCAGCGATGTATTGAATGTTTTCGTCGAGCGTCAGCGTGACGCTTGCGCCCGGAAGCGAGGCGGCCTCAACGCGGTCTACGCCATGCCGCTTTCCGTTCTTCGTCATCAGAACGCGGCCTGGCTTGCCGCGAATGTGCTTGTCGAGCGAGGATTCGATTCCGCCGAGGCCGTTCTCGTCCACATCCACGTAGCCGATGACCTGCGAGGCCAGGAATCTCTGCGGATAGACGCGCACCGGTTCTTTCTGGACATAGATTCCGCGAAGATTGAGGGCTTCGATGCGGTCGGCGATTTCCGGAGTCAGTTTGTGTGCGATGACCGGGAACGGGTGGGGATCGGCGAGTTTGGCTTCGATGTCGTCGGGTGACTGATTGAGAATGCGCGAGAGAAGCTGCGCGACCATCGACGCGTCCGAGACTTCGGAGTGGTCGGCGAAGCAATAGTCCACCGGCAGGCTGACGGCGAGTTCGTGTCCGTTACGGTCGTAGATCGAGCCGCGTTTCGGACGGGTTTCGCGAATACGCTGCTGCTGGCGCTGCGCTTTCGAAAGATACTCGCTATAGCGGAACAGCTGCAGGTAAGTTACGCGGGCGAAAATCGCGCCCATCCAAACAACGGCCAGAAGAAAAACTACGAACCAACGGATGCGGGGAGAACGCTGATCCATGGCTCCGGAAACTCCGGCCTCTTCGAACGAAACTTTCGCGCGGCTTGAATCGCCGCGCTGTTGCGGCCCGAAGCGGGCCATGGAAATCCGGCTACGGCCGCGGCACTTGCGACTGAGCGCGAACTTGTGCGACTACGCCTTCGCTGCTGCCCTGCGCCGGAGCAAACTGGCCGGGCACAGGCACGGTCAGGCCGAGTTGCTGGCGCGCAATCGCGTCAATTCTCATCGGCGAACTCAGCGACGCGACTTCGAGGCGCAACTGCTGATTGAGCTCCGTCGCATCGGTCTTCTGCGATTGCAATTGTTCGAGCCCGTAGCGAAGCTGGATGCACTCGAAGTGCTGCCACGCGTAGCACAACATGCAAAGCGCGAGCGTCCCGCCGAAGAACATGCGGCGGTAAAGATCGCGCAAGCGGTTGGGCGCCGAAAAGCGGACGAGCCGTGAATTGTCGATGCGCTTGACCGTGAAATATTCCGTCATGATCGTGTCCGCGAGGCTCAGGCAGCCGCCGCGTCAATCCTTTCCGCCACTCTCATCTTCGCGCTACGCGCGCGAGGGTTCGACTGAATTTCATCGAGGGCGGGCTCGATGATCTTCTTCGTCAAAATTCGTACCTGGCCTTCGCGCTCGAGCCGCTGAAAAGCGCGTTTCACCATTCGATCTTCGTGGGAGTGATAGCTCAAAATGATCCAGCGGCCTCCCGGAATTAACGTGGCAGGGGTCCGTGAAAGAAACTGCTCGAGTTCCTCCTCTTCTCGATTCACCGCTATCCGCAGCGCCAGAAACGTTTTTGTCGCGGGATGCAGTCTCTGCCTTCCCCTTGCTTTGCGGGCCCCTGCCACAACCGTTGCCAGATGTTCGGTATCGCGGATCGGCCGCGCGCGAACAATTGCTCTGGCGATTCTGCGTGAATCCGTCTCGTCTGCTTTCTGATAGAGCAGATCGGCCAACTGCTTCTCGGCCATCTGATTCACAATTTCATCGGCGGTGAGATCGCTTGCCGGATCCATGCGCATGTCGAGCGGCGCGTTCCAGCGGAACGAAAATCCACGTTCGGGCGTATCGAGCTCGAGAGTGGAAACTCCGAGATCGGCGAGCACTCCATCGAGCGGCGGCATTTTCAAGTCGCGCGCCACTTCGTCGATCTTCGAAAAGCTCGTCTGCACCAGCGTCACCTTGTCTCCAAATTCTTGAAGCCGTTCTCGAGCCACGGCGAGAGCACTTGGGTCGCGATCAAGTCCCACCACGCGCCCCGTCGTCAACTGGCTTGCGATCGCCAGCAGGTGGCCGCCTGTTCCGGCAGTTGCGTCAAGATACGATCCGCCAGGCCGCACACGCAGCCACTCCAAGACTTCCCTGAGCATGACCGGCGTATGCAAAACGCTCAAAATCAAAAGCCCAGGCCGCCCAATTCCTCTTCATCTGCCTGTGTATACGGGTCGTTCTTGATTCGATCCTGAAACCGCGCCCTGTTCCAAACCGTCAGGTGGTCCTGATTCCCCAAAACTTCCACTTCGCCCGTCACATCCGCCGCATCGCGAAGCACAGCCGGGAGCGTCAACCTACCCTGCGCATCCAGCTCTACTAATTGGCCGTAATAGTTGGTAATATCCAGGTACTTTTTCTTGGCTCTACTGTGACGCGGAATATTCTTCAGCTTCGCTTCGATGTCATCCCATACGTGCAGGGGATAAACCATCGCGCAATCGCCTCTCTCGCTGGTCACGTAGAACTTCCCGCCGGATTCGCGCAGTTCTTCGAGGAAGGCTGCAGGAATCTTCAGCCTGCCTTTTGCATCGACCGTAGCGGGATGATTGCCCCGAAGCATTTCTCACACTGCCTGATTGAACTAGAGTTCGTCCGTGCCTAGCCACTGTTCCCTACTTTTGCCCACTTCCTACCACAATTGGCCACGATAATAGTCTGCATCGCCGGGAAGTCAAGCGGAAATCGCATGAAAACAAAACTTTTTTTGGCTTTCTAAACTGTGGTGCGCTATGCAGAGACTCGAACCGCTACATGTAGTGTGAGCCGATTTGGTTTCGACAACGGATTGTGATATTTCGAGCGAAATGGTGATTTTGTTTCGGAAGAGTAAACAAAATCTTCGGAAAGCGCGATTTCTGTGCGAATTCCGTGAGGCGGATGTCTCCCGGGTCTGATGGGAAGAATCGGCGCGGCGCTCGAACTGGAGTTTTTTGCCGCGACCGCCTGCGCCTCGTCTGGCGATGCCGCGGTGTATCGGGTGCACGTGCGCACCGATCGCGAGGGTAAAATGCGCCAGATTGAAACGATCGGAGGCTATTGCGTGGGCGGCGGCGTAGGATTGCGGAACGTATTGAGATCGCGCAGCGTCTGCTGTTCGTCTGGCGAAAGGCCGCGCATGAATTCCGGATCGTTGAGCTTGGCTTCCCGTTGCGCGGGCGGCATGTTGTTGAGAACGCGCTGACGGCCCAGGATCAATTGGCGCCGCTCGGGCGGAAGCGCCTGCCAGCGTGGCAGCAGATTGTCGCGAACGTATTGCTTCTGGTCGGGCGTCATCTGGCCGAAGACTTCCTCGCGCCTGCGAAATTCGTTTTTTTGTTCGGGAGTTAGCTGATTCCACTTCTCGAGATTCTGGCGAATTTGCGCCTGGCGCTCGGGCGGCAGGTCCTTGAAGCGCGCGTTATTCTGCATGAACCGGTGCTGCTCTTCCGGCGACAAATCGCGCAGTTGGTCAACCCATTTTGATGGCAAGCCCGCCATGCTTCGCACGTTAGGCTGGCCCGCGCCAGTGGCATTTGGCCGAGCAGCGCCATTTTCAGCTGGATGTTGATTTGGGACCGGCTTCTGATTTTCGTTGGGCGCGGTGGTAGGCTTCGGAGCTGTCGCAGGTTTCGGCTTGGCCTGATTTTTCTGCGCTGCAGCCGCGCGGCGATTCTGCATGCGGCGAATCCGCTGCTGCGATGACGCAGGCTGCGCTGCCAGCGCGAAAAGCGCTGCGAGGCAGAGCAAGCGGAAAATGGACGAGCGGAGAATCACTTAAATCTGGCCATCCTTTTGAGGCTGTTCTTGCTGAGGCTGCGCGGGCTCCTGGGTCGAGACCGGCAACTCAGAAAGCGCGTCGAAGCCCTTCAGCACGTCGTAATTTTCCAGAACGCCGAGATCCTTGATGACGTGAAAATCCTGCTCGCTTTGCGAGGTGGCAACGGAATTATCCGCCTGCTGGAACTTGCCCATCCACACAGACAACGCGAGCAACATCGCAAGTGCAAACGCTAGCCGCGGAGCAGGCATGAACCAGTCGAACACGTTTCTACGCGGCTCTGCGGAAATTCGCTCGCGAAGGCGAGCATCGAACGCACCTGACGGCTCGATCAGCGGCATCTCGTTGAGCACGCCAAATAACTTTCGGAATTCCTCAATTCGCTCGCGGCATACCGGGCATACCGCCGCATGCGACTCGACGGCACTTTGCTCGGCGGCGCTCGCGCGACCGTCGAGATACGGAATCATTGCGGAAGAAATCCGCTCGCAATTCACTTTGTAAGTCATGATGGCCTTCCCTTCCCGGTCCCCGCCGTTACGGCCGGAACCGGCGGCGCTGCTCCACCAACGAGTGGCGCCAATTGAACCCTGAGTGTTTCATACGCCCGGAACAACAACGATTTTAGCGCAGCTTCCGAGCATTCAAGAACTTTGGCGATCTCCACGTAATCCATGTCTTCGTATTTGTGGAGCAGCACGGCGATGCGCTGCTTCTCCGGCAGCGCCTCGACGGCATTGCGAATCATCGCGGCGCGATCGCGCTCGAGCATTAGCTGGTCCACGCGCATCTCACGTGCCGGCAGCTCCATAGATGGCTCGCGCTCCTCGGTTGGAGCGTCGAGCGAAATTTCCGACAGGCGGTACCGCGTATCGCGAATGCGATTGAGCGCCAGATTTGTTGCGATTCGAAATAGCCACGTGGTGAATTTCGCGCTCGGCGCATATTTAGCGCGGGCGCGATAGACGCGAATAAAAACTTCCTGCGACAAGTCTTCCGCAGTCGCCGTGTCGCGCACCATGCGATAGATGAAACTCACCACCGGCGTCCGATAGCGCTGAAGCAAAAGCTCGAAGGACGCATCGTCCCCCGCTTTCGCCTCCAGCATTAACTGGACGTCGGACCTGGCCATGATAGCCACATCATATCGAACACCCGCCGGGGGATAAAGTTGCGGTTTCGGACCCGCCGCCGCCCGGTTAACCCACTGGCTCGTCAATAGGATGCGGATGCCGGTGATATGGCTTTTGGAAAGTCCGGAAACGCCTGAGTGAACGACGATCTAGCTGATCGGAAGGCCGCTACGAAGGTAACATCAACCGTAGCAATAACATAAGGAGGACGCCCAGGAAGACGAGCACAGGCAAGCCTGCGGCCGGTTCGCGATTCACCTCGGGGACGAGATCAGACGCTGCCACGTAGATCGTCACTCCCGCGGAAAACGGGAGCGCCAATGCCACTTCGCCGCGCAGAACGTACATCAGGCCGACGCCGAGCAGCGTCGCGCCCCCGAGGACGGCGGAAGATAGGAGGGCGACCCTGCGGCTCTGGCCGCTCGCCAACATAAGCGAAGCGACCGTGAAACCTTCTGGAAGTTTGTGGAGAAACACCGCGATGAAAATCACCGCGCCGAGCCACGCGGACACGAGAACTCCGGAGGCGATCGCGACACCATCGAAAAATGTGTGAATCACGAGGCCAAGAAGAGCTGCGTAGCCGGCGTGCGAAGGCGACAACTCTTCGTGATGGGTTTCTTCGCCGAAATGGAAATGCGGCGCGACCGTGTGCTCGAAAAAATGCACGAGCATGTATCCAGCGAGGACAAGAATGAAAACAAACGTCGTGCGGCTATTCAGGCGAAGCGATTCCGGAATCATTTCGAGAAACGCGGTGGCGAGCATGAAGCCGGCACCGAGTGCGATGAAATATTTCAGGTAAGCGCGCGACCATTGCCGCCGGACAATCGTCAGCCCGCCGAGAAGATTTGCAGCCGCGGCAATCACGCCGAGAAGCAACGCGAGCGCGAATCGGGATGCGCCGGGAGGAACCATGGCCGCCTCAGCCGCCGTGGCGGAACAGAATCACGTCGCCGTCTTGGACGATGTACTCCTTGCCTTCGAGACGGAACTGGCCGCGTTCTTTCGCAACGGCGAAGCTTCCCGCGGCAAGCAAATCCTGCCAGCGGACGACTTCAGCTTTGATGAAGTTCTTTTCGATGTCGCTGTGGATTGCCCCGGCGGCTTTTTGCGCCGTCATTCCGCGCTCGATTGTCCAGGCGCGGCATTCGGGTTCGCCGCACGTGAGAAACGAGATCAATCCCAGGAGCCGATAAGTCGCCTGAATCAAGCGATCGCGGCCGGATTCGGCGATGCCGTAGGCCTTCATCATCTCCGCGGCTTCGGCGTCTGCGAGATCGGCCAGCTCGGCTTCGATCTTTCCGCAGAAAGGCACGACGGCGGTCTGGGGCTTGGTTGCCAGTTTTTCGAGTTTGTGTTTTTCGACGACGTGATCGATGTCGGAAGCTTCGTCATCGCCGAGATTGAGAACATAGAGCATCGGCTTCTGCGTCAAGAAAGTGAAGCCCGTGACAGCTTTTTTTTCTTCGGGCTTGAATTCCATTTCGCGCAGCGGTTTTTCGGCCTCTAGCGCCGCGCGGCATCGAAGCAAGACGCTTTGTTCCAATTCGATTTGCGGATCTTTCTTTTTCTTCAGATCTTTCTCGACGCGCTCGAGGCGGCGCGTAGCCTGCTCGAGATCGGTGAGCATGAGTTCGATCTCGATGCTGTCGATATCGCGCATTGCATCGATGCTTCCGGACGGGTGCGGAATGGCGGGATCCTCGAAGACGCGGACGACGTGGGCGAGCGCGTCCGCCTCGCGAAGAGGCACGAGCGATGCAGAATTTTTCTCGCGATCTTTTTGGAGACCGCCGATGTCGACGTATTCGATCGTAGCGAAGGTAATTTTCTTCGGCTTGAAAATTTCGGCGAGCTGCGTCACGCGTGAGTCGGGAACCCGCGCGATTCCGACGTGAGCTTGCCCCGGCTGCGTGCGCGATTCCACGCGCGCGCGTGTGAGGATTCGAAACAAACTTGTCTTGCCGACCTGCGGCAGTCCGATAATTCCAGTTTGCATAAGTGTGTGATACTAGCACGCGCTCGAGGTTCCTCCGAATGCCTGCAGGCAAAAAACCAAAGCGGTATCCGTTCAATCATCTGAAAGCTGTGCGTCATTTGCGCGGCTGCGATCCGAATTTTGAGAATCTTGTTGTCCGCGTCGGGCGATTCCGGATGGAAATGGACACGCACCCGAGCCCCTACGAATCGCTGATGGAAGCGATCGTATATCAGCAATTGAATGGAAAAGCTGCGGCGTCGATCCTCAAGAAAGTGAAAGACCAAATCGGCGGCGGGGAGTTCCCCACTCCCGCACAAATTGCGGCGGCAACGGACACTGCGCTTCGCGCCGCGGGGCTCTCGCGGCAAAAGATTGCGGCGATTCGCGATCTGGCGGCGAAAACGATCGAGGGAGTGGTGCCGGGAATGAGCGAGGTCGAACAGCTCAGCGATGATGAAATCGTATCGCGGCTGACGGCGGTGCACGGAGTTGGCGTTTGGACGGTGCACATGTTTCTGATATTTCGGCTCGGCCGGCCGGATGTGCTGCCTACGCTTGATTACGCGGTGCAACAGGGGTTCAAGCTTACGTACGGGAAACGAAAATTGCCGAAACCGAAGCAGTTGCTCGCGTTCGGCGAGCGATGGCGACCGTATCGAAGCGTGGCGAGTTGGTATTTGTGGCAGGCGGTTCATTTGCATCGATCGAAGAAGGTGAATCCGAAGGCGCGGTGATAGACGCGACGATTGTTTGTCACAATGCACCGCAACTGGGTGCTTCAATTGGAATTCCGGGAAGCGGAGGCCTCACGGCTTTGAAATTTGATTACTTGCCGAATTCGCGGACTTTCAGGAAAAGGCCAGCAAGGCCGCAGAGAAGAATTGTGACCTCGATGCGAACTGAAGCTTTATGCAGGCTATCGAACTCGACTCGGAGCGGGCTATCGAGCGGCGTTGAATCAATCGAACCCATCTCGGCGCGCAGTACCGTCATGCGGCGAGACACAAAATGCTGCGATGAGAACGTCAACGCGATCATCAAGATCACCGCAAACGCCGCCGGACGGAACCATCCCGTGAACGACTTCTGCTCGAGCACCAGCGCCGCCAGGTAAATCAGTCCCGCGATCATTCCGCTCCAGTGCAACCGCGTGAGCGAGTAGCCCACAACAGCTCCGGCGTCATGACGATTGCTCAGAACCGTGAACGCGGCGGGTGCGACCGCGAAGCTAAAGAAGAGAATGCTCCCGACCCACGTACCTAATGCGAATACTTCAACGAAACGCAGGATAGAGGTCATGGTGAGGTTCCATTAGAATGGGATTTCGGCCGGAATAAGTCTGTTCGCACGATTTTGGTGAATGGTTGTTTCGTTGAAGCAACGCGGAGCCTGAACGGCCGATCAAAGATTGATGGTGGGCGACCAAGGACTTGAACCTTGGACCTCTCCCGTGTGAGGGGAGCGCTCTAACCACTGAGCTAGTCGCCCGTAAGCGTCTTCATTCTTGTAGCAAAAGGCCGGACCAATTGCAAACCAAGACCAACTCCGCGCACGCGCAAATCGCTGAGCTACAGCAAGCAATCGCGAGCGTCGTCAAGGGCAAAGAGGACGTCATTCAGCTCGCGCTGGTCACGCTGCTCGCGCGGGGGCATTTGCTGATCGAAGACGTACCAGGAGTCGGCAAGACAACGCTTGCGCAGGCGCTTGCGCGATCGTTTCACTGCACGTTTCAACGCATTCAATTTACTTCAGACATGCTGCCGAGCGATGTAATCGGCGTGAGCGTGTTCGATCCCGTCCGGCAGGCATTCGAATTCAAGCCCGGGCCAATTTTTGCCAACGTCGTTCTCGCTGACGAAATCAACCGCACCACACCGAAAACGCAGTCGGCGCTGCTGGAAGCGATGAGCGAATCGCAAATCACGGTGGACAATTACACGCACAGGTTGCCGGAACCGTTTCTCGTCGTAGCCACACAGAATCCGATCGAGCACCATGGCACGTATCCGCTGCCTGAGTCGCAACTGGATCGCTTCCTCATGCGGATTCGCATGGGGTATCCCTCGAAAGCGAGCGAGAAGGAAATTGTGCGCAACGGCAGCAGCGCTTCCCCGGCTGAGTCCGTAGTCGCTGCGTTGGATGCGGCGGACGTGCTCGCGATGCAGGAGAGCGTGAAGCAAGTGAAGGTGGACGAGAGTTTGCTCGACTACGCGCTCGAGATCGTGGAACGGACGAGAACTTCGGAGCAGCTGAATTTGGGTGTCAGTCCGCGCGGAGTCGTGATGCTGCATCGTGCAGCGCAAGCGCGCGCGTTTCTCGAAGGCCGCGATTTTTGCCTGCCGGACGATTTCAAGCGGCTCATACTTCCCGTGTTCGCTCATCGCGTCGTCGTCAGCTCGCGCTACGTTTCGACTCGCAAGAAATCAGCGCAAGCTGAATCCATCCTCGAAGAATTCATCGAGACGACTCGCGTTCCACTCTAATGTCCACATCATCCTTCGTCGCGCGGCTCTGGAGCGAACGCGATCGCCCCGGATGGCGATTGTTCGCTGTGTCGATGGCGACGCTTGCCGTGGCGATGGTATTGGCGCTGTTTTCCGCGGCGGTGGCGCAAGAAGGGCGAATCGGGCTGGCGACCGCATCCGCGGTCGGAGCGCTGGGACTTGCGGGCTGGGTTGCGGTTACGTTCGTACCCGCACTGGCGAAGCGCACGAGCCTGCGCTGGCTCGCCTATCAGGTGGATTACAAGCTCACGCGCGAGGGGATTATCTACCTTGGCGTGATTCTGATCGTGGTGCTCGCCGCGGTAAACACCGGAAACAATCTTCTTTTTCTGATTCTCGGCTGCCTGCTTGCGGGAATTTTGATTTCGGGCGTGCTCTCGCGCGCTGTTCTAACAGGAATCGAATTCAAACTCGAATTGCCCGAACACATTTTCGCGGAGCAGCCGCTGCTCGCGACGGTGGAAGTGAGAAACGATAAAGAAGTGTGGCCGTCGCTTTCGCTGCGCATTGTCGGTGAGGGCAGCGCGAAGCGTCCGGCGGAAATTCTTGCACGGCCTGTGTATTTTCCCTACGTGCCGAGGCGCAATTCCGCGCGGCAGAAAGTGCAGCTCGTTTTTCCGAAGCGCGGCGTTTACAAGCAGGATGCCTTTGGGATTCGCACGAAGTTTCCATTTGGACTGTTCGAAAAGACGCGGCGCGTCGAATCGCCGCTCGAAGTCGTGGTCTATCCGCACGTCGAACCTGCCGAGCAGACTTATGAAATCCTTCCGTTGATCAGCGGAGAAATGGCCAGCCACTTCCGGGGACGCGGCAATGATTTGCACGCCATTCGGGAATACGTGACGAGCGATAGCGCGAGATTCGTGGATTGGAAGCTGTCGGCAAAGACGGGTTCGCTCAAGGTCCGCGAATATGCGCGGGAGGATGAGAGGCGGCTGATGCTTGTCCTCGATCCATTCATCGGCGCGCCACGAACGGACCTGGGCAAGCTGGCGGCCGACGAGCATACGGCGCGATTCGAGCGCGCGGTGGAGTTGACAGCGAGCGTCGCTTGGCATTTTCAAGGCATGAACGCCGTGATGCAGTTCCGAACGGACCGGACTTCGACGCCAATGGCGCCAGCGAGCGAAATCATCTACGACATCTTGCGTGAGCTCGCGTTTATTGAACCGAAGACATCAGAGACGGGCGGAAAATTTCTTGACGAGCTGGCGGCGGAGACGGAAGTTTTCAAAATCATCGTGACGCGGCGAGCGCAACGCTCGGTTCCTTCAGCGCTTTGGTCTTCTTCGTACTTCATCTTCTTCGATTCGCTGTAATCATCCATCGTTGCCGCTGTTGATCCGACGTGGCACTCAACTTGTGCGAAAATGGCGCGGCAAATGAGTTGGCGCCCAAAATCGCTCGCGGCTTTTCGACGGCAGCTCCTCCGATGGTATCGCGCGAACCGGAGCGAACATCCGTGGCGGCGCGATTGCGATCCTTACCGAGTCTGGCTCGCGGAAGTGATGCTTCAGCAGACGCGCATTGCGGCCGTGATTCCCTACTACGAGAAGTTTCTTGGGCGATTTCCGGATGTCCGGGTGCTCGCGCAAGCTTCAGAACGCGACGTGCTTCGCCAATGGGCCGGCCTCGGCTACTACAGCCGCGCGACAAATCTGCGTCGCGCGGCGAAGGAAATTGTGGAGCTGCACGGCGGTGAGTTTCCGCGCGAATACGATTCTGCGCTCGAGTTGCCGGGAATTGGGAGTTACACGGCCGCTGCCGTGCTCAGCATCGCATACGGCGCGCCGCACGCGGTACTCGATGGGAACGTCGCTCGAGTGCTGGCGCGGCTTGGCGCGATTCGCGGCGAACTGCGCGCACCCGGCCGTTGGAAGCAACTTGCGGCCACGTCGCAGGAGCTATTGGCGGTGGATTCCGCAGGCGATTGGAATCAAGCGATGATGGAATTGGGCGAGACCGTCTGCACACCGAAATCTCCAAACTGCAAAGCGTGTCCGGTGAGCGGCTCGTGCGCATCGTTTAAGCGCGGCCTCGTGGATGAAATTCCCGCGCTGCGCAAGAAACGCGCTCCGGTTCGGCAGCGCATCGAAGCTGCGGTTCTGCTCGACGCGCGCGGCCGGACGCTGCTCGTGCGCGATCCCGGCGCGCACGACGACGTACTGTTTTCGCGCATGTGGCAATTCCCCGCCGTGCAGACGGCACGGAATGGCGGCGCGGAGTTGACAAAACATATGCGGGAGAAATACGGCTTCGTGCTGCCCGCTTTGACTGAACTTGCGCTCGCAAAACATTCCGTAACGTTTCGCAATATCACGCTCGCGCCTTTTCTCGCGCGCGTCAGCAGGCTTCCGAAAGTTGCGCGTTCGCGCGCTGTGCCGCTCTCAAAACTCAACCGCGTCGCCGTATCGAGCGCGACTCGCAAGATTGCGGCCGCGGCGCTCGATGCCATTAAATCCGGCGTTACCGATAGGGGCAAGCCCCGAAATGGCCGCGCATCATGAATGCTAGAATGAAGATTCACGATGACCACTGCGGCGCAAACCGAACCGGTATCCCTGCCGGCAATTGAGCGATATTTCGAAGTCTCGCTGTTTCTGCTCGT
This sequence comes from Candidatus Acidiferrales bacterium, assembly GCA_049279675.1. GTDB lineage: Bacteria > Acidobacteriota > Terriglobia > Acidiferrales > UBA7541 > Palsa-147. The sequence goes on from JBAPOP010000098.1 coordinate 35,845, forward strand.
TTCAATTGGCATTGTCGCTGTCATCTCGACCGGAAAACTCGATCTAGTCTCGATGATGGCGCCGGCAGCGGTGCTCGTGTGGAAAGGCGTTCGAATCTTCCGCCATCGCGGGCCGGAACTTTCGCCACGCGCGGCGACGGGATTGGTGCTCGCTTACTTTTTCTTTTTCCCATTGGATCTCTGGTTCGTTTCGCGTTCGATTGCCATCGGCGCGCCGAATCCGGCGTTGTATGCGGCATTGCTCGCCGCGATTCACCTGATGATTTTTGCCACGCTCGTGCGCCTGCTTTCCTCGCGCACGCAGCGAGACCAGATGTTCCTCGCGATGCTCGCCGTGACGTGCATGCTCGCGTCGGCAATTCTCACCGTGGATACGACGTTTCTCATTTCACTCGCGATCTTTTTGCTCATCTCGGTATCGACATTCGTAGGATTGGAAATTCGAAGGAGCGCGGCCGGCGCGGTCACGCCGCCACTCGAAGCTGGAAGTCCGGCGGCGAAGCGCCTGAACCGCTCCATCGCGCTGACATCCGTTTTCGTGACGATTAGCGCGCTGATCATCGGCGGGGGAATTTTCTTTCTGATTCCGCGATTCACGGCCGGGTATCTGAGCGCGCTGAGCATTCGCCCATCGCTCATGACGGGATTCAGCGACAACGTCTCGTTAAATCAAATCGGAGAGATCAAGAGAAACACCGCGGTCGTAATGCGCGTGCATATCGCGGGCGATCCGGGCGGCGCGCAGAACATGCACTGGCGAGGAATCGTGCTCACGGATTTCGACGGCCGGCGCTGGTCGAAGCGAGGGCAGGAACAAATCGCCGTGGTGCCGTCAACTGGCGGCGCGTATCTGCTCGGCGATTCAAGCCTGCGCGCGAATGAATTCACGCCGCTTAATTACACTGTGCTGCTTGAACCGATTGCGACGGACGCAATTTTCGTCGCGCCGCGCGCGATCGAGCTGAGAGGAAGATTCGGGCCCGGAATTGACCGTCCGGGCGCGCCGCCGCGCGCGAGCTACATCCAAATGGACGCGACGGGGACGCTAACGAATCCGTCGCACAACGATATGCGAATCCGCTACGACGGGATGTCGCACGTGCCTTCCGTGCCGCCCGCAAGACTCCGGATGGCGCCCGCCAATTATCCCGATGTTGTGCGGAGAATCTATTTGCAATTGCCGCCGCTCGATCCGCGAGTGAAAACTCTGGCGGATTCGATCACGGCGACATCGAAGAATCCGTACGACGCCGCCGCGAATATCGAGCGCCATCTACGCACGCGCTATTCATACACGCTGAACATTGACACGCCGCCCGATAAAGATCCGTTGGCATATTTCTTGTTCGAGAAAAAAGCGGGACACTGCGAATATTTTGCATCGGCGATGACGGTGATGCTACGCGCGGAAGGCATACCCGCGCGATTCGTCACGGGATTTCTGCCCGGCGAATACAACGACGTGGCGGGCGATTACATCGTGCGTGCGAGCGATGCCCACGCGTGGGTCGAGGCCTATTTCCCGGGCTACGGCTGGATCACCTTCGATCCCACGCCGCCCGGTGACTTGCCGCCCGCCAGCTTTTTCGCACGGTTCGCGCTGTATTGGGATTGGTTCCAATACAACTGGAACGAATGGATCGTCAGCTACGATTTCGGGCATCAAGAGGTGCTCGCGCTCGGCGTTCAGCATACTTCACAGAATTGGGCTGCGCGGATCAAGTCGTATTACGAGCGGAAGCGCGACGTGGCGATGGCGGAGCTCATTTCGCTTGAGCGCCGAATCGAGAAATCGCGGTATCTGCTGCCGGGCTCGCTTGGCGCGCTGTTGATTTTGCTGCTCATTCTTCGGGGATCCGCGATCGGAAGCTTTGTGCGCGCGCGATGGAGCCTGCGGGCACACCGCGACGGAAATTTGCCGCCGGAGCTCGCTGCGCTCGAATATCGCGAGATGCTCAAGCTGCTCGAACGCCGCGGCTGGCGCAAAATGCCGGCGCAGACGCCCCTGGAATTTGCGGCCTCGATTCCCGATTTGCAGCTCGCTGGGCCTGTGTCGCAACTAACTGAGATGTACCAATCCTCCCGATTCGGCGCGCACCCGGCGAACGCCGGGAAAATGGCGTCGCTCCTCGCCGCGATGAAAGACATTCTTCGAGCAGCCTCGCGGCACGGGAAGAAGTGACGTCGCGACCTGCCTGAGCCGCGGCGCCGCGGCTTTCCAAACCCCACAAAACTGGCCCGCTGCTCCGCGTGTGATAGAATTTGAAGTTTGAGCCCTGCCAAGGATTCGCGCTGAGATGCCCAAAGTAGGATTCGTAAGCCTGGGATGCCCGAAGAACCTCGTAGATAGCGAGGTGATGATGGGTATTCTCGCGCGCGGCGGCTACGAAATCACGCCGCGCGCCGATGAAGCCGACGTGCTGGTGGTGAACACATGTTCGTTCATCGCGCCGGCGCAGCAGGAATCCGTCGAATCCATCATCGAAATGGCCGAACACAAGAAATTCGGCCGCGCGAAGAAGCTAATTGTTGCGGGATGCCTGGTCGAGCGATTTCGCGATCAAATTCTCGAGCAGATTCCGGAAGTGGATGCCGTCGTCGGCACGGGCGAAGTCGAGCGAATTCTCGAAGCGTGCGAAGGCGAGCTGAGGGTTCTTCCCGCCGAATCACCGACATTTTTGTATCACGATCTCACGCCGCGAATTCTCGCTACGCCGCGGCACACCGCGTACATCAAAATCAATGAGGGCTGCGATCATCCGTGCACGTTCTGCATTATTCCGCAGCTGCGCGGGAAATTTCGAAGCCGGCGATTCGAATCCGTGATCCGTGAGGCGGAAAATCTGGCGGATGCGGGAGTTCGCGAGATATCACTTATTGGCCAGGATACGACGTTCTACGGCGAGGATCTCGGCATACGCGATGGCCTGCCGCTGTTGCTCGAACGCCTCGCGGAAATTGAAGGGCTGCACTGGATTCGCTTTCTTTATTGCTATCCGAATCGAATTACGCCGCGGCTGCTCGAAACGATCGCGGCGCACCCGCGCCTCGCAAAGTACATGGATATTCCGCTGCAACACGCGAGCAAAGATGTGTTGAAGCGAATGCGGCGCGGCTCGCACGGCGGCGCGTTCCTGAAGATGCTCGAGCGGATTCGACGGACTGTGCCAGGCGTCTCGCTGCGAACGTCGTTTATCGTCGGGTTTCCCGGCGAAACGAAGCAGGATTTCAAGACGCTATGCGATTTTGTGCGCGATGCCGAATTCGATTGGATGGGCGTGTTTTCGTATTCCGATGAAGACGCGGCGAAGAGCTATCAACTCGGCGGCAAAATTGACGCGGAGACGATTGCCGAACGCCGCGACATGCTGATGCAGATACAAAAGAAAATCTCGCGACGCAAGCTGCGGCCGAAGATCGGCAAGCAAGTGAAAGCGCTGCTCGAAGGGCCTTCGAAGGATACCGATCTCATCTGGGAAGCGCGGCTCGAAGGCATGGCGCCAGAGATTGATGGCAAGGTTTACATCACCGAATTTGTTGGCGTCGCGGATGCGGCAGAACTTCCGGCTCCGGGAACACTCGCGACTGTGGAAATTACCGAAGCGCAGGATTACGATCTTGTTGGACGCGCGATAGAGTTCGGGCCGCCGCGTGCCGCAAGCCATATGCCGGCGACCTCGATACGCTCGGATCTTGTCTCGATCGGTTCGCTCGGCTCGTGATATTTTCGAATCAACATGAAGCACAATTGCCCCATCTGCAAGAAGCCCACTGACTCTGAAACCAATATCGAATTTCCATTCTGCAGTGAGCGCTGCCGCATACTCGATCTTGGAAATTGGGCGAGCGAGAAATACGTGATCTCGGAACCTGTGATCGACGAAGACGCACCAGAAGATTCCCCACCAGCCAATCCCGATGACCGCCGCAACTGAATCAGGCGTGGCGCCGACTCAACGCAAGCCGCGATTTTCCTATCTCATCGCGACGGCCTTTGGGCTGGGCTATCTCAAGCCTGCGCCCGGCACTTGGGGCTCGCTCGCAGGAGTTTTGATCTCGACGATGCTCACATGGACCGTTCCAATCCTCGCGCAGCGCTACAATGGCTTTGGATTGGAACCGGTCACGATTGCGAATCATTTCGTCGATCCATTCGTCTTTTTTCAAATTTTGCTCTCGATAGCGATCGCTGCGATCGGTGTATGGGCGGCCGAGCGCGTGGCTGCATTTGCCAGAATGCGCGATCCACAATTCGTGGTGATTGACGAAGTCTCCGGGCAACACCTCACGCTGCTGCTCGGAGGATTCGGTCCGCGTCATGGAGCACCTGCGATACTCGGCGTTATCGGGGCGAATCACCCGTTCGCGCTTTTCGGAACAATCGCGCCCAACTGGAAATATTTGCTGGTGGGTTTTATACTTTTTCGTGTGTTCGATATTTGGAAGCCATTCCCCGCGCGCCAAGCGGAGTCGCTGCCCGGAGGCTGGGGCATCATGGCCGATGATTGGGTGGCCGCGCTCTACGCCGCCGCGGGTCTTTGGATTGCGCGTTGGCTCGGATTGTAGAAGTCTGTCATGATTGGGCGTCCTAAGGGCGCAACGATGAGCAAACCTTCGCCGCGTTGAAGGAAATGGACGCCCCATCGCAAATGAATCTTCAGCGTTCGCAAGTGAAATTTCAGTCAAGGTCGAACCGATAACGTGCCAGGCACGCCTCGCATAGACAACGTGAAGCCCACCGCGGCAATTCCCAGCGGCGAAATATCCATTTCCGGAACAGGCTTCGGCGGCCGCAATCATGCGCGGCCGATGGTGCATTTCGGCCAAGCGGAAGCGAGCCTCGTGATGGCCGCCGAGACGCAGATCATCGCGCGGGTGCCCGATGGCGCGGGCGGCGGCGTGGTTCGAATCACGCTCGGCGCAGCTGAAAGCCAACCATATCCCGTGGCGATTGGCGCGCAAATCGCCGACAACCTTCACGCCGTCGCAAATCCCGCCGTGGATTCCGCGGGCAACGTGTACGTCACGTTCAGCGGCCAGCGCGGGCAGAAAGTTCCGGTCTCGCTCTACAAAGTGACGCCGACCCACTCGGTGAAGCCCTTCGTGACCGAGCTCATGAATCCGACGGGATTGGTGCTCGACCACGAAGGCATGCTCTACGTTTCCTGCCGCAACGACGGCACGATTCACCGAATTTCGCCTGATGGCCGCTCGATGCAATGGATTGAAGGCATGGGCACGGCCACGGGCATGGCATTCGATAAGATCGGAAATCTTTACGTCGGCGATCGAAGCGGCACGATTTTCAAAATCAGCCGGGACCGCGAAATCTTTGTCTTCGCGACGCTCGAACCGTCGATGGCCGCGTATCATCTCGCGTTCGGCCCGGGCAGCGATCTATACGTTACGGGACCGACTACTTCGAGCTTCGATCGCGTGTTCCGAATCACTCCCGCCGGTGAGGTGAATGTTTTCTATCGCGGCCTCGGCCGGCCGCAGGGGCTGGCGTTCGACCGCGCGGGCAATCTTTATGTCGCGGGCTCATTGCACGGGCATCGAGGCGTGGTGCGGCTGACACCGCAGGCCAGCGCCGAGCTGGTGATTAGCGGAAGCGGCATCGTCGGCCTGGCGCTGTTGCCTTCCCGCCGCGCGGTCGTGGCGACTAGTAGCGTCCTCTACTCTCTCGATTGGGATGTTGAAGGAATGCCGCTTTACGGATAACCTTTCCGCATGAATGCGGAGATCATCGCTGTCGGTTCGGAACTTCTCACGCCATTTCGCATTGATACAAATTCCCTTTTCTTGACGCGCGAGCTGAACAAGCTTGGCGTGGACGTTATTCGCAAAGCCGTGGTGGGCGACGATCGCAAGGAATTGCGCCGCGTGTTCGAACACGCCTTGGATGTCGCGGAGCTCGTGATCTGCTCCGGCGGCCTCGGTCCTACCGAGGACGACCTGACGCGCGAGGCCATCGCCGAAACGCTCGGCCGGCGTCTGGTTCGCGACGACGAAATCCTTCGGACAATTCAGGAGCGCTTTCGGCGATATGGGCGCGCGATGCCCGAGAACAACGTCCGGCAATCGATGATCCTCGAAGGCGCGCAGGCGCTGAAAAATCCGCGCGGGACGGCGCCCGGCCAGTGGATTGAGGCGAAAGGGCGCGTCGTGGTGCTTCTTCCAGGCCCGCCAAATGAACTCGAAGCGATGTTCGCGAACGAAGTGCGCCCGCGGCTCGACAAACTAGGGCACGGACGGCGCCTTTACGTGCGCGATTTGCGCGTCACGGGATTGCCGGAGTCCGAAGTGGAGCACCGCGTTTCTTCGATTTATCGCCAGTATGCCGAATGTACCGTCACAATTTTGGCTGCGCCGGGCGAAA
>JBAPOP010000099.1:0-16383 GCA_049279675.1 Candidatus Acidiferrales bacterium
GCTTTCGCGCGCATGATTCCGATGGCCGAGCGATTCGAACGCGGCGTGGCGAGCTCGATTCTCGGCGCCAAGATGCCGTGGCACGTTACACGGCTCGGCTGCCGCGCGGAATATCAATTCCGACCCACTCCGCCACGCAACGGCTCGGAAGCCGCCGCGGCAATGGATTTTCCTCTCGAGCGATTTCTGCATCTTCATGCGCTCAATCGCGGCATTTTGCTGACGCCATTCCACAATATGGCGTTGACGTCGCCGGCGACTTCCGAGGCCGACGTTGATTTGCACACTCACGCGTTCGGAGAAGCGCTCCGCGATCTGGCGGGCGAATCCGTTTCGTCCTGAACTCCGATGAATCGAATTCACCATTGGCTGTGCGCGTCGAATTCCTGGCGGAAGACACTGCGGAACGACGTGATGCCCTGGGCTCTCCGCGGCGTGGACCTGGGCGAGAACGTGCTGGAGATCGGTCCGGGACCGGGGCTCACGACGGATTTCCTGCGTGAGCGAATCGCGCACATCACGTCGCTCGAAATCGATCCCGGGCTTGCCGCTTCGCTTCGCTCGCGAATGCATGGGTCGAATGTGGAAGTGGTCGAAGGCGACGCGGCCGAAATGCCGTTTTCCGATGAGAGTTTTTCCGGCGCGGTTTCGTTCACGATGCTGCACCACGTTCCGAAGCCGGAGTTGCAGGAAAAGCTGCTTCGCGAGACGCGGCGCGTGCTGAAGCCGGGCGCGATCTTTGCGGGAGTGGATAGCCGCAGTAGCTGGAGGATGACGCTGCTGCACATCGGCGACGTGATCAATCTCGTCAATCCGGATACGTTTGCTGCGCGCCTCGAAAATGCAGGGTTCGAGGATGCGTTCGTGGAAACGACGCCCCGCCGATTTCGGTTTCACGCTCGCCGCGCGTAGCGGCGCGCTACCGGCTGCAACGCTGTGGTGGCCGACCTGATCCCAATCGTTGGGCACGGGGTCCGAGAGGCCGGGGCCTCCCGGCTCTGGTAGCGATTGGTGAATGCGAATATCGCGCTTTTCAAGGGTGCCGTTTTTGTACCGATTAGAAATGAGCGCCGTCGTTTGTTTTGAGAGACTTGCGCCGATTTCTAATCGTTTTGGTGTACCGATTAGAAATGAGCGGTTTCCGGTTAGCCGGCGTGTTGGGAAGGCCGGGGCGAGGTCGCGATAGATATCGCCGGCAAATCGCATTTGGCACTCAGTAAAACGCTAGCACGCTGTCGGCGAGTGCGAAAGTGAGCCTGCTGTAAGGGTTTTAGTACTCGACGGGGAATTGCTAAGCCGTGGATTTCTGCTGCTGTCGGCAAGCGTATACTCAGGCGGGATATGCCAGTAATTATTTCGATGCTGCGTGGCGTGAATGTTGGCGGCCACAACGTAATCAAGATGGAGGAGCTGCGGGCGCTGTACGCGTCGCTGAAGCTGCGCGATGCGCAGACTTACGTGCAGAGCGGCAACGTGATTTTCAGGACGGATGAGCGCGATCTTGCGGTGTTGACGAAGCGAGTGCGGGGCGGGATCGAGCGGAAATTTGGCTGCTCTGCGGATGTGATTTGCCGCACCGTTGCCGAGATGCGCGATGTGATCGCGCGGAATCCGTTTGCGAAGCGGCGCGGCATCGAGCCGGGCAAGCTGCTTGTCAATTTCCTTGCGAGCGATCCGGGAGCGGAATCGCGCGCGGATGTGCTTCGGATCAAAACTGATCCAGAGGAATTGCGGATGGACGGCCGCGAACTCTATATTTATTTTCCGAATGGGCAGGGGCAGTCGAAAATGTCGTGGTCCGCGGTGAATAAAGCGCTGAAGACGCCGGGGACGGGCAGGAATTGGAATAGCGTGGTGAAGATGCTGGAGATTGCGGAGAAGATGGAAGCGGAAGAGTGAGTGGGCGAGTGGGTGTATATTGCTGGCCGTCGGGTAATGAAATTCGATATCTCGAATGGACAATTCCTAAGGAGGCGGCGTGGATAACATTCATCTTTACCTGTTCTCTGCGGGACGAATTATCGCGGGCGGATATTTCCTTATGGGCGCCTTCAATCACTTCGCAAACCTCAAGATGATTTCTGGTTACGCGAAGAGCAAAGGGACACCGGCGCCTGAAGTTGCCGTCGGCGGGACGGGTTTGCTTCTCTTGCTGGGAGGCGCGAGCTTGCTTCTTGGCTATCACCCGACTATCGGGGCGATTTTGCTGATGATATTCCTGCTGGGCGTTTCGTTCGGCATACACAAGTTCTGGGCCATACAGGATCCGATGGCGAAAATGGCTGAGAGGGTCAATTTTACGAAGAATTTCGCGCTGATCGGATTTTTGCTGATGACGCTAGCCATCCCGAGACCCTGGCCGATGAGCCTCGGAAATTGGTAGTCGAATCGCGGATCGAACTGGGGCCGAAATTCCGCACCCTTTGCTGCGCAAAGGATGCGGCACCCGGCAGGACATTCGAATCGCGGCAAATGCGGATTTGAATTATGGAACCGAATTCGGCGACTAACATCCAACAGTTATAAGATAGCGACGCTTCGCAGATGCGCTCTCGCAACAGTTTTCGCAGACCAAGCGATCCCAGCTCGCGGAGGAAACGAGGTGAATCGCATGTCCTCGCAATTCGCACTCCGTAAGCGCGTATTCGCGGCATTCATTCTGATCCTACCTCTTGCCGTATTGTCTGGCGCCTTACTGTCCGTCTCGTGGCGCGCCGGCGCCGCTGACGCCGCATATAAGGTTCATGCCTCGGACGCGCCTCCGCCGCAAGAATTGAGTCAGGCGGTGAGGGAAGTGTTGAATCCGGATTCGCTGCACGTCATTGGCGTGGATGGGAGTTTCTGCCATCTTTGGCTGCGAAGAGATATTCCCCCCGGCGCGACATTGAATCGAGGAATGGGGATCGCATTTCCGCAACTCGCTGAGGGAACGCTCATCGGCGCGATCCGCTACGACGGGGACGCCAACGACTATCGGAATCAGGATATCAAACCGGGTGTCTACACGCTGCGATATGGGTTGCAGCCGATGGATGGAAATCATCAGGGCACAGCGCCGTTCCGCGATTTTCTTCTTCTGGTTCCGTCTAGCGTTGACGTCTCGCCGGCCGCGATGAAAGAGAGCGATCTTCTCGACGCGAGCCGCAAAACTACGGGCACGACGCATCCGGCAATTTTGAGCTTGATTCCTGCGGAGTCGGCGCCGGTTGCGATCCCTGCCATAACGCATGTCACTGAAGGCGATTACTGGGTGCTGTTCTTCCGCGCCGCGGTGCCTGCGGCGGCGGCGAGTCCGGGGCCGTCGGTGATGGGTCTCGTAATCGCCGGGCACGCGCCAGAGAATCATTAGTAAGAAAAAGCACCTAGCCTCGCGTGTGCAATTGAAATTGCGCATCGTTGACATCGGACCCGGAGGCGGGGCCTCCGGGCTTTGAAGCGAAATTCAAGGTTCTGAAGTAAGAATACGAAGTCAAAGGCTGCCCGGCTGAAGCCGGGCGCTACAATTGCCGGACTCACGTTCTTGCCGATCATCGGAGATCCAAGGTAGTCGTCGGACTGCTTGGCGCTTGACAATCCCGCGGCGGATGTCCATTCTTTTTGGTTTTACGTTGTACTTGCCTTCATGCTGAGAGATTGCAACCGCGGGAGCGAGAGTGATCGTACGAGTTTTTTTCCACGATAAATGTTTTGACGGCGCGTCTTCGGCGGCGATTTTTTCGCGGTTCTATCGCGAGCGAATCGACGCGAAGGCCGAGTTTCGCTATACGGGCATGACGCACCGAGCCTCGAAGCCGTTCGAGGAAGGCGTCTTCGACGGCGACGTAAACGCGATCGTCGATTTCAAGTACTCTAGCTCGCCGCGGCTCACGTGGTGGTTCGATCATCACCAGAGTGCATTTCTCACACCGGCCGACGCAGCGAACTTCCGCGCCGACCATTCCGGGAAAAAATTCTACGATCCGGCGTACAAGTCCTGCACGAAATTCGTGTCAACGATAGCATCGGAAAAATTCGGATTCGACGCCAAGCCGCTCGCCGAATTGATTCATTGGGGCGACATTATCGATGGAGCGCAGTTCGCTTCCTCGGACGTCGCGGTGGGATTGAAAGATCCGGCGATGCAGCTCGCGCTCGTGATCGAAGCGGCGCCCGAGCCCGATCTCGTGCCAAAGCTGATTCCTTATCTTTCGCAGATTTCGCTCGCGGAAATGATTCAGCTTCCGATCGTCGCGAAGCATCTTGGGCCGCTGCTCGATCGGCACCAGCGCACAATCGAAATCATGCGCGAGCGAGGACAAGCGCGAGGCGGCGTGATTTTTTTTGACGTAAGCGATCTCGACCTCGAGGGCTACAACAAATTCATTCCTTATTATCTGCATCCTGAATGTCTCTACTCCGTCGGGGTGAGCGCCTCGCCCACGCGCGCGAAAGTTTCGATCGGGACGAATCCGTGGAAGGAACCGAATGAGGATGTGAATCTGGCCACGCTTGCCGAAAAGTACGGAGGGGGAGGCCATGCGCGAGTAGCTGCGATCAGCCTCAATCCCGAAGACATCGAGCGCGCGCGGCAGATCGCCAACGAAATCGCCGATGCTCTCCGGCGCTCACAACAATCCTAGACACAAGTCCAAGCACAATAATGAAATGTTCGAGTTGCGAGCGCGTGAGTTGCGCCTACAGCGGCTCGATGTGCGCGCGACTGCGACGCCGTTTAAGGGTGAACATCTGATAACAATTTGCGAGCGATGAGTTCACTTTTTGAGACACTTTCAATTGCAGCGCGGTGACGCCAAGGGCAATGGATGAGCCGTCGAGGACAATGCGTTCTTCACAGGTAGGCAAGGATTTTCCTCGTACTGGGCATGCTTCGAGCGGCGAAAGCGCGTTCTGAATATGTTCTTAAGAATGAGCCAATTGACCGCCAGTTAAGGCGCCGCGGTTATTCCTAGATTGGAATCGTACGTGCACGGCTATATGTGCGCTCGGGGTGCTGCCATTCGACGTACGAGCCTGGAAATTTGCGAATGCTTTATGCCCGCTTGGTGTTTAAGCGGCAAGAGCTAAATCGCTGTTTTTGCCATTTTAGTCTTAGAAGGGGATGCTCATGAGAAAGCAGGGGACCTCGATGGATTCCCGAATTTCGTTGCGATGGGTGACGGCGCTTGGCGCGCTGGTTTGCGCGGGCGGAGCGTTGATGTTGAGTACGTCCTCGCGCGTCCATCGGACGGCGGCATCAGTTGTTATGGCGAGGCCGGCGGCAGATGGCACTACTTCTCAAAATCCCGCGCAGATCAACGTCTCGAATTCCGCATCGATCAAAGAGAGCTACGGCAAATTACCGCTAGCATTCGAACCGAACAACGGCCAGTCCGCCGGTGAAGTGAAATTTCTTGCGCGCGGCAATGGCTACACTCTTTTCTTGACGCCGGCTGAAGCCGTGTTCGCGATGCGCAAGAGCGCGAAGAACGAAACGCTGCGAATGAATTTGGATGGCGCGAACTCAAACGCGAAATTTACAGCACTGGATGAACTGCCGGGCAAGAGCAATTACCTAATCGGAAACGATCGCTCGAAGTGGCAGACAAATGTGCCGAACTACCGCGCGGTGCGCGAGTCGAGTGTTTATCCTGGAATCGATCTTGTTTACTACGGCAATCAGCGCCAATTGGAATACGACTTCGTTGTCGCGCCGGGTGCAAATCCGCGCGCGATCGAATTGGCTTTTTCCGGCGTGCGGAAGATCACGGCGGAATCCACGGGCGACCTCGGGTTGACCGCCAAGGGCGGCGAGATGCGCCTGCGGAAGCCAGTCGCATATCAAGAGAATGGCGGAGCAAAACAATTTGTGACGGCTGGCTTTGTTGTGAAGAGCGGCGATCGCGTCGCGGTGAAATTGGGCAAGTACGATCCGCTGCGGCCGCTCGTGATTGACCCGATCCTTGCGTATTCCACGTATCTTGGCGGAAGCGGGATCGATGGCGCGAATGGAATTGCGGTCGCACCAGACGGCACGGCGTTCGTGGCTGGCGGAACTTCGTCGACGAATTTTCCGACGGCGCACCCCCTGCAGCCGAACGACGGAGGGTCGAACGATTTTCCTGAGGATGCATTCGTCGCGAAGTTGAGCGCGGATGGTTCGTCGCTGATCTATTCGACCTATCTCGGCGGTTCCAGCGAGGATGTTGCGAACGGTATTGCGGTGGACACGTTCGGAAGCGCCTACGTGGTCGGCGGAACGCTGTCGCCGGATTTTCCGGTGACACCGGGCTCTTTCAACACGCTGTGCGGCGGTGACGGTGAATGCGGCGCGTCCTACAACCAGCAGAGTCTCGTAGTTGAAAATGCTTTTGTCTCGAAGTTGAATGCGGCGGGTTCGGACGTCGTGTACTCCGGATTTCTCGGCGAGTACGAGAATGTTATTGGTTACGCGATCGCAGTCGATCTCAATGGCAACGCGTATGTGACGGGTCAGACCGGACCGAATGGAGTTCCCACGGTCATTATTACGCCGCCCGCTACCGGGCCGCCGCCGTTTCCGATCGTCAACGGCGCCCAGACAGCCTTCGGCGGAGGAACCACCGACGCGTTTGTGGCGCAGGTGAGCGCCACCGGATCGAGCATTCTGTACTCCACGTATCTTGGCGGAAACAATGAAGACACCGGATACGGCGTGGCCGTCAACAACAGCGGCGACGCATATGTGGCCGGACTGTCCTACTCGACGAACTTTCCTGTAAGCGCCGGCGCGCTTCAATCGGCGAACGAAGGCGCGGGCGACGCGTTTGCGGCGGAAGTGAACACGAATGCGGTCGGAGCTGCCTCGCTTGTCTATTCCACACTTATGGGCGGCAGCGGTTTGGATCGCGCCAACGCGGTGGCGATTGACGCGCTTGGAAATATGTACGTCGCGGGCGCATCGAACTCGACGGCGGCGACGCTCGGATTTGCAATCCCGGCAGGCGGTTTTCAAGCGGATTGCGTCCTAGATTCGCAGAGCAATTGCGAAGGCGACGTGTTCGTCGCGAAACTCGACCCGGCAGGCTCGGGCGCGGGCTCGTTGATTTACTTCACGTACATCGGCGGTTCGCTGGCCGACACGGGAGCAGGAATTGCGGTCGACTCGAGCGGCGACGCTTACGTTACGGGCTCGACGGTTTCCCCGGACTATCCGACAACAGCCGGAGTTTTCCAGGCGACATATGGCGGCGGAAACGACGACGCGTTTGTCACCGAACTCGATCCAACGGGTTCAACTCTGATTTATTCGACATATCTCGGCGGCACCAATACCGACAACGGAAACGGAATCGCGGTGGATACGAATGGGTCCGCTTATGTCGCTGGGCAGACTTGCTCGGTAGACTTCCCACTCGCCAACCCGGAGCAATCGAATCCGGGCGGCAACTGCGATGCTTTCATATCGAAGATCAGCACCGGCTCGGGTCTTGTCGTAAGCCCGGCTGGATTGATTTTCCCGGATGAGAATGTGGGAACAGCGAGCCCTGCGGAGACGGTAACACTTACCGCGGGGACGACGGCAGTTACGATTTCGAGCATCACGGTGACGGGTACGAACGCCGGAGATTTCGCGGCTACCACAACCTGCACGGGGACTTTGGCGGCGAGCGGCCAGTGCACGATCTCCGTCATCTTTACCGCGTCAGTGGGCGGAGCGGAGACGGCCTCGATTCAGATTCTAGACAATGCGCCAGGCAGCCCGCAGATTGTGAATTTGAGCGGTACCGGCTTGGCGGCGACGCCCGGCTTCACCATAGCGCCTGTGCCGGGAGCAGCGAGCGTAACGGCTGGGCAGAGCGCAAATTATGGCCTGACCGTCACTGCAGTGGCTGGATTTACCAGCCCAGTGTCGCTCACGTGCGCTCCGGCCCCGCAAGCGGGAAGCTGCTCGATTACTCCTCCCATCGTAATTCCGGCTTCGGGATCGCCGGGACTTGCTGTCCTCACGATTAAGACTGGTGCGCGGACATTCGTGACGCCGATTTCGTCGCAGAAACAGAATCCATTCGGCGGCGTGCGGCACTTCGGACCGGGCTGGTTCGCATTGATCTTCGCGCTAATGCTGATGTCGATGGCGATGATGGCCAACAAGCAGCAACGGCGTCGCGCACCGGCAGTCGCGCTGGGATTTGTGCTCTCAATGCTCTTCTTGATGGCGGCTTGCGGCGGCGGTGGCCCGGCGGGCGTGCCTAACGGGACACCGGCAGGTACTTATACGGTCACAGTAACCGGGACTTCCGGTTCAACGACGAGCACGACTCAGGTTACGATACAAGTTAACTGAGTAAGTGAACCGTTCTAATAGGCGATTAGCAGTTAAAGACAATCCGGCAAGCGGGATGAAGTTTCGGCAAGGGCGCGCAACGATCTTCGATCGCGCAGCGCGGACGAGCTTAAGGAGATAACTAGATGAAACGCTTCGTATGGCTGGTTCCTGCGATGTTCCTCTTCTGCCTGACGGCCAAGGCGCAGGACACTCCCGCATGGGAGGTCGCCGGCGGATACTCTTATCTGTATGCGAACCTCGGCAACTCGAGCGGCTCGAGCAGCTTCGGCTTGCAGGGCGGCGGTGGTTCGATCACCCAGAACGTGAACAACTGGTTCGGCGGCCGCGCGGAAGTGAACGCGTATCATGGCGTCGAGTCCGGGACGAATGTCTCCGCAGTGACGGCCAATTACGGTCCTGTTTTCTCGTATCGCAAATCGGATATGTTCACGCCGTGGGCAAGCGTGCAGCTCGGAATCGTCCACAACAGCCAGGGCTATCTCGGAACATCGGCGTCCTCTTTCCAATTTGGATTTGTGACCGGCGGCGGCGTTGACATTAAAGTCAGCCCGCGAGTCGCGGTTCGCTTGAATGCGGACTATATGTATTCGCATTTCCTCGGCCTGCGGCAGGATAACCTGACGTTCGGCGGCGGCTTGGTCTTCCGGCTCGGGCACAAGTAGTTCGTTCTTCTGGAATAGGGGCGCGCGACGCGAAATACGCGCGCCCCGTTCCGATTCTTCTGTAATTCCTCCCGTTCAAATCATCGAGAATAATCGCGAATGGAAATTCGCCGCGCGGCGGACGGTTAATTATTTTTTTGCCGAGGCTGCTGCGCGCTATGGGACTCGGGGTCTGGCGATGACGAGCGGGGTTGCGTTGGGATCTCGTCGATAGAAAATGCGCGGAGTCTGCGTCTCGCGTTCCATCGGTGTTACTCCGCGCTCTTTGGCGCCGGGTGCGACGGAAATGGAACGGCCGAGCGACGCCATCCGTTGCATCCCATCGAGTTGCAATTGCGGCAGACGAATCTTCGTGTAGTCGATCCATTCGGGCAGAAGGATTTGGCCGTCTTTGGGATCATCATCCGCTTTGCCCTGCTTGAGGCCTTCTTCCACCAGCGCGTAAGTCAGCAAACCGTGATCGTATTGCGAGAGTTCTTTTGCAGCTTCGTCCGCCTGCGCGGCAGCGAGGATGTACATTCCTTTTTCATAGGCGAGTTGAGCCAAGCCCTGCGAATTCATGGGGCCTTGGCGCGGATCGTCGGAGGCAAGCGTCGCGCCGGATTGGCAGGCATCGATGATGAGGACGACGTTGCCCGCGTCGATCTTTTCGGCGATGACGCCAAGTTCAAGGTCGTTGATTGTGCCCGGCAGGGTCTCCGCGCTTTTCTGCTTGCTCGCGGTGGCGCCGGGAACAAAGTCCTGGACGATGAAATAGAATCGCTTGCTTTCTTTTCCCGGCGCCGCGCCGTGACCCGCAAAGTAAATGAAAACCGAATCTTCGGGCTCGACGCGGCGAAGGTTCGCGAGCTGCATTGGCTCGCCGGGCGGCACGGGACCAATCTCGATGCCAGCCAGACGGTCGAGAGCTGCAAGTACGTTTTGTTTGTTTGCCTCGGCGTCGGTTAACGAGACGACGCGAATTTCGGCGAATTCTCCGAGCTTAGCTTGCTCGGACTTGAGCGTTTCGCCGAAGTCCATCGCGTCGTTGACGGCGTACTTCAGCCGGAGTGCGTCGGCTGAATATTTGTTGATGCCGACTGCCAAAATGTACGCGGTACCCTTGTGCTTCAATGCGTCCGCGCCGGTCACGAGAAGCGCGGCATCGGTGCTCTTGACGTTGTCGTGATTGAACGCGTAGGCGCTGAGATGATTCGTGCCCGCGACAACGGTGATGTCGGCATTGAGCGTCACACTCGCCCTTCCATTCAAGACATCGCCGTGCCAGATTTTCACGAGCGAGCCATTTCGAAAAAGGCGCACATCCTTGGCGCCGCTGCCGAGATTTCCGTGGACGGCATCTGATGGCGCCTCGGTGACCGATACCTGGATTGGAACCGTGCGCGTTGCGACGGATTTGGTGGTTGATTGGGAGCCGGGCGCGTAAAGCAATTTGACGATTGGCTGGCGGCGGTCCTTCTGTTCAAGCGATGAGGGCGCGTGAGGCGCGCCACCGTTCATAATTTCCGACAACAATCCGGGATGAAAATATTCATAGAAATACGATTCGATAGGTTGGACGTCAAATGTATTCCCGCCGAAGCGCCACAGCATCTGGCTCCATGCTGTCGGCGTACCGTCGAACAGACCGTCCGGCGCCACGACGGCCCAGTTATTTGCCTCGAGCGGGATTAGCCCTGCGAGTTGGTCGCCTGACGCGGCGTCCCAAAATCTGATAGCGCCGTCGCCAGCAGCGGATATCAAGTATTTCCCGTCGCGAGTAAACGCGATGGAAGTAACCCACGCGGTGTGGCCTGTCAGCGCTCGGAGCTCCTGCCCCGTGGCCATATCATAGAGTTCGATGCTGCCGCCGAAACTGCCCGCAGCGAGGATGTGACCCTCGGGACTGAAGGTGAGGCACTCGATCGTGCTGCCCGTCCGAGTTCCCAGGTCTTTCCCCGTCTCCACATCCCAAAGCTTGATTGTAAAGTCCGAGCTTGAGGAGGCGAGGGTCCGCCCGTCGGGGCTAAAGACTACGGATTTGATGCTACCCGCGTGGCCGCTCAGCGTTCGCAGCTCTCGCCCCGTCTTCACGTCGCACAGCTTGATTGTGTTGTCCGAACCGCCAAAAGCCAAGGTCTGACCGTCGGAGCTGAAGGCGATGGATTCAATGTCGATGCCGTAACCCGTCAGGGTTCGCAGCTCCTGCCCTGTGTTCGCATCCCACAGCTTGATTGTACCGTCAAGACTTCCGGAGGCGACGGTCCGTCCGTCTGGGCTGAACACGACAGTACCGACCCAACTAGTGTGGCCCGTAAGTGTTCGCAACTCCCGCCCCGACGCCACGTCCCACAGCTTGACTGTATTGTCGCGGCTGGCGGAAGCCAGAGTGCGCCGGTCGGGACTGAAGGCGACAGAACGGACTTCATCGGTATGTCCCGCCAGCGTGCGCAGCTCTTGTCCGGTGGCAGTATTCCAGACCCGAACGGTTTTGTCGCTTGCGCCAAAGGCCAAAGCCAGGCCATCGGAAGTCACAGCCACGGGGCTGGCCAAGCTGGTGTGACCCGTCAGCGTGTGTCGCTCTTGCCCCGTTTCCGCGTCCCAGAGCCTGATCGTGTTGTCCCAACTTCCGGAAGCGAGTGTGCTCCGGTCGGAACTGAAGGCGACCGAGCTGATGCCTCCCGTGTGGCCAGTGAGGGTCCGCAGTTCATGACCCGACTCCACGTCCCAAAGTTTGACCGTGCCGTCGCCGCTACCGGAAGCCAGGATTCGCCCGTCGAAACTGAAGGCGACGGAACGCACCCCTGAAGCGTGGCCCGTGAGCGTGCGTAGTTCGCGTCCGGTGCCTATATCCCAGAGCTTAATTGTTGTGTCTTCGCTGCCGGAAGCCAGGACCCGGCCGTCGGGAGTGAAGGCGACGGACGAGACCTGATCGGTGTGGCCCGCTAGAGTTCGCAGCTCTTGCCCCGACTCGAAGTCCCAAAGCTTGACTGTTTTGTCGTAGCTGCCTGAAGCCAGGATTCTCCCATCGGAACTGAACGCGACGGACTGGATCCCGCCGGAGTGGCCCCTAAAATTTCGCAACTCGCGCCCGGTGGCGACGTCCCAGAGAGTAATGGACCTCGAGCTACCGGAAGCCAGGATCCGCCCGTCGGTGTTAAATGCGACTGAATTGATCTCACCCAGATTGCCAGTAAGAGTCTGCAACTGCTGGCCGGTTGCTACGTCCCAGATTTTGATTGTGTCGTCGGTACTTCCGGATGCCAAAGTTCGGGAGTCGGGGCTGAACGCGACAGTGGTCACCCAATTGGTGTGGCCCGTCATCGTTCGCAGCTCTCGCGCTTCCTTCACGTCCCACAGCACAATTGTTTGGTCAACGCTGGCGGAGGCGAGAAGCCGCCCATCGGAACTTAAGGCGATGGATTCGATCCAACCGGTGTGGCCCGTCTCTACAACGAGTTCGGGCTTTTGAGCGCGAGCGGGGCGGGGAATTGTGAGCGCGCACAAACCGGCAAAGATGGCGCAACGTCTCCTGGAGGAAAGCATTGCGCGAACGATACTCGCGCATCGCGGGTGCGTCAAGGCATCGAAAAGTGAATCATTTGGATTGAGGATTGAATTCCCGTGTGACCGCGCGAGCTAAATCGCAGTTTACCGCTAGCGCATTGGTGCGATTCGTTGCGTTGACCGCGGCGGAAGCGATGTCTAGCATCGATTGGCGATGGCGGGGATCGCGACAATCGAAGCGCCGAAACCGGCGGCGAAGGCGGCTGCGCAGCCTGGGAAGTCGCCATGGATCTACACGCCGTGGCTCGATTGGCTGGTGGGCTGCGGCGGTTGGTCGGCGCCGCTGCTATTGTTTGCTTGGATCGCGTCGTCGCACGCGCGCGGGTGGGCTCTCGGATTTTATTTCTTCGCGCTGATCTTCAATTATCCGCACTTCATGGCGACGGTGTATCGCGCTTATCACACGCGCGAGGAATTCCAGAAATACCGGATTTTTACGCTGCATCTGACGGCGCTGCTCGCGCTCACGGCGATTCTCGCGCACGCGAATTTCCGTCTCGTGCCGTGGGTTTTCACGCTCTACATTTTCTGGAGCCCCTGGCATTACTCCGGGCAGAATTACGGCCTGCTGATGATGTTTGTGCGGCGCGGCGGCGCCACGGTGACGAACGCCGAGCGGCGCATGCTTCGCGTCGCGTTTATTTCTTCGTACGTGATGCTGCTCGCGAGCTTTAACGCCGGGCCGTCGAATGACCCGTTGATACTTTCGCTGGGACTTCCACCGATCGTATCGATACCGCTGCGCGTGGCGTCAGGCGTGCTGTTTCTGTTTATTGCGGGCTGGGTTTTCGTGCAGTGGACCATGCGCACCGGTTGGAGGGCGATGACGGCGCCGCTCACGCTGCTCGTGACGCAATTTCTCTGGTTCGTGCTTCCGACGGCGCTCGAGCTTGGATATCGCACGGCGGTGCCGCAGACACGCTACAGCAGCGGCATTCTCGCGGTGCTGCACTCGGCGCAGTATCTTTGGATTACGACCTACTACGCGCGCCGCGAAGCCGTTGCCGCGGGAAGCGCCGCGTGGCGCATTTGGAAGTACTTCGCCACGCTGATCGCTGGAGGCATCGCGCTTTTCATCTGCGGGCCGTGGATCGTGAGCTATACGTTTCATTACGACTTTGCGGTCAGCTTCCTGATTTTCACGGCGCTCGTGAACATCCATCACTTCATGCTCGATGGCGCGATTTGGAAACTGCGCGATTCGCGCGTCGCGGCTGTGCTGGTGGATAAAGAGAAGAATGACAAGCGAGCGCGCGGCAAAGCTGAAGCGGGAAGCGCGGCGACGAGTTGGATGGGCGGGCAGAGTTTCGGAGCGAACGCCTTCCGCGTGGCTGTCGCGCTGACGCTTTTTCTTTGGGGCGGCGTGGATCTCGTCCGCTACGTCGTGGGTACCGACGATGGGAATCTCCCGCATCTTCTCAATGCGGCGAGCCTCGATCCTTACGATAGCGCGCTTGAAATGCGGATCGCGCGCGCCGATGGAAAGGCCGGCCGCGCGGACGATCAGCTCAACGCGCTCGCTCGCGCCGTGGAAGTGAATCCATCGAATCAAATGGTGCAAGAGGCGAGCGCCCGGGCGCTGATCGAGGCGGGGCGCTATGACGAGGCTTACGATCACTACAAGCAGATGCTCGCGCGATTTCCGAAGAATGCGGATGCGCTGGTGAATTTCGGTTTGTTGGCGGCGCGACTGGGGCACAGCGACGAAGCCATCGAGAGTTGGGAACGCGCGATTGACGTCGATCACACGCAAGCGAACGCGCAGCTCTATCTGGCGGAAGCGCTCGATCGTTCTGGACAATTTGCGGCAGCGGCGACGCATTTTGAGGCGTTTCTGAAACTTTCCGAGACGGCGAATGACGCGCAGCCTTCGGAAGGCGGACCGACGGCTCGCCAGCGAGCGGCCGTGATGATCGAACTAGCGGATGCGCAGAGGCAGACGCGGCAGATCGAGCAAGCATTGACGGAGTATCACGCGGCTGCAGCGCTCGCCGAACAGGCGGGCGACATCCGCGATCAGAGTCTCGCGCAGTCGCATCTCGCGGATGCTCTCGATGGCGCGGGCAAGGCAAGCGAAGCCGCGATGGCGTTCCAAAAAGCGATCGGGCTCGATGAGCAACTCAAAGATCCGCGCGCGCAAGCCGTGGATTGGTTCAACTATGGGCAATTTCTGGCGCGGCACAATTTGCCCGGCCGGCTGGGGTATGCGTGCTATCTGCACGCGGACCAATTGCTCGCACCAACTCCGGGAGAGGAATTGAATACTGTGGAGGATGCGCGACGAACGACAGAAACGGAGCTCGGCGCCGACGCCATTTCGGTGAAGAAAAATCTCGACGAAGTCCTCGCGCAGGCAAAATCCTTGCCCGCGTCAGCCTTCACCGCCGCACGCTAATCTCGAAACTTCGCACTGATCCCAAAACATCGCAGTCGAAAAATCGGCCGGCCTTCCGGCCAGCCCTACGATGAACCCATAACAAGCTGCGTCAAGGTATGTGCGTCCCGTGACAGGAATCGACGATGAACAAGCAAGAAGCCGCGGAAACGTGTGCGCGTTCCGTGCAAGAAATGCCTCGGGTGGCATGGCGACGCCTGTGATATAAACCCTGCGCGAACGAGCCGTGCCGCAGAGACTTGCTGCCCAATCCCGGCTCCATCAGGCAATCGAATTCTGAAATCACTGCTCGCGAGGAATCTGCATGAAATACCGCAAGCTTGGACGCACCGGGTTTGATGTGAGCGAAATCGGCCACGGGCTTTGGGGGATGAGCGGCTGGAGCGGCTCCGAAGACCAGGAATCGCTTGAGGCGATGCAATTGGCGGTCGATCTTGGCTGTAATTTCTTCGACACCGCGTGGGCTTATGGCGACGGGAAAAGCGATGCTCTCCTCGGCCAAATTCTCGCGAAGAATCGAAGCAAGCGGCTTTACGCCGCCTCGAAAATTCCTCCGCTCAATGGCAAATGGCCAGCAACTTCTAAATATAAATACAGCGAAGTATTTCCGCTAGGGCACGTCGTCGAGAACGCTCGGATGATCCGCGAAAAACTAGGCACGGACGCGATCGATCTGCTGCAATTTCACGTTTGGGACGATAGTTGGGCCGACGAGCCGGAATTTCGCGAAACGATTCAGAAGCTGAAGAGCGATGGCCTGATCAAATTTTTCGGCCTGAGCCTAAATCGCTGGGAGCCCGACAACGGAATCAAAGCGCTTCACACGGGACTCGTCGACGCGGTGCAGGTGATCTACAACATTTTCGATCAGGCGCCGGAAGACAATCTTTTTCCCGTGTGTCGCGCGCTCAACATCGGAGTGATCGCGCGAGTTCCGCTCGATGAAGGCAGCCTCGGCGGAAAATTGACGGCCACAACGACGTTTCCCAAAAGCGACTGGCGCTCCGGATATTTCGGTCCGGAGAATCTTTCGAAGACGGTGGGCCGCGTGGAAGTCCTGAAACGAATTCTGCCGCCAACGATGACGATGCCGGAACTTGCGCTGCGCTTCATTCTGTCGAATCCCGTTGTGAGCACGACGATCGTCGGGATGCGCAGGCCGCGGCATGTTCGCGAGAATCTGGCTACGAGCGATGCCGGTAGGCTGGATGCGAGCCTGCTTGCAGCCCTCAAGCCGCAACGTTGGGATCGAACGCCGCAGCGTTGGTCGGACTAGGGCAGCCCCACACGGCGGATACAGCCCATCATGTCGAATAGCATCGCAAGTTACATTGGCGCGATCGATCAGGGCACGACGAGCACGCGGTTTATCGTGTTCGATCGCACCGGCCGAATCGTAGCTGTCGCGCAGAAAGAGCACGAGCAAATTTATCCGAAGCCCGGCTGGGTGGAACACGATCCCGAAGAAGTTTGGC
>JBAPOP010000100.1:0-21424 GCA_049279675.1 Candidatus Acidiferrales bacterium
CACCAATACCTGGCTGATCTGATGATTCCCAGAAAGCTCCCATATCGTTTTGTGGAATCCAAAGTCTGCTTCGCTGAATGCGGCGATGTCGCGCGCATCCGTGGCCACCTTCAGATGTGCAAGGGCGGCTTTGAGACGTGACACATTCTCCGGCGTGAGGTTCTCTCGCAATCTTTTCGCGGCGTGGATCTCCAGGATTTCACGAATCTCGAAGATCTCGCGGATATCCCGATTCGAGAGGCGCGTCACGTAGGCGCCTCGGTGCGACCGGATAGTGACAAAACCTCGCTGCGCCAGCAGAAAAAGCGCTTCCCGCAGCGGCGCACGGCTTACCTCGAGGCGGCGGGCCACCGTCGACTCTACTATCTTCTCTCCCGGCTTGAGCGTGCCGTCGAGAATCCATCTCTTCAACACGCTGAAGATTTTCTCTTGCAGAGTTTCTCGATGGATAAGCGGCTCTTGCGCAGCTACCATTTCGCCTCCATTCTCCCTTGACGGCTGACTCGCGAATTGAGCCGCCCGAGGCTTTGCCTTGGCAAGCGCATTCGATGTGCGCCCACCCGGCTAGCTGGTTTTTCGATCCAAGAGGGCGAGACACCGAGGGTGCAGGTTTTAACCGGGTCTTCTTGCATTGGTCGGTCTACACTCGCTGCGAGCAGTGCGAATATTCATCTCGTCCCGGCCATCACCCTCAAGGTTTTTCCGCTTTTCCATCCCGAAATTCACCCAGAACACAGCTAACTCCGCAGTTGCCGATGAATCCTGCGGAGGCGGAAGATTTCTTACTTGCCACAAGGCTCCTTGAGAGAGTTGCACATTGCGCAGAATGGAGCGCCAAGACCGAAACTTGGTACATTGTAAGTGTCGAATGCCTATTGTCAAGATGCCATTTTTGACAGGTCGACAGTCGACATGTATTATGTCCGAGGTTCTTTCAATTCAGGAGTTCTCGACATGCCCAGGAAGATCGGCTTCGTCGGCGTGGGACTCATGGGCCGCGGAATGGCTCGCAATCTTATTCGCAAGGGCCATTCCGTAACGATCTACAACCGGAATCGTCAGAAAGCTGAGGAGGTCGCACAGATCGGCGGCCAGATTGTTGATTCGCCGGCAGAGGCAGCGCAGGGTGCCGAAGTTGTCGTCACGATGCTCGCGGACCCAACCGCTCTCCTAAATGTGAGCGAGGGCCCAAATGGAATACTAAGCGCGATTCGTCCCGGCGCGATACTGATCGACTCGAGCACCGTTTCTCCGACGACAACGTTGCGAATAGCGGAAGCTCTCAAAGCGCGCGGGGCGCACATGATCGATGCACCCGTTTTTGGAAGCAAGAACGAAGCCGAGCGCGGTGAGTTGGGATTTATCGTCGGGGCAGAGCGCGCGATTTTCGATAGCGTGGCCGACGTCTTTGCTTGTATGGGCAAGACATTCTATGTCGGCGGCAACGGTTCAGGGATCCACGCGAAGCTCGTGGTCAACTTGATTATCGCGGTCACTCTGCAGGCCATGAACGAAGGCATCGTTCTCGCCGCAAAGGGCGGAATTGATCCCGATATCATGGTGCAGATCATTCAATCGAGCCGGGCGCGCTCAGGCATTATCGAAATGAAGAGTCCTCAAGTATTGAAGCGCGACTTCAGCCCCTTCTTTCCACTTCGTCTGATGGACAAAGATCTTGGCTTGGTTTTGGATACCGCGCGATCGGTAGGCGTGCCTTTGTTTTTGACATCCGTTTTAAAGCAGATCTATGAAGCGTGCATGCTGGACGGATTAGCCGACGAGGATTACTGCGCGACAGTGAAGTTTGTGGAAAAATTGGCCAACGTGGAAGTCGAATCGCGCGGGCCGAAGGAAGCAGAGGGTACCTAGGATGAGGACCAGTCGTGCGGCCGTTCTGGCCAAGTTCGATGCGCCGCTCCAGTTGACTGAGTTCCCGCTTCCCTCTGCTTTAGAGCCAGGCGCGGCGTTGGTGCGCGTCTCATTGGCAGGCGTTTGCGGCACCGACGTTCACTTGTGGCATGGCCAGTTGCCACTCTCCTTGCCTGTAATTCTGGGCCACGAAACTGTAGGCGTGATCGAGCAAATCGGCCTTGGTCAGCTCATCGACTGGACTGGGCGGACACTCGCGCCCGGCCAGCGAATTACGTGGAGTTCCTCAATCGCGTGTGGCGTTTGTTACTACTGCAGAATCACGAAGCAGCCGACCCGTTGTCTCAAGCGCAAGGCCTATGGCATCTCTTACGTCTGCACGGAACCGCCCCATCTCCTCGGTGGCTATGCGGAGTACATTTACCTTCGCCCCGGAACTTCGATATTTGCTCTGCCGGATACTTTGCCGACCGAGGCCGTAGTCGGCGCTGGTTGCGCGCTCGCTACTTCGATTCACGGTCTAGAGCGGATGGGTACCGAGTGGCAGGACACCGTGGTGATACAAGGTTCAGGTCCTGTGGGATTGGCGTGCCTCGCTCTGGCACGAGATCGCGGCGCCGGCAAGATCATCGTGATTGGAGGGCCGGCGCATCGCATCGAACTCGCACAGCTCTTCGGCGCAGATCATTGCATCGACGTCACGCAAACCAAGCCAGCCGAAAGAAAGAAAATGGTGATGGACCTGACCGACGGCTTCGGCGCGGATACCGTGCTGGAGTGCGTCGGAATCCCGCAGGCTGTCGAGGAAGGGCTCGAGTTGTGTCGCGACGGTGCGCGCTACCTGGTACTCGGGCACTACGGCGACGCCGGCACGATTCCGTTCAACCCGCATGTTGTGACTCGCAAGCAATTGCTGCTGGCAGGATCGTGGGGCTTCGAGCCCCGCCACACGCACGCCGGGCTGAAGTTCCTCGCGCGCAACCGGGAAAGATTCCCGTTCGAACGTCTGATCGGCAAGCCATTCACTCTAGATCAGGCCAACGACGCGCTGCAAGCCACCGCGCACTGGCAGACTGGAAAAAGCGCGATCGCCCCGTAGCGCGGAATAATGGATTGCACGGAAGCCTTAAAATCGCACGAATACTCTTGTCCCCAAGTGCTCAGGAGAAAAACATGAAGATCGTTGACATGAAAGTG
This sequence comes from Candidatus Acidiferrales bacterium, assembly GCA_049279675.1. Taxonomy (GTDB): domain Bacteria; phylum Acidobacteriota; class Terriglobia; order Acidiferrales; family UBA7541; genus Palsa-147. The sequence goes on from JBAPOP010000100.1 coordinate 3,067, forward strand.
TTCGTACTTGGTTGCAGTTGGCGCAATCTGGTGATCATCAAGCTTTACACCGACGAGGGTGTGACCGGGCTTGGCGAATGCACCATCCAGAATCGTGAGGAGGGCGTCAGGGGTTATCTTGAGGGAGCCAAGCACCGCCACGTCCTGGGAACGGATCCCTTCAATACCGAAGATCTTTGGATGCGGATGTACCGCAATGATTTTTTTCGTGGCGGCGTGATCGCCTGTAGCGCCATGAGCGCAGTGGAAACTGCGTGCTGGGATATCGTCGGCAAGGTGCTCGGTCAGCCAATCTACAAGCTTCTCGGTGGAAAATGTCACGAGAAAGTTAAGGCGTATGCCAATGGATGGTACACGGTCCAACGGGAACCACAGGCTTTTGCCGAGCGTGCCAAAGTTGTCGTGGCCAAGGGATACAAAGCTCTAAAAGTTGACCCGTTCGGCGGTGGTACCTATGAACTCGACCGAAAGGAAAAGCTTCGCTCCATCGAACTGGTAGAAGCAATCCGCGGCGCTGTGGGACCCGACGTCGAAATTTTCATCGAAGGCCACGGGCGGTTCAGCGTGGCAACGGCCGTTGCCATCGGGCGCGAACTCGAGCGTTACGATCCGGGATGGTTCGAAGAACCCGTGCCGCCGGAAGACACCGCATCGATGCGCAAAGTGATGGACAAGGTGAATATCCCGATCGCGACGGGCGAGCGCCTGTACACCCACCACGGCTTCCGCGAGCTCTTTGAGATGCGCGCGGCGGACATAATTCAGCCCGACGTGTTGCATGCCGGCGGTATTATGGAAATGAAAAAAATCGCGGCCGGCGCTGACGCTCACTACATGGTGGTCGCGCCGCATAACTCAAACGGTCCCATATGCACGGCCGCCTCGGTTCACTTCGCCTTCTGCACCACCAACTTCAAGATTCAGGAATGTTTCGACGATTTCGCGGATCCCTGGGTGTTGGAAGCGGTGTCCGGCTATCCGAAGGTCGTAGACGGTTATTTCCTTCCGCCGGAAAAACCGGGCCTGGGTGTGGAAATCCATGAAGAAGTTTTCGCGGAGCATCCGTACAAGCCCGGCCACTTTAATTTGTGGGATGCGAATTGGCAGCAACGTCAATATGCCGCGACAAAATAGATCGCGGGGTGGCGCGCCCCCGCCCCGCGTCACATTACGAAATTCGTCGCCTCATTGGAGGCAAGAGTGACCGAGTTATTTCGCAACTACATCGCCGGCGAGTGGAAGGAATGCCTGTCAAAAAAGACGTTCCCCAACACGAACCCGGCTCGCAATGACGAAATTGTCGGGTTATTTCAAGCCTCCGCCGCCGAAGATGCGAAACAGGCTTGCGACGCCGCTCATGAGGCGCAGCCGCGTTGGGCCGCTCTGCCGGCTCCGCGCCGGGGCGAATATCTGTTCAAGGCTGCCGAACTAATCGAAGCGCGACTTGCCAAAATCGCCGAGGACATGACCCGCGAAGAAGGAAAAACTTTGCCGGAGGCCAAAGGCGAAGTGAAGCGCGCCGTGAACATTCTTCGCTATTTCGGTGGAGAAGGCGCGCGGCAGTTCAGCTATCAGATCCCCTCCGAACGCGAGAACGTCTTCTGTTACACGTTGCGCAAGCCTTTGGGTGCAGTGGGTTTGATTACTCCGTGGAATTTTCCCATCGCGATTCCGGTGTGGAAGCTTGCCCCAGCTCTGGTTGCAGGGAACACCGTGGTCATCAAGCCGGCATCGCTCGCACCGTTGTGTGCCTACCGCGTGGTCGAAGCGCTGCACGAAGTTGGTATCCCTCCTGGCGTCATCAACTATGTAACCGGCAGTGGAGGCGAAGTCGGCACCGCAATCGTGGAGCACCCGGCCGTCCATGCCATTTCATTCACCGGTTCCTGCAACGTCGGGGATTCGATTTACGAGCGTGCCACCCGGCGCCGCATCCGCGTACAGTTGGAAATGGGTGGAAAGAATCCCACGGTCGTGCTTGCCGACTCCGACATCGACTACGCGGCGGACATCCTGGTGAACGGTGCATTTTTCTCCACCGGCCAGAAGTGCACCGCCTGCAGTCGGGCCATAATCGAAGATCCAATCTACGACGCGCTGGTCGAGCGCTTGGTGGCAAAAACACGCAAGCTCAAGGTCGGCGATGGTATGGAGCCCGGGATCGATATCGGCCCGGCCGTGGACCCCAGTCAACTGCAAACAGTCCTCAATTACATCGCGATCGGCAAAGAGGAAGGGGCGCAACTGCTCTGCGGCGGCACGCGCTTGACAGGCGGAAAATATGATCTGGGATACTTCGTCGAGCCGGCCATTTTTGGCGGAGTGACTCCTGGCATGCGTATTGCGCAGGAGGAAATCTTCGGGCCCGTCTTGGCGCTGCAGCGCGCGAAAGACTTCGGTGATGCCATGCGCCTCGCCAACGGCGTGCGCTTCGGATTATCCGCTTCCGTCGTGACTCGTGATCTCGCCCGCGTTCACCAGTTCATCGGGTCCATTGAAGCCGGGCTGATCACGGTGAACTTGCCGACGGCCGGCGTTGAATATCAATTGCCGTTCGGCGGCACCAAGGAATCCAGCTTCGGAATGCGCGAGCAAGGGCCGGTTGCACTTGATTTCTACACCGAGGTCCGCACCGTTTACATGAAATATACTCAGAGCTAGCGAAGTCTACCTGCGGGATCGCTTGCCCGAGGCTGGTCGCTCACACCTCCGGAATTCCCAAGTCACTCGCCCCCGGCTCGGACATCTTGGCTTCCGGGGTGTAGCGCTGGATGAGGTCTAGCACAATGCGCGCGCGCCGGACTCTTTCGCGTGTCATGGAGAGTGCAACTTGTTCGAGGTGGCGGCCGTATGGATAAATGTCCGGGGCATTCCGGAGTCCGAGTTTGACGTAGATCGGAGCGGCAAGACGAATTAAATCGGGCGTTTCGTAATACCGGATATATCCACCAAAGCCGTCTGGTACCTCCACATACACGTCGAGCGGAAGATCCACTGCTTGTCGAAGTTCCCAAAAATGTTCGAGAGAAAGATCCGGCGATACGTTCAGCGTCGTTGCGCCCAGCCTCTCCAAAACTCTCGCTGTGGCCGGATTCGGAATGCTTTGAAGGATTGATATTTTTAGTCGCAAATTCGCCGGGAGTTCTCCTTCTTTCTTCATTTCATCAAGGATCCACAGTAAGCCCAGGTCGCAGACAAGCACGGAGCGAAGCCCCAGCGCGCATCCACGCTTCACATCCTCGACCGCATAAGCCAATTGAGATGAGCCGCGCAGATTCCAGCCAATCACTTTCCCGGCCGTCGTCAACGGTTGCGGAGAGGTATCGAACGTCGCCCGTGGACCAACGAACAGAGACAGCTCAATCTTGGCCTGCCGCGACATCTTCAACATCTCGGTGATTTCTGCGTCCGTGAGGAGCATAATTCCGCTCCCCTGACTTACCCGGTGAACTCGCACTCCATACCGCTGCGATTCTTCAAGCAAAGCAGCCAATAACTGGGGCGTTTCGCAACTCGGTATTTCGATCCGATATTGCGCGCCATCGGGGAAGCGTTTCTCTGATGCAGCCAGATTGTGAGGACTGGCTGGCACGCCCAACCGGTGCAAGAAATTCATCGTGTTTTTCGTCGTCCTCTCCTCCTTCGTTTTGATTCTAATTTCAGAGCCGGGCGAGTGCGAACTCGCGCGTGAGCTGTGCAGACTTTCGATCCAGTCGCCGATCCCTCTTCATTAAGCTGGCTCGCCCGCCATCGCTCGCTAGGCTCGAACCTGTAACGGCGGCAGATTCCCGGATGAATCGAACTCGAGGTCGCGAGCCTCGCTCACGATTTCTAGATCTTGCCGTCCTTTTATTTCGTCTGCAAATGCCTCTGACGCCTCCAAGCGTTCGAGTCGCAGCGTATCGGAGACATGCAGCACGCGCACATTCTTCACGCCATTGATGCACAGAGATTCGCAGGCCGCGCCGATCATTTCTCGATCCGTATCAAAGTGGATTGGAATCTTTACGGTCTGCGGGGTTACTGCGGCCAGCGCGTTCACATAAGTTGACCGCGTGTCTAACGAGCGAACGATCCGGCTCGCCGCGAAATCCGCCAACCCGATCCCTATTGCGTTGCCATGCGTCTCGGGCGTTAGATTGCACACCACGATCCGTTGAATGCGGGGCGAAACCTTTGGGCGTTCCATCAGCGACGCCGAATATCCTTGTACTCCGCGCCCTATCACATTCGGATCCATGCCGGCGCCGCTGACATTTTTCCCAATCCAATCCACAATTAGTAGATCGATGTCTTCGAAGGGAAGCCGAGGCATCAAGGACTTGGCTTGCACCAACAGCTTCATCTCCATCTCTTCAACATCGCCGCGCTTCAATACCACGAGATCGCAGGTCTCATGAAATTGATTCTCGAGGATCGCCACGCCACACAGGAACGGCACTTTCCCAAGCAAGAATCGGGAGACGTCCCGGATCACCCGCTCGTGGCCCAGGTGCGCCGCGACAAAATGACAGGCAACGGCGCCTGTCCGTTTCGCAAGTCCTATCGCCAGCATCTTTAAGACCCCGCTGCCCAGGTCTCCAAAGAAATCTGTGTGCGGCTTCACTCGGTTTACAATTATGATGAAGTCTGCGCTGAGCGCCGCTCGGCTGAAGTGCACCGGAATTCCTGACTCGGTAGTTCCGAGCTGCTCGGTTTCCATTGAACTCTCAATCCGCGCTCCCATCGCCGTCTCTGAAACGCCGTAATCGTTCAGAATCTGCACCTGACCCTCGGCGGTCGCCCCTCCATGACTTCCCATCGCCGGCACGATAAATGGACGAGCTCCCGCCCTCTTCAGGTTTTTGATAATCTCAAAGACGATCTGCGCGAGATTGGCGATGCCGCGACTTCCTACTGCCACTGCAACTTTGGACCCTGGGGAAATACGGGAGGCAATCCCCTTGAGATCAAACTCCTTCTCAATAATTCCTCTCAAGTCAATCGGGCGGTGTTTCGGAAATTTTTGACGGAGGCCACTCATCCGCGGAAATCGGTTTGCCATGGCGGTGCTCTTAGATCCTTATAGTCCCTCAGTTTCGTTCAAGACTGTCCACGGTGTGACACTCTGATCGACAAAGTCACTAGTCGGACGGATTGCTTTCTCGACGTCCTTCACCTCTGCTCATCATCTTAGCGGGCCACAATGATTAGCCTTGGGCTACTCGTCGCTTCGAGCTAAGGAGATCTTGGAGCATGGCAAGCATGGTGCCCGGCCGGCCGCGAAGGTTGACCGGCCAACTTGGCGCAACTAACTGTTGCGACAGTACGTGGCGTCTTTCACCACGCAGCAAACCAACATAATAACTCTCTCGGCGATCTGTATGAGAGCAGTGTTCGTGCCGCCTCCCTTTGTCGTGTGTGCCAGAGACTCGCGCGCGAGAGAGTCTGTTATTAATAGATAAGGTCGCCCATCGGTCCCGATACGGGGTCCAGAATGATGCCGCAACACTAATGTGCTCGAAGGCTGCCATCCGCCACAGATGAGGAATGTCGCGATGGTATCTGCCGACAATTCCCAGAAATTACTTGACATGGATAGTCGACCTTTATATTGTTGGCCGCAATGTTGTCAACATAATTCAGTCGGAATTTTGCCAAATGCTGATTTGAAGTGATTTAGTCGGCGGCAAGTAAGGCAATCGCAGCGTTTCAGCGCGTTTAACCAAGGCCGAAGTAAGTGAAGAGAACGATCGAAATGCGGGCTTCTGATCGCTCTGATGCTAGCCTTAGGGCGCTCTAAAGTGAACCAAAAGCCCCGAGCGTACTCCGAGCCAGAGGTGAGAGGTTGAAGATCCTCAGGGAAACAGTCGAATGTCTCCAAGAGATTGCGCCATACATTGCTGGGGTGCGTTTGCCCGGGCTCCGAAGCAGGGAGTGCCGCAAATTCTGTGTTTTCGTCGCGTAATAGCAGCAGCCTTTGGTTGCTGAAGAAGGGTGTCCACAATGATTAAGAGATTGCTTTTCGTAACGATGATGTCCGCAGTCGCGCTTTGCGTTTCTCCAGTCGTGTACGGCCAAGCCAACGCGAGTTTTTCCGGCACGATTGTTGACAAATCGGGCGCGGCCATCTCGGGAGCGACGGTGAAGGCGACTTCTCAGGATACCGGAGCGGTTCGCGAGGCGAAGAGCGACGACGGCGGCCGCTACTTGATTCCCGTGCTGCCGCGCGGAAATTTCACGATTCGTGTCGAATTCCAGGGCTTTCAGCCCGCAATAAGCAAGGACATTGTGTTGCAAGTGGACGAACACCGCGAATTGAATTTCACGCTCGTGCCGGCTTCCGTTAGCTCGCAGGTTGAAGTGGTGGGCGCGCCGGTGGCCGTGGAGACGGCGAACGCGTCGCTCGGGCAGGTCGTCACCGCTACAGAAGTCGCCAACCTGCCCTTGAACGGCCGCGACTTCGTGCAACTCGCAACCCTAACGCCGGGCACGGTTACGGAAACGAGCACCGCTAGCTTTTTCTCCACCGGCCCGAGCAGCGAAGTAGCGACGCGCGGTTCATTTTCCCTCTCGGTCGGCGGATCGCGAGTCAACTCGACGGATTGGCTCCTGGACGGCAACGACAACAATGAGCTGACGGCCGGAGGCGTATCCATCTTCCCCTCGATCGATGCGATCCAGGAATTTAAGGTTTTGGCCTACACCTATTCCGCGGAATGGGGAACTCGTGCGGGTCCAACGGTCCTGGTGACGACAAAATCAGGCAGCAACGCGTTTCACGGCTCTTTGTTCGAGTTTATTCGCAACACCGCTCTCGACGCGCGGAGCTTCTTCACCACCTCGACCGGGAAGTTCAACTTGAATCAGTTCGGCGGTTCTCTCGGCGGCCCTGTCAAAAAGGGCAAGACCTTCTTCTTCGTTGACCTCGAGCAGAAGGATCTGCGGCAAGGGCTTCCCTACATTGGATTAGTCCCGACTCCCGCGATGCTCAGTGGCGATTACTCGCATGATGTCTTTGGAAATGTGCTTCCTCCCGGGTCGATCATCAACCCTTATGTAACTGGTGCTGCGAATACCGATTTCCAGTGCGACTCCTCTGGCAATCCCATCCCGGCGCTTGCCAACGGGAGCCAGCCAGCGGGAACGAACTGCAACAAGATTCCTTCCAACCTGTTTAATCCCCTCGCGCAGACCCTGATGGGTAACTATCCGCAGCCAAACGCCAGCAACCAGGCCCTCGACTACAATTACGTCAGCGACCCCGTGCGCGACCTCAATGAAAAGAAGTTTGACGTCAAGTTGGATCACAACTTCTCACCGGCAGACACGATAATGGCGCGGTTCAGCTACGATCAGGCAAACTCCTACGTTCCGGGTGGGGCGCCCGGCTTTGCGGAACAAAATGCCTTCGCTAGCAATCAGTTTTTCGTTAACCACGGACGCAATGCGGTCATTTCGGAAACTCACGTCTTTTCGCCGAACACTGTGAATCAAATTACCGGTGGCTACAACCGGATTTTCGACTACATCGCATCTCAGGGCACGGGCAGCTGCGAGTCGGCGAAACTCGGCATTATTGGCGCGAATCTTACCTGCTCTAGCAGTAATACATGCCTGCCTGGCGGGGTGAGCTGCGGTTTAACTTCGGCTCAGGTTAGCGCGGGTTACTTCGCTATCGGCGATCGCGGTTTCACGCCGGACCAGGGCGGCACGGACATCTTTTCCATTTCCGACGCATTGGATCTGATTCGCGGCAAACACGACATTAAGATTGGCGTAGGAATTCGCGCCAATGAGATGAACGTGCGGACCGAGGGGTTCCAAGACGGTTACTGGATATTTACTGGCGTATGGTCCGGTCAACCCGTGGCCGATTTTCTGCTCGGCCTGACCAGTCTCGCCATCCATGATCAGGCCTTCAATGGTCCTACCACTGGCCGCCGCTGGAAGATGTTCCGTCCCTATGTGCAAGACGATTGGCGCGTATCGAAGAATCTCACCGTAAACATCGGTTTGGCTTGGGCTTTGACTACTCCGGAAAAGGAAGCCCACAATCGCCAGGCAAACTTTAACCCTGCGAACGGACAATTTCTGATTGCGGGGCAGAATGCCGGGTCAGACGTAGGAATTATCATGGACAAGACCGCTTTCGAGCCGCGCATCGGCGCGGCGTGGAAGCCGTTCAATAATGAAAAGACAGTGATTCGAGGCGGGTACTCGATATATCACGATTCTTCTTGGAATCAGGGCGATCAAGGTCTGTGGCAGAACCCGCCCTACTATGCCGAATCGGACTTCTTTGGATTTGGTGGCGGGTGCCCGTTTGCAACTTCGGCTTGCGCAACCATGTATGGACAGACCCCTGGAGGACTAAGTATTTCCAGTGGGTTCCCCATTTTTACTCAGCCTCCGATTCCGGCGGATTTCTCCGGCACGATTCTCGCGCAAAACCTCAATTTCAAGCTCGGCATGATTCAGCAGTTCAACGTTGACGTAGAACACCAACTCCCCGGTCAGATTGTAGTCACGGTTGGATACGTGGGCTCGCGCAGTTCCCACATCCTCACCGACGGCAACAACTTGAATGTCGGGTCGCCCGCGGCTTGCGGCGGGGTGGTACCCGGCTACACCACCGGATGCGGGCCGAATGGAGCCTCGTTCGGCGTGCCATACACAGCATTCCCATATTCGGACATCAGCGACGTCGAGGATGTCGGTGCGGCTCACTACAATTCTCTCCAGGTCAAGGCCGAGACGAAGAGCTCCAAATACGGCATCTACGCCTTGATCGGTTACACCTATGCCCGCGACTACGACAATAGCTTTAGCGACGACCTCGGTACGCCTCTGGGCGCGACGTACTTCCCACTTCCAGGTTGGCAGAAACTCGATTGGGCTCGCTCGCAAACCAATCTCGACAACGACTTCACCGCAAGCGTCGTTTACACGCTTCCCTTCGGCCGGGGCAAGCATTTCGGCCATGACTGGAGCGGCCCACTCAACGTGATAGCCGGAGGTTGGGAGGTCACTGGAATCGAAAAAATCACCTCCGGATTCCCAGTGTTCATCATTGATAGCAACAACGTCTCGGGAGTCGGTTTCGATAACGGTGGAAACGACTTTAGCCGTCCAAACCAGACTTGCAACCCTCATTTGAGCCATCCGACTCTGAACGAGTGGTTCAACACCTCGTGTTTTTCGACGCCGGTAGCCGGTGAACTCGGAAACGCGGGACGCGCTCCCGCCACGGGACCGGACTTCGTGAACACCGATTTCTCACTCATCAAGCAATTCCCGCTGCCACGAGAGGGTATGCACCTGGAATTCCGATCCGAGTTCTTCAATATCTGGAATCACCCACAGTTCGCTTTGCCGGGTGAGCCGGGTACTCCGAATGACTTCAACTTCCCGTCATTGTTTGGAGTGGTAGACAGCACCGTGAACAACCCGCGCCTGATCCAGTTCGCCCTAAAGCTGCAGTTCTAGGGGCCGGCGCGAAGAGACAATCTATCACTTGCATTTGGTTTACCTGTCGAGGAGACGATTGGGAGTTTTGCTGTAACCAGTATCTCTGCCCATAAACAACTACTGCAGGGCGCGCCAGACACCGACCTGGGGGAGTAATTCGATTCATGCACTCCACGCGCCGAGGATTCCTGAAGAACTCCTTGGCTTTATCCGGCACTGTTGCGCTATCCGCTTTTTCGGACGCTGCCGATTCGGCCCCGCTGTCGTTCGATCCGCAGTCAAAAAAGACTTCTTCGGCTCAACTCCTATTCCGAGGAACGATTTGTACGCTCGATGATCACAACAACGTTTTTCCAGAAGGGATCCTGTGGATATCGGGAAATAAAATTCGCTCTGTTGTTCCTTCGGCCGCAGCTTTGCCTCCGGCCGCCAGGAAACTCCCGATCATAAACACCGGCGGTATCTTTTATCCTGGGCTCATCGACCTTCATAAGCACATTACCTACGATATTCACGGTCCTTGGTTTTCCCAAAGCCGCTTCACGAATCGCACCGAGTTGTTTGTCGACTCAGACTATCTCCGCACCGTCGAAAATCCCTGCCGCATGCTCGTTCAATATGCGGACTTGCTTGACGAGGTCTGTCTGTATGCTGAAGTTAAAGCGCTCGCCGGCGGCACCACGTCTTTGCAGGGCGCAGCGCCGTGGAGCCGTGCCTATACGTCGCTTTTGGTTCGTAACATCGAATTTGAAAACTTCGGACAGGATCGTATCCACCAAACCATTTGGGATGTCACGTCGGAGTCGGCTCAAGCTCTTCGAGAGCTCATGCCCCATCTCGACGCCTGGATCTACCATCTCTCCGAGGGAATCGGTGACTACGGTCAACAGCGGTTTTCGGACCTGAAGCAATTTCAACTCTTAAGTAAAAAACTCGTCGCCATTCACGCGCTGGGCCTCAACGAAGAAGAATTCGAGGAACTCGCAGCTGCCGGCGCGTCCGTGGTTTGGTCTCCTCTGGGCAATCTCCGTCTTTACGGCTCCACCACGGATATCCGCGCGGCCGTGAAGGCCGGAGTCAATCTCTGCATCGGTTCGGAATGGGCGCCCAGCGGGAGCAAAAATCTCCTGTTCGATCTGAAAGTCGTCGACCAGATCAACCAGAAACAGTTGAACGGTCTATTTAGCGATCTGCAAATCGTCGAGATGATCACTCGAAACGCTTCCAAGGCCATCTGCTGGAACGACCGGGTTGGTCGCTTGGCGCCGGAGATGATCGCTGACGTCCTGCTTTTGCAGAAGCGGCACAAGGATCCGTATCGAAATTTAATTGAAGCCACCGAGCAGGATGTATCGCTCGTTTTGATTGACGGTGCTCCGGTTTACGGCGACTTGGATCTGATGAATCGCTTTCATTCCGGGCATACAGACGTGCTTCGACCACGCCGGGGTAATCCCAAGGCTCTCGCCTGGAACAATCCCACCGATATGGGTTGGCCGAGCCTTTCGGCTATTACTTCTCGGATCAGTTCCGCGCTTTCCATGGAGCCTTCATCTCTCCAGGCCTCGCTCAGCCGCCTGAAAGTTCGAAGGGCCCTTAGTCCGTCCGCACCGCCGGTCCAGCAGGAGTATCCGTTCTTTCTCACCATCGGTGACGAGCCGCTTGAATTGGACGAAATATCGCGCTTCATTTCGAAAGTGTTTCCGGCGGGTGTGTCATCGTTTGACCTAGATCCTATCTTCGTGGCTGACGATCCCGTGGCGTTGCGCGTTATGCAGGAACCTGTTTTGGTTGCGAACGGCTTGGATATTGCTCCCTATTTCAAACCGATCTTGCCCTAGTTCGGACAGGCGGCGCGATTAGTGATCGTGACCAAAGCAATTCCAGACGGCGTAACGTTTCACATTCATGTAATCAACCGTCACAAACTTGACGGGCGACGAGTTCATTCAAGGAGGCTCCAAACGATGTGCAAGCGCAGATCGGGACTGTTAAGGTTGGCGAGTGCTTTAGCGACGATCATTCTCTTTGCCCTTTCTACGCACGCTCAGGGAGAGCACAGAACGAAGAAGGTAATTTTTGATCAGGACACTGATGGAGTCATAGGGGGCAACGAGAACCCTTTGGTCATGCTGTTGCAAGCCGATAACATCGACGTCATGGGCGTTACCGTCGTCACCGGCAATGGCTGGCTGAAGCAGGAAACCGCCGATGTACTGAAGACCCTGGAACTGATGAATCGGCCCGATGTTCCCGTTTTCATGGGATCGGAATTTCCCCTGGTTCAAACACGCGAAGAACTCTTGCTGCTGACCAAGCTTTATGGCGGAAACCGCACCGACGCATATTTGGGGGCCTATGCTGCAAACACGCCCGGGCCAGACGCGGTCGTGCCTCCGCCGGGAGGATTCTCAAAGCTTAAGCCGCAGCCCGGCCACGCCGCTGAGTTCATCATCAAGACGATTCGCGAAAATCCGAATCAAGTGACCCTCTATTGTGGCGGCGCGCTCACGAATATAGCTCTCGCCATTCGCGTCGCTCCCGATATCGTCCCTCTCACCAAGGAAATTGTTTTCATGGGAACGAGCGAGCACTACCAGCCAAAAACCGTGAATGTCATTTACGATCCCGAGGCCGCGAGAATCGTCCTCCGCGCGCCTTGGCCGAAACTCACACTCGTGACAGTCGATATCTCTGAAAAAGTGCACATGGATTTGGAACTCGTGAAGGCGATTGTCAACGGTCAGAATAAGCCAATCGCAGACCTACATCGCGAGCTCGTACTCAAGCCCTATCTGGAGCACCATACCGCGGATTGGTTCCGAATGCCCGACGAGATGACGGCAGCCTACGTGATCGATCCATCGATCTTTACCGAAACTCGCCGTTTCTACGTCGATATCGACGTAATGCACGGCATGAACTACGGAGCCTCATCGTTCTGGGACGAAATTCCCAAGAGCTACGGCGGCGCGCCGTGGCCCGATCAGCCGTATCCGGGAATTCAGAAGCCCTTGCCGCCCCCGGATACGAGAATCGCCAATGTTCTATGGGACCTCGACGTCGAACGATTCAAAAAGCTGTTCATTGATCTTATGACTCGACCCCAGCGCACTCCCTAAGGCCGAACCGGGTAGATTGCTGCTGGGCACGCGTTGCATGTGGAGTTGCCGAGCGTGAAAAGAATCATCATCGACACGGATACTGCTTCGGACGATGCCGTCGCGCTGCTGATGGCCCTTCGTGACCCGGGCGTTCAGCTCGAGGCAATCACGGTTGTTGCCGGCAACGTCGATTTTGATCAGCAGGCAGAGAACGCTCTGTACACGATTGAGATTGCGGGCCGCTCCGGCGAAGTGCCTGTTTACTGCGGCGAGCGCCATCCGGTTTCTCGGCGCTCCCATCAGACGGTCACCAACGTACACGGCAAAGACGGCATGGGGGATTCTCTTTTTCCCCGAGCCCGGCAGCGGCCCGAACGCGGAAACGCCGTAGACGCCATTCGATCCATCGTCCACAAATATCCTGGCGAAGTCACTCTGTTCGCCATAGGGCCATTTACAAACGTGGCCTTAGCTCTTCAGGATCCGGCCGTTCGGGAAGGCCTCGCTGGAATCTACTTCATGGGAGGATCGTACCTTTTCTGCGGCAATATCACTCCAGCGGCCACTTACAACCCTTGGGTCGATCCGGAAGCCACGCGCGATATGATTCAGTCCGGCGTGCCCCTCTGGATGATGGGCTTCGACGTTACTTATCGTTATTCAATCTTTACCGACGCAGATTACGAGGAAGTGACGAAGCTGGGCACTCCTCTGGCGCGTTTCTTCTGCGATATTAACCGGACGCGGCGGACTTTCTGCAAGGAGAAGCAGCGCTTGCCCGGCTCCAACCATCCGGACTCGCTTACATTGGCGGCCTTCCTCGACCCTTCCGTAATCGTGAGCAGTGTCCAAAGATATGCGGACGTCGAACTTGCCGGCGAACTGACAACCGGAATGATTGTGATTGACGAGCTCGGAGTCTGGGGCAAGAAGCCCAACCTCAACATTTGTGTTTCCGCCGATGAAGCAAAGTTCAAGCGCATGGTTCTGAATTGCTTGCGTTGACGCGCCAGTTGAAAAGCAACCCGCGGTCTAGGCGGGCCAACCGTCTGAGCCACCACTCCTCGACGGACCTCTAACTGACAGCGGCCCCTATCGGAGTCTCGCCACCTTGCTGCTCGCGTCGCATCGTCAGCCGCAGTTTTTCAACGTCTCCCTTAAGATAATGAACTGCGGCGTACCACGTAATTGCGGCGCTGACGACGTAGAACAAACAGATGGAGGCGAACAGGTTGCTCATTCCAAACCTATTTTCCAGCATTCCCACCAACAACACGGAGAACCCGGATGAGATGCCGGCAAGCGAATTGATGAGACCATAAGCAAATGCGCGATTGCTCGGGTGAACTACGTCGTAGATCGCCGAGGCGCCGTTGCCATCGAACAGCGCCTTGAAAAATCCAAATCCTGCGAGACCCACAAGAGCCATCCATAAATGGTGCCCCCACCCTGCGAAGACGAGAAACGGGCTGCCGAGAACCAAGCCGGCGGTCAACGTAAACATGCGGCCACGGATGCCGCGCCGCATCAGCCGGTCTCCGAGGATTCCGCCGATTATGATTCCCAGAATGCTCGGAAATTGCAAAGCGCCCGTTGATTTGAAAGCTGCCTCGGTAAGCCCTAGCGAAAACTTGTTGTGAATGAAGTATGGAGCCCAGCTAAGAACCACCCACGCGGCAGGTAGTACGATCAAATGAACGATCCCGAGTGCAACGAGCGTTGGGCATCTGCTGAATTCGCGAAGTGTCTGGGAAAATGATCTCTTGGGCGCCAGCGTGCTCGCTGGCAACTCCTCCGCGGCTCCTCGCAGTGGCTCCTTCACCAGCTTCGAAAACACCCATACCCCCAGAATTCCGGTTGCTCCGAGCAGATAGAAGGGAAGTCGCCAACCGCCGAATCCTGTCAGTACCGCGGTAATTGAACCGCCGACAAAGTACCCGATGTAAATTCCGCTTTGGTGTATCGAAATTGCGGTCGATCGCGTTGCCCGGCCGTGATAGTCGCTCAGCATGGCCAACGCCGCCGGGAAGTAAAGGGCCTCCATCACCCCCATGAGCGCTCTGTAAAGTAGGAACTCGTGGCTCGAACGAGCCATGCCGGTGAGCAACGTGACGCCGCTCCACAAGCCGAGGCTCCCCAGAATTACGGTCTTCCGACTGATGCGGTCGCCGATCGCTCCCGCAAGCGGAGATGTAAGCGAATAAACCCAGAGAAAAATGGAGCCGATCAGGCCTAATTCAGTGCCCGACATCGAAAATTTCTGCTGCAACACTGGATACAATACAAAAACACTAGAACGGTCCATGTAATTCAATACGCAGACGATCCAGAGGTAAAAAACGATGCGCCAGCGATATTGGGAGACCCAGGAGAATACGCTCATCGCGAGTGTTCGCGCACGGAGGGGAGATGATCAGCGAATCGGGTCCTCATTCTGCAGGAAAGGCGCCGCGGAAACCACCAGTCGGCGGGTGATCGATCCACTCCTGCGCGGATCTCCCATTTGTTCCGACGATCAGGCGCCGCGCAAAGTGCCGTAGCCGTAGAAGTGTTTCCAATTCTTGTCAAGTGTCGCTCGCGGTGCGTCCGATATTAGCGTACAAACGAACTGTGCGGCGGCCGGATCGTCGTCACGGTTTTCAATGCGCGCGGACGCGGGATTCGATCTTCTTGCCAACGGGTCGCGCACCCCACGGCGGCTCGCATCCAACGTCACGCGGATTCCGTAAACCATAGGAGGGCTCATGCCGCAGGAAGCCGCTACGAACATCGACCCAACACCATTGCTGCGCACCCACGACGGCCTCATTACCCATCAGGCCTTGTGCGCCGTGGCCAAATTAGGGGTAGCGGATTTCATTGGTGAAGGTCAGCGCTCCGCGCCCGAAATTGCCCGTGAACTGAAAGTGAACGAAGGCGCGCTCTGCCGCACTTTGCGCCTTCTCGCAAGCCAGGGGATCTTCGAAGAAGCCGCACCCCACAATTTCAGAAACACTGATCTTTCCCTCCTCCTGCGCACCGGCGTCCCGGGATCAGTCAGGCCTCTCTTCATTTTTTGGGGAAGTGAATTCTCTTACCGTTGCTATGGAGAGTTGGTGTATTGCATCCAGACTGGAAAACCTTCCTGGTGCAAACTCTCCGGCATGGATGACTTCGAATATCTGCGTCATAACCCGGAGTTGGCTCGCGTCTTCGATGATGCAATGACAAACGTTTCGGAGCTTGCCGGTCCGGCGATCGCTGCGGCGTATAACTTCGGTGTGTATGGGAGCCTCATGGATGTCGGCGGAGGCAGCGGCATATTGCTCTCGCACATTCTTCGCGCGCATCCCACCCTGCGCGGCGTGCTTGCCGACCAAGCGCATGTGCTCGCAGGGGCGCGAGATCGCGGATTTCTCAGCGGCGACTTGGAGACGCGTACCACAATGGCGGAATGTGATTTCTTCAAGGAGATTCCTACGGGCTGCCGCGCATATCTTATGAAGAGCGTGATTCACGATTGGAACGACGATCAGTCGCGGACCATTCTTTTGAATTGCCGGAAATCGATTCCCAAAGATGGCGCGCTGATTTTGGTGGAGTTTGTGTTGTCGGGTCTGAATCTTCCGTCGCCTGGAAAGTATTTAGATCTCGTCATGCTTGTCTCGACCGAAGGCCGCGAGCGCACGGTCGATGAATTTCGCGAACTGCTGGGCAAGGCGGATTTTCGCCTGGATCGGGTTATTCCCACCGCAGCCGGGGTTGCCATCATCGAGGCACGTCCGATGTAATTACATATTTGGGGCTGCGTGCACCAAAACCTCGCGGAAGTAGATCAATGTGTCAGAACGGCGATCTCGGCCGCAGTCTTGGCTCCGGCAAGTGCGCCACCTTCTGTAATTCTGATAGCATGACAACGAGTTTCAACACTTTCCGTCACCTAGAGAGCGCCATAATCCCCTCGAGACAAATGTCCGCAGTGCAGCGACCTGAAACTATTCGAACTTGTTCGATTGCTCGCGGTGAACCCGACAGGTGTTATTACCAAGGCGCGAAGGCTCAGAATGCACGGTAGGTCTTTAGAAAAAAGTAGACCGTCATGCACCAGGCGAGGAGAAGCACGAAGCGTCTTACGGAGCTCGGATTGATTCGGCGCGCGATTACAGCGCCCAAATATCCTGTGAGCGTCGCGCCGACAATCATGATAATGGCGGGCCGCCAGGCAATCGCGTGCGCAAAGATGAACAGCACCTGGGCCACGCCATTGATACACACGGCAAGAAGGCTGCGAACTCCATTCATGGCATGAACGTTGCCGATACGCGCCAAGGTGAGCGCCGCTAACATCAAGATCCCCATCCCCGCACCGAAATACCCGCCGTAAATTGCGATCACGAACTGCACTGCCGTCACGATCAGAGTCGTGTTTCCAGTGCGTTGCGCGATCCAGTGTTCGAGCCCAATGTGAGAAACAAGCGGTCGGCCAAAAGTAAGTACCAGAGTTGCAAACAAGAGCAGCCACGGCACTAGAAACAGGAACGCGTGGCCGGGCGTTCGCACGAGAAGCAATGCGCCAATGGCCCCGCCAGTAAGGCTCGCGGCAAGGAGTGCGATGAGCATCTGAAGCGGGAACTTGATTTCTTCTCGGTAGGCAACCGCGCTGCTCGCCGCGCCAGGCCACAAGGCGATTGCCGCCGTCGCATTGGCCATTATGGGAGGAACGCCGGCAAACAGGAGCGCTGGAAAAACAACGAAGGTGCCTCCTCCGACGACTGAGTTGAGCGCGCCTCCCAGCGCCGCAATCAGAAATAAAAACACTTGCGTCAGTACGGGCAATGATGTTCTCGCCGCATTCCTGTAAATGCCACGATTCTTCATTGTAACCTGTGATGGCGAATCGGACCTCAGTTGGATCCTCCGAAACATAGTTGCCATCACGGCTGACGGTTCCATTTGTCCCGCGAAAAGGCACTACTCGCCACCGCTTGGGAGAAAAACGGGGCTATTTACGCGACGATTTGAGGTTTGGAGACGCCGGAGGCGCTGATCTGCATAGCATTCGAGCCTTTCAGGCCGCAAAATCGACAATTTTGGCCAAAGGACACCGAGAGAGAGAAATGCCAAGACTGAATGGCGGAGGGGGTGGGATTCGAACCCACGAGACCCTTTTGGGGCCTAACGGTTTTCAAGACCGCCGGTTTCAACCACTCACCCACCCCTCCGGAATTAAGTTGCTCAAACATTGTAACTTGCACGTCGATTTAGTGACAGTACTGCCCTGGATTGGTGCATGTTTGAATGCACTGTCACCAAATTGTCACCAAAACCGTCGAGTTTTTCGACCGCCGCTCGCTTGCTGTCGAAATTTGTGTGCGCGTAGCGCATCGTGACGCTGATGCTCGAATGCCCAAGAAGCTCTTTCACCGTCACAATGTCAACGCCAGTATTCACAAGGCGAGAAGCAAAAGTGTGCCGTAGCGTATGCCACGTCACGCCCGAGATTTTTGCCTTGCCGCAAGCGAGAGCGAATCCGGCTTTCAAATCAACAAACGGTTTGCCGGTCTCGGGATTGTAGAAAACAATTTCATTCTTCTTGCCCAGCCACCAAGCTTCAAGAACTTTACGAGTTTCCGAATTGATCGGAACCTCGCGGAGTTTTTCGGTCTTGGGTGCAAAGACAGTCAGAATTCCTCGTTTCAAATCCACACTAGGCCAGCGCAAAGAGAAAATCTCTCCTATTCGCAATCCCGTATTCAAAGCAAAACGAATCAAATCCTGCAAATACGGAGACGCATATTGGAGAAGGCTCTTTTCCTCTTCGGGAC
>JBAPOP010000101.1:0-86346 GCA_049279675.1 Candidatus Acidiferrales bacterium
CCGGCGTCGCGCGTTCGATGCACTGGTGCGCGCCATCCTCGCACGCGACGTAGCAGAGTTGGCAGCCGATGCACAGTCCCTTATCAATGTCCGCGATGATTTTGTAGTTCAGATTGAGATCGCCCCAATCCATCACGTTCGGCACGGCCCGCCCGCGAAAATCCTCAATCGTGCGGTATCCATGATCGTCCATGTAAGCGGCCAGGCCGTCGGCCATATCTTCAACAATGCGGAAGCCGTAATGCATCGCCGCGGTGCAGACTTGAACGGTCGTCGCGCCGAGCGCAATGTGCTCCGCCGCGTCAATCCAGTTTCCAATTCCGCCGATGCCGACGATGGGAATCTTCACTTTCTTCGCCACGCTCGAAACCAGATGCAACGCGATGGGCTTCACCGCCGGGCCGCAATAGCCTCCATGCGACGATTTGCCGCCAACATTTGGCCGCGGCGCGAAATTCTCGAGGTCCACGCCCATCAGCGAATTGATCGTATTGATCAAGCTGACCGCATCCGCGCCGCCGCGCTCGGCAGCCTGAGCGATGCGCGTGATGTCTGTAACGTTCGGCGTGAGCTTTGAGATCACCGGCGTCTTCGCGGCCTCTTTCGCCCACGTCGTGATCATTTCCGTGTACTCGGGCACCTGGCCGACGGCCGCACCCATTCCCCGCTCGCTCATTCCGTGTGGGCAGCCGAAATTCAGTTCCAACGCGTCCGCACCCGCCCCTTCTGCGCGCTTCACAATGTCGTGCCAGACGTCTTGCTTCGATTCCACCATCAGCGACGCGATCACCAGATGCTTCGGATACCGCTTCTTCACCTCCGCAATTTCGGCAAGGTTCACGTCAATCGGCCGGTCGCTGATCAGCTCGATGTTGTTGAAGCCCATCATTTTCACGCCGTTGAAATCAATCGCGCCGTAGCGTGACGACGTGTTCTGTATCGGCTCACCGATCGTCTTCCAGACGGCTCCGCCCCAGCCAGCGTCAAACGCGCGCATCACTTGCCCGCCCGTATTCGTCGGCGGCCCTGACGCCAGCCAGAATGGATTTGGCGATTCAAGCCCGCAAAATTTTGTTCTCAAATCCGCCATCGCTCACCTCGCTTCTTTCGCGCCGCGCAGGCTGCGCCATGTAAACCACGCAACCATCCCAAACATTCCCACCCAGCCGATCGCGCGCACGAACGACGCGATCTGAATGTCGTGATCGAGCACGCCCAGCGCTCCGAATAAATAATTCCAATCGTGAATCACGTAATCGGCGTCGCCAACCGTCAGCAACGGCAATTCTTGAGCTCTCGCATCCGCCATGTACGTCGCCGTCGGCAGCAACTGCTCGAAGAAAAAAAACATGCAGAACGTAACGCCCTGCAATTGCCGCTGAAATGCAAATTGAATTGCCAGCAGCACCGGAACGAGAAGTTGCAGAAACGTCCCGCCGGCGACGGCGATAAATTCGCCGAAATGACGAAATAAAAGATGCCCGCCTTCATGAATCGGGATGAACACGAGATCGATCATTAGGAACGGCCCGCTTCCGCGCGCGGCTTGAATCAGAAATAGCGCGTAGAACACGAGCCACACGCCCAGCGCAATGCGCGGCACCGGCGACCACTCATCTTCGAGCGTATCGAGAAACGGCAGTCGCTCAGTCCATGCTTCGGGCACGCGCATCGGCCGCTACTTCTTTCCTCGCGGCTTCCCAAGCCACGCGTCCAGGCCGCGCGCTGCCGCCATGCCTTCCGCCACTGCGTCCACCACTTCTCTTCCGCCGTTCACGCAATCGCCGCCGGCAAAATATTTCGGATTCCCAGTCTGGCGTCTCTCGTTCACGGCGATAGTGCCGTCTTTATTCAATCCGACGCCCTTCACCGCTCGCAAAAATTCCGTCACTGGCTTCTGCCCGATTGCTCGCACGACCATATCCACCAGAATCGTATATTCCGAGCCAGGTACCGGCTCCGGAGCGCGAGTTTTGCCGTGAGCTTCTCCGTCGGTCTGAGTGCGTGTCCGCACGCACTCGATCGCGGTCACCGCGCCGCCATCGCCCAGGATGCGCACGAGTTGCGTGTTCCAGTGAAATTCCACGCCGTCGTGCTGCGCGATTTCGTGCTCGTATGGAAATGCCGACATATCTTCCTCGCCGCGCCGATACAGCAGGTGGACAGATTCAGCGCCGAGTCGCCGCGCCGCCGTCACAACATCAATCGCCGTGTTCCCTGCACCGATGCACGCCACGCGCCGGCCCACTTCAACTTCAACAAACGATTTCAATTTTGTCTGCTCGATAAAATCCATCGCGCCGTAAACGCCTCGAAGCTCAGCGCCCGGAATCTGCAAGTCCCAAGTCTCTCCAAGTCCCACGCCAATGAAAATCGCATCGTTCTCAGCTTCAAGAATCGGAAATGGCGCGTCCTTCCCTACTTCAACTCCCTGCTCGAATCGCACGCCGAGCCTCTTCACCATCTCCGCTTCGCGCACCGCCTCCTGCGCGCGCGTTTTGTATGCAGCGATTCCATGTGTATTCAATCCGCCGGGCAATTGATTCTTGTCGTAGATCGTGACGGAATATCCCCACTTCGCCAGTTCCGCCGCGCACGCGAGCGAAGCCGGGCCTGAACCGATGCACGCCACGCGCTTCCCGTTCGCTGCGCCCACGCTAAAGAGATCGATCTTGCGATCGAGGACGTAATCCACCGAGTAGCGCTGCAAGCGACCGATTTCGATTGCCTCCTCGCCCTTTTCGTTCATCACGCACGCCCCTTCGCACAGCGCCTCCGTGGGACAAACGCGTCCGCAGCTTTCTCCCAAAATGTTCGCGCTCAAAATCACGCGCGCCGATCCGCGCAAATTGTTCGTCGAGATTTTCTTGATAAAGGCGGGAACATCGATGTGCGTCGGGCAAGCGATCGTGCACGGGGCGTCGAAGCAAAAAAGGCATCGCGCGGCCTCGATCGCGGCCTGCCGTGGAGTCATCAGCGGCGAAATATCCGCAAAATTCGCCTCGTATTCCTCCGCTGAAAGTTTCGGCGCAGATTCATGCAGCGTCATTCGTCGGAGTCCTCACTCGCAAATTCATCAGGCGATTCTAGCACCGGCTTTCCGCGTCAATCTTTCGCTTTTCGCCCCCGTGTCCTCCTGCGCATCTTCCAGAGGCCTCGCCGCTTCATAACCTCAAAACATTTTCCGCTGAAGATGCCCTCGTAGCGCCGGCATCCTGCCGGCGTTTTTCCGCGCCGTTGCGAGATTCAAATTATCTGCCAATATTCCTGCGTCACGGTTTCCTCCATGCAGCCGCGAAATCCCGTCGCAGCAATCCACTCAATGTCGAATATGGTAGGCTTTCTCCGTTCAATTCGGCCGGCCTCGGGAGGCAGCGATGCGCTTCGACACGATCATCCGCAACGGCACCGTCGTCACCGCTTCCGACACCTATCGCAGCGACATCGGCATCGAAGGCGACAAAATCGTCGCCATCGCGCAGACGCTCAATCCCGAAAATTCCACGCGCGTCGTGGACGCAACGAACCGCCTCGTCATCCCCGGCGGAATTGACGTCCACACGCATCTCGATATGCCCTTCGGCGGCACCACCAGCGCCGACGATTTCGAATCCGGCACCATCGCCGCGGCGTACGGCGGCACGACCACGCTCATCGATTTCGCGATTCAATACAAAGGGCAGACGCTTCGCCACGCTTTCGAAACTTGGATGAAAAAAGCAGACGGCAAAGCCGCGATTGACTACGCCTTCCATTGCATCATCACGGATATCACTGGCGCGCAACTCGAAGAAATGGGCGCGCTAGTTCGCGAAGGCGTCTCAACATTCAAACTTTTCATGGCCTATCCCGGCGTGTTCATGCTCGACGACGCCTCGATCTTCCGCGCGATGTCGCAGGCCGCAAAACACGGCGGCATGATCTGCATGCATGCGGAAAATGGCGGCGCCATCGACGTCATCGTTCAACGCGCCCTCGCCGAAGGCAAGCGGGCGCCGAAATATCACGCTCTCACGCGTCCGACTACCGCTGAAGCCGAGGCCACGTCGCGCGCGATCGCTCTCGCCGAAATGGCCGGCGCGCCCGTTTACATCGTGCATCTCTCGTGCAACGAAGCGCTCGAAAAAGTTCGCGAGGCTCGCGACCGCGGCTTGCCCGCCTACGCCGAGACGTGCCCTCAATATCTCTATCTCTCTCTCGAAAATATGGACGCGCCCGGCTTTGAAGGCGCGAAATACGTCTTCACGCCGCCACTCCGCGAAAGATGGCACCAGGAAAAATTGTGGCACGGACTTGCGCACGATACGCTTCAGGTCGTTTCAACCGATCACTGCCCCTTCTGCTTCAAGGAACAAAAGGAGCTAGGCAAGGACGACTTCACAAAAATTCCCAACGGTGGCCCGGGGATCGAAAATCGTCTGAGCCTGATCTACTCTGGCGGCGTCAATGGCGGGCGATTCTCTCCGAATCGGTTCGTGCAGCTCGTGTCCGCCGCACCGGCCAAACTCTTCGGCCTTTTCCCGCGCAAAGGCACGATCGCCGTCGGCTCGGATGCAGATATTGTCGTTTTCGATCCGGACGAAGAGCAGGTAATCAGCGCGAAGACGCATCACATGCGCGTGGATTATTCGATGTTTGAAGGAATCAAAGTGAAAGGTATACCGAAGGTAGTGCTATCTCGCGGGCGCGTGGTGATCGAGAACGGCAAATTCACTGGCAAGGCCGGCTCGGGAGAATTCATCCGGCGCGCGCAATATTCCGGCGCCTGATTCGCAGACGCGCTACTCGCGGTCTACTCCGGCAACCCACGGAATGCCGACGAGCCCTTCTCCCACCTTCACGACGACAAAATCTCCCGGGTGGAATCGATCGTAATCATCGCGGCTCACGGCCACGCGCTCGACGCGATGCCCCTCTCTCCACGATTCCACCACCAGCCGCCGGCTCGGCAGCGGTCCGAACATCGCGAAGTGGCTGATCACACGCGCATCCTCATTAATCTTCGGCGAACGATCGAACGCCCCGTTGGCAATCAGTAGCGCGCCGAGAAGCCAGGGCACGGGAATCAATCCATAATAGACGCGCTTCAGCGCTTCCACTTCTCTGTGCCTCAGCGCGCGCCGCTCGACGATCATTCCGAGACCCAGCGTAAGGAAAAACAGCACGCCGATAAAGATCAGTATGCCGTCAACTTCAAGCGGAGGAAATTTCCCGGTGGCAAACATGAAGGCGATCGCGCCAAGAAGGAAAATCGCCGTGCGGTTGAGCAATCTCTTCCGGAGCGCCAGTTCGGCCAGCACCGGACTCATCCCGCACGATTCACATATTTCGGTATCGCGTTCGGCGCCGCAATTCATGCATCGCGTCACTGCTGCGTCAGTCCTCTCACGAACGCTTCGAGCTGATCTCTTTCCGCTTCCGGCAAATCGACGAAGGCCACGGCCATCCCGCGCCCGGGTTCGACGCGGTGGACCATGCAATCCACTTCAATCGTCTCCCCGACGTTGATCCGCGCCGTAAATGCCGCGCGCAACCAAAGCGGGTGCTCGGTCTCGATAAACATTCCCTTAAGGCTGATATCGCGCGACATGCATTTCAGCACCTCGGCGCCCCAGCCGATTTCAACGACGGTGCGGTATGGGTAGCGCGATCCCTTACGTCGTTCGCTTTGTGGCATGAGAGGGCTCGGCGACGCCTCGATTCTCGTCACCGAATGCTGCCGATATTATTCGCGGCAACATCACAAGTCAATTCGCCTTCCCGCTCTTCATGCCCGCGCGTTAAACCGGGATGACCTTTCGTGTAACGCGCGCGTGGATATCTGCTCCGTAACTCTTTCACTCTTTTAGACACCACAGGCGGCGATTTGGATTCCGCACGTCACTTTTTTTTCAACCGCCGATTATTCTTCTTGGGCGCTGGCGCTATAGCGTAGATTTTCCGGCCGCGCGCCGATTCGCGAACCAGCGTCTCGAGCCTCTTCACGCGCGTCTCTTCCCTCTTTGCGCTTACGACCCGGAAAATATTCAGATGCTGGTACCCCGGACTTTGCGCGCGAAAAAAATCCCACGCCTTCTGATTTTCGCGGAATCTCTTCTCGAATGCCGCCGGCAGCTTTGCGGTCTTCCGCTGCTCGTAGGCATAGATCGCGGAGTTATCGTCGGTGCGCGCGGCGAAGGCCTTGAGGCCAGCGGGCATCATCAGCCCTAATTTCGAAAGTTCGGCAGCGCGGCGAATGTTGATCGCGCTCCAGGTGCTCTTGGCCTTGCGTGGCGTCACTCGAATCGTGTAGCTGATTTCGTCCAAGCTCTTACGGACGCCGTCGATCCATCCGAAGCACAGCAGCGCATCCACGGCCTCAGGCCACGTGATGCTCGGCTTACCGGAGCTCTTCTTGTAGAACCCAACCCACAATTCCTCCGCCTCGAGATGAAAATTTTCGAGCCAAGCCCGCAATTCCGCAGGCGTCGCGAAAAACTTCAGCTTCATCGCCGTCCCCAGTCAAAATTGACGTTAGCCACGTTTACCAACCCATTTGGGCCATCCGCTCAAGGATAATCGCGCTGTAGCTATTCATGCGCTCGGGTCGCCGCTTTAGGGGAGCCGGCAGAATTGCAGCGAGCCGTGCCGCCTGTTGCCGGTCGATATTCCGGGCTGCGGTTTCGTAATGGTAGCGAGACGCCGCCTCTGCACCGTAAATTCCAGGGCCCCATTCGACCACGTTGAGATATATCTCCAAAATTCGCTGTTTGCCGAGGACGAATTCGGCTACAGGTACGAGCGTGGCCTCCGCGCCTTTGCGGAGGATCGAGCGGCCCGTTCCAAAGAATAGATTTTTTACGAGTTGCTGCGTAATGGTGGAAGCTCCGCGAGTGCGTTCACCTTCCAAATCGTCTTCGGCAGCGATTTGGACCTCGTGCCAATCGAATCCGTGGTGCTGGTAGAAGCGCGAATCCTCTGCGGCGATTACGGCGTGCTGGAGATCGGCCGAGATTTGGCTGAGCGGAATGAATTCGTAGCGTTCGCGATACGGCGTGTGGTGAATCCAGGCTTGAAAGCGGCGCTGGATGTGCACCGCGGTCGTCGGCGGGTCGATCCACCGCGCGGCCACCAGGGTCAGCGCGGCCAGCGACCAAAGCAGCACCACGCCGATGACAAGCCATCGAATAATTAATCGGGGGAAGCTCCTTCGACGCGGGGTTCTGATCGGTGTGTTCGCCAAAGCAGTCACACTTCAGAATAACAGCCTGCGCAGGCTCGCCGCTGCGTTGAACGGATACAATCCTGGCGGAAACCTGTAATCGTATGGGCGGGTGGCGAAGCCTGCCTTTTTTTCTGACGTGACCCGAACACTGCGCGTCACAGTTGTCATCCCGAACGAAGTGAGGGATCTGCGTCTGCCTGTCGGTGGGAGCCCCCAGTTTGTCTGTCGGTAGGAGCCCCCAGTCTGCCTGTCGGTGGGAGCCCCCGCATTCATGCGGGGGAGGAGCGCTTCAGCGCTCCGAAAGTTCCGCGCTCCACTCTCTCCGGCTTCAGCCACGGCTGCGCGCGCTGCTTCGGATCTACGGCGGAAAGCATTTGCAGTTCAAGACTCTGCGGATTTAGGCCAAACGAAATACGAGTCGAGAACCGCACCCTTGGACGTCAAAGGGTTGCGGCACCCCGCAGTCAACAGCGAATCCAATTCAAGCTTAAGGAAGGCTGCGCCAAGCGGCGAGAAGCCCGTTCTAACTAAGCCCCCGCCGCCAGCCTTAGCTGTATCTCGCGCATGACGATCATCAAAACTTCAACTTGTTATTTCGCCTCCGCCAGCCCCGCAACAACTGCGGCAACTTTATCGAGTATCTGATTCCAGCCCTCGAGTTGCCCGCTATTTCTTGCGTCCTCCATGGTTTCATTTCCAATCAAGGTGAGTTTCGTCTGGCCGTTTCCTAAATCCTCAAAAATAACCATGTCGCGCGCACCCTCTATGGCCTCATGTTCTATTCCATAATGCGCAGGCTCAACCTTGTTTCCCTTCGAGTCGGAAAAGTACATGGAGTAAACGATCTTCTCGTGCAGAACAATCTCGTGGTATTCCCCACCATTCCAGAACTCCTGCCCATCCGGCGTTCTCATGCAGCAGCGAAATTTTCCTCCTACGCGAAAATCCATCTCGCAATAAGGCGCAGTAAAACCTTTCGGCCCCCACCACTGCATCACATATTTCGGCTCTGTCCACGCCTTCCAAACCAATGCGCGTGGAGCATCAAAAACTCTAGTGACAACCATCCGCTCTGTCTCGTTAACCGTGTTTTTTGCCATCTCTGGCCTCCTCTTTTTTCATTTGATTCACCACCACTTCCAACTTATCGAAACGCTCTTCCCAGAATCGGCGATAGCGAATCGCCCAATCGCTGACGGTCTTTATCGCCTCGGGCCTCAGCCTGCACACGCTCTCTCTTCCACGCTTCGTCTTGATCACAATCCGCGCCCGCACCAGGTAGGCGATATGTTTTGAAATCATCTGCTGCGAGAGTGCAAACGGTTCCGTCAATCCATGCACGGAGGCAGGCCCACGGGAGAGTCGTTCGATCATCGCCCGGCGGGTTGGATCAGACAGAGCCGCAAATGTTGTATTTAACTTATCCACAACCATATGGTAGTGAATTATCCGTCGATGTCAAGTGTTGATTTTGGAGTTCCCGATTTATTTTTCCTGATCTCTGAACCCTGACACCTGCGCTAATTTGTGCTTCCCCATGCGCCGCGTATCGCAGCTGGGTGCATGGCTTAACAAATAGGGCGGGAGGCGCAGCCTGTCTTTTTTCCGACTTGACCCGAACAGCCGCATGATACCACTCCGGAACTCCAGCGTGATTCCGATGGGCTGACTGTGGCCGTTCGGGTGCCGCATCCCTTTGCCTTGGAAGGGTGCGGTTCTTCGGTGTGGGACATGCGCAATACGCTCGTTCGGATTCGCGGCCAACAGCATCCGCAGTTCAACACTCTGCGGATTCAGGTCATACGAAAGACTAGTCAAGTACCGCACCCTTGGACGTCAAACCGTTGCGGCACCCCGCAATCAACATCGAATCCGATTCAAGTCTAAGATAAGGATGCGCCACCCGCCCTGAGGCTGAGCAGCTTAAAGCCGAAGCCAACTCAAACACACCCACCTGATGACACGCCCACGGCCTGTGATTCTGCAGCAGAAAAGTTTTCAGATTTTCCGCGCGGGCAGTCCGGCGGCCCGGCGGACAAGGCTGTCGAGCTTGCCGACCCCCGCCGGGGCCGAGGAGACGGCGCCGCGAAAGACGTCGCAAAGATAGCTATCGGCCGCATTGTTGTTGCCGAGCCTGACGGCATAGCCGCGATTGTCTTCGCTGTCGTTGTTCACGAGTTCCCGGTACCAGGCTTTCAGCGCCCCGGGATGACGGATGTCCTCGATCAGTGTCTGCGCTTTCTTGAAATCGGCATCGGACAGCCGGTCGAGGCTGATATCGACGGTATTCAGCGCGACGACGGGGCGGGCGTCGGCATCGACGGTATAGATCACAAGGCGGCTGTCGCGGTGCAGTTCATGGCCCATGCGCCTGCGTTTGCGATAGGTCTTCTCCTTTGGGAAATTGCGGTGGAGCGGAGCCATTCTCGGTCCGCTCCACACTTGCCTCACGTCTGTCAGGGGCCCGCGAGGTAAGGCCGTTAGAAAATTCTGAGTTCGTGCCGAATCCACGATACGAAGTGAAAGATGCGCGGAGCAATAGCGGGACACCACCAAAAAACTAGATTCCTTTCGAGAGCGCGCTTTGTTTACATATCGTTCGGGTGAGGGATCGTCACCGATGATCGCTTGCAACCAAGCGTAGACTGCCGCGAGCGCGCGACGAAGTTTCCCCTGCTCCTCGCGTACTGCCTTCACAGTTGCGACCAACCGCCATCGACCGGAAGTTCGGCGCCGGTCGTGAAGGTCGCGTCGAACGCAAGGAAGAGGACGGCCTTGGCGATTTCCTCCGACGTCCCGAAGCGCTTCATCGGGGTCATACCGATCATCTTCTCCCTAAGCTGGGCGGCCACGTCTTTATCGGGAAACGCTTTGCCGATGATCGGCGTGTCGATGGGACCGGGCGTCACCGCGTTGACGCGAATCTCGCGAGGAAGCAACTCAGCAGCGAGCGTCCGAGCGAATGATCGCAGCGCGGCCTTGGCGGCTCCGTATGTGGCGTTGCCGGCCATTCCCTTGACGTTGGCGATCGAAGTCGTGAGGACGACAGCGCCTCCCCGGTTTATTAGCGGCGCGAGCTTCTGCACCGCGAAAAGCGGTCCCTTGGCGTTCAAGTTGAACATCTCGTCGTAGATGGCTTCGGTAATGCTCTCGAGAGGCGCTCGGATGCTGAACCCGGCGTTGACGAAGAGCAGGTCGAAGGTGTCGAACCCGGCCTTCACCCGAGAGGCGAGGGCGTCGATTTCCGTCAACGACCGCGCGTCGCTCGAAACCACGATGGCGTCCTTTCCAAGCTCTTTCTGCGCCGATTCCAGGCCCGCCTTCGAGCGACCCGTCACCACAACACGCGCACCCCCATCGAGGAGCATCTTCGCCGTCGCGAGCCCCATGCCGCTCGTGCCGCCGATGATCACCACTTTTTTACCTTGGTACCGTTCCATGTGTATTCTCCTCGCGAGGTTAGGGTTGCTTAGCTTATTTTGAACTGTTTAGTATGATAATCAGGCGCGGAGGCTGCGGTCAAGACCTTTTTGAACTATTTATTTCACAATACCGTAGGACACCGCTCTCAAGTTGCTGCGGAAGAGAAATCGCTGCCAGAGACCTTGACGACGGCCTGCCACGCGGCTTCTTGGCTGGCGCGATCGTGACAATGTGGGTGGCGCATCGCCTCGATTGGGCCGGTGAACTTCTTGGGCGGTGAGGCGAAGAACTGGCCCGAGACGTCGGTTCCGAACGCGGATGCTTGCTGGTTAATGAGAATTATCACAGCAATATATGAAGAACTACTACTTTTCAGGTCCTAATTTATGAAACGGTGAATTGCCTCGTTGGCGTTATCTTGAAATGAAGTATTTTTCAAAGCAGTAAAAAAAGTGCTCTGGTCCACCATGTCCCCTGATAACTTACCCTCTTTACTGGCATAAAAAACGCCGCTTTTATACCGCTCATCCGAAATGGCATCTACAAAGCGTTTTGCACCTACTTCCAGCTTATGCACCATTCCGCCCATCAATGGGAATACAATAGGCATCATCACATACTTCAACATAAACCGCATTGCCGGGGGAAGACTATCTGGCGCCTGAGTTCCTTTTGTATTTCCTGGGCTCACGACAATAAACTTGAGCTTAGGATATTTTCTTGCCATTGATAACGTCCACATGGTTTCTGCATACTTGACATATGCGTATGCCTGCAATGCATCGAAGTTATTGCCAAAATATGATCCATCAAGAACAGCAGCAAACTCATCTACAGAAGAAGTCCTCATTGAAACTGGTTTTACTCCGAGCATCTTCACTCCTGGAACAGCTTCCGCACTGATTGATAGAACTGTTTTCCTTAACTTGTCCCGTTTAATTAATTCCTCCGCTAGAATTACATTACCTAAAACATTCGTAGCAGCTAATTGATTCATACCGGAAGGCGTAGATTTTGCACCCGTTTTCCCAATTACTCCACCTGCATTTAAAATGATTGCATCAACAGGTTCCTTTATTTCGTCTACTGCTTTTCTTACAGAATTTGCATCCGTAACATCCCCAATAATAATTTCGAAAATCTTTTTCCCCGTTTTCTCCTCAAGGTCTTTTTTTGCTGCCTCTGCTCTCGCTTGATTTCTGCAAAAAAGAATTACCTTTTGTGTTTCGCTTTTCAATGCTAACTGTCGGGCAGTCTCTTTCCCAAGCCCAGCATTTGCTCCGGTTATTAAGATACTTTCGTTCATATTTTCTGCGTCTCCGTGGTGAAGGGTGAAGGTCGAGTCGTGAGGCCCCGCGAGGCCAGGGCCAGCTTGCTATTTTCGAACTATTCGGTTATATATTGGTGTGATAGCCATTGTCAATGAGTTTTGAACTAAATGATTCAAAATACAGCTAGGCCGCGGGGACGACCGCGCAGCTTCGACGAGACGGGGGCGCTGGAAAAGGCGACTCAAGTGTTCTGGTCGAAAGGCTACGACGGAGTGACGATTGACGATCTCGTCGCCGGGATGGGTGTGGGACGGCCGAGCCTGTATGCCGTCTTTGGGGACAAGCGGGCGATATTCTTGCGCGTCCTTAGGGCGTACGCAGAACGGAAGGGCGCATCAGCCGCGAAGGCACTCCTCTCGCCACAGAGTCTTCGCGACTCGATCGCGGACTTTCTGAGGTACGCCGTCGAAAGTGCGACCGAGAAAGGGTCCGCCCGGGGCTGCCTTATGATGTGCGTCGCGCCGCTTGTGAACGACGCTGAGGTTCAGCGGTTCCTGCAGAGCGCGGTCGCGGGCGGCGTGGCGCTGGTGGAGCGCCGTTTCCGGGACGGGATCAGTGCGGGAGACATCCCGCCTGACTTTCCGGTAGCCGCGCGCGCGATCCAAGTCACGGATTTTGCTCGTGGCCTGACCATGCGTGCGCTGATAGGCACGCCGCGCAAGACGCTCCTCAAAGATGCTGAGGAAGCGGCCGAATTGGTGCTCCTGCCGCGCCTGAAGGCCATCGGCAAGCAGAAGCTATAACTTTCTCTCGCCGGCGCTTGAGCCGGGTCCTGGGCCTGGGTAATGGCCGCCTACGCGAAGTTCAAAGCACTTCAGGGCCGATCCTCTAAGAAATCTGCTCTCAACATAGTCTGGGGATGTTGAACTTCGGCGAGCCCCGCTCTGAAGGCTTTATATAGATCGTGAGCACGCAAGCATTTGGAGATCACTATGTCACTCATCGATCCCGGATTGGTATTGATATGTAGGCTTCTCGGAAGCGATTTCCGCGCCTTCCGACAATTCTGGGACAGTTACGCCCTACCGGGAAACAAACCGCGTTCCCAACACGCATTAACCGGACCAGCGCAGTCCCTCGTCGCATTCGATGAGCACGGGACCATAACCGGGAAACACAGGCCCCAAAAAATGGCATAGAAGTTGGCCGTCGCGTCGGCGTCGGCGCCGGCGCCGGAGGAATCGTATCGCCGGGGTCGAGTGTTTTTCGCCGAATTCAAACTCAAAAATTCGTAAATCATTCCGGCCCGAATCCTCCTGATCCCCCGCCACTTCCGCCAACCCTTACACACTGTGGATTTGCTCGCACCCCGACGGGCATGATATAATGAGTCGATTTAATTACTCTAACATTATGATAATTATAGAGTTATCATGCAGAGGGCCGCTCGCGTGCCATCGCAACAGCCACGGGCCTGCCCTGACGTCGGGAGGATCCGCCCTGACGCATCATCGTGCCTCGACGGGGCGTCGCCGGAGCAGCAAAATCGAGCCGCTCCCCTTTTCCATTTTCTCTTTTCACCTTTCCAGGCGCTTCCCTTTTCATTCAATTCTAATCGGTACATCAAAACGATTAGAAATCGCCGTAACCCTAAGAAAACAATCATCACGAGCCAGTTCTAATCGGTACAGAAACAGGGGGGCCTTCAGCAGGCGCGATTAGGGGGATTTACCTATTGAATTTGGCGGACGGAGGCTGGCTGAGAATCGGAGCAGCGCATCAACTCGTCGCGGCCGTTCGTGAGGAGCGAGCAGTCAATGTCATGGGCGCTATGAATGGCTTCTTCGGAATTCGAACCGGAAGCGGTGGCGCAGTGCGATGCGTTGTTGAACGTCGTGCAGACCTCGTACGTTACCTGCGTCTGCCGGAACGACGACCAGATCAGAATGCCGATGAACAGCACGCCGCCGCTGATCGTGATCCATCGCACCTGCTTGGATTTGTTCGCCATTCGATTTTTCGCGCGCGCTCCGTTCGAGTAAAGCTAACGGTGGGGCATCTTGCCCTTATTGCTCAGACGCCGCGCCACTTCCCGCTGGAGGTACACCTTTATGTTCGGCGGAATGCCCGGAAGCGTCGAGATATCCTTCAAATCCTGCGCGGTGAGATTCGGCAGAAACGCCATGATGGCGCGCAGCGGGGTGTGGCGGTTCCGCACGAGGGCGAGCCTCACGTTGTAATGGCACGACCACTTCGCGTGTTCCGCAATCGCCGTGACGACGCGCGAAGGCGTCGCGCTCATCGCGAGCACTTTCAAAATCTGGCTCTCGGAGAGAAATGGATTGCTGAGCGCGGCCGTCGTCGCTTCAACGTGCCCTTCCTGAATGATCGCGCCGGCGACGCGCGAAGGCCCGCGGCGAGCGAGCGTCAGTTTCTGACCGATCGGAATTTGCGGAATTTTGCCGATAAGCATTTCTTCCGCGATGCGCCGCGTTTCCGGCTGCGCGGACGGTGCCAGGCTGACGTGAACGAGATCGAAAACAAAAAGCTGGCGCACGATGGGATTCGCGACACGCGGCGGCGTATGCGGGTGGACGGCGAGCGCGAGACGCAACGATTCGTTCTTGAGCCATTTCGTCTGCTGCGCGACGGCGGCGATCACCGTTCCGCTGACGTCGAGACGCTGAAGCAAAATGTGAATGTGGGATTCGTCGAGCGCGGGATTTTCAAGCAGCGCGATGAGAACCACTTCGTTC
Organism: Candidatus Acidiferrales bacterium; assembly: GCA_049279675.1. GTDB lineage: Bacteria > Acidobacteriota > Terriglobia > Acidiferrales > UBA7541 > Palsa-147. Next base: position 14,655 of record JBAPOP010000101.1, read on the forward strand.
TTGTCGTGAACGAGTGTGAGAATCTCTTCGGCGGGCGCGTGGCGCGCTTTCGCCGCTTCGGCGGTGGAATCAGTGGACATCGGCGGCGCGGCGAGCGGCCGAACGAGCCAGTTGCGCAGCAGCCTCCGCCGGAGATGTCTCGAGTGGACCAATCTTCGCGCGAAACGCAATCTCTCCGAGCCGCGTATCCACCAACGAATCAAGAAATGCGCAATGGCCGAAAACGCCGCCGGCGCGAATCAATGGAAATGCTTCGCCTGCGAGGCCGAGTTTCGTGATCACGTGCTCGGCCAATTCGATGAGCGCGGCCGCAGCGCCGGTGAGAATTTCGCGCGAGACTTCGTCGCCTTCCTGCGCCGCGTGCGCCACAAGCGGATAAACGCGCGGGAAAACTTCATCGGGATCTTTCGCGATGTGCTCGATGACGCCGCTCCAATCGCGATAGCCGAGTGTCTTCAGCACGCGCGTCGAGAGAGCTGTCGCCGGGCCAAGCCCGTCATCGAAACGGCGAACGGCGGTGAGCGCGCGGCGACCGATATCGAATGCGCTGCCTTCGTCGCCGAGCCATGGGCCCCAGCCGCCGGCGCGAACGGTTTTGCCTTCGGCGTTGCGGCCGTACGCGACCGAGCCCGTTCCGGCCATCAGCACCACGGCTGGACCGGTGGGCGCAGCCGCGGCCAGAGCGATTTCAATGTCGGTGGTGACTTTCACTTCGGCTTGAGGAAACGACCGCTCAAGAAAAGTACTCATGCGCTTTGCCACGGAAGGACGCCCAGCGCCACCGAATCCAGCGCAGATTCCGTTGATGTCGATCGCGCGAATCGATTGCCGCGCAAGCACCGCGTCCGCGGCGCCGCTCACCGCGAACCACGCCTTCGGATAGCCTGACCGCAATGGATTCGACGGGCCGCCTTGCGCCTTGCGAAGTACTTGCCCATCCGCGTCCAGCAGGACGCAATCCGTTTTCGTCCCGCCGCCATCGAAACCGAGGAAATAACTCATTGCTGGCCGCTCCTTCTCCTGCGATTTTCCTGCCGAACGCGTTGTTCGTTTGCTTGACACTATTGAGAGCGCGAAGTTAGCATCGCGCCACTCACCTTAACCGGATGCGGATCAGCCAAATCGACCTCGGCATTCTCCTGCTGTATCTCGCCGGCGTCACGCTGCTCGGCGTCTGGTTCCGTCGCGGCCAAAAAGATGTGCGCGACTATTTCCTCGGCGGCCGGACGGCACCGGCGTGGGCGCTCGCGTGCTCGATCGTCGCCACCGAAACTTCCACGCTCACGATCATCGGCACACCGGGAATCGCCTTTGGCGGCAACCTGGGATTCCTCCAACTCGTTCTGGGATACCTCGTGGCTCGGGGCATTCTGTGTGTCGTGCTGATACCCCGGTATTTCCAGGGGCAATTCTATACTGCTTACCAGCTATTGGAAAAGAGGTTTGGGCGGCGGGTCAAGTCGGCGGCGGCAGTGGTTTTTTTGGTTACGCGCGCGCTGGCCGAAGGCGTGCGAATCGCGGCCGTGGGCAAAGTGGTGAGCGTCGCGTTTGGAACGGGAGATCGGCTGGCCGTCGGAATCGTTACTGTTCTCACTCTTTTCTATACTTTCGAGGGTGGCCTGAAGGCCGTAATCTGGACGGACGTGCTGCAACTTTTCATTTACATCACCGGCTCGATTGCAGCGTTTTTTCTGCTGCTGCATCGAATTCCCGATGGATGGCTCGGCGTAACGCAAGCGGCGGCAGCGGCTGGTGGAAAGTTCCGTGTTTTCGATTTCACTTTCAGTCTGACGCGAAGTTATACATTTTGGTCGGGGCTTATCGGCGGAACATTTCTTACGATGGCGAGTCACGGAACGGATCAGACGATGGTGCAGCGTTTGCTGGCGGCGCGTTCGGAGCGGGACGCGAAATCTGCGTTGCTTGGCAGCGGAGTGATTGTCTTTTTTCAGTTTGCGCTGTTTTTGGTGATCGGCGTGATGCTGTTTGTTTTTTATCAGCACGCTGTGCCAGGAATGGTTGTCGCCGATCCCGATCGGATTTTTCCAACTTTTATCGTGAACGAGATGCCGGTGGGGCTCACGGGATTGGTGCTTGCGGCGATTCTTGCGGTCGCGATGTCGAACGCGAGCGGCTCGCTGAATTCGCTCGCGTCATCGACGATGATGGATTTCGGAAAGAATCACAATTTGGGCGATGCTGCTTCGCAACCGGCGCTGCTGAAAAAATCGCGGCGCATGACATTGATGTGGGGCGTGGTTCTCGGTGCGCTTGGGCTTGTGCATTGGGGGCCCGTGCTTATTGCCGGGCTGACGATTGCGTCGCTTACCTATGGCGCGACGCTTGGATTGTTTTTGCTCGGAATTTGGAATCGGCGGGCGAATGCGGCGGGCGCGCTGGTTGGAATGTCTGTTGGTCTCGCGGCGATGCTGGCGATTAAAGTTTTCACACCGTTGGCCTGGACTTGGTACGTTGTCGCGGGCACTCTGATTACGTTTCTTGCTGGAAGCATCGCAAGCGCGATTGCGAGAACGCGCGGTGCTCGCGTGTCTGAAAGTTTTAGCGAATGAGCGAAACAAAACCGCTGCAAAGGAAACCGCTCGGGCTTGTGCAGGGACTGGGGCCGTGGGCCGCGGTGGCAATCGTCGTCGGAACGATGATTGGCACCGGAATTTTTTTGAAGCCGGGCGAAATGGCGTCGGTGGGCCGCTCGGTCAGCATCGTCTACGCGGCATGGATTGTCGGCGGCCTGCTCTCGCTTTTTGGCGCGCTTTCTTTCGCGGAACTCGGCGCGGCGATTCCCGAAGCGGGCGGACAGTATGCCTATCTCAGCAAAGGCCTCGGCCCGGTCTGGGGCTTTCTCTTCGGCTGGATGCACTCGACAGTCGGCGAAACTTCGTCGTCATCTTCAATTGCGGCGGGGCTCGCGCGATTTCTCAGCTTTGTGATTCCGGCGATCGCCGCGCCGATTTTCACCTGGCACATGACGCTTCCCTTCAGCGGCAAACCGTATGATTTCGTTTTCACGTGGTCGCAACCAACCGCCGTTGCTGCGATCGTGCTATTCACGTTTATTAATTATCTCGGTGTGCGGCTCGGCGGAGAGGTGCAGGTAGCGCTGACGGTTCTCAAAGTTGCGGCAGTTGTCGCGATCGTCGGCGCGGGATTTTTATTTGCGCATGGAAGCACCGCTCACTTCCATCCGTTTTGGCCCGCGAGCGAGTCCGCGGGAACTTTGGGAGCGTTTCTCGCCGCGCTTGCGGCCGCGCTTTGGGCGTACGACGGTTGGGAAAATCTCAATCGCGTTGGCTCTGAAATACAAAATCCGCAGCGCAATTTTCCGCTGGCGCTCGCGGGGGGAACAATTCTCGTGACGGTGATCTATCTTCTCTTTAGCGCCGTCTGTTTTTACGCGTTGCCATTTCCCGCAGTGGCGGCGTCGCAGCATGTTGCGTCGGATGTGGTCGTCAGCATTGCGGGGCACAGCGCGGCATTCTGGGTAACGCTCGCGATGATCGTGTCGGCGTTGGGAACGCTGAATTCCTCGATTTTGAGCGGCGCGCGCGTGCCTTACGCGATGGGGCGCGACGGACTGTTCTTTCGCGTGACTGCAAGCGTGCATCCGAAATTCAGGACGCCCGGCGGCGCATTGATTTTTCAGGGGACGCTGGCGAGCGTTATGGCGCTGACGGGAACATTTGAGGAGCTGACGTCGCTCTTCGTTTTCGCAGCGTGGATTTTTTATGCACTGTCGGTTGTGGCGATGTTTCGGCTGCGGCGAATTGCGCCGGACATGCCGCGGCCTTATCGCACGTGGGGCTATCCGGTGGTTCCCGGATTATTTTTGGCTGGTGCGGCTGCGCTTACATTGAACATCTGGATTGACCGTCCGCTGCGCTCATCGATCGGTCTCGCGATCATGCTCTCCGGGCTGTTCTTTTACCGGCATTGGAAAGCTGCGAAAAGCGCAGAGGCGGATTCCGTCAGGCCTCCGTTGTGATGTGTTCGCAGGTAGTCGCGGACGCTTCAGAAATTGCGGCCTGGGGATGAAGAATTTTGGCCAGGATGGCAACGCCTTCGGCGAGACGCGGCCCTGAGCGTGAGAAATAGCTGTTTGCATCCACTGCGTAGACGGAATTATTTTGAACCGCCGAGACATCGCGCCAATCGGACGAGAATGACGTGGAGCGGAATTCGATTGCGGCGCGCGCTGCGTCGTAGCCGCAAGGCATGACCACGATGACATCCGGCCGCGCGGCGATTACATCCGCGCTCGCGACTTGTACGGATGGCTTGCCAGCCTGAGCGAGAACGTCAATACCGCCCGCACACTCCACCATCTCTGGAACCCAGTGTCCGGCGTTGAATAACGGATCGAGCCACTCGATGCAAGCGACGCGCGGGCGCGGGCGCGAGGAATTTGCGGCGGCGCGAATCGCTTCGACTTCGGCACTCAGCCTTTTCGCAAGGGCGTTTGCGGCGGCTTCGGTGCCTGTCGCCTCGCCGACGCGCCGAATGTCGTCCCAAACATCGGCGAGCGAATGCGGCGCAAGCATCAATATTCGGGGCTGCTTTTTTAATTTTGATAGTGCAATTGCCAGATCATCCGGCGAGGCCGCACAAACGTGGCAGAGATCCTGCGTGATGATGAGATCGGGTTCGATCTCGCGTAGAAGATCATCGCGAACGGCGTAGATGCTTTCACCACGCTGGATCATTTCGCTCACGCGTTGATTGATGACGGCAGCGGGCGCCGCGGGATCGAGACGCGGCTGGATAAGCGCGGGCTTTTTTGACGCGGCGGGCGGAAAATCGCATTCGTGCGTCACGCCCATCACGGAATCTTCGAGGCCGAGCGCGAAGAGAATTTCCGTTGCCGAAGGAAGCAAAGAACAAATTCGCATCGAGCAAAGTGTAACCGGGAGGACGCGGCAGCCGCAATCTTAGCCGTGAGATCCGGCAGCTTCGCAGGGGAGCACGTCCGCGAAGACGAAGCCATCGCGCTCGACAATCTGTCCGGGCTCGATACGGATCGTTTGACGAAACATCGGACCAGCAAAGGCGAAAGTGTGAAACTCGCCGTTTTCGCCGCATGGGTCCACGCCACGCGGAAGTTCACGCACAAGCGATTCATCCCATATATTGCCGGCGAATTTGCGGCTCAAGCGAGTTGGGTCGACGCAGGTGATGATTGCGCGAAGGCCAGCCGCTAGCATTTCTTCTGCGAGCGCCCGCGTATCGCATCTCCAAATTGGAAAAACGGGCGTGATGTTGCACGCGGCGAGGCGCTCTTCGCGATAACGGCGAATGTCCTCGAGAAAAAGATCGCCAAAGGCGACGTGCGTGACTCCTTCCTCGTGGGCGCGTTTCATCGCGGCGGCCATTGCGACTTCGTAGACTTCGTTCGGACAAGGCGACGGAATCGGAACCGTAATTAGCGGCAGGCCCGCGGCGCGCGCCTGAATTTCCAGCAGCTCTTCACGCACCGCATGCATCGCGACGCGGGCATGCGTTTGGTTGACCGTGGTGAGCAAGGCTGCGACATCGAATTCGGAGCGCTGGCGCAGCGTATGCAGCGCCCAGGCACTGTCTTTTCCGGAGCTCCACGCCAGCCATGCCTTTGGACGGTGTGTCACGGCGACAACTTTGCGGGATACAACAGATAATTGTCACGCATCTTTCGAAAAGCGGCGAGATCGCCGGCCCATCCTGCGACGATATCGGCTGGCGAATCGCCCTTCTGTAGGCGAGCGAGAGTTGAAGCGGAGCCGAGAAGCCCGATGATTTTGTCGAGATGGAATTGGTCTGGGTATTTTTTAGCGAGAGCCGCAGCAATTTCGAGGCCCATCGTCATCGAGCGAAGTCTTTCGCGATCGGTGATCGTGAGTGAAATGCCGCCGCAGGGCTGTCCTTGGTAGATTCCGGATGCGGGCGTGAAATGTGTGGGCGCAAAACGAACGCCTGCGTCGTTGCTGCGATTCAGTTCTTCGGCGAGCTTCTCGGAGTCAATCCACGGGGCGCCGAAGAGCTCGAATGGAGCCGGAGTGCCGCGGCCAACGGAGATTCCACCAGCCTGAAGAATTTCGATTCCGGGATAAAGCAAAGTTGCGTTGAGAGTGCGGAGATTCGGCGACGGAAGAATCCACGCGAGACCGGTTGCCTCGTAACGTTCGGAGCGGCGCCAACCTTTCATGGCGATAACGTGCAAGTCCGCGCCAATTTTGTTTTCGGCGTTGAACATTTGCGCGAGCTCGCCCATGGTCATCGCGTATCGGACGGGCATTGGAAAGTAGCCGACGAACGACAGCCGATCGCGATCGAGCATCGGGCCTTCGATTGTTTCGCCATCGAGCGGATTGGGCCGGTCGAGAACGTAAAATAAAATATGCTCCTTCGCCGCTTCCTCCATCGCATAGGCCATCGTGGTGACGAAGGTGTAGAAGCGAACGCCGGCGTCCTGGATATCGAACACGAGCGCGTCGATTCCTTTCAGCATTTCGGGCGTCGGCCGTTGCGTTTCGCCGTAGAGGCTAAAAACTGGAAGGCCGGTGGAGGAATCCGTGGTTGAAGAAACGCGAGCGTCTTCGCCGCCGACGAGGCCATGCTCGGGACTGAAGATTGCGACGAGTTTCAGTCCGGGCGCGTGCGCGAGGACGTCGATCGTGCGGCGGCCAGCCGCGTCTACGCCTGTCTGATTCGTGATTAGGCCGATTCGCTTGCCTCGCAAAAGTGCAAATTTTTCATTTTCGAGAACGTCGATGCCAGTTTTTACACGGGCGGCAGCGTTCTTGCCGACGGGTTGACACGGGTGAGCCGAGAGCGCATGCGGAATCATCGCGAAGAAAAATATTGCGGCGAGAGAAATCGAGTGGAATTGATTCAATGGGCGCAAGGTGTGCGAGTTGTCCCGAATAAACCCGTGTGTTATATACAGCGAGGGCATGCAGGCGTCAATCCAAGAGGCGTCGATCCAGGCGTCTTCGATTCAGGAATCAATTCAGGAACTCGGGCGCGAGTGAATGCGTGCACGCTGGAGTTTCCTGCTATGCTTGATTCTTGCGATGACACCTGCAAGCCGCTCCGCGAAATCCGCCACCGCGAAATCGAAACGCGCTCCTACTGACTCCGCCTGGGTTGAAAAAACGCTAAAAAGAATGTCGCTCGAGGAAAAACTGGGGCAGATGCTCGTGGTGTATTACTTCGGCGAATTTACTTCGACGGAGAGCAGCGAGTATCGGGATCTCGTCGACGAGGTCGAGAAAAAGCACGTTGGCGGATTCATTCTCGGCACGCGGCGGCAGCCGCTTGGGATCGAGCGTGGAGGAGTTTACGCCGCTGCCGTGCTCGGAAATCAAATGCAGAAGCGCGCGAAGATTCCGCTGATCATTTCAGCGGATTTCGAGCGCGGCACGGCAATGCGCATCGATGAAGGTACCGGCTTTCCGTTCGCGATGGCTGTTGGCGCGACGGGCAATCCAAAAGACGCTTACACGATCGGCAAAGTGACGGCGCTCGAAGCGCGCGCGGCGGGAATCCGCTGGATTTTTGCGCCGGATGCCGACGTGAACGACAATCCCGACAATCCCATCATCAATATTCGATCGTTCGGCGAAGATCCGAAGCGGGTGGGCGAATATGCTTCTGAATTCGTTCGCGGCGTGCAGGAAAACGGCGGACTTGCGACGGCGAAACATTTTCCCGGCCACGGCGATGTGAGCGTGGATTCGCATCTCGCGCTTGCGACTGTGCCGGGAGATCGCGAGCGGCTTGAGAGCGTCGAGTTGGTTCCATTTCGCGCGGCGATTGCGGCGGGCGTCGGCAGCATCATGACGGGACATTTGGCTGTGCCTGCGTTTGAGCCGGATACGAATCTGCCCGCGACAATGTCGCCGCACATTCTGACCGATCTGCTGCGGAAAGAGCTTGGCTATGACGGATTGATTGTGACCGATGCGCTCGACATGGGCGGCGTGACGTCGCTTTATCCGCCGGGTGACGTTGCGGCGCGTGCGGTGGCGGCCGGAGCGGATGTGCTGCTGCTCTCGCCGAACGACGACGCGGCGCTGCAGGCGCTTGAAGACGCGGTGAAATCCGGGCGGATTCCAATGGCGCGAGTGGATGATGCCGTGCGGCGGATTTTGCGCGCGAAGGCGCGGCTCGGACTCGATAAAGATCGGTTTGTGGACGTCGACGCGATCAACACGAAGTTTGGGAAGCCGGAATTCATCGCTGCGGCGCAGGACATGGCGGATCGCGGCGTCACGCTGCTGCGTGACAGCGCGCACATCTTGCCGCTCGATGCGGCGCGGCCGTTGCGGATTCTTCTTGTGCAGCTTTCTGGTGATTCCGATCCGTATCCGGGCACGACCTTCGAGAGCGAAGTACGCTCAAAAGTGGACACGGTGACGGTGCTGCGCGCCGACACACAATTTTCAAAGGTGAGCGCGCTGAAACTGCCGGCACCGGATTCTTACGATGTGGCGATCGCGGCCGTGTACGTGCGCGTGGCGGACCGCAAAGGAAGCGTTGGGCTGCCGGACGAGCAGGCGGCGATTGTGAATGATCTGATTGCGGGGCCGAAGCCGGTGATCGTCGCGGCGTTTGGCAGCCCGTACTTGATCGAGCGATTTCCAAACGCGAAGACGTGGATTGCGGAATTCAGCACGCCCGATATTTCGCAGCGAGCGGTGGCGCGAGCGATTTTCGGAGAGAGCGCAATCGGCGGGAAAATTCCCGTCACTGTGCCGGGAGTTGCGAAACGCGGCGACGGAATCGCTCTTGCGAAATATTCGATGACGCTTACGCCTGGGTCCGCCGAAATGAACGCGCGGCTGAAGCACGCGTATGAAGTGCTCGATCAGGCGGTGGACACTGGCGCGTTTCCGGGCGGCGTACTCGCCGTCGGCTACGGCGATAATTTCGCGGTGCATCCGTTTGGAAGATTCACTTACGAGAAGAGTTCACCTGCGGTGAGCGCGGACACGATGTACGATCTCGCGTCGGTAACGAAGGTGGTGGCAACGACGACCTCGATCATGCTGCTCGAGGAAGATCACCGGATTGACATCAATTTGCCGGTGTCGCGTTACTTTCCTGAATGGATGAACGCCGCGGCGAAAGATCCGAAACCGGAGTGGCGCGCGAAGGTGACGGTGCGGAATCTGCTGCTTCACGATTCGGGGCTTCCGGCGCATCGGAAGTTTTACGAGGAAGTTGATGGCAAGGACAAAGTGATTGCGCGCGTGGTTGCGGAGCCGCTGGTGTCAGAGCCCGGGACAAAGGTCGAGTATTCGGATTTAGGGTTTATGCTTCTCGGCGAAATCGTCGAGCGGCTTACGGGACAATATCTCGACGCGTTTGCGAACGATGAGATTTTCGAACCACTCGGGATGACGCACACAATGTTCGAACCTCCGAAATCGCTCCGAAAGTTGATTCCGCCAGAGGAAAAAAACGCAGAGGGCCGCGAAGGCGTGATCCAGGGCGAAGTGCACGATGGAAACGCGTTTGCGATGGATGGCGTGTCCGGCCATGCAGGATTATTTTCGACGGCGGGCGATCTTGCGATCTTCGCGCAGATGATGCTGAACGGCGGAATTTACGCGCAGCACCGGCTGCTCGAACGAGCGACGATCGACGAATTCACGGCGCGCGTGCAGATCGGAAATTCCGCGCGGACGATCGGCTGGGATGTGCCGGTTGAGCCTTCGTCGAGCGGTGAATATTTTTCGCCGCACAGTTTTGGGCACACGGGATTCACGGGCACATCCATTTGGATCGACCCGGACAAACAATTGTTTGTGATTCTGCTGACGAACCGGGTTTATCCGACGGCGGAGAACATCAAGATCCGCCAGGTGCGGCCGATCCTGCATGATGCGATTGTCGAGGGACTGGGCCTTGCAACGGGCCGCGCCGCGGCCCATTAGTTGAAGCGGTACGTTTTCGAAACACTCCGGCCTTCCCTCCGTGACGAACCAATTCCAAAGTTATAATTCCGAAGATGAAATCGCGCGCGACTAAATTGGCTGCGACCGAGCGGCCTAATCCGAGATCGTCTGGTCTCGACCGCAAGACGACACTCGAGATTTTGCGAACCATCAATCGCGAGGACGCGAGAGTAGCGGCTGCGGTGGCGCGAGAACTGCCGGCGATCGCGCGAACCGTGGACGCGATTGCGCGAGCGTTTCGGCGCGGCGGACGATTGATTTATGTGGGCGCGGGCTCGAGCGGGAGGATGGGGGCGCTCGATGCATCCGAATGCCCGCCGACATTTGGAGTGCCGAGGTCGCGCGTGCAAGCTGTCATTGCGGGCGGGCGGCGCGCGCTGACGGATGCCGTCGAAGGCGCTGAGGATTCCGGAACGCAAGGAGCGCGAGAGATTGCCGCGCGGCGCGTGGGAGCGAATGACGTGGTGGTCGGGATCGCCGCGGCGGGTACGACGCCGTATGTAATTGGGGCGCTGCGGGAGGCGCGGAAGCGCAAAGCGTTTACGGTGGCGCTGACCGCGAATCGTAATACGCCGATGGCCAAGTTGGCACGCGTTGCGATTGCGGTGGAAACGGGGCCGGAAGTGCTCACAGGCTCGACGCGAATGAAAGCAGGGACGGCGCAGAAAATGGTCCTGAACATGCTTTCAACAGCAGCGATGGTGCGCGTGGGCCGGGTCTATGACAATCTAATGATTGATGTGGCGATGACAAATGAGAAGTTGCTGCGACGCGCGGTGAGGATACTTCAACAAGCGAGCGGGAAGACCGCGTTGGCGGCGGAACACGCATTGCGTCAATCGGGACACGATTTGAGGACGGCGCTGGTGATGCTAAAGAGCGGCGCGACACGCGAAGAAGCACGGACGCGACTCGCGGCGGAACGCGGCGATTTGAGAAGAGCGCTCGAAAGTGGCGCGGCGCGAAACCGGCGCTACAGAAAATAAGAGCATGGACAGATTCAAAATCGAAGGCGGACGGCGGCTCGAAGGCACGGTGCGAATCAGCGGGTCGAAGAACGCCTCGTTGCCCGCGATGGCCGCGGCGCTGCTGACGAGTGAGCCGATGACGCTCACGAATATTCCAGCGGTTCGCGACATCATTACGATGGCAAAACTGCTCGCGCACATGCGGGCGGTGGTGCAGAGTCCCGATCTCCCTCCGACTGAATTCACGATCCGCGCCGAAGATATTTCGCATGCGGAAGCGCCCTACGAACTGGTGAAGACGATGCGTGCATCGGTGCTGACGCTCGGGCCGCTCGTTGCGAGATTTGGTTACGCGCGAGTTTCGCTGCCCGGCGGATGCGCGATCGGCGCGCGGCCGATTGATTTGCACATTCAAGCGCTCGAAAAAATGGGCGCGGCGATCACGGTGGACCACGGATACGTGGAAGCGCGGGCCAAGCGGCTGCACGGAGCGAGAATTCATTTCGACAAGATTACGGTGACGGGCACGGAAAATATTTTGACGGCGGCCGTGCTCGCGGAAGGCGAATCCATTCTGATGAACGCGGCGCGGGAACCGGAAGTGACAGATCTCGCGGAATTGCTGATCAAGATGGGCGCAAAGATCGAGGGCCTGGGGACGCCGGAGCTTCGGGTTCAGGGCGTGGAGAGACTTCACGGGACGTCGCACGCGGTGATTCCCGATCGCATAGAGGCGGGAACGTTCGTGGTTGCTGCGGCAATCACGGGCGGAGATGTCACGCTGACGAATTGCGCGCCGCTGCATTTGACGGCTGTGCTCGATCACTTGAGGGGATGCGGCGTCGAAATCGAGGAATTGAGCGAAACGTCCATGCGGGTTCGCGCGCCGCACGGGTTGCGAGGCGCGGATATTACGACGGAAGAATATCCGGGCTTTCCGACGGACATGCAGGCTCAATACGTGGCGCTCGCGACGCAGGCGCAAGGGACATCCGTGATTACGGAGACGATTTTCGAGAACCGATTCCTGCACGCGAGCGAAATGATTCGCATGGGAGCGAACATTTCAGTGGATGGGCGGCAGGCGATCGTGCGGGGGCCATCGAAGCTGAGCGGCGCAGTGGTGATCGCGTCGGACCTGCGGGCGAGCGCATCGCTTGTACTCGCCGCGCTGGTTGCGAACAATACGACCTACATTGACAGGATTTACCATCTCGACCGCGGCTACGAATACCTCGAGGCGAAATTGCGAGACCTCGGCGCGAACATCGAACGGCAATCGAACCCATAGTGAAATGAAAAAGGGAGGCGATTTTGCGCCTCCCTTCCTCAGATGACTTCGATTTGTAGCGGTCTGCCGCTGCGGAATTAAGCGGTGGTTCCTTTTTCCTGTTTATCGCGCGCTTCCTTCAGAAGAGCTTTGCGGCTGAGGCGAACTTTGTTGCCCTCGATCGCAAGGACCTTGACCATCACCTGATCGCCTTCCTTAAGCGCATCGCGAACCGAGCGGATTCGCTGCTCGGCGATTTCGCTGATGTGCAAGAGGCCATCGGTGCCGGGGAAAATCTCCACGAAGGCGCCGAATTCGGCGATGCGCACCACGGTGCCGAGATAGGTCTTTCCGATTTCGGCGGTGGCGGTGACATCGCGAATCATTTTGAGGGCCGTTTCGGCAGCCTTGCCGTCGGACGCGAAGACATTCACTTTGCCATCGTCGTTGACGTCGATTTTCACTCCGGTGGCTTCCGTGATGGAGCGAATCTTCTTGCCGCCCGGCCCGATCAAGTCGCGGATCTTATCGGTTGGGATCGTGAGCATGAAGAGGTGCGGCGCGTACGGAGAGATTTCTGTGCGCGCCTTGTCGATGGTGCGATCCATGATGTCGAGAATCTCGATACGCGCCTTGCGCGCCTGCGCGAGCGCTTCCTTCATCATCGGAATGCTGACACCGCCCACTTTGATATCCATTTGCAGCGCCGTAATTCCCTGCCGCGTTCCGGCAACTTTGAAATCCATATCGCCGTAATGGTCTTCGGCTCCCGCGATGTCCGTGAGAATCGCGAAGTTCGAACCCTCGACTACAAGACCCATGGCGATGCCCGCGCAAGCCGATTTCATCGGCACGCCGGCATGCATCAGCGCGAGCGAGCCGCCGCAGACCGTTGCCATCGAAGACGAACCGTTCGATTCGAGGATGTCGGAGACGACGCGCATGGCGTACGGAAAGTCCTCTTCGGTCGGAAGCAGGCTCGAGAGAGCGCGCTCAGCAAGAGCGCCGTGGCCGATTTCGCGACGCCCCGGTCCGCGAAGGAACTTGACCTCGCCAACCGAAAACGGCGGGAAATTGTAGTGGAGCATGAAGCGCTTGAACGACTCTTCCTCGAAGAGCAAATCGAGACGCTGCTTATCTTCTTTCGTTCCGAGCGTGACGGTCGCGAGGGCCTGCGTTTCACCACGAGTGAAAAGGGCGGAACCATGGACGCGCGGGAGCATGCCGATTTCGCAGGTGATCTGGCGAATCTGGTCAAACGCGCGCGCATCGGGACGACGGCGGCGAACGAGAATGTCCTCGCGGAAATAATTCTCGCGCATGCGCTCGAAAGCGCGGTAGGCGAGTTTGCGCTTGGCTTCGTCGTCTTCGGGAATGCCTTCGAGAATTTCCTTCTTGATGGCGTCCACAAGCCCGTAGCTCTCGAGCTTGGGATACTTCGCCGTGTCGAGCGCATCATGGAGACGCGCGCCGAATTTCTGTTCGATCTCTTTTGCGAGCGCTTCGTCAAACGGCGGAGGCGCGACGGCCAACTTCTTCGGCTGAACTTTTGCGTGAAGCTCGCGAATCGCGGCAATGATTTTGCGGACTTGCTCGTGGCCGAAGGCGAGGGCCTGGGTCACCATGTCCTCGGAGACTTCGAGGGAGCCGGCCTCGACCATGACGATCGCTTCGTCGGAGCCAGCGACGACGATGTTCAACGTGCTCGTCTTCTGTTCGGCGACAGTGGGATTGCAAACGAGCTTTCCGTCAAGCATGCCGACGCGAACAGCGGCAATCGGCGTGGTGAAAGGGATGTTCGAGCAAAAAAGAGCGGCTGAGGACGTGGTGACACCGATCACGTCGGGATCGTTTTCGCTGTCGGCTGAAAGAACCAGGGCGACGATCTGCGTCTCGGTGGACCATCCTTCGGGAAATAGCGGGCGCAGCGGCCGGTCAATCAGACGCGACGTCAGAATCTCGCGCTCGGATGGCCGCCCTTCACGTTTGAAGAATCCGCCGGGGATTTTACCGGCCGAATATGTGTTCTCGCGATAATCCACGGTGAGAGGAAGAAAATCCTTCTCCGTGGCTCTTGAATCCATGCAGGCGGTGGCGAGCAATACCGTGTCGCCATACGTGGCTACGACAGAACCATGAGCCTGACGAGCTATTTTGCCCGTCTCGAACTTCAACATGCGGCCGCCAATTTCAACACTAACTTGATGCGACATAAACTTTAAAAACCTCCGCGCCCGGGCCAACCCGGACGCAATTCAAATCTGCGGGAGATAATCCCTTGCAGTGTAGGAAGAGAACGAAGGAGAGAAGCTGCGCGGAAGCGCTCAGCAGTGCGGCGGCTGCAAACAAACTACCGCCTTGCCCGAAACCGGGCTAGACACTTTGCTTAAGCAAACAGGGAGGCGGTTGCGGCCAGGGCCGCTAAGGAATGCCGCACTACTTGCGCAAACTGAGTCTTTCGACAATCTCGCGATACCGATCCGGGTCGCGACGGTTCAAGTAATCCAAAAGCCGACGCCGCTTGTTGACCATCATGATCAACCCGCGCCGTGAGGCATGGTCCTTGACGTGGGAACGGAGATGCGTGGTCAAATAGTTGATTCGCTCGCTCAACAGGGCAATTTGCACTTCCGGAGAGCCCGTGTCTTTGGCATGCTGGCGATACTGCTCGAGAATTTCCAACTTGGCCTCGCTCAACGCATTCCCCCTTCCGTGACGCGCACCCTACTCTCTGCACTTTGGTCTCTTCGTCTACGGGATTTACTGTAGCACACACAAAATAAGGTGGCAAAGAAAGAAATTATTCGGAGGGAGAGCGCGTCTGGCGAGAGATTTGAAGTAAAAGTTTGGAGAATTTGGCGCGATTAGTCGTCAGCTCGCGCAAATTCGATCAGGACAAAGCGTGCTAGCTTAGCCGAACAGCCATCGAGATATTTTCATGCACAGCGGCCTTCAGGAAACTGCGCCGCCGTGCAAAAGAACGCGCGCAAGACGTTCGAGCGGAAGATTTCCTCCGCTGAGAATGCCGACGACTTTTTTTCCGCGGACCTGATCTTTGATCTTAACCGCGCCCGCGAGAGACACCGCGCCTGCGCCTTCCGCAAGAAGTTTCGTTTGTTGCGCGAGCATTCGAATTGCGTCGTTGATCTCTTCGTCGGATACGAGCAGAAAATCGGCGAGCAAGTCGCGAAGAATCGGCGTCGTTAATTCGGCGGGAACGCTCGTGCCGATGCCTTCGTGTTCGGTCTTCAAGAGCGAGTGCTTGCGCAGATGGCCTTCGCTCCACGCGTGCCAGACCGCCGGAGCTTGATCCGATTGCACGCCGATGACTCTCACACTGGGATTCTCATGCCGCGCGACGATGGCGCTGCCGGATGCCGCGCTACCCGCGCCGACAGGCGAGAAGATGATATCCACATCCGGCAAATCTTCGAAAATTTCGAGAGCCATCGTGCCAACGCCCGCGATCAGTTTCGGTTCATTCGCGTGATGCACGTAGCGAAGTCCTTCCTCCCGGGCGACGCGCTGCGCCTCAGTGACGGCCTCGTCAGTATCGCGGCCGTGAAGGCGGACTTCGGCGCCGAAGCCGCGAATGGCATTGACCTTGAACATATTCGGATTCACGGCAGGCATATAAACGACGACGCGCGCGCCGAAAAGACGCGCGGCATAGGCGAGAGATTGACCATGATTTCCGGCGCTGGCGGAGATCAATTGAAGGCGCTTCTCGTTCTCGGTGAGACTCCCCATGAAATTAATTCCGCCGCGGACTTTAAATGCGCCGGTCGGCTGGAAGATTTCTGCTTTGATGTAGTATTCGCAGCCGAGTTGCTCGGAAAGCGACGGGCTATAGATCAAAGGCGTTTTGCGGAGATGCTGGGAGATTAGCGTGCGCGCCGTGACGATGTCGTCGAATGTCGGCGGCTTCAAGACGGTATCGGTAGGCATCGTTTCCTCAGGATTTTGGAGTGCGGATGAGCGAAAGAAATTCATCGCGAGTCTGTTTGTTGTCGCGGAAAGCGCCAAGCATGGCGCTTGTCATCGCGGAGGAGTGTTGCTTCTCGACGCCTCGCATCACCATGCAAAGATGGCGCGCCTCGATGATTACGCCCACACCTTCCGGGCTGAGCTTGTCCTGAATCGCTTTCGCGATCTGGCTCGTGAGGCGCTCCTGAATCTGCAAGCGGCGCGAAAACATGTTCACGAGCCGCGCGATCTTGCTTAGGCCGATCACTTTTTTCGAGGGAATGTACGCGACGTGGCACTTGCCGAAAAACGGCAGGAGATGGTGCTCGCACATGCTGAAGACTTCGATGTCTTTTACGACTACCATTTGGTCGTAGCAAACGCTAAAGACGGCGCCATTCAAAATTTTCTCCGGATCCTGACGATAGCCGCTCGTCAGGAATTGGAGGGCTTTCGCAAAGCGTTCCGGCGTGCGGCGCAGGCCTTCGCGGTTCGGATCCTCGCCGAGTTGGATCAAAATCTTGCGAACGTGGTCGGCGATGGTCTCTTCCGACTCGGACACCTTCAGAATTGTTTCAATGGACTCGCTCATCTGGAATTACCTCCGGCGGGTTCGCGGACATATTCGAAACTATTCAAACTGGTTTCCTGGATGCGAACGCGCTCGAGCCGCGCGTTCGGAAAGTTTTCGAGGCGACGAAAAATTTCGCGGCAAAGATTTTCGGTGGTCGGAACGATTTTCTCAAACTCGGGTATCTGCTCGTTCAAATACGTGTGGTCGAAAGTGTCCAGCACCTCGCGCTGCACGTAGGAATCGAGATCGCTGAGATTCGCGATCATTCCCGTCTCCGGATTCACGGGGCCGGAAACGCCGACTTCGACGATGTAGTTGTGGCCGTGGCCATAGGGATTATTGCACTTGCCGTAGATGCGGCGATTTTCGTCGTCGGTCAACTGCGAGCTGTGCAAGCGATGCGATGCGGCGAAGGCGTAGCGCCGATTCAGCGTCAGAGTCACGCGGCGCCTCCGGCAGTGCAATCGACGAATAGGTCAGGTGATTCGTACAGGCGAACGCGATCGAGCCGGCCGTGGATGATTTTCGGGTCGAGCAATTTCCAGATGACGCGCGCGATATTTTCGCAGGTCGGAATCTGGCCTGCCAGTTCGGGAACCTCGTAATTCAGAAAACGATGATCCATGCGATCGACGATTTCGCGCTGGAGAATGTCTTTCAGTTCTTTCAGGTCGAGAACCATTCCAGTCATGGGGTCCGGTTCGCCGGCAATCGTGACTTCGAGGACGTAATTGTGCCCATGGCCGTGCGGATTATTGCACTTGCCAAAAATCCGGCGGTTCTCC
This sequence comes from Candidatus Acidiferrales bacterium, assembly GCA_049279675.1. Lineage (GTDB taxonomy): Bacteria > Acidobacteriota > Terriglobia > Acidiferrales > UBA7541 > Palsa-147. The sequence continues at coordinate 32,168 of JBAPOP010000101.1, forward strand.
TCATCCGAAAATTTCGGATTGTGGTAGAGGTGCGCGGCCGAGAATTCGATTTTGCGTGTGATGCGAACGTTGGCCATGTCAGGGAGCGCCAGCCGGGTACTTCCTTCCCTTCCAAGCTACGGAGCCATGCGCCGTCTTCCAGTACGAAGCCACCAGAACCGCTCCATAGACGATCGCTGCCGGTATGTAGTATTGGATGACAGAAAGCGGCAGACGATTCCTGCGAAGTGAGTAGGCATAGCGAATGTGGCGGCCCAGGAGCACCAGCGCGGCGGCGATGAGAACGAGCCAGTGGCCGCGCCGCGCTTCGAGGATGCCGAGCACGAGCAGAGTGATTTCCAGCCACGGAAAGGTTTCGAGAAGCTCGCGCACGATTGCTCCAGGCGTGCCGCCGAGAAGCTCGTAGAGATTCTTCGTCCAGCCCTGCCACATCGCGGCGAACGAGCGGTACATTCTCGTGCGGGCGATTCCCCGCCCCGATGCGAAATGAATATTGTGACCGGAGCTTTTGACAAGGCGCGCGAGCGCGACATCCTCGAGAATGCGCGAACGAATCGCGGCGTGGCCGCCAAGTGATTCGTAGACATCGCGGCGGATCATCAGGAACTGGCCATTGGCGGCTGCGTCCGGCAAGCGCGGATCGTTGATGCGATCGAATGAGAAATGCTCGGCGAGACGCGTGTAGACGAACGGAATCAAGATGTCCTCGCCGAGCGTCTTCATTTCCTGCTCGGGCGAATAAGAGACGAGCGCGGCTGAATTTTCGCGTGCATCCGAAAGGGCGTGGCAAACTGCACCGGGTTCGAGCACTGTATCCGCATCAACGAACAGCAGCCAATCGCCATGGGCGGCACGAGCGCCAACGGTTACGGCATAGTTTTTGCCGATCCAACCTTCGGGCAACCCGCTGGTTTCGAGGACGCGAAGCGACGAGATGCGCACCGCCAGTTCGGCGAGAATCGAGCCCGTGCTGTCGGTCGATCCATCATTGACGACGATGATTTCGCGCACGTCGGGTTGAGCCTCGAGAGACTCAACAACTCTGGCAATGCTCGCTTCTTCGTCGCGAGCGGGAACGATGGCTGAGATCATAGTCAGGGTCCGGGCGGTAGGGGTAGGAAAGGTATCGCCGGAGAATCAACAACGTGGGTATTATAAAGGCTGAAATGAAAGACTTGAAGAGGAATTTGCTGACGGTTCTGGTGCTGGGAGGCATTGTCGCGATGCTGGTGGCGTTCGCGATGCCGGACTACCGCCAGGGCGAGGCGAGCCCGCTGGGTCGGCCGGCGAAAGATTTTGCGCTGACGCTCGACGGGAAACAGATTCATCTTTCGGATTTGCGCGGAAAAGTTGTCGTGCTGAATTTTTGGGCCACGTGGTGCCCGCCGTGCGTAGAAGAGACGCCATCGCTCAGCCAATTGCAGACGCGGATTGCGCCGCTGGGCGGCACGGTGCTTGGCATCAGCATGGATGACGACGAGAAAGCGTATGAGCGTTTCTTGCAGGCTTACAACGTTGACTATCCGACTTACCGAGATCCAACAAAAAAACTTGCTGGCGAATACGGAACTGCGATGTATCCCGAGACGTATGTGATTGACCGCCAGGGGCGCATCGCGCGAAAGATTGTCGGCGAGCAGGATTGGAACGACGGCGACATCACGGCGTACATGCAGGAATTACTCGCGAAGAAGTAATGCGTGAGACGAGTGGCTCGCGGAATCGATTTGAGAGAAACGTTTCAGCCTCTGGGTCGCCGGCGGTGGCTGAGCATTGGGTTTCGGGAGGCATGGGCCTCCTGGCTCTGAGCAAATCGGCACAGACTGCTACCTCGTTCGTTCGCCCTTATCTTTTTATTCGATCATGTATGTATTGAGTTGAGGTCGCGCTGCATTCTGGACACGGCCGTGTTTGCGGCCGTAGCTGAAGTAGATTATGAGACCGATGGCGAGCCAGACGATCAGGCGCGCCCAGTTCGACGAGCCCAGGCCCGACATCAAAAATAGATTCATCAAAATTCCGACGATTGGTACGAATGGCACCAGCGGCGTCTTGAACGGACGCGGCGCACGGTGGAATTTGACAAAGGGAATGCGGCAGCGCAGTATACCCCTAGGGGGTATATTCGGATGGCTCGCGCGAAGACTCTTCAGCCTGCGGCGTGTGGTTGCGAAGCGCATGCCGGACCGAAGAAGGCGGCCGGTGTGGACCCGGAAATCAAATCGGCGAATCGGATCCGGCTGCGGCGGATCGAGGGACAGGTGCGCGGGCTGCAACGAATGGTTGATGACGACCGATACTGCCCCGACATTCTTGTCCAGCTTTCGTCGGTGCAGGAGGCGTTGCGGGCCGTCGGGCAGGCGCTAATGCGAAATCATTTGCGGCATTGCGTCACGCAGACGATCCGGAAGGGGAACAGAAGTGAAGCGGATGCGACACTCGATGAGTTGCTGCAGCTGATTTACACCCATGCGCGGTGAGCGAGCGAGGCAATTTCAGATTTCACGTTTCAGATTTAAGATTGCAAATTCAAATCCAGATAGATGCGCGGCTTCGATGCCGCGCCGCAAGTGCTAATGGAAGAGTGGACGATGGAGCGAGATCCAGTTTGCGGAATGGCGGTTGAGGCAAACACGGCCGCGGCTAAGCGCGAGCGCGGCGGGAAGACTTTCTACTTTTGCAACCAAGGATGTGCCGCGAAATTTGACGCGGAGCCGGATAAATATCTCAGTGCGCGGCCCGCAACAGACGGAGTTTCTTCCGCGCGCAGCGGCGAATCGAAGGAAATCGAATATACGTGCCCGATGCACCCGCAGATCGTGCGGGCGGGGCCGGGCGCTTGTCCGATTTGCGGAATGGCACTCGAGCCGAGAACGGCGTCGGCTGAAACGACTGAAAATCCAGAACTCGCAATGATGTCGCGCCGGTTCTGGGTGTCTGCGGCGCTTAGCCTGCCGATTGTTCTGCTCGCGATGTCTGACATGATTCCGGCGCAGCCGGTCCAGCACGCGCTTTCGATGCGCGCGATTTCGTGGACTGAATTCCTGCTCGCGACACCGGTGGTGATCTGGGGTGGTTGGCCATTCTTCGAACGAGGGTGGGCATCCGTCGTCAATCGCAGCTTGAACATGTTCACGCTCATCGCGCTGGGAACCGGTACGGCCTACGTGTTCAGCGTGGCCGCAGTTCTCTTCCCCGGCGCGTTTCCGGCCTCGTTCAGAACGAACGGCCACGATCTTCCGACCTATTTCGAAGCTGCGGCCGCGATTACGACGTTGGTGCTGCTCGGCCAAATGCTCGAATTGCAAGCGCGAAGCCGCACATCGACCGCGATTCAATCGTTGCTGCGAATGGCGCCGAAGACAGCGCGCGTGGTGCGCGGCGCGGGAACGCCCTCCGCACGGGAAGAAGATATTCCGATCGAGCGAGTGGTCGTTGGCGACACGCTGCGCGTTCGTCCGGGCGAGCGCGTGCCCGTCGACGGAACCGTGATCGAAGGATCGAGCGCCGTGGATGAATCCATGGTGACTGGCGAGCCGATCACCGCCGAAAAGCTGGCGGGCAGCCGCGTCACGGGCGGAACAGTGAACGGCACCGGGAGCTTTTTGATGCGTACGGAGCGAGTCGGTTCAGAGACGCTGCTCGCGCAAATCGTGCGGATGGTCAGCGAGGCGCAGAGAACTCGCGCGCCGATTCAACGCCTCGCGGATGTTGTCGCGTCGTATTTCGTGCCGGTAGTGATGTTGGCAGCTGTCCTCACTTTTGCGGCTTGGGCAATATCGGGGCCGCAACCGAGGCTGGCGCACGGACTCGTCAACGCTGTGGCAGTGCTGATTATCGCCTGCCCATGCGCTCTTGGACTTGCGACGCCGATGGCCATCATGGTCGGAACCGGGCGCGGCGCGACTGCCGGGGTCTTGATCAAGAATGCGGAAGCGCTGGAGATGCTCGAGAAAGTTGACATAGTCGTTCTGGATAAGACCGGGACGATCACGGAAGGCCGCCCGAAACTTGATCGAATCGAAACGGAGGCTGGGCAGAGCCAAGACGAAGTTTTGCGCCTCGCCGCTTCCATCGAACGCGCGAGCGAGCATCCCCTTGCGGCGGCGATCGTTGGAGGAGCGCGGGCCAAGAGCCTCGGTCTAGCGAGCGTGCAAGATTTTCGGGCGTACCCCGGCAAAGGCGTCGTCGGGACTGTCGTAGGTAGACGCGTTGCGCTGGGCAATCCGGCTCTGTTTGGCGAGCTGGGAATTTCGATAGGAGCGTGGGCCGAGCGCGTTGAGGCGCTGCGCCGCGATGGAAAAACCGTGATGCTCGTCGCGGTTGACGGAACAATCGCGGGAATTCTGGCCGTCGCCGATCCGGTGAAAGCATCCACGCCGGAAGCGATCGCTCAACTGCATCGCTCGGGCGTGAAGATCGCGATGGTGACGGGCGACAGCGAGGCGACGGCGAAGAGCGTCGCGAAGCAGTTGGGAATCGACGACGTGTTCGCGGAAATCCTGCCGCAGCAAAAAGCGGAAATCGTAAAGAAGCTGCAAGCTGAGGGGCATGTGGTCGCGATGGCGGGCGATGGTATCAACGACGCACCTGCGCTGGCGCAGGCGGACGTTGGCATCGCGATGGGAACTGGCACGGACATTGCCATCGAGAGCGCGGGAATTACGCTCGTGCAAGGCGATATCCGCGGGATCGCGCGGGCGCGCAACTTGAGTCGCGCCACGATGCGAAACATTCGCCAGAATCTTTTCTTTGCATTCGTCTACAACGCGCTGGGCGTTCCCATTGCAGCAGGCGTGCTGTATCCGTGGTTCGGATTGCTGCTGAGTCCGATCATTGCGAGCGCAGCGATGACGTTCAGCTCCGTTTCGGTGATCGCGAATGCGCTCCGATTGCGGCGGGTGGAATTGTGAGGACGCACGATCGACGGGTAGCGAGTAACGCTCGATGCGTTCATGTTGCTAATGATTTTGATTAATGCCATCGAGCGGACAATCGCCGGCAAGATGCCGGCGCTACGAATGGATTTTGCGCACAACGCGGCCAGTGTGCATGCGGCGTAAATTGCTATAATTCCTCGCATGACCTACATGACCGTGACGTATGAACTGCAGCATGCGCTCCAGCCTGAGCAATTCAAGGCGCTGGGGCAATTCGCGAATACATACGGCCTGCAACGATTTCGGTTCGAGGAAGACAAGAAGCTGCTTCACTTCGATTACGACGCTTCGCGGCTAAAAGAATCGGTGGTTGAAAACGTTCTGAGGAGCGCTCGGATTCCAGTGCTGAGGCGCGTGACGCCGCAATAGCGGAGAGATTTTTGGGGCCCCCGCTTGGGATCGGGGGCCCCTAAAGGTCGCGTTCCATTGACCCGGTCTAGGCGTGAACGGGTCATGGGGTCATCCATCCTAGCTTCCCTCTCAGAGGCAGGTGGGAACAACCCACATCGCGTAGTGAGCAAGCCCCTTCCTCCTCGCTCACTTCGCTCCGCGGATCGTCTTAGTTCGGAACGCGACCCGCAATTGCAGATAGAGCAAGTCGGTGGCCCAAAGCGTGGGCTGACGAATCAAAGGTCATGTTGCTGCAATTGAGATGCTTAGTGGCGTGCGCCTAGCGGAGCTGACGGCTCTCTCGAACCAAATCGGGAATGAGAATCCCGGTGTGGGGCGCGGGCGCCGATTCTGACGGAATGTCGGGCTCAAATTGTCGCGACACCGCTGAAATTCTCTCGGATCGATACAATCCGCGAGCGAAACATTTCTGCATTTCGCGAATCTAAGCCAGCGTGACGGCTTCGAAATCGCAACACGCAAGATTGCGGGTCCTATTGGTGAATCCCGAGTTCAGCGCGATAATGGTTGCAGCAAGCGTGACGAAAATATGAATCGTATCGGAATACTTCTCGCGAGCGGATGCGCCGGCTTGGCGCTGCTCGCCGCTGCGTTCGGCGGAGTCCGAGCCTACCACCCCGCGGTTGCGGCCGCTGCGATCCATGCGGCCGTGGCTCAACCCAAGGAAACAGCCCAGCCAATCGCAGACGAGGCGAACGCACAGGATGACGACGAGGCGGTAGTTCGCTTCGTAAAGAATCCGGAGCCGATTCCGCTGTTCATGGCGCGGGACCTGGACGGCAACGTCGTCTCAACTGCCGCGTACAAGGGAAAAGTAGTGTTGGTGAACTTTTGGGCGACCTGGTGTCCGCCATGCCGCGAGGAAATTCCAGAGCTCGTCAAGCTGCAGGACAAGTACAAAGATCAATTGCAAATCCTGTCGATTTCCGAAGATGAAGCGCCGCCGGAAGTTGTGAGGGCCTTCGCGCGACAGGCGCACATCAATTATCCGATCTTGTTGGTCACCCAGGAACTGGAAACCGATTTCGGAGGAGTGCCGGCGCTTCCGACCGTGTTCGTGATCAATAGAGACGGCGGGATCGTGCAGAAGCACGTTGGTTTCTATCCCGTGGCCGTGTATGACCGCGAAATTCGCGCGCTGACCGGAATGCCGATTGATGCAAGGATCGAGACGTTTGAAGACACCGGCCAGATTTTCATGAAAAACGCGAAAAATGCGACTGAGTTGCCGGGTGTCGATCTCTCGAAATTGACTCCGGCGCAAAAACAGGTTGCGTTGAGGCGGATGAATTCGGAAACCTGCACCTGCGGATGCCGGCTGACGCTTGCGCAGTGCCGTATTAACGACACGGCGTGTCCGACGAGCCGTCAAATTGCCAACAAGATCGTGCAGGAAATTCTCTCAGGCAAGCCCGAGCCACCCGCGAAACCGGACGACGATAACTCGTCGACCGACTGATCTAGTGCTGGATTGACACCACGCGCGATCAGCACCGCGCGCCCTCGCATTCGAACGAAATTACCTTCCCTCAAATGAAAAACAGCGTCTCCCACCGCATGTGAGAGACGCTGCTTCGGAAAGCGCGGCTTGAAAGTGTTCTCTACTTGTCGTACTGCTGGCAGATTTCCAGCTGGCGAATCGCTTCGTCGGTGGCGCGAAGAGCCTCAACGCGGTGGCCGCCGAAATCGTGGGCCGCATGCTCCATATGAGCCTTCGCGCGGCGCAGGGCTTCGAGCGCGTCATGGATTTCGGGATGGCGTTCCGGCACCGCTGGTTGAACCGTAACGGTGGCAGGCTTGCCGTTCGGAGGCGCCGCCGGCGCAGAGGCGGGGAATGTCAACGCGAGCATCAGCACCGCAGCTGCGAAAATGCTTACGATTTTCATCTTCATGAAGTGATCCTCCTCGTCCGAATCACGGCTCGGACTGCCGAAATTGAAATCAGTCCCAAATCATCGAACACAATGAAACGCAGAAAGTTGCCTTCCAAGATCGCTGGCGGACTTGCCGCTACGCGAACGCTCAAATTCTATTCCGCGCCGCGTCGACTTCAACGGACATTTTGCAATGTGTGAGCGACAGGTAACGGGCAGCGGCAAGTGTTGACCGCGGCGTTGCGTATCATTTAGTCTCAAGCACCAAATTCCAGGAGCACATTTCATGGACAGTCGAATGGACGAGAGGAAATTGTTGCTGTCGCGGCGCGATTTCGCGCGAAAAGCGGCGCTTGCCGCGGCTGGCGCTGCGATTGTTCCAGCCGCGCTGCGCGCCACGCCGCTGGCAGCCGATGATCTCCCAATTTCGGAAGTGCAAGCGCCGCCAGCCACTCCGCTTTCGGCGGAGGATAAGGCTCAAGTGGACGCGAGAGTGTCTGCGATACTCCGAAAGTATGGCGATCGATTGTCGCCGGAACAGAAGGACGAGATTCGCAGGCTTTCGACTGAGCTCCAAAAGCCTTTGATTCGTTTGCGCGCCTATCCACTCGGCAATAGCAACCAGCCGGCGACAGTTTTGAAACTCGTCTCAGACGCTAAACCTGCTCCCGCGAAGCCTGCTCCGGCGAAACCGCGCCGCTAATTGGAGAAGCTGAAATGATGCTCAGCGACGACGTTTTGTATTTGCCCGTGAGCGAACTGGGCCGCCGGATTCGCGCCCGGAAGATCTCGCCAGTGATTCTGGCTGAGAGTTACATCGCGAGAAGCGAGCGGCTGAATCCAGTGCTTAACGCCTACGCCACCTTGACGCGCGATCTGGGGCTCGAACAAGCGCACGCGGCCGAGAAAGAAATCGCTGCCGGCCATTATCGCGGCCCATTGCACGGAATTCCCTACGCGGCGAAGGATCTTCTTGCGGCGAAAGGCTATCCCACCACATGGGGCGCGCAGCCCTATGCAGGTCAATCATTCGATTACGACGCCGCCGTGATCGAGCGGCTCAATCGCGCTGGCGCCGTACTGATCGGCAAAGCTGCGATGATCGAGCTGGCGGGCGGCATGGGCTATCGGTTCGCGTCGGCGTCGCTCACAGGACCGGCGAAGAATCCGTGGAATGAAGGGTGCTGGACGTGCGGTTCGTCGAGCGGTTCGGGCGCGATCGTGTCTGCGGCGCTGGCGGCTTTCGCGATCGGCACCGAAACGTGGGGCTCGATTATTTGCCCCTCGGGATTTTGCGGAATCAGCGGGCTGCGGCCGACGTTCGGCCGCGTGAGCCGCTACGGAGCCATGGCGCTTGCCTATTCGCTCGATAAGATTGGGCCGATGGCGCGCGCGGCGGAAGATTGCGAACTCGTTCTCGCGGCGATTGCCGGACACGATTCGCGCGATCGGAGTTCCCTTTCGGACGCGGATGCCAAGTTTGAGATTGCTTCGCCGGGATCGTCACCGCGGCTGCGTGTGGGACGGCTTACGAACGCGTGGAAGAAATGCGATGACGAAATCGCGAGCGCGGCAGTGGATGTGTTCGAAGCTCTCAAGCAGCATGTCGCGACAATTGACGACGTAGAGCTGCCCGTTGGGCCGTTCGACGAGGCGGCCGGAACAATTATAGGCGTAGAGGGCGCTGCGGCATTTCGCGATCTGATCGAGAGCGGCAAAGTTGCCGAGTTGGCAGACCCGCTCGGGCGAGTGGCTGGCTACGTGAACGAGCAAATTCCCGCGAGCGATTACATGCGAGCGCAGCAAGTCCGGGAAATTTGCCAGGAAAGCATCAATTCGCTCTTCGACGCGTTTGACGTGATAGCCGCGCCGACGCTTCCCGTGGCCGCGAGCACGCTCGACACAAATCTCGAAAAGGGCCTGAGTTTCCCGGATCCCGTCGGAGCTATTGGAAATCTCTGCGGACTGCCTGCGATCAGCGTGCCGTGCGGATTCACGTCTCAGAAATTGCCGATTGGCATTCAGTTCATCGCGCGATGTGGGAACGAGCGCGCCGTTCTTGCTGCGGCAAACTTGTATCAGCAGCTTACGGACTGGCACACGAGACGCCCGCCGATTTCGTGACGCGATGGGATCGTCCGATTACCTGAGATGCGCAGAGTGGTTCCGCTTGAATCCTGCCTGTTAGTCCTATCGCACCACTGATACCGAAGTACCAGCAATTCGTTACTTTAAGAGGGTTGTCCGTCGCCGTCGCTCTCTCTAATCTCAGAGGGTCAACGGAGGGTGGACAATGGATTCGATGAATAACGCGGAATCAGCTTCGGCCTCGCAAGATGCTGTAAATGAATCAGTTACAGCGGTGAGCGCGCAACCTGAGGGAACGACGGGCGCGACGGCGAAGCCTGCCGATGCACGAGTGTTCGTCCAAGTCCACAGCACGGACGTGGAAGCGATCCGCGCAGTTCTGGCGTTGACGCCGACGAAGCGCAAGGGATTCCCGATGTGGCTTTGGCTTGGTCTAACGTTGGCGCTGTTGGTTGGAGCCTTCGCCAGTTGGCAATGGATGGTCTCGACGACGCAAACGGCAGAAAATATCGCGCCGCCACTGATCGCGGCTCCGAAGCCGCCCGATTTTGCATTCGCAATATCCGCACCAAATCCTCCGACGCAACCAATGTCGACAAGGTCGCATTCGCGGCATGGGCGCGGGCGGTCTGCCGGAAACTAAAACCGTCGAGTCCACAATCTTCTTATCAACCTCGCGCCGGTCTCGCTGGGCGGCTATCAGTCGGCCGCCCGCCCGCCGCTAAATCCAATTCGTCCACTCGCGCGTACTCCCTCTAGAAAGCTGAATCGAGCTGACGAGGGTGACACTGATGATGGACGCGCAAACGAGCAGTGCCGAATTTGATCTCGAACGATATCTGCGAAATTCAAAGAAAGTGGATATCAGCGATCTCGACCTTGACGAGGCCGCAAAGTATCCGCTCACGACGGAAGAAATTCGCAGCCTGACGTACATGATGGACATCGAGTCGCACACGATTGTCTATCTGCGAAGCATTCTCTCCACGTGCGCCATCGAAGACCCCGACACGACGGCATTTCTGAGTTGCTGGGCGTATGAGGAACATTTTCACGGGCGAACGATCGGGCAATTTCTCACCGCGTGCGGCGTCGAGCATTCACGCGATCGCATCGCGGAAGTGCAGCGCTCGACTTCTTACACAGAGTGGCTGAAAGATATGGGCGCGTCGCTCATTTGCCAGCTCTCGCGGCATTTTCACGGCGCGTACCTGACCTACGGCGCAATTTCGGAACTTTCGACGCTGGAAGGCTACAGCGTAATGGCGCGCCGGACGCAGAATCCGATTCTCGCAGAAATCATGCGGCGGCTAGCGAAGGACGAACGACGGCACTTTTCGTTCTACTACAACAAAGCGAAGAGCCAACTGCGGCACCGCAACGCGCAGCGGCTCACCACTTTCATCATCAAACATTTTTGGCTGCCGGTGGGCGGCGGCGTAAAACCGGACGCCGAAGTCGAATGGATTTTGAGTTTTATTCTCGGCGATTTGATGGGCGCGCAAATCGCCGCTAGAATCGATCAGACCATCGCGAAGCTGCCGGGACTGGAATGGTTCGACCGCCTGACGCGCGGCCGCGAAGAAGCGCTACGCAAAATCGGCGGCGCTCCCATCCACCAACCCGCCATCGCGAGCGGCGATTGAGCGGCTTCGTCGAGCGATAGCAATCCTTCTCGATTCCACAACAACTTCCAGTTGACAGCGCGGCCTCCATGTATGAATATGCATGTGAGTGCATATTCAGTCAGAAGGCTGCTTGAGCACACATAAACGATACCGGCAAGGACAGATCCTGAATCTGCTGACGCACGTCCCGGTGGCGAATCAGGACGCGCTTCGGAAGCAACTCGTCCGGCGTGGATTGAACGTCACGCAGGCGACGCTTTCGCGAGACCTTCGCGAATTGAAACTCGTCAAGACTTCGGAAGGATATCGTCCGCTCAATGCTGTTGCGGAAGAGCCGCCTGCCCTGGCATCGCTCGGACGAGCTGTCAGCGAATTTCTTCTCGATATTCGCCCAGCGCAAAATCTTCTTGTGCTGAAAACTCCGCCGGGAGGCGCGCAACCGCTCGCGGCAGCCGTTGACGCCGAGCATTGGAGCGAGATCGCCGGGACGCTCGCCGGCGACGACACCGTTCTCATCATCACGCCTTCACGCTCAGCGCGTGCTGCTCTCGAAAAAAGGCTAAGGGGGTTGCTGCGATGACGGACCCATTACGGGTCGCCGTCGTCGGAGCCACGGGCTACGCAGGCTACGAATTGGCCCGGCTTCTCCTTCGGCACCCCAACACAGAAAAGCCAACGTTCTACCTCCGCGAGGGCTATGCGAACGTGCATTGCTTGAGCGAGCTCTTTCCGCAATTGCGCGGATGGGGAGATGCGCCGTGCCGCACATTCTCCGTCGACGCGATCAAGGAAAGCGGCGCGAGCGTCGCGTTTCTTGCCACGCCGCACGAGGCGTCGATCGAAGTCGTCCCGGAATTGCTGGCCGCTGGACTGAAGGTCGTGGATTTGAGCGGAGCGTTTCGCTTCTCCGATCCGGAGACATTTAGTCAGTGGTACAAGCTTGCTGCTCCATCGCGAAAGACGCTCGAGCAAGCCGTCTACGGCCTGCCGGAACTCTATGCGGATAAATTGCCGGGCGCGCGGCTGATTGCGAATCCGGGTTGCTATCCGACTTCCGTGATCCTCGGGCTGCGCCCTCTGGTCGAGGCCGGTTGGATAGACAAGTCGCGGGGCGTGGTCTGCGACTGCAAGTCAGGCGCGAGCGGGGCTGGCAAAGAACCCAAGCGGGAGACACAGTTCGTCGAGGTGAACGAGAATTTTCGCGCATACGGCCTCTTCAAGCATCGCCATACGCCGGAAGTGGTGGAGCACACGGGCCTCGATGCTGCGGACGTGATTTTCACGACGCACCTGCTGCCAATTGATCGCGGAATTCTTTCGACGCTATACGTCTGGCTGAGTGAGCCGCGAAAAGCCGAAGAGGTTGAAGCGGTTTATCGGCGATTTTACGCGAATCGTTCTCTCGTGCGGATTTCGCCCGCGGGAAAAATTCCCGAGTTGCAGGACGTGGCGCGGACAAATTTCTGCGACATCGGCTTCGTGCTCGACGATTCGGGATCGCGGCTGATCGTTGTGTCCTGCCTCGACAATCTTGGCAAGGGCGCCGCGGGACAGGCCGTGCAAAATCTCAATGGAATGCAGGGATATCCGGAAACGGCGGGGTTGCTATGAGGCTCGTTGTAAAAATTGCAGGCGCGCTACTGGAGAGCGAGAAGACTGTCCAGACGATCGCGCAGCAAATTTGCCAGCTCGCGGCGGAAGGCCACGAACTTTTGGTCATTCACGGCGGTGGCAAGATTTTCACGACCACGCTGAAGCGGATGGGGATCGAAAGCCAATTCGTCGGCGGACTGCGCGTAACGGATCGCGAGACACGCGACATCGCCGTGATGGTCTTCGGCGGCCTGCTGAATAAGAATTTGGCCGCGGCGATTTCGCTCGCGGGCCAGCCAGCCGTTGGAATCTCGGCCACGGACTCGGCGTGCTTTACTGCAGAACCGATGGTCCACAACGAAGTGGAGGGCGGGCTCGGTTTCGTTGGGTATCTGACTGGCGTCAACGTCGACTTCTTGGAATCGCTCTGGCGGGCAAACTTGGTGCCGGTGGCGTCGTGCCTCGGGCTTGGGTCCGACGGCGAGCTCTACAACATTAACGCCGATCACATGGCCGCGGCGTGCGCCGAATATTGCCACGCGGACCGGCTTGTTTTTCTCACCGACGTTGCGGGCGTGCTCGATGACGGCGAAGTTTTGCAGGTAGTGAACGGCGGCGAGGTCGAGGCGCTGATACGGCAAAACAAAGTTTCTGGCGGGATGGTGTTGAAGCTTGAAGCGTCGAAGCGGGCGCTGGCGGGCGGCGTCAAACAGGTTCGCATCGTCGGCGGCACGAGTCCAGATGCATTATTGCACGCCGCGAACGGGGCGAACGGACATGGAACGCTGGTGACACCGATGTTCGACGCGGCGGCCGACGAGACGGCGGCACGATGAAAAAGCGCGCGGCAAAACGTGGCGGTTCGGCGGCAAAGATTCGCCGCGAGGAAGCGCGTTATCTCATGAACACGTACAAGCGCCCCGCCATCGTGTTCACGCACGGAAGAGGCAGCTATCTCTACGACGATCGTGGCGCGAAGTATCTCGATTTTCTCGGCGGCATCGCCGTGAATTCGCTCGGCTATTCGCATCCGCGCGTGGTGAAAGTGATTCGCCGCGAGGCGGGCCGCGCGATTCACTTCTCAAACTTGTTTCACAATGAGTTTCAAGGGCCGCTGGCGCGAAAGCTCGCTGCGTGGTCAGGCCTCGATCGCGTTTTCTTCACGAACAGCGGCACGGAAGCCATTGAAGGCGCGCTGAAAATTGCGCGAGCGCACGCCCGAGCGCGGGCTACCAACGGCTCTGCAGCGAAAACGCGCATTCTCGCGCTGACTGGGTCGTTTCACGGACGCACTTTGGGCTCGCTGGCGCTCACCTATCCGGCGAAATATCGCGAACCATTCATGCCGCTCGTTCCGGGCGCCGACTTCGTGAAACTGAACGATATCGCAGATCTCGAAGCGAAGTTCGATTCGGGCGTGTGCGCGCTGGTGATGGAAACGATTCAAGGCGAAGGCGGCATTTTCCCGGTGAGTGAAGAATTTTGGAATCGCGCGCGGGAACTTGCCGCCGAGAAAGGCGCGGCACTCATCGCGGATGAAATCCAGTGCGGACTTGGCAGGACGGGCCGCGCGTTCGCGTATCAAAAGTTCAAAAGCACGCCGGACATCGTGACGATTGCGAAGCCGCTTGCCGCCGGGCTTCCGCTGGGCGCGATTCTCGCGAATGAGGAATTCGCGAGCGCGCTGTCTCCCGGGATGCATGGAACTACGTTTGGCGGAGGACCTCTTGTGTGCGCGACGGCACTTGAAGTTCTGCAAACAATCGAGGACGAGAAGTTGATGAAGAATGCTCGCGAGCGTGGCGCGGAATTGGTTCGCGGGCTCCAGCGGTTAGCGGCGCGATTCGATTTTGTGCGCGAGATACGCGGAGAAGGCCTGATGCTCGGACTCGACCTGAGCGTCGAAGGCGCGCCATTCGTCGAGGCGGCGCTTCAGCGCGGACTGATCGTCAACTGCACGCACGATCACATTTTGCGCTTCCTGCCGCCGCTCAATATTCAAACCGCGCAAGTGAAAGAGTTCTTGTCGAAGCTTGAATCCATATTTGCAGAAACACCTCTGCCGAAACCAATCAGCACGGAGGCAGCAAAAGCTGCGCCGCCCGCGAAATGGAATGCGGCAGAAACTCGCGAGACGGCGATGCCGCTCGCAGCTCGTTGATCGAGGAGAACATGGCAACCGCCACAACATCACCGACGATCCCGTTGCAACACGATCTACTCACCGGAATGGAATGGACGCCTGCGCAGGTTCGCAACGTGCTCCAGCTCGCTGCGGACGTCAAGGCTCGCCCGGATCGCTACCGTGGCGCGCTCGCGGGACGATTTCTCGCTTTGATTTTCGAGAAACCGTCGCTGCGCACGCGCGTGACGTTCGAAGTCGGAATCGCGAGCCTCGGCGGATCGGCCACCTTCCTCGATCACACGGCGTCGCATCTCGGCGAGCGCGAGGCAGTTTCAGACGTGGCGCGGAGCCTTGAACGCTGGACCAACGGAATCGTCGCGCGGCTCTTCAAGCAATCGGCGCTCGAGGAGCTGGCCCAGAACGCGCGCATTCCCGTGATCAATGCTCTAACGGATCGTTTTCATCCCTGCCAGGCGATTTCGGATTTCTTCACGCTCGAAGAGCATTTTGGCGGGCTGCGCGGCCTTCGAATCGCGTACGTCGGCGACGGAAATAACGTCTGCCATTCCCTGCTGAGCATCGGCGCGCGGCTTGGGGCGCACATTCGAGTTGCCGTGCCGGCGAGTTACGAGCCGGATTCTGGTGTCGTCGCGGAAGCGCGGCGCGCGGCGCGCGATACACGCGGCAAGATCGAGATCGTCAATTCGCCGGAAGAAGCTGTAGCAGGCGTGCAGGCCATCTACACAGACGTCTGGACCAGCATGGGCCAGGAGGCAGAAGCTTCCGCGCGCACGACCGCGTTCAACGGATTCCAAGTGAACACAGAGCTTTTTGCGCATGCGGCGCCCGAAGCGGTTTTCATGCATTGCCTTCCGGCGCACCGCGGCATGGAAGTTTCAGATGAGGTGATGGAATCGCCGCGCTCGATTGTGTTCGATCAGGCGGAGAATCGCCTGCACGTGCAGAAGGCAATTCTGCTCACGTTACTTTCCTAAAGGATATCGATGCCAACGAAGCAGGCGAAGCACAAAACAAAATCAAAGCACGCGAGAATGAATGGGCACGGCGGGGCGCACGGCGAGAACGGACACGCCGAGGCGACGACCGATGTCGCGACGAAAGCGCGGGTCGAGGGCGCGGCGCCGAAGAAAGTCGTGCTGGCCTATTCGGGCGGACTCGATACATCGGTCATCGTGGCGTGGCTGATCGAAACGTACGGTTGCGAAGTGATCGCGATGATCGGCGATCTCGGGCAGGAGGAAGATCTCGAAGCGGCGCGGCGAAAAGCCTTGGCCACCGGCGCGAGCACGGCATACGTCGAAGACCTGCGCACCGAATTCATTACGGATTTCATTTGGCCCACTCTGCGCGCCGGCGCGGTTTACGAACACAAATATTTGCTCGGCACATCGTTCGCGCGACCTCTGCTCGCGCAGCGGCAAGTAGAGCTCGCGCGGAGAGTCGGCGCCGATGCTGTGGCGCATGGCTGCACTGGCAAAGGCAACGATCAAGTGCGATTCGAATTGGCGGCGAAGGCGCTGGCGCCAGAGCTGCGAATCATCGCGCCGTGGCGCGAGTGGGACATCGTGTCGCGCGAGGACGCAATCGCCTACGCGGAAGCTCACCACATCCCCGTCGAGCAAACGCAGGCCAATATTTACAGCCGGGACCGCAACATCTGGCACTTGAGCCACGAAGGCGGGCGGCTCGAGGATCCGGCGAACGCACCGGAAGAGGCCATGTGGCAATGGGTGGTCGCGCCATCGGCCGCGCCCGACAAGCCAACGCGCATCGAAATCGGATTCGAAGCGGGCATTCCGGTGTCGGTGGATGGCAAGAAGCTCGGGCCGGTTGAACTCGTTGAGAAACTGAATGAAGTCGCGGCGGCGAACGGCGTTGGGCGAACCGACATCGTCGAGAATCGGCTGGTAGGGATCAAATCGCGCGGCGCGTATGAAACTCCCGGCGGCACGCTCCTGGTGACAGCGCATCGCGAACTCGAGACGCTGAGCCTTGACCGCGAAACCGCGCATTACCAGCAGATTCTTTCGTTGCGTTACGCGGAGATGGTCTATTACGGAATGTGGTTTACACCATTGCGCGAAGCGCTCGATGCGTTTTTTGCAAGCGCACAGAGCCGCGTCACCGGCACGGTCGGACTTGAACTTTATAAAGGCAACGTCAACGTGATTACGCGACGCTCGCCGAACTCGCTTTATCGGACGAATCTCGCGAGCTTCACGATGACCGGTTACAATCCGAAAGACGCCGAGGGATTTATCAATTTGTTCGCTCTGCCGATCACCGTGCCTCAGGGAGATTCCCGGCGTTGAGCGATTCCACCGACAACAAAATGTGGGGCGGTCGATTCGAGCGGAGCCCCGACGCGTCCTTTTACGAGTTTCAGCGCTCGTGGCGATTCGATCGGAGATTGCTGCCGTACGAACTCGCTCTCGATCGCGCCTGGGCCAAGGGACTCGAGCGCGCTCGCCTACTTTCCGCCGATGAATGCTCGCAAATTCTTCGCGCGCTCGACGGAATCGTGCGCCGGGCGAAATCGGACGCCGCGTGGCTCGACAATTCCAAGGCCGAAGACGTGCATCACTTCGTGGAAATTGCGTTGATCGAGCTTCTGGGTCCGGTGGGAGCAAAACTCCACACGGGACGCAGCCGCAACGAAATGGTGGCGACGGAATTTCGGATGTTTGTGAAGGAAGCGGCGCGTGCAATGGCCGGCGGGGTGGCAGCGCTCGTGGAGGCTATCGCGCAACAGGCCGAGCGCAATCTGAGCGTCCCGATGGCGGGGATGACGCACATGCAACACGCGCAGCCAATTCTGCTGTCGCATTTCCTCCTCGCCCACGCAGAGGCATTCCTTCGCGATGGAGAACGGATCTTGAGCGCCGCGGCGCGCGCGGATGTATGCCCGCTCGGATCGGGCGCGTTGGCTGGCTGCGCCTTCCCTGTCGATCGCGAGGCGCTCGCGCGCGAGCTTGGCTTTTCCGGCGTCACCGCCAACAGCCTTGACGCTGTGAGCGATCGCGACTTCGCCCTCGAATATCTCTTCGCGCTTTCGGTTTTAGCGACGCATCTTTCGCGGTTGAGCGAAGACTTCGTTCTGTTTGCATCCACGGAATTCAGTTACGTGACATTGCCGGACGAATTTTCCACTGGCAGCAGCCTCATGCCGCAAAAGAAAAATCCCGATGCGTGGGAACTAATTCGCGGCAAGTCCGGCCGGATTTCGAGCGCGCTCGTTTCCCTGCTGATGACGATGAAGGGGCTTCCGACGAGTTACCAACGCGATTTGCAGGAAGACAAAGAGCCTCTGTTCGATGCGCACGACGAGGCAATGGGAATGGTCCGCGTGGCCGCGGGCGCTCTCGCGGCAACGAAGTTCAACGAAGCAAAATTGCGTGCCGGCGCGGCGAATCCCGCGTTGCTGGCAACGGAAGCGGCAGATTATCTAGTGGCGCGCGGCGTGCCGTTCCGTGAGGCGCATGAAATCGTCGGTCGAATCGTGCGCGAGGCCGAGCTGCAATCGACGTCAATCGTTGGTCTCTCTCTCGACGCGCTGAGGAAGCACTCGCCGGCATTCGCGACGGATTATTTCAAGGAAGTGACTCTCGAAGCTGCGCTGGCGCGCAAGAGCGTGCCGGGAGGAACGTCCATCGCATCCGTGCGATCCGCACTCGATAAATTACATGCAAGAGCTGGCGCTCTCGAGGCTGTGCGATGAGAACGAGGAAGGCTCGCATCGCGGACGTTGCCGCGATTGAGAAGCTTATCGATCACTACGCGTCGCAAGGAACCTTGCTGCCGCGCGGCAACGACGACATTCGCCGTCATCTCAACGGATTTCTCGTTGCGATCGAAGGCGGCGAAGTCATCGGATGCGTTTCGCTCGAATGGTACAGCTCCGCGCTCGCCGAGATCCGGTCGCTCGCGGTAAATCCAGATATTCGCGGCCGCGGAACAGGAACGCGCTTGATGAACGCGGCGCTTGATCTGGCCGAAAAGAGGAAAATTGGAAGGGTCTTTGCCCTCACGAGCTCGCCACAATTTTTTATCCAGCAGGGCTTCGGCCTTTCGAACCGGTTCGCGCTGCATGAAAAAATTGACCGTGATTGCATTCATTGCGCGAAGGCGCAGACTTGCCGCCTGTCAGCCGTCGTATTGAACGTGTCGGAAGCGCACGCCGCTCTCAATATTCTCTCCGTTACCTCGGAAGCCGCTCAGGCGGAGTAATGCCCCGGCCCGCAACGCAGGATATTCCAAGAGGATTTGCTTTCGCGGCGACAGCTTGCGGCCTCAAAAAGTCGGGCCTCGACGTTGCCGCAATCGTCAGTGAAACGCCGGGGATGGCAGCGGCGATGTTCACGACAAACCTCGTTCAAGCTGCGCCCGTGGTCCTCTCCAAAGAACATCTTCGACGAAGCCGAGCGCGAATGCGGGCCATCATCGTGAATTCGGGAAACGCGAATTGCGCGACGGGGCCAGGTGGCTTCGCCGCGTCGAGGGAAACGGCGCGTGAAACTGCGCGACAGCTCGCCTGCGCGCCTGAGCAAGTTCTGGTCTGCTCGACTGGCGTGATTGGCGTGCCACTCAAAGTCGGAAAGATACTAAGTGCGCTGCCGGCTATGTTGCGTGCGCGACAGACGACGGCGCCGGCGTTTGCGAGTGTGACGCGCGCCATCATGACGACCGACACGCGCCCAAAGTGGGCGGCTGAACGCGTTCGCTTCGGCGGAAAATCGGTGCGAATCCTCGGCTGCACGAAGGGCGCGGGCATGATTCAGCCGAACATGGCCACGATGCTGGCGTTCATCGTCACAGACGCTGCGATCGGGCCGAAGCTGCTGTCGACGGCGCTGCGCGAGGCCGTCGGCAGCTCTTTCAACGCCATCACAGTCGACGGCGATACCTCCACGAATGACACGATCGCGATTCTCGCGAACGGCGCTTCGATGGCGCGCGCGATTCGGACAACGAAAAGGGACTATGCGCTTTTTGCCGAAGCGCTTGCGAAGGTTTGCCGGCAACTTGCGTTAGCGATCGTCGCCGATGGCGAGGGCGCGAAGCGCGTGATCGAGATCGAGGTGCGTGGCGCAAGGACCGAGCACGACGCAAAAACGATCGCGCGAACAATTGCGAATTCTCCGCTCGTCAAGACGGCGCTTGCAGGCGGCGATCCGAATTGGGGACGAATTCTCGCCGCGGCTGGCCGTGCCGGCGTGCCATTCGAACCTTCTCGCGTTCGGATTGATCTCGCCGGAGCGCTCGTTTGCCGGAACGGGCTCGAAGTTGCGTTCAACGAGCGGAAGCTGCATCGCAAAATGTTGTCGAAGTACGTGCCGATTCGAATGGATTTGCGCGTTGGCCGCGCGGCCGCTCGGATTTGGACGTGCGATTTCACCGGCGATTACGTTCGAATCAACGCGAGCTACCGCACATAGCGCTTGCGCCGCCGGTTCACGGCCCATCACTGAAACATTGTCGGCATGCCGCACGCTTCTAGAATGTTGCGCCGACCGTCCGCTCCAACCTTGCTGCAAATCCGGTGAATGTGGTTTTTTATGGTCTGCTCGGAAAGATTAAAATGAGCCGCGATTTCCTTGTTCGTCAGTCCACGCGCGATCAAAGGGACAAGTTGGCGCTCCCTCCGCGTCAGCGGGAACGGCAATTGATCGGAAACCACCCCGCCGTTCGCCGAGTGCTGCGCCACGAAATCGAAAAGCACACGCGAGAACTGCGGCGGGCAAATGGCCGCGCTCTGAGCGACTGCGCGAACGGCCGCGACGACATCCGACGCCGCGGCATCGCGCAGAACGTATCCGGTTACGCCGTGCTTCACGGCTTCGAGGAACAACCGGTCGTTATCCTCCATTGCCATCAGCACAATTTTCAATGCCGGAAGCTCGGCGCGCATTTGCCGCACGTGCTCGTGTTGCTCGAAAAGCGGAGCCGGCGTGTCGAGTAGCAGGACATCTGCATTCGCAGATACGATTTGCTCCGCCGTTTCCGCCGTCAACTGTTCCGCTATGCTCACCGATATACGCGCGCGGGCCTTGAATAGCCGGGCGAGAACTTCGCGAAGAAGACGATTGCCCGAAACAATGAAGAGACGAATCTCGTGGCAACTCACGGGATACCTCAGCAAAGGATTGGAATCAGGCAAAAAAGGGAAGGGGGTGAAGCAAACTATGTTGCCGGGAAAAAGTATAGATGCTTTCGCGGGCTTTGGCGAGGGATTTCCTGAGCTTTTCCTAATTAGTAATCAGGAAGCGCTGTAGCCGCAGACCAGTCACGAAATTCCGGCACGATGTCTCTCAGCCGAGCGCGAATCTCATCTGGCACACCACGCGTCACGCTCGCGCGCAAGGCATCCAGTTGCCGCTCAAGTTCCGGCCAGCTTCCGTAGGGTCTGCGGACGCGCTTGATTTCGTGGCATGGCGTCGGCGTCACTGCTTCATCCGCATAGAACAACTCTTCCTGAAGCTTTTCACCCGGACGCAAACCAATGAACTCGATTTTCACGGCGCTTTCCTTCAAACCGGAAAGCCGAATCAGCGAGCGCGCCATCTCCAAAATATTCACCGGCGCACCCATTTCGAGGACGAGAATGTCTCCATCGCGCCCGATCGTGAACGCCTGCAGTACCAGAGAAACTGCTTCGCGCGCGGTCATGAACAATCGTCGAGCGTGGGGGTGCGTAATCGTCAGCGACAGGTTCCGGCGCAATTGCTCTTGAAGAATCGGGATGACGCTGCCGCTTGAACCGAGAACATTGCCGAAACGGACCGAAACGCATCGCATCGTTCCGGGTGGCCGCGAGGCAAGCATCAATTCGCCGACACGTTTGGTTGCTCCCATGACGCTTGCCGGATTTACGGCTTTGTCGGATGAAATCAGCACGAATGCCCGGCAACGATGCTCCTCCGCGACGTCGAGCAGGCTGGCGAGTGCGAACACGTTATTCGTTACCGCCTCCGCTTCCTTCGATTCCATCTCCGGCACGTGTTTGTGCGCTGCTGCGTGAAAAACAAATTCGATTTGGTGAGCGCTGAAACATCGCCGCATCGCAGCGGAGTCACTAACGTCGGCAACGACAACCGCGTTGTCGTTGTGGATCGCCCGTTTTGAGAATCCTTGCTGTAGCATCGCGAGGCCTGCCGCGCTCTGATCCACGCAAACTAGTTTTTTCGGGCCGTACTCGAGAATTTGCCGGCACAAGGCCGAGCCAATCGAGCCCGCCGCTCCAGTGACGAGCACCGAACGGCCTTCGAGTTCGTGGCGTAAAGCTTCAAGGTCGACGTGGAGCTGCTTTCGACCGAGCAAATCTTCCATGGAGAATCCGAAGGGCGGCATCCGGTCAGCCACGGGCTGCAATCGAGCGTGGGAGATGCAGCTCAGCAACCGTCTCCTTCACAGCGTCGATGATGAACTCAACTTCTTCGCCGGAAAGATTGGGATAAATGGGAAGCGAAACGCATCTGCGAAATTCGGCTTCA
Organism: Candidatus Acidiferrales bacterium; assembly: GCA_049279675.1. Taxonomy (GTDB): domain Bacteria; phylum Acidobacteriota; class Terriglobia; order Acidiferrales; family UBA7541; genus Palsa-147. Next base: position 54,338 of record JBAPOP010000101.1, read on the forward strand.
GCGCGCGGAAAGTCGCCAGCGCGGTAACCATAGGCTCGCTGGTAATAATCCTGTAGATGAAGGGGAATAAAGTGGACGCTGCAGGTGACGCCCTTCTCCGACATTCGATCGATGAACGCGTCGCGATCGGCGCTGAAGCGCTCCAAGTGCAGGCGCAGGATGTACAAGTGCCAGGAGGATTCGCAATTCTCACGGACAACGGGCGCTTCCAGCGCGTCAATCGCACCGAATGCCTCTGAATACCGGCGAGCGATGCGGCTTCGCGCGTCACGCATCGCGTCGCATTTGGCGAGTTGAACGATTCCAAGAGCAGCTTGTATGTCGGTGAAATTATATTTGTAGCCGGCCTCGCGAATCGAATAGTTCCACGAACCGTCGTTGTCCGATAGGTTGCCGCCGGATCGGTCGATTCCGTGGAGGCGCATCAATCGCATGCGTCCTGCCGCATCTTCGTTGTCTGTCGTAATCATCCCGCCTTCGCCGGTGGTGAGCGTCTTCGTGGCGTAAAAGCTGAAGCATGTGAATTCGCTGATCGATCCGACGAGCTTTCCAGAATATCGCGAGGGCAGCGCGTGCGCCGCATCTTCGATGACGCTCAAATTCCGCTGCCGCGCAATCTCAAGTATTTCGGTCATCTCGCACGGATTGCCTCCCAGATGCACAGGGAGGATGGCGCGCGTCGCAGCAGTTATCCGCCGGCGAACGTCGCCCGGATCCATGTTCAACGTTGCGGAATCGATGTCGCAGAAGACCGGCCTCGCGCCGGTATGTGCGACCGCCTGCGCCGTCGCTGTAAACGTCGTGGTCGGCACGAGCACTTCGTCGCCGGGCCCGATCCCGGCGGCCTCGAGTGCGAGATGCAGCGCGGCCGTGCCGCTCGACACGGCGACGGCGTGCTGGGCTCCGACGTAATCCTCGAAGCATTTTTCGAACTCGAGCGTGCGCGGGCCCATCGTCAGCATGCCGCTTCGAATCACATTCGCAACGGCCTGCACTTCGTCTTCACCGACCGCGGGCCGGTGAAATGGAATCGAGGCGACGCGCATTTGAGATTTGTTCATTTCGTGATCGATCCGAAATAGTGCGTGCGCAGGAATTGGACGCTTGAAAGAGCCTTGAGGATCGGATCGCTCCATGCAACGAGACGCGCGAGCGGAGGCGCAAGCGTGATTCTTTCGAGCTCGACGCGGGTGCCAGGAAACTGCGCCTCCACTTCCCTTTTCGAGATTCCGCGCACGTCGGGATTTCGAGGATTGTTCACACGAAAATCGTACCAGAGGACGAATCCGCCGGGCCGAAGTACGCGCAGAATCTCCGCAGCTAAAGAAACTTTCAACGCAGGATCGTGGATCGAGCTGAACAGGGTGAACGACATCAGGATATCGAAGCTCGAATCGGCAAACGGCAGTCTCGATGCGTCGCCGCATTGTAGAGTCGTGAGTGGCGAGCACAGTTTTCGCGCGACGGCGATTCGTTCCGGCAGAAGATCGATGCCGGTCAAATTTTGCGGCTGCGCGCCGAATTCGCCGAGCGCTCGCAGCCATCGCGCGTCGCCGCAGCCGACATCGAGAATGCGACGCTCCGCGAGAGGCATCACATTTCTGCGCGTTAGCATTTGGATGAGGCTCTTTTTGAGTTCGCCGGTTTGAAAAACGTAGGCGCGATCCAGAGAAGAGTAACGCCACGACGGTATCGTCCGCCGCCGGCGCGCGTACGCTTCGCGAATCCGTTGCAGTTCGCTGAGGCGCGGGCCTCCGGGCGAGCAGGTCGAGACTGGCCGCTGCGCGGCTATGATTCTTGCATTCTCGCTTGCGATCGTCATCGCCCCACCGCAGTTTGAGTAGCCCGCTCTCGATTGTTTGGCACGAGCGCGGCGGCCTGCCGAAGCGCGAGAACTTGCGCGAGCCAATCGCGCACCAGCAAGTTCCATCCGAAGTGCTGCTCAACGAAAGCGCGGCCGTTTCGGCCCATTTCGGCGGCGCGTGCGGGATTCGCTATGACCTCGCGGATCGCATTTGCCAGCGCTTCAGAATTTTCTGGTTGGACGACGACTCCGCCCCGCGCCTCCTCCACGAGGCGCGCGCCCCCGCCCTTCCCGGCAAAAATCACCGGCTTTCCACAAGCCATGATCGAAGTGATCTTGGCGGGACGGTTCCCTTCCAATAGCGCTATGTCCCGCTGACACGCCAAGCCGCACTCGGCAATCGAAAAGTATCGAGCCACTTCGCTCGGATCCACCGGGGCCAGAAACGTTACGTTGCACAACCGCCACTCGTTCGCCAATCGAACGAGGCGTGCCTTCGCTGAACCATCGCCGATAAATAAGAAATGGACACGTTCATCCTGCAGGAGCTTGGCGGCCGCCAGCGCATTTTCAAGCCCCTGCGCGAGTCCATGCGTACCTGCAAACAAGATGATTTTCTGATTTTGCAGTCGCAGTTGCCGCTGCAATTCCTCGTCGGGTGGTTGCGGCCGGAATTTATCGGGATCAACGCCATTCGGGAGCACCAAGATTTTCGACGCCGGCACGTTCTTTTCGAGAATCAAGGATTGCCGCACACCCGGACTGATGGCGGTGACAGCATCCGATTGCGCATAAGCAAATCGCTCCAACCTCTCCAGCAGCTTGACGACGAACGAGCTTCGGGCAAGTCCGAGCGCGCGAATCGAATCCGGCCACAAGTCCGCGACATTCATGATCACAGGAACGCGCCAGACGCGCCCTGCAAGAATGGCCGGTAACATTAGCGTGAGCGGCGGCGATTCTACGAAGATCCAATCCGGACGTTCGCATTTGCGCAAACCGAAGAGCGAAGTCAGCGCGAACGATGCGAACGAAGCGGCGCGCTTCCAACCCGCGCCCAGAGATGCGTAAACCCATGTTCGATGAATTTGCATTCCGTCGATCGCCTCAGACACGATCCAGCGATTGCGGTAGCCTGCGAGAATCTTTCCTTGGGGATAATTCGGAAGCGCCGTCACGACTTCAACCGAGTGACCCAAACGAATCAATTCGCGCGCGAACGCCAAAAGGCGAGTCTGCGGAGCGCCAACCTCTGGAGAAAAATACTGCGTGAGAATCAAAAAGCGCATTGCCCGCGACTCCTGGAGCGCTCGCCGTCTATCTCGAAAGGTACGCGGACATTTTACGACGAGCGCATGCAAACGCGTGTTGGGAATTCTTGGGGAAACAACCGCCCGGGCAGGCAGCGCTAAGCGAGGAAGAACAGCGGGGATACGACGTTCGGCAGAGGTGAAACGGGAGTTGGCAAACTCCGGTAAATGCAGATGATCAAAATCATTCGAAAAGCACTGAACGCGAATTGCGGCAAAATTCCAATCAACAACAAACTGGAAAGGCGTTCAGGATTCTTAGACAACCACACTCGCGTCACGGACCGCTTCACGCGATTTTAAGCGCGCTTGAGTTCGGCTACCCGCCGGAAGCTGCTGAATCGCTTGATCCAGGATTTCGGAGACGGAAACCCGAAACTCGCCGCTCAAGAGGTTTATGTCGATCCACAGAGGTCCAGCCGCTTCCTCGCGAAGAAGAACAAAATCGCCAAAATGCTTTCCTGAATGCAGGCTGAGCTGTAGCCGAAGCTCCCAATCCGGCGACGACGAGTGAATTTCTCTCCAGACGAGCGCGAGCCTGCCGTTCGCGTCGGGAAGAATTGGAAAAAACAGGCGCGGATCAACTGGATCGGGATCAGTGAAACTGAACGCGACTCCCAAGAAGCCCAAAGGTTCAAGCGTCGAACGGAGAATTTCACATATTTCCGTGAAGTCTGGAGTTGCCTTAGCGAGCAGTTCGATGGCGCGTCGAATGGCGACGTCGTTCGCGATGATCATCCTTCGCTGCCGGAAGCGGCGCACGGCAGCGGCGAGTTCAGTAAATTCCAGATACTTCAATTCGCGAGTGCCGCGCGAGACGCCAACTGCGATAGTGACAACGGCGAATCCAAACGTCCATTTTCCGTGCAGCAGAGCGAGGCCAAGAAATGCAAACCCTGCGGCAACCGCGTAGAGAATCAAGACCGCGCTGCGATGAGAGACGCCGCGCTTGATTAGCTTGTGATGGATGTGCTCGTCGTCGCCGTTAAACAGTGGCTTGCTTCCGAGAAAGCGGCGAACAACGGACAAACTCACATCCATGATGGGAAGACCCAGACAGACGACGGGCGCGGCGATTGCCGCTGCGACTCCGGCGTTAGAACTCACGCCGATCGTCAATCCACTCAACAAAAAACCGAGCAGCAAGCTTCCCGAATCACCAAGGAAAATCGTGGCAGGATGAAAGTTATAGCGGAGAAACCCGAGGGCCGCTCCAGCCAATGCGATGGCTAGAATCGAAATCAGCGGAGTGTGCCCACCTATCGAAATTGCACATACGACGATCGCCGCGATCAACGCGGAGCCGCAAGCGAGACCGTCGAGCCCGTCAATTAAATTAAAAGCATTCGTAATCAGCAAAACCCAGAAGATCGTCGCGGAAAGCTCGATCGGGATGCGCAGGTAACTTTCGGCGAAATAAGCACCGAGAGAGTGAATTCCTGACCCTCCCGCGTAGAGCCCAATCGCGGCGATTGTTTCGATTCCGAGCTTCCAATACGGGCCGAGCGAGAACAAGTCATCGCAGAGGCCCAGCAGAAGCACGAGCAACGCTGGCAACAGAAATGAAAGCGCCGCACGGATCGAGATCGATTCGCGGCTCCCCAACAATCGAAATGCGGCAATGCCGATTGCCGACGCGGCTGTAAAACTGATAAAGAGCGCAACACCCCCGATTCGCGGTACGGGCTTCACGTGAAAATGACGACCGAGATTCGCGGGATCGACCCAGCGAAGATGTACTGCAACGTCGCGCACAAACGGCGTCAGAATCGCCGAGAGAAGGATGCTGCCAACAAAAACGGAGACGAAAAAGGAAATCACAGCTTTATTTTTTAAGTTGCCGGAGTTTGTGTCACAAATTGACGAATCGCGGTGAACGAACGAGCTTCGACAGCATCAGGATGAAACAGGCACGCGAGCACCCGGCAGCAATACGCGAGGTTCCGGCGGAACGGTCGATTGCGGAAGGTGCTTCAGGATTTGTTGCGCCGCTGCTTCGACCGAGAATTTCTCTTCCAGAAGCCAACGGCCGTTCCGGCCCATGCGGCGCCGCAGGTCGCTGTCGTTTGCAAGCTGAAGCGCGGCAGCTCGAAGTTTTTCATCTTCGCCGTTCACCACGCACAATCCTGCCTGATTTTCTTCAATAAGCGCAAAAAGGTCGCTGCCGGCGTTAATGCTGGCGAGCACCGGAATCGCCGAATAGAAATAGCTCATAAGTTTTCCAGGAATGTTGTGATTCTTGAGCCGGCGATCGAGAGAAATCAGCCCCACATCAAATTCTGACACCATCGAAATAAATTCCCGCTGCTCGACCGGCGGCAGCCGTCGAATATTCGGCAGCCTCCGCCGCGCAATCGTGGCCTCCAGGCGGCGCGCTTCGCTGCCTTCGCCGACAACCAGGAAGAAAATTCGCGAATCGCCGGCGAGATTTGCGGCGAGCTTCAAAATGTTATCGATGTCCTGCGCGATTCCAAGGTTTCCGCCGTAGAAGAAAACGACTCTATTCACCAAGCCGAGTCGCAAACGAAATTCGGTCTTCGGGAGGTTTGGTTCCTTTAGCGGCGTCCAATTCAGCAGAACCTCTAGCTCAAAATTCTTGCCGCCAAAATTAAGCCTGAAATAGTCCAGATCACCGCACGATTGCACGCCGATGACGTCGGCAATTCCATATTGCTCGGCCTCTTTCCTGCGAAAGTAGCGGTAGATCAAGCCTCGCCTGAGGACGCCGGCATTTACCGCCCATTCGGGAAAAATATCGCGCAGGATCAAATAGGATTGGCAGTGCCACATCGCTTTCAGGCGGCGCACCAATGCGCCCCAGAAAATTGTCGGAGAATAGAAAACGATCAGATCCGCCGGATGTTTCGAAAGAAATCCGCCTGCGATGCGCCACACGAGCGCCGAAATGCGAGCCTCATTGAGGCCGCGCCGCAAATGTGACGCTCCTTTGATTTGAGGAGATTTCACGCGCACAACGCGCACGCCACTTTCGACGGACATTTCCATGTCGCGCGAGATTCCGTTTGTCGCCGTTACGACGGTGACCTCGTGCCCGTGACGCAGAAACTCGACGCTGAGATCGTGGATTTGCTTCGGGCCGGACTTGAAGACCGGCAAGTAGCAATCGACGAGGATCAAAATATGCATGTGGCGGATTTCGTGAGTCGAAAGATGAGTCGATGGTCGAAGCGTTTGTCGAGTGTGCCGTGCCGCGCGACTACCGATGTCGAATCGTCGCGCGCCCGACGTCAATTGCGGGAAATCGAGGAAATGCAGGAGCACGATTTGAATCAGGCTGCAGCCTTTGAACCCGTTCGGAAGCCGGTATTTGCGGACTTGCGCTCGCGGGCGCGGCATTTCCGCCAGCGTCGCGATAGCCGAGAACAATTCTCACGACCGTATCAGCGACGTGCGGCGCAAGATATTCGGCCGGCGGCTGCCATCGCCGGTTCTCGCGCGTTACGATGCTCACCATGTTGACAATTGATTGCGGGTCTGCGCCGGCGAGGACATTCGAGCCGCACTCGAGCGTTTCCGGCCGTTCCGTCACATCCCGGATCGTCACGTTGGGCACGCCCATGATGCAGGCTTCTTCTTGCACGGTGCCGCTATCGGAAAGCACGCAAAATGCGCTGCGCTCCAGCCGGATGAAATCGAAAAATCCAAACGGCTCGAGAACCGTCAGGCACGAAACGGCAAGATCGATGCCAAATTGCTCGGCCTTAGATTTGGTTCGCGGGTGCAAAGATAAAACGATCGGCAACCGGTATCGTTCATGGAGCAGTTCGAGCGCATCTATCACGCTGCGAAAACGGGATTCGACGTCCACATTTTCGGCTCGATGCATAGTCACGAGAAAATAACCGTTCTCTTTGATGCCAAGGCGCGCAAGGACCGTGCTAGAAGTAATCGGATCGGCGAAATGCTGCAGAACTTCGTAGATCGGGTTTCCGGTCACGAAGATATCCCGCCCTGCGATGCCCTCGTGCAGCAGATTTTCCCGGCTGCGATTTGTATACGGCATCAGAACCGAGCTGACATGATCGATCACGCGCCGGTTGGTCTCCTCCGGAACGCGTAGATCGCAGCAGCGATTTCCCGCCTCCATGTGATAGACCGGAATGCCCAGCCGCCGCGCGACAATCGATATCAGTCCACTATTGGTGTCGCCCAGAATCAGAATCCGCTCAGGACGTTTCTCCAGAAGCAATTGCTCGCCGCGAGATAAAATCTGCGCGACTTGATCTCCAAAGCCTGAGCCTCGGATTCCCATCGAGACATCCGGCTGCCGGACATTTAGCTCTCGAAAAAATAGGTCGCTCAATCGAGTGTCATAGTTTTGGCCTGTGTCGACGAAGATATGCTCGGCGTGATCATCCAACAGTTTGATGATCAGGCTGAGACGTATGATTTCAGGCCGCGTCCCGAGAACCGTCATGATTCTCAACGCAGAGCCTCCGCCATTTCGTTCCGCATGTGCTCGAGCATCAAGCCTTCTTTTCGAAGCATCCCGGCGGTCTCTTCAAGAGTCATCAGTTTGTCGGCGGAACTATACTCGCGGGATACGGAAGGCAATCCGCTTCGCGCGTTGCGCAATTCGGGCAACATCGGAAGAATGACGTAATAAGCGTCGCGCGCTACCGATCGATGCGCCTCCTCCTCGCTAATCAGAATCTCGTGAACTTTTTCTCCCGGGCGGATTCCGGTGGTTCTAATTTCGATGGGCCGGTCGCCGATGAGGGATCTCGCGATATTGATCACCAGCGCGGAGGGAACTCGCGGAATGTAGGTTTCGCCTGGAAGTCCATCTCGAACGGCGGCAAAGATCGTATCGACGGCGTCATCCAAGCTGAGCAAGAACCGTGTCATCTCCGGAGCCGTGATTGTGACCGGTCCGCCATGGCGGATTTGCTCGTGAAATAACGGAACCACCGAACCGCGCGATGCAAGAACGTTGCCGTATCGAACGCAAACGAATCGTGTGTCCGGACATCGAATATTGGCCTGGATGAAGACTCGTTCCTGCAAGGCTTTGGTCATCCCCATCGCATTCACCGGCTTGCAGGCTTTATCGGTAGAGACGCCGACGACAGTGTCGATTCGCAGACGATGTTCCTGAATCGCGCGGATAATATTTTCCGGCCCGCCGATGTTCGTCTGCACGGCTTCGTAGGGAAAATATTCGCAAGTAGGCACTTGCTTGAGCGCGGCTGCGTTGAAAACCATGTCCACGCCGATGAGAGCTTGCGCCGTCGAATGAGGATCCCGCACGTCGCCGATACGAAACTCAAGTTTTTCCTGGAAATTGCGATAGATAATTTCGTCCGTGGCCGCGAAGCGATGCTGGTACTCCATGCGCATCAAGTGCTGTTTCGCTTCATCCCGCGAAAGCACGACGATCTTGGCGGGATTTCCGGAGGTGCCATCCAGAAAACGGCGGACCAGTGCTTTTCCGAGCGAGCCTGTTCCCCCGGTGATAAGGATTCTTTTCCCGTCAAAATGTCGCAACTTGGACCTGCTTCCATCGAACGTAAGGCGTGTCATCATTTGCAAGTTCAGAAACCAATTCCGGCCATGCGGGGCATAACTGACCGGTAGCTTCCTCGAACTTGTCTCCTTTCATGCTTCGATCACAGAAGAATTTCGAATCTGGATGGATTGCGACGTCCAGTCCGTAGGCCTTTCGCAGCAAACAAAGAAGGTCAAATTTGGAGATCGCCGCGCTGGCGACCTGATAGAGCCCGGAAAGATTGGATGAGGTCGCAATCAAGTTCGCGACCACGCGAGCCATATAGTTTGTGGTCACGCCGGAATACATTGCACGCGTAAAGCCGGAGATCCGTCGGTGTTCTTGCCTCAGAAACCACTCGAGGAGCGACTCAGAATGCGCCAATTCCCTGCCAATGATCGACGTGCGAAGAGTTAGCGCCGTGCTGTCTGTAAGTTCGCCGAGCGCTTTTGTGCGGCCATACAAATCCTCGGCGTCGGGAAGATCGGCCTCGTTGTAGTTGCCCCGCTTGCCGCTGAAGACGCAATCGGTGCTGAAATGAATCAACTTGCCGCCCCAGCGGCCGCACACTTCAGCCAATTGATGTGGTAGCAGAGCGTTCACCGCGATACTCGGAACGGCTTGGTTGGCTTGAGGTCGTTGCTTGACGATGCCAATGCAGTTGATGACGAAATTTGGCTTGTTCTCAAGAAGCAGATTTTCGAGTTTCCGAAAGTCTGCAGCGTCACAGTGCTCGATCACGCCGCCATCGTGAAACAAGCTGATTGAGCGAATAGAAGGCTGTTCGATCGAGCCCCGAATCGTGCAGTAGGTTTCGGGATGTCTCGTCCGGAGATGCTGGAAGAGCTTGTGCCCCAGCATTCCCGTGCCGCCCAGGATCAAGATGTGCATGAATTGTGTACAGGACACAGACGACGTTGAGCGCCTATTCACATAAGTAAGCGCGATTGAGGCCTTAGACTCTCGCGCTGCTTGCCGCGCTCACGGATTTGTCGAGCGGCACTGAAACGCTGGCCGCGCGAGACAGTGCGAAATGGAAAAGTTTCGCCGTGTTGTTTGATTCGACGGTTTGTCTGCACCAGGACTCGAAATACCGCCTGGCCTGCAGCGAATGCGTACGGTAGATTTCCGCGTTCATGTCCGCGCAACTTTGCATGACGGCTCGCCACTCTTCAGCCGCCTCGAGTGACAGACACCACCCAGCACCTGCTTCAAGAACATCGCGCCACGGCGTGCGATCGCTCAGAATCACGGGGCAGCCGGCAGCCAGCGCTTCGAGAATGGCGTGGCCGAAGCTCTCGCCCTGCGACGGCAAGATGAAGAAATGATATAGGGCCGCCAATTGCACGGCTTGCGAGCTGGGAACCGCTCCGTGGTACCGGACGGTTACATTGCCAGGCACCGCCTGAATTCGCCGCTGGCATTTTTCCCAATGCGCCTTATCGTCCGCAGGGCCGTAGATATCGAGTTCGAGCTGGCCGTTGATTCTTCCGAGCATGTCGAGAGCAAACGTAAGGTTCTTCATCGGCGAAATTCGCGAGAGAAACAGGAACTTCGCGGCGCCGGGCAATTTTTCGGGCTTTTCTGCGTGCGCGCCGCTATACAAAATGTCAATGTCCGGGAGGTCCGTCGCGATCTCAATGCAACATCGTTTCGTTCGATCCTTCTGGAGAGCGCGCTCAATCTGCTCGCGTTCAAGCTCTGAGCTTGCATGCCAAATCACGCCGGAGGACGTTCCGAAGAGCGATGCGGCCTTCCGATAGCACCACTTGCGAATCGATTTCAATTCGAGCGCTCCCAGCGAGAACTCGCCGCGCGGCGCAAGGACAATTTCAACCGGCGGCAAAAGCCCCAGCCGCCGAAGCAGCAGCGCCTTGACGGAAAGCGCGGAAAAGAAGCTGTTGAGGTAGATCACATTCGGCGAGATCTCGATTAGTCGCCGGCGGATAAAGCGCAGAGAGAGGTCCGTACTGTAGAGAACCTTCGCCTTTCCTACTCGGACCCACTCGCTGCACTTCACTTCCGAATAAGGCTGATTTTCGCCTGCGTCGCGATCGCGCGTGAATATGAAGAATTCGAATTCGTCGCCAAGCAGCTTGACGATATTTGAAAGCGAAGCGATTGGCCCGCCCGCTTTATATCCCGGGAGGTAGTAATCGGCGAAAACGAAAATGTGCGGACGGCTCATGATTCTTCGAACCGCGTCGCCCGGCTGCGCGTGCTGGCGATGAACCGGACCACATAGTTCGGCAAATTGGCGAGCCGCCAATTGAGAACCCGAACGCGATCGGGCACGGACAGATGCAACGGTTGGCTTCCGATGTGGGACGATTTTTCCGCATCCGCTGCGTCGCGCTCGCGGGCGCTGAGCTGCGCCGCGTGCAAACGAAACGCGCCAACCGACGGAGCTTGCAGGCGCCGCGTGACTCGGCCGGACAGCACGGCGCGAGAAAAAAATATGAAGTCCGCAACGTGGCGATAGCGATCGTCGAACCCATTCAATTCGAGGAACAGTTCTCGTCGAAAGATTGCGCACGGCTGCGAGAAGCCGGAAACGCCTCGGCGAAACATCGCGGGCAGCTGATTCGGCGCAGCGGCATGCCAAGTGAAAAGGAAACGCCCTTCGACATCGACGAAATCGCAATGGCCGTAAACGAGAGACGCTCGCGCGGCGCGGCCAAGTTCGAGCAAACGCGCGTACGAGTTTGGATACACGACATCATCGGAATTGAGATACGTCAGCCAGCCGGCATCCATGCTCCGCAGGCCGACGTTGACTGCTTGATAGAGCGAACCGGGAGGGACATACACCGAAGGAACGCCCCACTTGCGGCAGATGTCGAGCGTCCCATCCGTCGAGCCACTATCGGCAACGACGACACGCACGGTGCAATCACGCTGATTCAAGAGCGAGCAAAGCGTCCAATCCAGCGTGGCGGCGCTGTTGAGAGTCGGAACCACAACCCCCAACGACTCTTGTCCCAGTTCGCTGATATTCAGTGTGCTTAACCTAGTCATGTCGTCGCGAGCTTTCCTGGACGACCTTCGCTCGCCGGAATAGCAGAGCTTTTCACGCGCAGCGCTGTTCGGGCGGTGGATGGCGCGAGCCATGTGGCAGCTAAACCAATGGCAAAAAAAACCGAAGGAGCGGCGGAGAGTGGCGACGTCTGAATGAGATAAATCGCGGTCGCGACCCAGAAAACAGCACGAGAGAGCTGCCAGTTGTCTGTATCGGGATTTTGTGGATTGCTCATTTCACGTAGCGCGCGTCCTGAAAAAATCGCGAAGATCACGCAAAAGTAAACGCCGATCAATCCCGCATCGCAGAGTTCGCGCAGCAGACCCATGTGCGGAACCGTGTTGATGCCGGCGCCTTCTTCCTGCACCCAGTCAAAAAGTCCGATGGCTGGGAGGTACTCGGTGGACGCCAAGCCTGACAAGCCCGGCCCCACGCCCGTCAAAAGCAATGCGGGGCGAGATACGAACATCACAAAAACAGCCGCGTCGAAGATGTCCAGGTGGAGCGCGAGTTCCTCGACCTTGCTCACGGGAACGTTGCCCGCTTTGTCGCTCGTCATTCGCTGCTGAACATTTTCACTCCAGCTATCAAGAAAACCGTTCTGCGGAAAAAGATAAACAGTGGCGCACCACAGCGCCAAGATGACGGCGGCTGAAACCGTCAACGCCTTACGGGTCTTAGCATCCATCAAAAGTAACGTCGCGAGCCCGGCGGCAATTACGAATAGCCCGGAAGTCGAAACAGCAACAAACAATGCCAGCGCGTGCGTCAATACAATCGCAAATCGTCCCCATGACCGCTGCCGCGCAAAAAGCGCCAGTGAAAATAGCAAGCCATGTCCGACGGCAAGGCCTAAGCCGCGCGGCTCGTAGTTCAGTCCGCGCATTCGGAATTCGAGGCCGAGCGATTGCGCTCCGGTAATCGCAGCGTACAAATCGATTCCGGTGATCCACTGAAAAATGCCGCCAAGTGCCGCGATGCTCGTTCCGCCGACAAACCAGCGAATCACGCGCTCAGGCCGCCGCGTCTTCCACAGGTATCGCGCCAGGAAAATAATCAGACTGAAATCCGATACTCTGCGAATGAAATAAACGACGGCTCGAACCTGAGGCAACTGCGACGGCAGGCGGTCGTAGCCTTGCAACGGCCACGGCATGAGGTATCCAAATATAATCCCGGCGACGCCGAGCCAAATCAGATACGAACACAAAGCTTTTCCGGCGCGGCTCTTCCAAACGATGGCGATCACGGCGAGCGAGGAAGGCACGAGCAGCAAGCCCGCTACGCGCGGCGCAGGCAGATTCACGATCAGCTGAGGATCGAAAGCGTCCACGGCCACGGTGAGGCAGATCCATCGGACGAGCCAATCGTCGAGGCGCCGCGCGATCAGCCATGCCGGAAGGATTACCACCAGCGCGGCGAGAATCATTTGTCTCAAATCAATCAAGGGCGTGGATTCCCTGCGTTTGGCACTCCGTATCGCGTGCCCGATCGCACGCGCGAAAGAAAACGTTTGCGTAACGCTCGATGCACGCGCGGGTGTAGGCCGCCGGCTTGCCTTCGGAGATAACGAATGGTTCGTAGCCGCAGCGGCCAAGGCGCGTGACGATATCTTCGATCTTGCTTCCGAAAGGCCGCTGATTGGGCTCAAACAGTTCGAGGAGGATGAGCCGCGGTTGCCGTGATGGATTCTCGAGCAGCCGGCGCGCGCCTTCAATCACCAGTCCTTCAGCGCCTTCGACATCGATTTTGAGCACATCCACGCGGCGTATCCCTGCCGCATCCGCGTACGCATCCATCGTGTTCATCGTCACTGGAAAAGTTGACGAAACCGGACGCCGGCCAGTGTCTCGAAGCGAATTGAATCCGCTGTCGCTCGCGCGCACGAATTGAACGCGGCCCGGCGTGGCGCCCAGCACGATTGGGTTGAGCGCGACGTTTTCAAGCCGGTTGATGCGCACGTTCAATTGCAAGAGAGCGCCGCAAACAGGGTCCGGTTCGAATGCATGGACCGATCCAAGCCGCGCCGCGCGCGCCATCAGCGTCGTGTAGTAGCCGGCGTTTGCCCCGACATCGAAGCAAACATCGTTGGGGCGTATGGACGGAACGAGATAGTCGGTTTCTTCGCGCTCGTAGCTTCCGAGAAACGCAATCAGCCGCCCTGCATCTTCGTTCGACGGCACCACTAACTCGAGGCCTCGCGAGAACACATGCTTCAAAAACAGCCGATTGCTCGGCGTGTGATAGTAGGAAAGCCGCAGAGACAATTTGCCAAGCAACGATTTCCAGAATCCTGCTTCCAACGGGCGCGGTGGATGGCTCGGCACACTCTGCAGCTTGATTTTGCTTGCGGCGACGTCGGCGCCAATTGTCTCGATGCCGCTCACTCGAGTGCCCCCACAGGAGTCATCGTGCTTCTCTTGCGCTGAAGAGTTCGCATTGCTTCGAAGTAGCAGAGCGTAACGACTGCGCCGTATGCGATCCGGCCCAAGCCTGCTCCCACCAAACCGAATCGCGGAATCAGCAGTACCGCAGCCGCGACCGAAACCGCGCCTGCCGCAATGCTCGTCACGCACGCGAAACGAATTTTTCCTAAGCCGAGCAGCATCAAGTACGGCACAACATTGATGGATAGCCAGGCGTAGCCTAGAGCGAGCACCGCGAGCAATGTCGAGGACTGGTCCGCAAAAGCGCGGCCGAGCCACAGCGTCAGTATTTGCTTTCCGCCAACGATTAACGGGAATGCGAGCGCGAAGGTAAGCGCCCAATTCAGCGCCATAGCCCAACGGAAAACCTGCGTTAGCCCGCGCAGGTCTCCGGCCTCATGCCGCCGGCTGAATTGTGGAAAGAGAAATCCAAATGCCGACCCGACGATTACATGCACCATGGACGCGAGTTGCGTGCAAATGGAATAGCGGCCCGCTGCGGCCGCGCCCATCAGCGCTCCGACAATCAATTTGTCCGCTTGGCCAAATGTCATGGCCGCGACACTTTGCAGCCACGAATACATGCCGAAAGAAGAAATCCTGTGCCAGAGCGACCGGTCAAACTCAAGCTTGAAAGAAATTCCCGGCAGGATTCGCACGACGCCGATCGTATACGCCGCGAGGCCAAGCGCCACGCAGATGGCGGTCGCCAGAAGAATCGCGCCGACGCCGCGGCCATGGCCGACCAACGCGATCGATGAGCCTACGATGGCGATCTTGACGCAAATCGATATCCGCGATGCGCCGGCGTAATCTTCAAACGCGCGCAACGTGTTCGCCAGCACCGACTCGATCGAGCGCAGCGCCAGGATTAGTCCCCCGAGCCGTACCGCTCGTACATCTGCTACGAATGTTGACGTCCGCGCCGACAAAATAGCCCGCGCAATAAACGGCGCCGCGCCACTCATCGCTGCGGCCGCGAACACTCCCAGCAGCGCACCGAGCATCAAGTTCACGCGAAATGTCCGCTCCATACCGCGTGCGTCATTGCCGCCGCGATACTGGGAAATGAACTTGATCGTCGAATCGCCCAATCCGAAATTGAAAACGGAAAGGCTTCCTGTCAGGGCCAGTACCAACATCCACACTCCAAACGGTTCGAGCCCCATTTTCGAAAGTAGATACGGCGCTGCAAATACCATCAACACCGGCGTCGTAACCTGGTCGGCGACGCTGTAAATCGAATTGCGCGCTCCGGCACGCAATTCAGCGTGGCGGATGAGCCGCGAGAGCTGCCGAACGCGGTGCGCTGGGAAAAGTGAAGTTATCAATTCAACTATCGGTGGAGGTGCGAGAGTGACGCGGTTCGCTATTCCGCTGGAGTTGCACGGGAAGCATCTCGCGAAACTGAAATCTGCCGGCGAGCGTCCGCGCTGCGGCCACTTTTGGCGCTCATTCGACTGGCGACGTGGGCTGCCGACGAAGTCGGTTGATCGCATTCTGCAGCACCGATGCTCCGCCCGATTCATTTTTCGAAATCCCGATATTCCATGAGCTTGCCGCCGCGATCACTTCGCGGACAAACACCTTTCGCTCGTCGTTCGAGTCCACGCGTTGCCAGGCGGTCACGCCGAGCGCCCAGATCGCGGATAGCGCGAGCGCCGCGAACGTGCCCACGTACATGATCATCAGCCGCGGAGGATACGATTTCCTCTCGGGAACGGTCGCGGGATCGAGCACTTTCACACTCGGCGTTTCCTTCACCTCTTCGACTTTGGCGAGCTCGAATTGCTCGGTGAGAAGTTCGAAGACAGTTTCCTGTACTTTGGCGCGGCGGTAAAAGTCCGCGTATTTCGCGTCGAGCAACGGAAGTTGGCGAATCGATGGAAACGGCAGATCGCTCGATGGATCTCCAGCGTTTCGTGCTTTTGCGGAGATCGCGTCCGCTGCGGCGTTTTGGCCACTCAGCTTATCGAGTTCTTTTCGAAGTGATGCAACTCGCGCGCTCAATTCGCGCACGCGCCCGCTATTGTCGGAATAAATTTGGCGCAGCCCTTCGAGTTCGGACTTGGCGGCAATCAACTCGCCCGAAAGGCTCGCGGCGGCGTCGAGCATGGCTTTTCCCTGCTGCTGAATGTCGAGCGTGTTGTTCTTGCTCGAAAACTGCGCCAGCTGCGCTTCCGCATCGTCGAGATCCTGCTTCACGGATAGAAGACGGCCTTCCAAAAAGATGCGCTCGCGATGCGCGGAAGACGTGGATAGCTCGGAGACCATCGAGTTCAATTCACCGGCATATGCGTTCGCAATCGCCGCCGCCCTCTGAGCCTTCCTGTCCGTCACGGCAATCGTGATGATTCCGCTTTTGCGGTCTTCTGCGACGCCCGTGTTGCGATTCAATTGCTCGCGCGCGTCCTCAGACAGCCGCGTCCCGTAAACTTTTCGCAAATCGAATTGCTGCACCAAGCGATCTTGAATCGTCCGGCTTCGCAGCATGCCTACGAAAAGCGCTCCCGAACTCTTGAGTCCGAGTAAATCTCCTGCCGCTGCTCCGAGGCCGCTGCTCGATTTCCCCGCAAGGCCTGCAAGGAGAAGCGAGCTCGAAACGGATTGCGTATCAGGTGGCATCAGTTGCGCGAACGCTGTGTAGCGCACCGGGATCAGAAAGGCCACAACGGTCGCGACCGCGAGGCCTGCCGCCGCCGCGCGCCAAAGTAATCGCCGCTGTTCCCAGAGCGCGCGGATTTCCGCCATTCCGAGCCTGGGGCGGCGATCGATCTCGTCGAGAGCTTCGAACGATTGCGTGACCTCGGTCGGCATTCCTACCGGCAACTCGCCTTCGCAATTTGCGCCGTCATCGCCATGCTGCGGGTTCAAGGCTTGCTGCGTCGACTTCAAGCGAAATGGAGCGCTGAATCAATTCGATCGACATCACGACGCGCACCCCGCCCTTCCATCGATTCAAGATTCCTTCGCATCCCGCGAGCGCTCCGTCGCGAATTCTGACGCGGCGGCCGATGGATAGAAACGGATGCGGCCGGGCACAAACGCCATCCGAGAGCGCGCGACGCAAGCTCCCGATTTCTTCGTCGTCTAGCGGTGCGGGGACGCCATTGAAACTGACCAGCCGAACGACGCCGGGAATTTGCAGCACGCGCAAACGATCGCGCAGTGCAACGCGCACAAACACGTAGCCGGGGAAAAACGGTAACTGCAATCGCATGCGGCGGTCTTTCCATCGTCGAACGGAATCAAACAATGGCAAGAAGCACTCAATGGAGCGTTGAGCCATTTGCTCGTCGACGCATTTTTCGTGCCTCGCTCGCGTGTGCGCCGCATACCAGCGCGACTCAAAATAATTCGCGTAGATATCTCGGCTCACATCGGACTGCGTTGCCGCGGTGGCTATTCCCGATGTCACTCCGAGTTGCATCCTGTCATCCAGCCCACTCACAGCTTCGCCCTCTCACCCACAGGACTACTTGCGACCTAAACCATTTATTCTCAGCCTGTTACCAGCCGAAGCCTTTGACCGCTTCAACCGTCAAACTGCAGCGCGCCAGTCGGCTGCGCGCGGAACATCTCGACCGAGAAAACTTTTCTGTGGCAACTAACTTTATCGGCCGCGTGACGATTTTCGCGAGTTTGGCGAAAAGCCAATTTCTAGAATCGCCGAAACATTTTCCCGGCTTCCGTTGAACAGAATCGCGTAGCTCGAAATATGCTCGTATTGCAGCTCGCTCCGCACATACATGCCCGATGGCAAATACACGTCATTCAAAAGCGAGTAGTCCTGCCAATAACCTCCACGCGGAATGAAATCCGGGCTTACGGAATTGTGTTTGTAGACCGCCTGCAAGGAATCCCGAGTGCCAAGCTGGTAGGTGAGCCAACACTCGATCGCGCGGCCCATCCGGCCAACATCGTTTCCAATCAGCCGGCCGTTATTTGTGTAGCCGTCGCGATATGTATTGTTCCAATAGTTCAAATTGCCGTGATTGCCCGAGGCATTCGACCAGCCCGGAGATTCCGTGGAAACAACTTCGGCATGAAAGTCGAGATTGCTGATGCCGGGTATGCGCGTCAGAAAAATTCCCGGGCGATACGGGTTCTTGGCAGGGTTTTGCCACGCGATAATGTCGTCGTCTGCGTAGACCTCACCGTACAGCACCACGTAGTTCCGAATTCCGGGGATGTAGAACGTCCAGTCCATAACGTCGCGGCCATCGCCGGGAACAGCTCGAGTGCCTGCATTAATTCCTGGCGGCAGAAAACTGCGAAACAAATTTCTGCTTGTGATTGGATCGCCGCCATTTCCGCCAATCATCGTGGTGCGCCCGAAACCCAGTTCGAGGCACGTCAGTGGCTTGAAATTTATTTTCTGTCCGTAGATGAATGGCCGAGGAATGTAGGAATGGCCTTGTAAGCGGCCGAAGAATTGATCGATTCGCGCGGGGCCGAGAAAACGCAAAATGCCCGGCAAATTGAACGGCTCCGGATTCACGATCCGCGCCATGTTCACCGGCTCAGCGTTATCGCTCCACAGTAGCGAGCCGCCGGGACCAGGGCCCCAGGAAAGACTCTGCTTTCCGAGGCTGATCTCCCAGTTATTCACGTTTACCGCGATATAGCTGTCGAGCAGCCTCGGCCGGTTGACTTCAGCGACAGGAATGCCCGGCGGCTTGGGTATCTCATCGCGAAGCGCGATCACGCTTCGCACGGCGTCGGATAAGGCCGGAGCAGGCGGTGCATGCTGATACTCGGCGCGAACGTAGATCGCCACAGGACCTGCGGCGGCGCTCCACGAGCCGCCCGCTTGGCCGTTCGTTCCGCGCTCGTATGGCCGTCCGAAATCGTATGAAATCGTTTGGCCGAGATGAAAATCCGTTAGCGGCGGGCCGCTAATCGAAACAGCGCGGGTGTAGACGGATTCAACATTTGCGGTAAGATTTCGATTCCCTGCGAGCAATGTCATCTCGTAGGAAAATTCATGGTCAAGCCGAAATTTCAGTTCCGACACAACTCTGCTCGGATCGCCGCTGTCGATGATTGCATCCGCGGCCTCTTCGGTTAGGCGCGCGCATTCAATCCGCGTCCACGGGCGAAGGCCTTCCATCGCCGTGCTGACATAACCGAGCGCAGCAAGTTTTTCGAGAGCGGGATATACCCAGCTATCAAGCGGAACAAACGGCGAGCCCATATTGCGCCTGTCGTGTTGTTCATCGCCTTCCTCGTCACCCGACAAGCTTTGCCAACCGCCTCCTGCGTCAAGAGCACTTGAATGATGCTGGCGATAGACTTCGCGGCCGATTAGCCATCCCACCGCGCTGCCAACGACGACATCGGATGGAAAATGTTCTTTTCCCAAAACTCGTGACATGCTGATTGCCGATGCCGTTCCATAGGCTAGAAATTCGGTCAATGGTCCGGGATATTCGTGGGCCACAACGCTTGCGGCCGACCACGCGATAACTGCATGGTCGGAGGGAAACGACGTGCCGCCGGCAAAAAATTTGCCGCGGGCGCCGTCTTCGTTCGGCCCCTCTCTTCCAAGCGAATATTCACCGGCCGTGCTCACCGCGAGGCCATCGAGAATGGCTTCTGCACCGAGCACGTACGTCTCCCGTATCTGTCCATCCCGACGGACGTTTCTGGCCAGGAAAGCGACGCTTCCGATCGTAATCAAGGTGGTGAGGGAGTCAATCGACGGCTCGAGATAGAAATTTGATTTTGCCGGTGCGCGTGAAATGGCGCGTTCGGAAGCGCGATCCGTCGCAAATAATCCACCGGTCAATTCCACGAACGGCAGCAGCCACTTGCCATCGTCCCAGTGAAGGTGGCGGGGGCTTGTCCAGACATCAATTTGGTCCGACCAAAGATTTTTCACGAATTGAGTTCCCGCGGCATTGCCGTTGTCATCGCTGCGAACCGTCGAAGTGTGCGCAACGAACTGCGGCGGCTCCGCCGTACTCTGCGTTTGCTCCGTGTGTGAGTTGGCCGCTTGCATCAATTCAGACGATTGTTCCTGAGCTCTCAAGCCGTGAGACACGCCGCACAGCGTGACGGTCAAAAGTAGCGGCCCGCTCAGTCCCCGCACTCGTCGAAGCCTCGACATGCGCGTGTCCATCATCAGTGCGCGGCAATGAAAGCCGCGGTCACGACCGACGACGCCACTTGCCCTGCCAGGAACACACTTTGCCACGCGATGCTGCGCCCTATCGCTTTCTCGGGAACCACAACCATGTCTCCGGGCTGAAGCGATTCTCGCTGCGGGTAGCCAATCCAAATGAAACCTGATCCTTGCGAAGTCACAACCTCTCCATCCGCACGAATGACGAAGATCGCTTTCTTGTCGGCAATGTGCGTCGGACCCCCTCCCTGGCTGAGATACCATCCCGCGCTCCTGCCGGGACGAAATGCGATGGCGGTGGGGTTGTAAACTTGACCGGAAACCAATACGAAGTTTGGCGACTTCGGAACGATCAGAACATCGCCCGCGCGCACGGGGACGTCTTCGGATGTGTTGCGCCAAGCGCGCATATTCGAGCTGATATGGATCACCAGGCGTCCAATCGGAGGATTGCTCTCAAGATTATCGAGAACGTGCTGCCATTGCGCGATGGCTGCTGACTTCGTCGCTTTCTGACTGCTATCGTTGTCGGGAAGTTGATTGAGCGCCTTCTGCTCCTCCTGCACGCGCTCGATAAGCGATCGCTGGCTGCGTTCCTCCTGATCGCGCACTTCCACCCGTTCGAGCACGACTCCATATGGATACGCGCTCGCGGCAAAACCACCTGCGCGCTCGATGACCGCGCTGAGCCTCTCGCCGGGCTCGATCCCAAACGTCCCTGGGTGCCGCACTTCGCCGCGAACGCTGATGGACGCGCCACGATCGTCCCAACCGCTGATTTTGCGTATCGTCAACGTATCGCCGTCGCGCAAGGCGAAATCGCTCTCGGAATCTCCGGCCAGTGCCGCAATCACACTGACCGAACGCTGATTGCCAAGAACCTGTTGCGCGTCGCCCACGCGAAATTCGGTTAAGCTCGCGATTTCTCGATCCGCGCTGCGGCGAAGGCCTCCACCAACACGGATTAAGTCCGAGACTCGCATTCCCGCTGTAAGCGGATAACGGCCTGGCGAAGAGATTTCTCCTTTTACGTAGACGCTCGGCGGGTCAACCTTCGCGGGATTGCGGTGGACGACGATACGGTCGCGCGGTTGAAGAACAATGTTCGCCGCGGCATCGCCCAGGAGCGCTTGCTGCAGATCGATGCTGAATACCGTGAGCGTGCTGTCGGCCTGCGTGCGAAAGATTTGCGCCGTGTTCATCAGCGCGTCCGGTGTTGTTCCGCCTGCGACGTGCAATGCGTCGCTGACGTGCGTCTCGCCCGAGGTGCGGTACGAGCCCGGCCGGCGAACCTCGCCCCACACCGAGACTGTCGGAACGCTCTCAAAATCGTATTTGCCGAAGATTCGAATCGTGTCCATCGGCTGAAGAACGGGCGCCGGCGCGCGATTCGCGAACACATCGCCGAGATTGAAGCTCTCGACGCTCGGCGAGTATTTCGGAGGGGTTAAATGAATGATCTCCGCGTACTTTTCAGCGGGTTCAGGCATGAGATCGGAGTAGGCAGCCACAATGTCCGAGAATTTCATGCCGTCGCGATACGCGTAGCGGCCCGGGCGAAGGACATGACCTTCGAGATAGACAGCTTCCTGGTTAAACGATGCGATGGGAAACAGCCGAATGATGTCCTTGTCGTGAACGGCAAACGACTCGAGCTGTTTTTTCAGTTCGCTCTCGCCCTGCGCGGCCGAGACGGAAAGGCTCACCATCGTTCGCTTCTCGTGATCCTCGAGGCGTTCCACCTCGATGTGGTCGAGCGCCGCGCTCGGCAAGACGCCGCCTGCCAGCTTCAGAACTTCGTCGAGATTTTTTTCCGCTCGCAACTCATAAATAGCGGGCCGGCGCACCATGCCTTCCACAGTGACACCCGCGCCGATCGGCGGCACCAGCACGGTGTCTCCGTTTTCAAGCCGCGCCAGATCAGAATTCATGCCGTGAAGCAGCAATGCATACAGATCAACATCCTGCACGAGTTCCTTGCCGCGAAAGTGTTGAACGACCCTCAACGAACCGCGATCGGTCGGGCCGCCGGCAAGAAAAAGCGCGTTGAGAGGAGTCGAAAGCGAGCTGACGTCGTACGCGCCGGGGTGCTCGACATCGCCGACAACGTAGACACGGACCGTGCGAAGCCGCGCGAGCGACACGTCGGCTGAAACATCGCGGAATTGTGTTCGCAGCACTTGCTGGACGCTCTGCTGCACTTCGCCAAGCGATTTTCCGCTCACGAGCACCGGACCAACCTCCGGCAAACTGACGCGGCCTTCGCGATCCACGGCGCGATAGAACTGCTGCGAAACGCCGCCCCACAAATCGATGGCCAAACTATCGCCGGGACCAACCACGTAGTCCGGCCCGACGGGAAGGTCCATGGGAACGATTTGCGAGTTCTGCGTGCGATGTTGAAATACATCGATGCCAAAGCGTCTCGCCACGCCGAGCTCCGGCGACGCTTGCATATACATTTCGCGAAGCGCAGGAATGTCGGAGTACGGAACCAAAGTGGACACCATGCCGTGAGCGTTAAAGTCGGCGCCCGGTTCGATCGCCGATTCCCCCGGCTGAGGAGGCGAACTTGAGTTTTCAAACAGATTCGAATTCGAGTCTTCAGCTTGCAAATCTGCTGAAACATCACCCGGCGATTCAGCCTGACGCCCGGGCCGATTACTCGTAGCCGGAGCAAGACGCCCGCTGCGCGGATCTTCGGATTCCGGGATTGGTCCAGACTCTAGTGTCGGCGGATTCGAATTCGAAGAGGCACCATCTCGCGATGAATGATTCGCTGTCGTTTCGACCGAGCCGCCGTTCGGCCGTGCCGGAGGCCGTGATTCGCGCGGCTTCGTCGGGAGCGAGTCTGGCGGCAGCAGCAAATTTGTATCGGGACTCTCTCTCGAATCGCGAGTGTCCTCAACGAGCGCCGCGCAACTCGCGTCGGTTCGCGGGTCACACGCCGCAGAGCCGCGTCCTTGTGCAACCAACTTGCTGCGCTCTTCGAGAACCAATTCGTTCTCGTGGCCCAGTTGTGAACTGGGATCGACCGAGGGAGTAAGGTAACCGTAACGTTGCAACAGCTCCGTCGCGACCGCGCGAAACTTCGTGTCCTCCGTCAGGCGTTCCCGAATCGCAAGATCAGATAAATCGGATTCGCTGATGAGTTGTCCGTGCTCGGTTGCTTCGCGAGCCACCCAATGCTTCAACTCGATCATCAGGCCGGGATTGCTGCGCAGAATGTTTTCAATCTCCCCGGCCGAAGCCGCCACGAGGCTTTGGTTTTCCTTGGACAAGTCGGACGCACCCGAAGCCCTCGCGTCGCGGGCCGTGGACGATTGCGCGAACGAAAGAGTCGGAGAAAGCGACACCGCCGCAAGCAAGAGCAACGCGGCGAGATTGAGAGAGAGATGGGGCGCCGCGCGACGGGCAATGAAATGTCTCGAAGCAAGCTTCACGGCTAATCTCCGACGAATTGCGTTCTGCCGCACAGGGCGTTGCGGATTCCGTTTTCTGAAACTTCGATATGAGTCGAGTGAATGTTGAGCGAAGCCCAGCAATAGAGCGAACTCTCGCGATCGGAGGCGATGGCGATCACTCGAAGATTGGGGTGCTTTTGAAAGATTGCGTAGCATTCTATCGGCAAGCGATCCGCGTCTTCGAGCGCCACAACTAAAACATCTGGGTCCATGTGATCGACGAGCGCCTCGATCTCTCCGCCATCTTGAATTTCGCCGACGATTTCGATGTTCGGCTCGTCCGCAATGGTCGCCATGACAAGATCGCGCATCAGGCGCGGACGATTGGCAACCAATACTCGAATCGTCTTCATCAAACTGAATCAGTCCGTTAGCGAGTATTGGTGAGAGAGCTAAAATCGGTAAGGTTCAATTACGTTCTAGTTCTTGGGTGCAAAAAAGTACCCATTCAAGTACCAACTCTTTTGGACGTTCGTTCCTACGAAAGCACCGTCCGAATTGCATTCAGGCGAATTGGCCATTTCGAGTAAAATTAATCGTCACTCAAACACACGAACCACTCGAGCCATCGGCTCTTCGGCGGAGGAACTTTGATTTATCGAACGATGCGGCAGATCTTTTGTGCGATCGCCTTGCTTGGCCTCGCGGCGCTCGCCGCGAACGCGCAGACGCCGCCACAAAATCCGCCACCAGCGGCTGCGCCCGCTGCGCCCCAGAATCCGCCTCCTGCAACCGCTCCGGCATCGCCGCAGAACCAGGCTCCGGCAACGGCTCCGTCGCAGGACCAGAATCAAAAACCCAAAAAAGACGATCGAATGTTCTACGTGATGCCGAATTACTTGACGGTTCAGAACGAGACTCAGGTCAAGCCGCTCACGCCGGGACAGAAATTCAAAATCACCGCCGAAGGCACGTTTGACCCTTACGAATTTTTCATTGTCGGCGTTTTAGCCGGCATTCGTCAGGCGGATAACTCGAGTCCGGCCTTTGGACAGGGTGCAGCGGGCTATGGAAAGAGGTATGCGGCAGGATTTGCTGACCAGGCGATTGGCAACATCATGGTCGGCGGAGTTTTTCCTTCTGTATTACGAACTGATCCCCGGTACTTCCAATTGGGCAAAGGAAGTTTCGGACATAGGTTTGGTTACGCTTTAAGCCGGATTGTAGTCGCGCGCAAGGATTCTGGAGGCCACACGTTCAACTTCTCCGAGTTCCTGGGCAACGGAGCTGCCACCGGAATCTCAACGCTCTACTATCCCGCGCAGGACCGCAGCGTCTCAAGCAGCCTTTCGAATTGGGCCACCCAGTTGTCTGTGGACGCGCTGGGCAATGAACTGAAGGAATTCTGGCCAGATATTCACCGAAAGATCCAAAAGAAGTAGGGATGGCGCGATAGGTCAACGTGCGCGAAGGGCTCTTCCCCAGCTCACGAATTACGCGCCGACCCAATTGATCGCAGAAAACTCCAAAAGCCGAATTTATTACGAACCTTTCACCAGTGAATCCACGATGTTGCCCTTTTCAAGTTCGGTCTTGACCTCGTACTTCTGCTTCGGTTGCAGGTCAACTTCGGTTTCAAATGGCTTATATCCGACAAGGGCAATCTTGATGCGGTGCTTCCCCGGGTTGACGAGCATGGCTCGACCGACTCCCTGGAATTCGCTGACGTGTCCGACATAAGCATCGTCGAGGAATACAGCGGCGCGATCCGGATCCACTGACAGCTTAATTTCCGCAGTGACGGATGAGTATTGCACGCGAGGATCGCGGTCGAGCTTGACGTGCAATATTTGAATTTGCCCCGGAACGACTACAATCTTGGCCTCAGATTCCTGATATCCTGACGCGCGCGCGGCGATGGTGTGTTCGCCTGGCAGCAGCAGGACCTTCTTATCGCCTTTTAGCTCGTTTAAATATCCGACGTATTGACCGTCAATCCATACGCCGGAGCTTTTTTCCACTTTGGACGCCGCTTCAAAGCGGACTTCGCCCATCACCTGATTTTGAGCTTTGGATATTTGCGCGAAAACAGTCAGAAAGGCGAAAGAAACCGCCAAAACACGAACTACTCCATCCCATTTCTTGGCCACACAACCCCCCTTGGCCGGGCGAAATTAGTATCGCACAATTCCGGCCGGAACTGTCTAGTCCCGCCATTTCTAACAGTTAACGGCACCGCATCAGCGTACAAGAGTTGGATAAAGCCGCGATGCAATGGTTGCAAGAATGACGAATATTATTGCCATGACTCCGAAGTCAGCTGGCAGGCTGTGCATGCTCTCGCCGCCTTGAATCATCAGCCCGCGAAGCGCATCCACCAGATACGTGAGCGGATTGACGAGAGCGATCACTCGCAGCCATTTCGGCATGAGCGACAGTGGATAAATCGCGTTGCTCGCAAAGAACAGCGGCATCGTCATAAGCTGCCCGATACCCATGAACCGTTCGCGGGATTTCACAATGCAGGCGATGATTAAAGAGAACGTGGCGAAGATCGCCGACCCGAGCGCTACGCCGAAGAACACGCCTGCGACATTCAACGGGTTCCAACGAATGCCGATTCCGAGGGCGAGCGCGATTAGATAAATAATCACGGTCTGGATGCTTCCTCGGAATCCCGAAGAGATCGCCTTCCCCAACACGAACGACGCTCGATTCGCGGGGCTGACGAGCAGCTTGTGGACGATTCCGAGATCGCGTTCCCAAATGATAGCGATACCGTAGAAAATCGCCGCGAATAAGACACTCTGCGCCAGAATCCCTGGCGTCATGAAAGCAAGGTAGCTGACATTTCCGGTCGGAATCCCTCGAACGCGGCTGAATACCTGGCCGAACACGACGAGCCAGAGGACGGGCTGCACGGCTCGCGTGAATAATTCGGTCGGGTCGCGCAAAACTTTCTTGAGTTCGACCTCTGCGATCGCGGCGGTCTGCGTAAACAAACAGACGAGCGCGGAGGATTCAGCCCAGGCGGCTGGCTGTGCGTCGAGCCTGACGGACGTCACGATAGCTGCCTCCTTCCTGAATCGAGCCTCCGCTGAAGTGTGCGAAAACGTCGTCAAGCGTTGCGTCAGGTCCTACGGTCGCTTTCAGTGCGTCCGGTTCACCGACGGCCGCGACTTTGCCTTGATGAAGGATCGCCAACTCGTCGCAAAGTTCGTCAGCTTCATCCATGTCATGCGTGGTGATCAGGACGGTCATCTTGGAATCCTGCTGCAAATCTTCCAGGCGGTCCCACACGGCATGCCGTGCGACGGGATCAAGGCCAATCGTCGGTTCGTCGAGGAACATGACCGTCGGCCGGTGAAGCATCGCCTGCGCGAGTTCGAGCCGCCGAATCATTCCGCCCGAGTAAATTTTCACGAGACGCTTGCCGGATTCGGTCAATCCCATGAAGTCGAGCGCTTCAGCAATTCGGCCCTTTCGTTCGGTTCGAGGCATGCCGTAGAGCTTCGCGGAGAGCATCAAATTTTCAAATCCAGTAAGGCCGCCATCAGCAGAGAGCAGTTGCGGGACGTAGCCGATGTGCCTACGGACTCGCGCGGGCTCGCGAACGATATCGAATCCTGCGACGGTAGCCGAACCTGATGTTGGTTCGAGCAGTGTGGTGAGCATTTTGATCGTTGTGCTCTTCCCCGCGCCGTTTGGTCCGAGAAGGCCGAAAATCTTTCCGCTCGAAATACGCAGATTCAGGGCATCTACGGCGATCATGTCGCCAAACTTTCGCGTCAATTGATCTGTTTTTATCGCGTATGCTTCGGCGGATTGACGTGTAATTTCCATTGGCTCGAAAAGGTGCGGCGCGTGAGTCTGCGTACCGCGGCCTGCCATCGCGAGAATCTCATATTTCGCAAAGCACAGCAAAAACGCGGCGCAACAGAGTGACGAGATGAGGGCCAGCAGGGTTACATGCGCAAGGACCGATTGCCTTTGTTGCCCGTGCCAAGACGCTCCGGGCAGCTTAAATGTGCCGGGATGAGTAGCGGATTTGTATCGACTAGAAATGGGAGCCGAGTCTTGTTTTCTATGAATTACAGGTGTTTCTAATCGTTCGGTGTATCGAGTAGAAAGATGCCGGACGAGAACCCTTCGAAGCTCAGGGTAGGCCGGTCCGGCGCTGCAAACTTGAGGAGACTTTCGCGGCTTAAACGCGCCAGGAAGGGTGGCGTTTTTGTACCGATTAGAAATAGGCTCCGAGTTTTGTTTTCTGTGGATTACGGGCGTTTCTAATCGTTTTGGTGTACCGATTAGAAATGCGGCGGAGAGTGACTTATTTGGCCACTTAGGAGGCGTCGGGGTAAAAAGGTGACTGATGACGACCGGGGACGGGATTACACACTTTGCCCCCTCCAGTTTTATTACTGCTTCGTACCCATGTTCTCCAGTCATAGATTTCAATTACCGTAGCAACCGGTTGGCGGGTCGTCAAACGACGATGTCGTAAGGATTTTGGATGCGCGTGAGTAAGAGGCATAAGTTTTCTTACTTGGTTTTGGATTTGGATGTAGAGCTGCATCCTCGTCGGGTGCCTTTACGCCCCGATGCATCGGGATGCAAAAAACCGCGAATGACAACTGTGACTCTGAATCAAAGTCAAAGACGCCGGCAAGATGCCGGCGCTACGAAAGTATGTGCGGCGGAGTGGACGAGAAGCCTCACCTCTGAAGAGGCGAGCTACATTTCGGGGGCGCGTGTTTGCCAGCGTTGACGCAATGGCGGGCGCGACATATGATGGGCCACTTTTTTGGCCGGCGATTGGAGCGGAACGTTGCTCGAACGCATTTTTAAGCTGACTGAAAATCAGACGACTGTCCGCCGCGAGTTGCTTGCCGGACTGACCACGTTCATGACGATGGCTTACATCATCGTCGTGAATCCGCGCATGCTGGCCGATGCTGGGATGCCCATCGAGGGAGTTCTTTTCGCCACGTGCATATCGTCGGCCGTCGCGACCCTCGTAATGGGCGTCTGGGCGAACTATCCAATCGCGCTCGCGCCGGGAATGTCGCTGAATGCGTATTTCACGTATTCGATCGTTCTTGGGCGAGGCGTACCGTGGCAGACAGCGCTCGGCGTCGTGTTCTTGTCGGGATGCCTATTCCTGATTCTCACGTTGACCAACGTTCGCGAGCAAATCGTTAATGGAATTCCGGACTGCTTGAAACATGGCACGGCCGCGGGGATCGGCTTGTTCATTGCATTTGTAGGAATGCGCAACGCGAAGATCATCGTGGCTAACCCCGCTACGTTCGTTTCGCTGGGAAATTTCGGAGACCCGCAGGTTCAGATTGCGGCGTTTGGATTGATTCTCACCGCGATTCTGATGGCACGCCGAATCGGCGGCGCAATTTTGATCGGAATTGTTGTGACGACTCTTGCCGGCTTGGTGCGCGGACTCAGCCAGTGGCCTACGCACATCTTCTCGCTCCCGCATCCCGGAGGCACGCTGCTTAAGCTGAATCTCGGAGGAGCCGCGCGGCTTGGATTGGTCGAGCTGATTTTCATCTTTTTCTTCGTGGATCTCTTCGACAACGTCGGGACGCTTGTCGGCGTATGCGATCAGGGGAAATTCCTGCGCGATGGCAAGCTGCCGCGCGCGAGCCGTGCGTTGCTGGCCGATGCGATCGGCACAATTTTCGGTGCCGCTACCGGAACCTCCACGGTGACGAGCTACATCGAAAGCGCGGCGGGCGTCGCGGCAGGTGCACGAACCGGCCTCGGAAATTTGCTCATCGCGGCGCTTTTTTGCGCGGCACTTTTTTGCGCGCCGCTGCTTACGGCAATTCCGAGCTACGCGACGGCGCCCGCTCTAATTCTCGTGGGCGCATTGATGTGCGAGTCCATCGCCAAGGTTCATTGGGAGGATTTCAGCGAAGCGTTTCCTGCGTTTCTCACGGTGCTCGCCACGCCGCTTACGTTTAGCGTGGCGACTGGATTGAGCCTGGGCATGATTTCGTTCACGCTGGTAAAAATCGGCGCGGGAAAGCATCGGGAGATCAGCCCGCTCATCTGGATTCTGACCGTGCTGTTTCTGCTACGATATGTCTACCTCGCGGTCGAATAACACGTCGGCGCCGCGATTCGCATCGTGAAAGTTGGAAACGTGACTCGCTACGCCATTGGTGTGGATATCGGCGGGACGAAGGTGGCCGCCGGCCTTGTAAACGAGGGCGGCGAGATTGCAGTCCACGTGCGGACGCCAATGGCCGCGAAAGGCTCAGCCGCCGACGGGCTCGCTGCGGTCAAGTCGGCGATTGATGCCGTCTTCGAAGCAAAGCCCGACGCGCGTCCCGACATTTCTCGCATCGGCCTTTGCGCGCCTGGCCCGCTCGATCCGATCAAAGGCATCATCATCAATCCGCCGAACGTCCCTTGCTGGAGAAATTATCCGCTGGCGGAGGAAATCCATCGTGCATACAGCTTGCCGGTCTGCCTCGAAAATGATGCCAAGGCTGCGGCGCTCGCAGAAGTGCGCTGGGGCGCGGGACGCGGCTATCGAATCGTGTTCTACGCAACGATCGGAACGGGCATCGGCACGGGCCTGATCTTCGACGGCAAGATTTATCACGGACGCACCGGCGCCGCGGTGGAAGGCGGCCACGTCAGCATTGACTATCGTGGGCCGAAATGCGCGTGCGGCAAGCATGGCTGCATCGAAACGCTGGCAGCAGGCCCGGCAATCGGCGCACGTGCGCGCGAAAAATTGCTTGCGAGTGATGCGCGGGACTCGAAGTTGCTGAGTCTCGCGCATGGCGATGTGCGCGCTGTAACGAGCGAAATGGTGGGCGAAGCATTTGCTTCGGGCGATCTGATCGCAAGAGCGACCCTCGAAGACACCGTTGACTTGCTGACGATTTGGCTCGGGAATATCATCGACCTGATCGAGCCGGAGATTATCGTGATTGGCGGCGGGGTGGCGAAGATGCTTGCGCCGTTCTTCGAGCGGATTCGTGAGAAGTTGCCCGAGTGGTGCGTCAATCCGGCGCCGCTGGAAATTCCCATCGTGGCCGCGCGGTATGAGGGCGATTCCGGGATTGCGGGGGCTGCGGCGCTGTGCGAATAAACGCACGATCTTGAGGGCAGCTAAGTAACCCAAGTCCCGCGGCTAAAGCCTTCATATGTGCGACGGCTTGGTTCCGCTGGACTAAAGTCCAGCTTCCCCCTGCTGAAGCAGGGGGCTCCCACCGAAAAACAAGAGAACTCCCACCGGGACGCAAGAGGGCTCACTTCACATCGGCAGAGTCCTCGAACACGGAACTACCGCTGAAAGTCACCAGAGATGGAAGAAGCCGTCCTGGTGAACGATTTTCACCGAGACACCGAAGAGATCGGCGAGACGATGCTCCGTGAGTAGTTCGTCCTTGCTGCCGTCGGCGATAATTCGTCCCTCCCGCAGGAAAATAATTCGATCGATCTCCGGAATAATGTCTGAAATGTGATGTGTGACAAGCAGGATGCCAATTCCCTGCCGGGCGAGACTTCTCATCGTTTCCTGAAGATGGCGCTGTGCTTCGATATCCAGCGCGGTTCCCGGTTCATCGAACAGAAGCGTCTTCGGATCGTGGACGAGGGCACGGGCTAGCAATACTCGTTTTGCTTCTCCCGATGACAATTGAGCGACGGGCCGCTCGGCCAGATGAGAAGCATTGAGGCGCGCCAAGGCCGAGTGCGCGCGAGCGATAAATTCCGGTTCGATGCGATGGTGAGTGAAAATTCGAGTGCTGCTGAAGAAGGCCGAGAGGACGACATCGAGGCCGGTGGCTTCCGTCGTGCAAGACGCCAAAAGATCGGGCGAGACAATTCCAAGCAGCGAGCGAAGCTCGAAAATATCCCATTGCGCCTTCCCGAAAATCAGAATGCGCGAATTGTCGCTCGCCACCGGGTAGCATTCCCGCGTGATCGTTTTGATTAGCGTGGATTTTCCGCATCCGTTCGGGCCCAGGATGCAGACATGCTCGCCCGCAGCAATGCGAAGTGTGACGTCGTGAAGCGCTGTTCGAGCGCCGCGCATTACAGTCACGTTTGAAAGATCCAATAGCGCCGGATGTTGCGGACCGATGCGGGTGACCAATCTGTGGGGTCCTTCTTTTCTCGGCCCTTAAGGCTCAGGTCAAGTCAGCGTTTCTCCAGCGTATTGTAAGCGAGGTCGTAGTCGATGCGTGATGGTGTTGAGCGCAGCGAAGATGTGCGTGCGAGGAGAATTTAACAGGAGTCCCAGGGCTAAAGAGTCTGTGTGAGGACTCTGTGGCCCGCGATTTTTGGGGCGAGGCAGCGAATGGATTTCCCCTCCGGCTTTCGTTTCGCACCGCGGCGGCCGCTAGCGGGCGCGCCAGAGGTGCGTCAGATTGTA
>JBAPOP010000102.1:0-13876 GCA_049279675.1 Candidatus Acidiferrales bacterium
CAACAGGGCGGAAACCCCTTTGGCAGCGCGGGCGGCGGCATTCAAGGCCCTGGAGGCGCCGGTGGATCGGTTGGCGGCCCTGGCGGTGGCGGCCCTCCCGGAGGTGGCGGCAGAGGCGGCGGCAGGCTCGCGCGCCAGTCTGTAAACCGGATGCGCTTCGGCTTCACAGATCGCTACGAGAATTCAATCTGGGATGCGAAGCCGTATTCGATCACGGGCGCGCCGGCTCCCAAAGTTTCGCATTACGACGAGCGAATCGGAGCCAACGTTGGCGGCCCGCTAAAGATTCCGCATATCTACAACGGCGCGGATAAGACATTTTTCTTCATCAACTATCAGCACGAAACCGAAAAATCTCCGGTGGACGTTTTCTCCACCGT
This sequence comes from Candidatus Acidiferrales bacterium, assembly GCA_049279675.1. Taxonomy (GTDB): domain Bacteria; phylum Acidobacteriota; class Terriglobia; order Acidiferrales; family UBA7541; genus Palsa-147. Next base: position 381 of record JBAPOP010000102.1, read on the forward strand.
GCCGACACAAGACGAGCGCAACGGAGATTTTTGCGGCACCGGCGCCGTCCTCTACGACCCGGCCTCCAGTTCAACCGGGCCGCGTACTCTCCTCAACGACGGCTGCAATATTCCCGCGACACGGATCAATTCCGCCGCTTCGGGCTTGCTCGCCTACGTCCCGCTTCCAAATCTCCCTGGAACGATTCAAAACTTTCATCTGCAAGCCACCACTCCTCTCAATAGCGACATCGTGAATCTTCACGTCCTCTATACCATCAACGCCAAGTGGAATCTAAACGCAGGGTACAATTTCAGTTCGCAGCGGATGGACACGCTCGGCAATTTCCCCGGCTTCGGCGGCAATCAATCAACGCGAAACCAAAATGTCGACTTGTCGCTCTCGCACAATTGGTCCTCCAAGCTCGTCGAAACTTCGCATCTGAATTGGAGCCGCAGCCGCATTCAAATCCTGAGCGACAATTCTTTCGTAAACGACGTTGCCGGCGATCTCGGCATCACCGGAGTTTCAACCGCCCCGATCAATTTCGGCGTTCCGCTCATCAATTTCACGGACTTCTCAGGGCTGAACGATCCCGACCCATCGCTCGCGCGCAATGAAACGCTGCGCTTTAACGATTCGCTCATCTACGTCCGGAAGAAACACACTTTCAAATTTGGCGGAGAAATTCGACGCATTCAGCTCAATAACGACGAAGATCCCATTCCACGCGGCCAGTTCTCTTTCACCGGATTGATGACGAGCCAGTTGACTTCGACAGGCGCCCCGGTACAAGGAACGGGAAATGACTTCGCCGATTTCCTTTTGGGCTTGCCCTACAGCACACAGACGCGCTTCGGCGATGCGTTCACGTATTTTCGCAGTTGGGGATTCCTCGGTTACGCGCAGGACGACTGGCGAGTGACTACCCACTTCACCGCCGAAATCGGTATCCGGTACGACGGCGTTACGCCTCCGGTCGAGCTATACAATCACATTGCGAATCTGGATTTGAATGCGGCTGCCACAGCCGTCGACGTGGTCACTCCCGGAGCGACGGGCACCTTCAATGGCGTCTATCCGCAGGCGCTCATTCACGGAAACTATGGCAACTGGGAACCGCGGATCGGATTTGCGTGGCAGCCGCCGATCAAGAAAAAAACCGTCGTCCGCGGCGGCTATTCGATTTTCTACAACGAAGCGATCTACAATAGCCTCGAGACGTCTTATCTCGCTTATCAGCCGCCATTCGACCAGGCGCAAACGCTCATCACCTCGGCGACTCAGCAGTTGACGCTCCAGAATGGATTCCCCGCTGTGAGCAACCCAACCTCGTCCAGCGAAATACTGAACACTGCCGGCGTTTCGCCGTTCTACAAAAATGGCTATGCACAACTCTGGATGCTCGGAACCGAAACCGACATCACGCGCAATTGGATTTTCAATCTCACGTACACCGGAGTAAAGGGCACCGACCTCGATTTACTACGCGCGCCGAATCGCGCCCCGCCGGGCACCAGCCAGTTGAACACTCAAAACGATCTGAAAATTCCTTACGCGACGAGCTTTCTCTACGATCAGTCCGGCGCGAATTCAATTTACAACGCATTACAGGCGCGTCTAGTCCATCGGTTCACACGCGGCCTCTCGCTTCAGGTGATCTACACTTTTTCGAAGGCCTTCGACAACGCGAGCACGATCGGCGGCAGCGCTCCCGTCGTCGTCCAGCAGGACGGCAATTTCGCCGCCGAACGCGGGCTCTCGTCCTTCGACATGCGCCATCAGTTGCGCGTTTTCTCCGTTTACGAATTGCCGTTCGGCGAACGCAAGCGCTACGCGAATCACGGCTGGTCCGAGCACTTCTTCGGCAACTGGCGCATCCTGAACTCGGTTACGTTTCACACCGGCACGCCGGCAACCGCGCTGCTCGGCGGAAGCGAAACCGATAACACGGGCACGGGAGCGAACGGCTCGACGCGCGCCGACCAGATCGGCAACCCCAACATCGGAATCTGCGGGGGATCGCCTCTCACATTTTTCAACACCGGCGCATTCGCGCTTCCGCCAGCGGGTCAATATGGCGACGCGCCGCGCAATTCGATCGAAGGCCCATGTGCACTCTCGTGGAACGCGTCATTCGACAAGAGTTTTCGCTTCGGACCACGGGATCGGCCGCACCGGCTCGATGTACGTTGGGAGATGCAGAACGTTTCGAATACTCCAAGTTTCACGGGACTTTCGACGCTTTTTGGATCCACAACTTTCGGTCGCGTAACATCGGCGGCATCCATGCGCACGATGGACATTTCGATTCGGATGAACTTCTAATGCGAGATATGACTCAAAGATTCCTCGTGGCTCTCCTCGCGGTCGGCCTGACCGCGTCGCCCGCAATGCCGCAATCTCAGCAGCAATCAACTCCTGCGCCGACCGCCGTCCCTGCGCCTCCGCCGCCAGCTACTGATTCGACACGTCCGCCGAATCAGGTGCCTCCGCTGCGCACCACATCCGATCTCGTTCGAATTGACGTCGAGGTCACCGATCGCTCGGGCGCTGCAATCAAAGGACTGCGCGCCGATCAATTCACGGTCACTGATAACGGCAAGCCGCAAAAGATTTCCTCGTTTGTTTACGCCGACATCGAAGCCATCGAGCAAGCTGGCAACGAAGATCAAAAGCCAATCACCATCCCCGTGGATCCTCCGGCGCCGCTTCCCGAAGAAGCCGTGACGAACGCGGTGCGCGACCGGCGGCTGCTCGTGCTTTTTTTCGACATGACATCGATGGAAAATGATGATTTGCTTCGCGCTCACGACGCCGCACAAAAATTCATCGACAAACAAATGACACCGGCGGATCTCGTTTCCGTCGTGACCTACGGCAATCGCCTTTCCGTCTGGGCCGATTTCACGAACGATCGAAAAGTGCTCGCCAAAGCGATTGCGCGCCTCATTCCAGGCGCCTCATCCGGTCTCGCGGACAATCTCTACGCCGCGGCCCAGAACGGCGAATACGACGTTCAGGAATACACTGGCGCCGCATACACCGCCGACGAAACGGAATTCAACGTTTTCAATACCGACCAGAAACTCGCCGCCGTCGAAGGCTTGGCGAATGTTCTCGGGTCAATCCCCGGCAGAAAGGCCATCGTTCAATTCACCGGCGGCATCACGCAGACTGGCGAGGAAAATCGTACGGAATTGCGCGCGGCCACGGACGCAGCCAATCTCGCTGACGTCTCGATCTACTCAATTGACGCGCGAGGATTATTCGCCACGGTGCCCGGCGGCGACGCCACTGCGAACGCGGCAACCGGCAATTCGATTTTCACTGGTGCGGCCGTCTATCATCAGACCGATCAACGCCAGGATTCCCGAGATACCCTCGCGACGCTTTCATCAGACACCGGCGGCCACGCATTCTTCGATCTCGGCGATCTCAGCCAAGCGTTTCCGCAGATTGAGAAGGAATACGGCGGCTACTACCTCGTCGGATACACTCTCGCGTCAAACATCAAGCGCGACGGCACGTGGCACAGCATCCGGGTAAAGGTCAACGCACCCGGAGCGCATGTCCGCTCTCGCGAAGGTTACTTCGCTCCGCGGGACTTCCAACATTTGCAAAAAGAAGATCGCGATCAGCAACTTGCGGACTCGCTCGAATCGCAGAATCCGATCGTCGAGCTGGCAGTCGCCGTCGAGACGTCCATGTTCCGGTTAAGCGATCAGCAGTTTTACGTTCCCATCGCCGCCAAGCTGTCTTCGAGCGCGCTGGAGTGGGCGCAGAAGCGCGGGCAGCATCAGGCGGAATTCGATTTCGCGGCGGAAATTCGCGTGGCGTCGACTGGACGCGTCGTCGCGCACCTTCGAGACACTATCCAGGTGCACCTGGATCAGGAACGCTTCCAGCAGGTGAATCAGAGCAGCCTTTTGTATCAGGGAGGAGTTGTTCTCGCGCCCGGCAACTACAACTTGAAATTTGTCGCGCGTGAAGACGAGACGGGCAAGATCGGCACTTTCGAACAATCTCTACTGATCCCTCTGCCGCCGTCCGACAAAATCACGCTGAGTTCAGTCTTACTTTCAAGCCAGCTCGTGCCCGTGGAAAAAACTTCGGAAGTGCAAACGAAAGGCCAGGGCGTTCGCGCCAAGCTGACGGCTTCCCCGCTCGAAGTGAACGGAGCCCGCATCGTGCCCAGCGTCACGCGGTTCTTCGACCAGCAGCAAACTCTGTACGTTTTCTTCCAGGCGTACTATCCGGAGAAGGCCGAAAAGTCGGAAACATTTGACCCGAATACTTTGCGCGCGGGATTGATTTTCTTCAGGAATGGATTTCAAATCAACGCTTCGCCGCTTCTTGCCCCCACGGCAATCGACACTAAGTCGCGCACCGCGTCGTACCGGATCAGCCTTCCACTAGCGAAATTGCCCACCGGCCGTTACACCGTGCAGGCCATCGTGATCGCGCCCGGAACCCAGCAATCCGCATTCGGCCGCGCGTATCTCGCGTTGATCCAGCCGTCAGTCGCTCCCAGCCCCGCTGCGAGCCCCGTCGCGGCACCGTCCGCGCAACCGCCGTCGCATCCCTAGGCATCGCACCTATCCAACTTACGGCCGCTGCCCCTGCACCACAGGGTCAGCCTTATCAGGTCGTTCGAAAACGAAGATCCCTCGCGGATCCGAAGCGATAATCAATTGGTCCGGCTCGACGACAATCGCCTTCGCTCGCAATGGCCCGCCATCGGGAGCCGCCATCACGTAACTGTCCAGAAGAGTGCCGTTCTTGTCGAAGTGCATTAATGCTTTCCCGATCCCCGCCCAAATGTCTTGGGATTGCGGATCGACTCCGACTGCGGTGACAACAGGCTTTTCGTCAGCCGTCAGCAGTTGAGGATCTAGATTCACTTTGACGGTTGCCGTGAAATTTGTCATGTCGCCGAAATGCCCGTGTGGCCCGAAACCGCCGAACCCGCCGTAGCCACCCCCGCCGGGCCGCGGTCCTCCGCCAACACCCGCTCCATGCGAGGCCCCTGAAGCAAATGAATGGGCGCCGCCCATGCCTCCCCCTATGCCGCCAAACATTCCTGCTCCTCCGAGGCCGGTCAACACGCCGGTCCCGAGACCGTTTGTCCCGGCACCGCCCGCCACCTCGGGCCCCAGACCGTATCCGTTTCCCGGATCGAGCAATTGTGCATTCTGAAAATCCGCCAGCGCCGCGTCGAGCCATTGAGTATCGGCCGCGTTGGTCGTGTCGAAAGCGTCTTGCTCTGTGAACCGCAGCTTGAAACTTCCGGATCCGTTCGCATCGTCTGAATTACCTCCAGACGCGCTTGCTCCGTTGCCGGGTCCCAAATTCAGTCGCACGCCGTCTCCCAAAATTGCCGCTTGTCCCGTCAACATACCCCCGCCCCGCCCGGAGCCTCGTCCAGAGCCTCCGCCAGACGAATCACCCATTCCCGCCGAAAGCAGAGTTTGCATGAGGCCTGCGCCGGTCGCAGGGCCACCGCCGCCGCCAATTCGCCCTCCCAATCCCGTTCCCACTCCTCCTGAGAGGTGGATATCACCAGACGTTCCGATCATGGCTCCGCCGTCAAGCATCGAAGAAAAGTTCAACTCAGAGACGTTGAATCCAAATTGCACGCGGTCTTCGTGCTCGGGCGGCTTGTACACAAGCTGATCGTTCGTGACCGTCGCGTCTCCGTGCGAATAGCCGAACCGGTCGAATTTCCGTATCGTCGGTGTGGCAAGTGTCGTGAACGCGAAATAGACGCCATTCGCTGAGTCCCCGCTGATTCTGCCAAGACTCTCGAGTGGTGTGGCGCTCACATCCACTCCCGCATCGGCTGGATCCCCGAAGCTGCGAATCTGATCGCCCTTGTCGTTCAAGATAAGAACGAGCCGCTTCGTTCGCAACGTGGTCACCGCAAACTCGCCGTCCGAAAGCGCCACCACCGACGTCGGCGCAAATACCTGCACTCTGCTAACAAAGGACCCATCTGCCTGGAAAATCACAACGGCGTTCGCGCCGCGATCCGCTACAAGGATTCGCCCGTTCGGATCGATATCGAAATCGACGGCGTATTGAATTTTCGAGCTTGGCGTATTGTCTTTGGGAATCTGGCCGAGTCGCTGGCCGTGGGGGCCCACAATCCAGATCACGCTGGCGGGCGTTGCGAGAAGGTAGTAATTGCCCGAAGCATCGCGTCTCATCTCCGCGATCCCCGGCCCGAATTCAGGAAGCACTCGCGCGCGCGATACCAGGATTCGTGTGATTCCCTGCCCCGACGCAGGAAGAGCAACGCCCAAGACAAGCAGTGCGGAAATTGCGAATGCGTAGACTCTCAATCGAACTCTATTCACCCGGGCATCGCGATGGCCCCGCGCTAAGAGGGCTCGCGCGAAAACGTTTGCGAGAGCGTACGTGCTAGTGCGTGCCAGGAAACGCATCCTCAACACCCCAAAAATTAATCTGCGCTAGAGTTTCAGAAACCAACTGGCGGATGAACGTGATCGCGAGTTTGCTACAGCACAACTTACTTCAGCGATTGAATGGCGCCCAGCTTGCACTTCGAGAATTCCGCCCACACCCTTTACGACTTCCCCCGCCCGCGCTGAAAGGTTCCATTTTCCACTGGTCAAATCTTATCCGGAATTAGGGGTTCGGACCAGTTCTCGTCGGAACCGGTCACATCGGGCCCGTTCACGACGAACCAAAGATTAGAAGTCGCGACGTTCTGAAGCGTTGCCCCGGCCCGGCGTCGGTACTGCGCACACGGCAACCGAAAGCGAGGATCTCCGCGGCTGCCAAGACTGAAATGTTGAAACGCGTCTTTGCAGGTTCCCTTCAACTCTATCGCCGAAAAAACAAATCGCCCGGCCCGCAAACGAATGACACTTGCGGACCGGGCGATTGTTTTGGTTCCCCCTCGCCGTTACGGTTTGTCTTTGTCCTTGTCCGGCTTTTCCTTCGGCGGCTTTTTATCTGTCTTCTTCGGTGGTTTATCCGCGTTCGGCTTTGGCTGCCCTTCCTGGTTTGCGGGTGGCTTGCTCTCTGCAGCCGGGGGCTTACTTTCTGTTGCCGGTGCTTCTGGCTTGGCCGCAGCAGGCGGCGTCGCTGGAGGACGCACGCTCGTATTCGAATTCGGTTTTTCGGTCGAATTCGTCGCGGGCTGCTTTGGTGGTTGATTCGCGTTCGCCGGAGGCGGTTTGTAGGCAGGCTGAGCCGTTGGCGGACGATCCGGCCGAGCGGGCGGCGCTCCCGCGGCGTTGTTCGCGGGCTTAGCTGGCTGCGCAGGCGGCGTTACTGCTGGCTTGTTTCCCGCAGCCGGCTGCGTCGGAGGTTTGTTCGCGGCAGGAGGCTGCCCAGGTTTGTTTCCAACAGCAGCAGCGGGAGGCCGCGATGTCACGGGCGGCGCGACACGCACTTGAGTTCTTGGCGTCATCGACGGCGCAGGCCGGATTGCGCTCAACTGTGCTGGTGCAAGCGGCTTCCCTGCGTTCGCCTGAATTGCCTTCTGCTGTGACGCGAACGAAATCGGTGCCGGAGGCGGCGCGGCCTTTGCAACAACCGGACGCGACATCGCGGCGGCCGGCGGCCTTGCAACTCCAGTCGTCCTTCCCTCTCCGAACTGGCTTCGCGGCTGAGGCGCAACACCTGCTCCGACCGCTGTCCCAACGGGCGCTCTCGCGAGTTCCGTCGCATTCACTTGCACGACGTTTCTCGAAATCGGCTGCGCCGACGTGAACGCGTTCTGCGACGTCGCCGTCACATACGTGCGATTCACATACGTAACATTCGTCACGTTTGTGTGCGTTTGGTAATTATTGTAAACATTCGTGACGTACGTCCGCTCGACCACCGTATTCGTCACATTGACGTTCGTCACGTAAGTGCGGCTTACAGCATACGGCGGCATGTAAACCTCACGCGGCCCCAATGGAAACCACGCGACGCCAACACCCACTCCTACGCCGCCGCCAACCCACGCTACGAGTGCGGGCGCGTACACTGGCCGGACGCCCACCACTACCGGTCCCGGCGTCCATCCCCAATATCCGCCCACCATCACCCAGCGTCCGTAGTGAAATGGCGCGTAGCCCCACGATGCGTCGTCTACCCATGTCCATCCCCACGGCGCGATCCAAGTCCAGTGGCCGTAGCGATATGGCTGCCATCCAGCCACGACGCCGTTCGGAACCCACACTTGGCCGTACTCTGGCACGTTCTGCCAGCGACCGTTGTCGTCGAGGTCCTCGTAACCGACCACATCTTGCGAAACGTATCGCGGCGCTCGATCCTCCCGGCTATTCAAGTCAACGCACCACGAGTCGAAATCATCCGTCGCCACTGCCGTGCCGATGTCCGGCGTGAGCTGATCTGTGCCCACGAACGTCGCGGTTTGATTCGGGTACACAGTGAACGCCTGTCCCCCGCCGATCACCGATCCCTGGCCGCCTCGCACCGTAATGATCGTCGTGTCACCGTTCTCGTTCACGCCGACGCGATAATCACCGGGTCGAAGCAATGAGAACGCGAGGTTGGGTGTGTCAATTTCAAAAGCCTCATTGTCGCCGAGCGTGCGCAGATGCACGTTCACCGTGCCCTCGTTGATGCTGATCTGCGCGATCTGATCGTCGAGATTTAGAATTGTGAACGCCGTCTGCGAGCCGAGGCGTATAGCTGCCGAGCCCAGACTCAGCTCAGCGCGCGAATCCTGATCCGACCAGAGCTTGTCGCCCGTCGTGATTGGACGATTCACTCCCGCCGCGCCCCAGTCGTCGGCGCCTGCGGGCTGGACGGATACCGAACCCTGAACGGATCGCAAACGAGCTACCCGCGCCGGTGGATCGTTGTCGTCGGCTGCCGCTCTTTGCGGTATGCAAACGATCAATAGTGCTGCAGCAAGTACTCCCGCGAGAAATTTCAACAACGGCCAACGTGTCATAGTAGGTTTTCGCTCCAATTTGAACTGGTGGTCTCGGCCGGTCGAGCCAGCAGCGACTCGTACAAACTGCCTCACATCCTATAACGGGCAAGTCGTAAGCTCAAAGGCGTTCCGTAACGCAGAGTACCGCTCTGCCTTCTTACGATGCCTCGCGGGCGTTCCGCGGTTGCGCACGGCACATTTTGTGATCGCGCTACAGCCGATCCTGCGTAGGAGCACAACTGCTCCGTTACGTTCCCCTCTGATTAAACACCTCCGGCTTGAAATAGTTCCACAGTAGTACGTCGGTACCATAGCCTGCCGCCTCGAGACCCATTGAAAATGGGAAACGGGCGCGGGGTTTCAGTTCCGGTAGCCAATTTTACGAAACGCGTCGCCGTGCTCGGTATAGCTATGTCATCGACCATACGCCCGACCGAATCGCCAGTCGAATCGCCGGCTGAACAGGCGGTTTCGCACGCGTCTCTTGCGTCTTCGCATGTTGCGCCGTCCCCTGCATCTCGCATCGCCGCGATCTCCGCTGAGATCCCGCTCGAGATTCACGGCTCGCGAAAATCGCCGACAGACGGTCATCCGGTCGAAGCTTTCCACGAGGATACGGTCAGCGTCATCGTCTTCCCGAAGGGCGGAATTGTCCGCCTTGCTGCGGGAGTTTCCAAGGGACAGATGATTGCGGTCACAAATCTGAACACGCAACGCGGAATGCTTTGCCGCGTCGCCAACGTGCGCACGTATCCAAATTTAAAAAACTACGTCGAAGTCGAATTTACCCAACCCGCGGCCGGTTTCTGGGGCGTCAATTTTCCGCAGGACGCATCGTCGCCGGCGCAAGCGCCCGCCGCTCCGCCTCCCGAGCAGGCAGCGCAGCCCCCGGCGCCGGAAGCAAAAAAAGAATCGGCATCGCCAAAAGCGAATCCCCCAGCGCAGCATGCGCCTGAAATCGCGGCGAGCCATCCGATCACCGACGAACCGAATCTCGTCCACGTTTCGTCAGACGATGAGACCGCTGCGATCGAAATCGCTTCGGCATCCAAACCCGCCGACCTTAAGCCCGAAGATTTCTGGGGCACAAGTTTCCCGACGGAAATGATGGAGACCCCCGCAGCTCCGCGCATTTCGAGCGAACCCGCAGCTGCGCCTGTGCCCCCCGCGCGCAAAACAAAATCTTCGAAGTCTGCCGCCGTCGCTCCGAAAGCGAATCCCGAGAACGCGGAGCCTATCGAACTCGCCATCGACGGTGACGAGACTTGGTCCGAACTCTTGTCGCAGCTCCCGACGAGGCCCGAAAAGCCTATTCCGCCTCGGCCGCTCGAAATCTCCGACGAAGAGTTTCATCTCGAAAGCAACGTGCCCGGATCGGAAGCGCCAGTCCGTCCGGCCACGGTCGCAGAGGCTCAAGTTGCAAAAGCTTCGCCTCCGGAATCAGCAATTCCCAAATTCGTTCCGCCGGATCCGCAGGTAATTTCTCCCGCGCCACATGAAAATTACAATCCGGCCTCGCCAGCCACGCTAAAGGAATTGGAGCGATTGGCTCTTGGGCATCTTGACGTGAATCAGGACCAACCTCTGGCCCAACGCGCGCCGAAAATTCCCGAGCGAACCAAGAAATCAAAGCGCGTCGCGACAGTCCCCGTGTCGCCAGAACTAGCCTCGCCGGACCACGCCAATCTCGACCGTTCAAGCGAGCACCGCCCCGCCTCTAGCGCAGCCGCTTTGCATTCGTTTACCTCGGCGTCAGGCGGCAGCGTCCAGGAGTCAGCGCAATCTGTCCTCCCCGGCAGCGAAAAACTGAGCTTCGGCAATTTTCTAAAAGATCCTGAGCCGCGCTCGTCCGCCCAGCGCGTCTTCTCCGAGCATTCTGACGTAATGACCGCCAGCCTTCTGGCTCCGACTGCGCCTCTGCACGCGGCGCAAGCAAGCCGCTCGGGCTCGGGCTTCTTCCTTGCGGCCGCCGCCATCGTGATCCTAGGTGCCGGCGGAGGCTGGTTTTTCCTTCAGAACATGACCAACGCTCCGGCAAAGCCTGCAGTCGTCGGAAAGCCCTGGGCCGAACAGACTCCGTTGCCGCCCGGAAATTTGAAGCCAAACGCCGAGCCGTATGAGACTGCCAACCACGGCGCGGAAATTACATCGTCACCTTCGCCTGCAAACGCAAATTCTAGTTCCGGCACACCGGAGACGGGTCTCGAGGTAGAACTCACAACTGCCGTAACGCCGCCGGCGAAAAATGGGACAGGCCCAGAACCGGCAGCCACTTCGCAACCGAAGCCCGCAGGCAAGCGCACGTCGATCCCGCCACTGAACTTAAGCGCTCCAACTTCGAATGACGATGGCCCGTCGAGCACAAACGTCGAGCCACCGCCGGAAGTCTCCGGACGTTCCGCTGCCGCATCAAACGGCGACGCGTTCAACAAAATCGGCGCAAACACGAGCTCCAACATTCCTCGACCAACAGTTTCGAATCCCGCGCCGGTAGTTCCCTCCGGCGGAGATGTGAAACAGCCGCACTTGATTTGGTCGGAAGCTCCCGTCTATCCCGTTCTCGCCAAGCAGGCCAATATTCAAGGTGACGTCAAGATCGACGCGACGATCGATCCTTCAGGTCACGTTGCCAAGATGAAAATCATTTCGGGCCCCATGCTGCTCCAGCAGGCGGCGATGACTGCAGTCCGCCAGTGGAAATACGCACCCTCGACGCTCGATGGCAAGCCCGTGTCAAGCCAGCTCGTCATCACCGTCGAGTTCCGCCGCTAGAAGCGTCTCAGTTAAAAAAGTCCGGCGGCCGCGAGACCGTCCATTCGCCGCACAACAACTTCTTCATCAAATCGAACCGGCGCGCATACGTGCGGTGGTTGTATGCTATGAATCTTCAAGCCCTCAGAATCAAAGTTGCCCGCGTGTTATTATCGCCGTTTGGAAATTCGCTTGGATAACTGACTTAGACCGACGTGGAACCGCCTCTCATCCAACAAACCGGCGCAACTCGTTTCCCGCTGTCGAGCCGCGTATCTGTAGTGCTGCTTCTCGCGCTATCGGCTGCGATCTATATCGGCAACGCCGCCGAACCGCCGCTGCTTGATGACGCGGACGCATCTCACGCTCTCGTCGCTCGCGAAATGCTTCAGCGCGGCGATTGGGCCGTCATGTACATGAACGGGATCCGCTACCTCGAAAAGGCCCCGTTGCACTATTGGCTCGTCGCTGCCACGTACGCCGTCGCGGGACAGAACGCTTTCACCACGCGCCTCCCACTCGCACTCGCGGTGATCGCATTGACGCTGGTCTCGTACCTATTCGGCCGGCGATTCTTCGGCGGGCGCGCGGGATTCTACAGCGGCCTCGTCACCTGCACGAGCATCGGCGTATTTCTCTTCACGCGCATCATGATTCCAGAAGCGATCTTCGCGCTTGAACTGACCGCGGCGTTTTATCTTTTCCTTCTCGCGTGGACGCGGCAAATTGACGTCCGCGCGGGCATGTGGGGCTGCGCTGCGATGACGGGCCTCTCGGTGCTTACTCTCGGCCTCGTCGGCGTCGTGTTTACGGCCGCGATTTTGGTAGCGTTCGTCTTCGCGACACGCGGCTGGAATCGCTGGCGAGATCTCAAACTCCCTTCCAGCATCTTGATTTTTCTCATCATCGCCGTGCCGTGGCATTTGATCGCCGAGCATCGCTCTCCCGGCTTTCTTTGGTCTTACATCATCAACGAGCATTTCAAGCGCGCCCTCGGCACCCGCTATCCGCCCGACTACGATTCGGTCCCTCTTTTGCTTTGGTGGGCGGCGCACCTCGTTTGGTTCGCGCCGTGGAGCGTATTTCTGCCGTTTGCGATCCGCGAATTCCCTGCTCCGCGCACATGGGGCCGCAACATGCAGCCCGCCGCTCAGGCGCGCCTACTGCTCTTCACTTGGGCTGGAGTGATCATGCTGTTTTTCTCACTCGAGAGCGGATCGCGGATGGAGTATTACGCCTTCGGCGCGTGGCCCGCCTTTCTGATGTTGCTCGGCCTCGGCCTCGCGCGCGCTGAAGAAGCGGCATCGCGCTGGCTCACGCGCTTACAAGCAATCCTTGCGATCATCGGCCTGGCCATCGGTTCGGTGCTCGCTTATTTCGTTTTGCTGTCGCTGCGCATCAAAGCGACCACGGACATTTCATCGCTTCTCGAAGAGCACTCGAATCTCTACAAGCTCTCGATGTCCCACTTCCTCGATCTCACACCAGCCGCCTTCGCCGATCTGCGATGGCAGGCTGGCGGCGCCGCGGCGATTGCGATCTTTGGTTTGGGTGGCGCGTGGGTTCTTCGCCGGCTCCGCCGTGACTTCAGCGCCACAATGACTCTCGCGCTTTCCATCGCGGCATTTTTCTTCTTCGCGAATTCTGCCTACAGTATTTTCTCGACGAAACTTTCGTCTCGCGATCTCGCCAACGATATTCTTCCCTATCTCCGCCCGCAGGATCAGATCATCCAGTACGGCGATTTCAATTACGGCTCGAGCAGTCCCTATTACACGCATCGCCGCGTCTATATCTACAACGGCCGCTTCGGCACCAACCTCGACTACGGCGCAAACT
>JBAPOP010000103.1:0-32411 GCA_049279675.1 Candidatus Acidiferrales bacterium
GAGACTTTTCAGCCTGTTGAAAAGTATTGACTCCGAACTGGCGGCTCGGTAGAAAACGCATTCAATGCGCGGGCTTACGTACAAGTTTGAATTCCCGCCGTGAGCTCGTCACGGCCACGATATAGAATCAGGCCGGCTCGCATGACCGTGGCGCACGCAATTTTAAAGTGGAGAAAAAATGCAGCTCGAAAACAAAGTGGCTCTGGTTACCGGCGCTGGTAGAGGAATCGGCCGCGGCATCGCGCTTGGCTTTGCCAGTGCAGGCGCGACAGTCGTCGTTACAGCCCGGACTGCCGAAGAAATTCAAAGCGTGGAAAAAGAAATTCGAGGCCAAGGAGGCAAGGCGCTCGCTATCACCGCGGACGTGGCGCAAAAGGGAGTGCCGGAAAAAGTGATTCGGCAAATTGTCGATGAGTTGGGCTCGATCGACATCTTGGTCAACAATGCGGCCGTCGGAAGCGCGTATAGCCAGAAGCCCCTCGTCGAGTTCGATGACGATTTCTGGGACTATTCGGTCGCGCTAAATTTGACTTCGCCATATCGATTCTGCAAAGCGGCGGCGCCGATCATGCAGAAGAAAAAATGGGGACGCATCATCAACATTGCGTCGCTGGCCGGAAAAATGCCGCTGCTTCACGGCTCGGCTTACGCCGCGACGAAGCTGGGACTGATTGGATTCACGCGGGCCATCGCTCTCGAACTCGCTCCGGATGGCATTACCGTGAACGCTCTCTGCCCCGGACCTGTGAAGACCAGAATGGGAAAGATTCGCATGACCCAGGATTCGGCTCGGCTCGGCATAAGCTTCGATGAATGGGAGAAGCGTCTGACACCTCCCATGGGCCGATTTATACTGCCAGAAGACTTTGGCCCGATCTGCGTTTTGCTCGGCAGCGATGCAGGCGCAGCCATTACGGGACAAAACTTCAACGTGTGCGGCGGAACATTGATGTACTAGGAGCGTGCGAGAGTGGAAAATGGGATTTTGAGGGGAAGTTGACTCTAAGCAGGGGCGCTGTATACTGACTACAAGTAGTGATATTTCCTTTGAGGTTAGTATGTTGGAACAAGTCTCACCGACCGCCATCGACGCCGACAAAAGCCTGGACACTCGAACTCTGAAGGAACAAGTGGTGCGGCTGCTCCGCACTGCCATTCTTTCGGGCAAGATTAGCGCGGGCGGCAGATTGAACGAAAGTCAACTCGCCCGCGAGCTCGGAGTGAGCCGCGTTCCAATCCGAGAGGCACTTCAACAGCTAGAGCAACAAGGATTGGTAGTCAACGTACCTCGGCGAGGAAAGTTTGTCATTAGCTTGAGCGACGAAGAAATTCAGAAAATTAATAGTCTTCGCTTAATCCTCGAAGCGGAAGCCCTGCGACTCTGCCGGGCCAAGATCAACGCCGAAGGCATCGCAACCTTAAACGATCTTAACGAAAAGATGCAAAAAGCTGGCGGGCTTCCCGAAATTGAAGCGGCCGCGCTCGACTTGGAATTTCACCGGACAATTTGGCGGTACAGCGGAAACGAATATCTCGGAAAGACACTCGAGAGCATTACGGTTCCGCTATTCGCTCACCGCGTCCTATGGCGCATCAACCAGAAGATGTTGGACTGGGCGAAGATCCTTCCCACGCAACACCGATTGCTGCTGGATTTCGTACAGCACCGGGTTTCTGAATCGGCGGAGAAAGTCATGCTGACTCACTTGAGCTACCGCTACTCGCAACCTGAACGCTATTCCAGCCTTGCGCTCGAACCCCGCTAGTCGGTGCGCTCGACTTCGATTGGATATCGCAGCAACAGCCAGCAAAAAAAGGCGAATCGTGGGTGGGGTGTTTCGACGCCGCTAGCTGGCCGCGAGTTCTCTCGAAAGCTCGCGAGATGCTGCATATAGTTGTTCTGCCAACTGCGGGACGCGACTTGCGAGAATCTGCGAACTCATGCCATCAACCGAAATCGCCGCGATCGCTCTTCCTGATTCGCTGATTATCGGAACAGCGATGGCACGGCGATTGACGTGATATTCCTCGTGATTGATCGCAAACCCTCGGCCGCGCACGTCCCTCAGATGATCCCGTAGCCCCTCGAAGTTCGTAATCGTTCGGCATGTAAACTTTGCGAGAACTTGATTGAGGAAAAACGTTTCGAGAACCCGCTCATTCATCCACGCCAACAGCACCTTTCCGGCGGCCGTGCAGTGGAGGTGAAAGTGATAGCCGGGGCCGGTGCCACCGGTCGGCTGCGGCCGAGAGTTCGCTCTCGCAATCACGAGGCCTTCATTGCCATCGAGAACGGATACCTGAGCGCCCAACGACGTGCTCTCGGCCAGAGCATTCACGCCTCTTGAACTGATTTGCATCAGGCGTGAATCGGCTCCGCTTCGCGCCCTGAACTCAAAGGCACGAGCCGCAAGCGAGTATTGACGGGACCACGGAGCCCGCTGCAGATAGCCTCGCGCGCTCAGGGTTCCAATAATGTAGTGGGTTGTGCTCTTCGGAATGCCGAGTTCCCGGCTCAGTTCGCTCAACGTGAGACCTTGGTTCGACCGGCCGAGAATTTCCAGGAGGTCAAGGGCTCGCGCAACCGCTGGAGTCGCTGATTCCATAATGTAGGTCACCGCTCTCTGCCCCAAGTCCGTGCTGGCTCTGCAAAAGTAAATCAAATCACGCTTACTGCGTTGAATCTTTAATGACGAGCCGAAGCTTTCTTCGTTCGTTCCGAAAGCATCTCCCGGAATTCGTACGGTCGACAAGTCATTTCTGAAAACTTGACGATCGATGCCGCAAGAAACACCGCGCGCCTGCCAGACCGCTGGAACTCCTTCATATCGATCCGGAAATTCTCACTTTTTTCTTCGCGGACGACGACCGCAGCGCCGCATCGATTACAAGTAGATCTCGATAGGCTTCCGCTGGGCCGGACAAAACTCGCCCTTCTCCTCGAATCGCGGCGCAGAAGTTCTTCCACTGCGCAAAGTATCCACCGTCTGTCTCGCGAATTTTTGAAACTCGCGGCGAATCGCCAACTTCGTGCGTCAAAGTGATCTGGCCCGGTACGGCGCGCAAGACGCCCTCGGTTCCGTAAATCGAAAAATCGAAAGAAATTTCCCGCTGCTCTTTTGAGGTGTAGCAAAAAAAGCATTGGCCGGTTATGCCGCTGGCCATCCGAACTTGCATCAAGAGGCCATCGGGCCCTGCGATCACACGGCTCGTATCCATGACGATCGCGTTAACCTCACTGATTTTGCCCAGAATGTCGATGACCGCGGCGACCGGATGAACTCCCGCATCGAGCACCATCCCACCCCGATGGCGAGCTTTTTTTCTCCAGCCTCGCGAAATCCAGCGTCGACGCGCACGCGCACCAACGTCAAACTTTACACTAATCTGAAATGCGAACGGCTTTCCGACCGCACCGCGCGCGACGAGGTTTTTGACCTCCGCGAGATCGCGCCGATATCGAAAATTCTCGCCGATCAAAACCGTGCTGTGGCTTCGCCGGCTTTCGCGCACAATGCGAAGCGCCTCGGCCGGAGTCTCGGCGATCGGCTTCTCCGCCAACACGTGTTTGCCGGCGCGAACTGCGTCCAGCAGTACTCGTCCATTCAGTTCGATCGGAACCGCGATTAGAACAGCGTCGATTTCCTCGTCTCGCAACAACTCCCGATAGTCGTCGTAGACACGCGGAATCCGAAATTCGCGGACGAAGGAACGAGCGCGGCCCAAATGCCGCGCGGCGACGGCTACGACCTGGATCTCATTCGCAAGCCGTCGAATTGCCGGAAGGTGATGCGTCCGCACGACCACCCCCGGCCCGACAATCCCCAACCTGATCGGCTTGGATTCCATGGCTTTTCTACAAAAACTAACGCGGCCACCTGATAGGGCTGCGGAACCGATGCGTACTGTGCTAATTAAGCGAATTTCGAGTCAAAAACAAGATTCTAGCTTGACAGTGAATCTGTGCCTGTATACAGTATGCCATAATTCGCATGCATAGCCTTGCGAATTGTTTCCGGCGTTATCCGCTCCACCGCCCTGGATTCCCGGGGACAGCCCTCCGGAGGGGGCCGATGTCGCTCCGCATGCACGGGCCCCCGAAGGAGCTTGGTTTCGATGGCGCCAAAGAACTCTCCCTGGCGGCTCAGGGATCTAGTCTCAAATCAAATTGTGGGCCTGGTGGCTCCATAATAGTCATGTACTTAACCTTCAGGCGACCCCAATGAGCCAAGGCCGCATCGTCGCGACGGCTCGCGTCCTCCCGATTGCTCATGAGATTCTGAGGCAATACGCTCGTATCGAAGTGGCGTCGGCCACTGACGAGAATAGTCTCGTGTCGATAATGGATGGCGCGATTGGCCTAATCGTTCGCGGAGTAACTCCAATAACCCGGCGAGTGATCGAGGCGGGAACGGACTTGCGCGTGATTGGGCGCACTGGCGTGGGCTTCGACAATGTCGACATCAATGCGGCGACTGAATGCGGCATCCCTGTGGTTTTCGCGCCCGGCGCCGGATCCAAAGCGGTGGCCGAAGGCGCCCTCTCGATGCTATTAGCGCTGGCGAAGCGTCTCCCGCAGCTGGACCAGAAAACGCGCGCGGGCCAATGGCAAGTTCGCGACGAAATCTCGATGGGGGATCTTTATGGAGCTACGTTGGGTCTCGTTGGCCTCGGGCGAATTGGCAGCGAAGTCGCCAGACTCGCGAAGGCGTTTGGAATGAATATTGTTGGTTACGACCCAGCCGTGAGCGACGCGAAAGCGAAAAGTATCGGAGTGAAACTGGCCGATCTAGACTCTTTGCTGAGAGAATCTGACTTCATCTCGGTTCATGCGCCGCTGAACGACGGGACGCGGGGCATGTTCGATGCACGTCGGCTGGCTCTCGTGAAGCGGGGCGCGATATTAGTGAATTTGGCGCGCGGTGGACTTCTGTCCAGCCTGGACGTATTGAACGAGGCGTTGGAGTCGGGGAGGCTTGCTGGAGTGGGGCTCGATGTATACCCGACCGAGCCTCCCGATGTCTCTCATCCGATCTTCCGCCGGTCAGATGTGATCAGTACACCTCACTGCATGGGGCTGTCCGTCAAAGCGGCTCATGCCACGTTTACGATGGTGAGCCAGGGTATGGCGGACGTGTTCAGTGGCGGAACGCCCGAGAACATCGCGAATCCGCAAGTCTACTCGAAGCGGGGCAATTCGAGAAAAGACCATCGAGGCGAGAAAAATAGAGTGGGCCGCCGCGGAATTAAATCGCCTGGTCGAAGCGTCAAGTAGGATCCGCGCCGGCGAGCCACAGGCCCGCAGCTATCCGCCTCGATGACCTCCGAATTCTGGTAAAGGCCTCACGTTTCGGAACGCAAGAGTTGGTATCCGGCGAAGGAAGGAGCTAGGCAAGAATGTTGTCGAGCAGGGAAATCAAGAACTACGAGTCGCAGGGGTTTTGCGTTCGCCACGATTTCCTCTCGCCAGCAGAGGTCGATCATTTCCTTCTTGAAATGGAAAAGATTAGCGCCGGCTCGACGCTCGCTAACCACGACGCCACGCGCATCGAGATGGAACCCGGCCAGGACCCGGATGGCGCGAAAGTGCGTAGAATCTACGAGCCCTGCACATATTACGAACCGTTTCGCAAATTCTCCGAGAGCAAGAACATGGTTGAAACCATGGCGCAGATGGTCGGCCCCGACGTGCTGTACTTCTCGAGCAAGATCAATGTGAAACCCGGCGAAATCGGGTCGGTCGTCGAATGGCATCAGGACATGGCCTATGGCCCATTGACCAATCGCTCCGTCGTGGCTGTTTTGATTTATCTGGACGACGCGGATCTCGAAAACGGTTGCCTCCAAGTGGTTCCGGGACACCATCGCATGCTCGATCATTCACACGACGGCTATTTCCAAGGACGCATCACCGAAGCGCTCGACACGACCCGAGCGATTTCGCTCGAAGGCAAGCGCGGTACCGCAATTTTCTTCAACGGTCTTGCGCCTCATGCATCGGCGGTGAACACATCGCCGCGTCCGCGCCGCACACTTATTCTCGGATATCGCGCGGCAGATGCTTTCCCCATACACGTGGGCGAGATGAGCAACAAGAGCGATCAGTTCGTTCGGCTGGTGCACGGCCACGTTTCACGTGTCGCGCGGTTTGACATGGACGAAGTCTTCATTCCCCGATATTCCGAGGGGGCAAGATCACTTTATGAATTGCAGGAACGATCGAGGAAAGAGATTCCCGCCACATCGATCGCCGTGGTCGGCCGGATTGCTAGAGGAAAGAACACGCGCGGCGCGAAATCGCGTTAGGCGGCATATCCCCGCAAAATTGTGCCTCGTGGTGCATGGCGCTGGCGCGCGAAATCGACTGGGTGCGCGAGTCGCGAAGCCTGTTTGATTGAGCTGGAGAGAATTTACAGCGATGTCTACAACGAAAATCAAAGGACTTCGCTGGCTGATTGCTTCGCTTCTGTGCCTCGCGACTGTCGTCAATTACTTGGATCGGCAACTGCTCTCTGTAGTCGCGCCGATGATTCGTCGCGATTTGCATCTTTCCAACACGCAGTACGCCTATGCGTTGAATTCCTTCCTGATTGCGTACGCGGTGATGTTCACCGTGGGCGGCTGGTTGGTGGACCGCCTGAATACGCGACGGGGTCTCGCGCTGAGTCTCGGTATATGGTCGCTCGCAAGTTTGTGCCACACGTTCATCGTGGGAATTTGGGATCTCTGTCTCTACAGACTGTTGTTGGGGATGTCGGAGCCCGGGAACTTCGTGGCAGGCGTTAAGGCAGTGTCGTCATGGTTTCCCGTGAAGGAACGCGGAGTTGCGATTGGCTTCGTCGTCGGCGGCACCGGCATTGGCGCGGTGATTGCCCCACCGGTCACGTTGTGGCTTGCGATTCATTACGGTTGGAGAATCGCGTTCCTGTTGCCGAGTTTGAGCGGACTGGTCCTTTTGCCGATTTGGCTTTGGATTTATCGTGAGCCGCGTGAACACCCGTGGCTGACGGATCAAGAGCGCGAGCACATCTTCGAGGGCCGTACGCCCGAATTGGAAGCGCGTCTTCCGAAACCCCGCTGGTCGCAGTTGCTCGGATTCCGTCAGAGTTGGTCGTTCATCGCTGCACGGTTCTTCGCTGATCCACTTGGCTACTTTTATTGGTTCTGGGTTCCTTCGTTTCTGGTAACGGCAAAAGGAATGAGTCTGTCCGTGCTCGCAAAATGGCTCTGGATTCCATATGTCGGCCAGGGCATCGGTCAACTCGCTGGAGGATATTTTTCCGGATATCTCATCGAACGCGGCATGGCACCCTTGACCGCAAGAAAGATCGGATTGACGGTGGCCCTCGTCCTCTCTCCGGCGGTGCTGCTTTCGCTGGCGGCTTCGAATACCGCGCTGATTCTTCTCTGGATCACGATTGCGACTTTCGGAATCGGATGGTGGGGTGCAAATTACAATTCCGCGCTGATGGACGCGATTCCCCAATTTTCCGTTTCGTCCGTCGCGGGCCTTGCCGGTACGGCCGGAGCACTCAGCTCAACGCTCGTGACGTGGTTCACGGGTTATGCCGCGGACCATGGTTTATACACCGCCGTATTCTGGTTGAATTGTTCGTTGATGGCCCTATCGGTTGGCGCGAGCTGGCTGCTCTTGCGCAAGCCTCTCGCGGCCGAGATTCTTCCAGAAGCCACCGCGGCGGCCAATCCGCAACCGGCATAGCGTCAGCGCGGGGCTCCAGATTTTTTTCCGGGCATCGAACTAGCAACTTGGGGCCGAATTGACAGTGCCGGAAGAGTGCGATATGCAAACGAATATTTGTCTAATTCTTCAAGGGCGTGATATCAAAAATCTCAGCGGAGCCAACTAGTGCGAGTGCTATTTATCGGCTTTCAGGATCTGGTTCATCCCTGGTACGACGACTTTTTAGAAGCGATGGGCGGCAGGTACCCGGTCGCCCTTTATGACACGAGCCGGCCGTTCGCGGATCAATTGAGCGGTGTTCGCGTGGTAGTCGATCAGGGCGGCTGGGGAACGCATGTCATGGCAGATGCCGCGGCTGCGGCTCATGTGGAATTGTGGCAAGTGATTGGCACCGGCCTCGATCACATCGACGTAAATTACCTGATGGATCGTGGCATTCCGGTTTCGTACTCTCCTGGCTTTCTCAGCGGCGCCGGGCTAGCCGAGCAAGCACTGATGTTCATGCTGTTACTCGCGAAGAACTGGAATGTGACTCAGAAGAACATCCACTCCGGCATTTTTTATCACCCAATGAATGAGGAGTTGGGCGGCAAGACACTCGGACTCGTGGGCTTCGGCGGCAGCGCGCGTGAGCTCGCCAAGCGTGCGTGGGCGATGGGCGTGCGAGTTCTCGCCATCGATGTTGTCGACGTAGCGCCGTCTATCGTGAGCGAGCATCATCTCGATTTCTTCGGCGGAACGAAGGATCTACCCAAATTACTCGCCGAATCGGATTATTTATCCATCCACGTGCCGATCACTCCGCAGACAAAGCACATGATCGACCGAAATGCTTTCGCGCAAATGAAGAAATCAGCATTTCTAATTAACGTCGCGCGCGGCGATATAGTTGACGAGGCCGCCATGCTGGAAGCCCTTCAAACGGGGAAAATCCAGGGGGCAGGTTTGGATACATTCACCCAAGAGCCGCTGGACGTCAATCACCCCCTGCTGCACATGACCAACGTGGTTGCCACTCCGCACATCGCGGGAGGCACTCGAGGAACGTCGCGGCGGCGCGGGATATCGGCTGCGGAGAATGTATTCCGCATCGCCGAGGGATCGCAGCCACTCCATTTGGTACCCAGGCGGTAGTCGAGTCGTCGGTTGGCGTCCGCCGAGTGCAAGCGCAGGATCCGGGAGGTCATGTGTTCAGGACAGGCGCGATGTTGCTATTCGCAGGCATACTTGCAGGCACGATTCACGCTCAGCAAAGTGATCCCGCAACGAAATGGGCCACCGGCGCACAAACTGAGTACATAGTCACACCGAATGTCGTCTATCAGAAGGCGAACAACGTAGAACTCCACCTCGATTTGATCACGACCAGCAAGCCGACTGTTCCCAAACCGACCGTCGTCTACATTCACGGCGGCGGGTGGCTGGAAGGAACGAAAGAGGGCGCTCTGTTGCGCGTACTTCCTTACCTTCCGCGCGGCATGAACGTGATCAACGTTGAATATCGCATGGCTCCCGAATCGCTCGCGCCCGCGGCAGTCGAGGATTGTCGTTGCGCTTTGCATTGGGTTTACGATCATGCGGCTGAGTTCGGCATCGACACTTCAAAGATCGTCGTCGCAGGGCATTCTTCGGGCGGCCATTTGGCATTGATGACGGGCTTGCTCGATCCGAGCGCCGGCTACGACAACGCGTGCCAACGGCCAAGCAACTTGTGGAGGGAAGGAACGATTCCCGACATCAAGGTTGCCGCGATTGTGAATTTCTACGGCCCAACAGATCTGCCGAAGCTGCTCGAGGGCCCAACGGCTCGAAATTTCGCGCTGCGCTGGTTTGGATCTTTGCCGGATCGCATCGAACTTGCGAAACGGTTGTCGCCGATCAATTACGTCCGCGCCAGCTCACCGCCGGTCATCACATTAATGGGAGATAAAGATCCCATCGTTCCCTACTCGCAAGGCGTAATACTGCATGAGGCGCTCGATCGGGCCGGCGTAGCGAACCAGTTGGTGACAATTAAGGGAGGCGGGCATGGAACCACCGCTCCCTTTGAGTGGACCCAGGAGGAAGTTCAAGAAGCGCAGAGCAATGTATTTTCATTTCTAGAAAAACATGGAGTACTCGCTCCCAAGCCATAGCGAGCGAATCATTCAAACATGTATTCCCTTTCTGTATGTGCGGATACGGTTTTTCTCGGTCTGCCGTTTGTCGAGCGCGTGAAAAAGATCGCCGCGAAAGGCTTTGCTGTCGAATTTTGGAACTGGAATGGCCGCGATATTGAAGCCATCGCCGCCGATCCGGAAATTCGAATCAGCGGATTCACGGGATATTTGCGAGGAAGTATCGTGCATCCCGACGCAGCCGAGGAGTTTCTCGCCGGCGCGCGAGAAAGCCTCGCGATCGCCGCTCGATTGCATTGCAAAACTCTCTTCATTTCTTCCGGCGAATTGGATAGCCGCGGCCAAGTCGCGCATGCGATCGCGCGCCATCCGGCAACGAGATGGATCACCGCATACAAGACGCTGTGCCGCGTCGCAGAACTCGCCGAAAAACACGATGTCGTATACACGCTAGAACATTTGAACACGAAGGTCGATCATCCCGGCTTTCCGTTCGCGCACGTAGAGGACGCTCTGAATTTGCTGGTCGAGGTGGGCAGCCCGCGCGTCAAATTGCTGCTGGACGTCTATCACGCGCAAATTGAAGAAGGAAATTTGATCGAGCTGATCAGGAAATGCCGGGCGCACATCGGGCACGTACACATCGCGGATGTGCCCGGACGGCATGAACCCGGCACCGGAGAGATAAATTATCCGCGCATCGCGGAGGTTTTCCGCGAGATCGGCTACAACGGCTCGATCGGGCTCGAGGCGTTTCCACTCAAGAGCGATGACGCCGCGCTCGATCGATTCCGTGAGGTCTTCTCATGACGGCGATGAAGCTCATGGGGAAAGTCGCGATCGTAACGGGATCGAGCAAGGGCATCGGCCGCGGACTGGCCATTGGATTTGCCGCACACGGAGCGCAAGTGGCCGTCGTCTACAAAACGGACAAAGCGGGCGCAGAGAGCACCCTCGCATCCATTCGAAAAGTAGGCGGTGCCGGCGAGATCTTCCGGTCGGACATCGGCTCGCGCGGCGATTTCGAGGGGTTGGTCGAAGCGACGTGCGAAAAATTCGGCGGCCTGGATATTCTGGTGAACAACGCCGCGAGAACTCGATTCGCGCCGCTCGCGGAAGTCACGGACGAAGATTTCGAGGATGTCGTCAACACGAATCTACGCGGCCCGCTGTTTGGCTCGGCCGCCGCCGCGCGAAAAATGGCGGCTCGTGGCGGAGCGATCATTAACGTGAGTTCTTGCGCGGCCCGCTTGATGCTTCCCTTTCACTCTGCGTATTCGATGGTCAAGGGAGGCCTGGAAGCGCTGACGCGCCAGCTAGCCTTGGAACTCGCGCCGCAAATCCGCGTCAATGCGATCGCGCCCGGCCCGACGAACACGGAACGAAATCAGGAATACGACCCCGAATACAATAATCGCTGGAAGGAAATCATCCCTGCAGGGCGCGTCGCGCAGGTCGAAGATTACGTCGGGATTTGTGTATTCCTCGCGAGCGACGACGCCGCCTTCATCACCGGGCAAATAATTGGAGTGGATGGCGGATGGACCGTGAGGGGATATCCGCCCGACATGTCGAAGTCGGACTTTTCGAAGGATCGCAAGCGCGGATAGTTTATCGCGAGTTTGTTCTCACCGTCCCTGCCCCAACTACCCCACGGACTCGCCCGTTTGCGAATTAGAGGGCAGCTTTGCGCGCTTGAACAAGCGGCCAAGCTTCGCGCCACGCTCGCTTTAAATTGGCGATGATCGCTCGCGAAGTTTCGCCAGCTTGCGGCCGGATCTCAAAGCCGACGCCGGGCCTATCTGAATTACGCCCTTCGCCAAGGTAGCCGACTTCAAACAGCGCGCTGATGAACTCCGCGAGCTCGGAAACATCGTTGACGCTTCCCGGAAAACCAAATCGCGGATGGAAGTCGCCGTAACTCGTCCGGCCAGGCACAGTGACGCAATTCCCGACGTGAACGTGGGCCAGGTACTTCTTAATTAGCTTCATCGCGGGAACTGGCTGCTCACCGAGCAGCACCATGTGCGCCTGATCGTAGAGGAGACCAAAATCCGAGAAGTCCTTTCTCAATGTGGACGCCACTTGCGCAGCCTCTTCGGCAGGTCCGATCAGCGCGCGCTTGTCGACATCCCGGTCGAACGTCTCGAGCACAACTTCAAGTCGTAACTTCTTCGCCGCTTCGCAGATGTGCTGCAACGATTCGACGAGAGCCTTTGTGGCTTCTTGCCTATTCGTTTCGCCGGAATCCGCTCCGGAGAGCAAAACGAATCGGCGCGCATTCAAATCCGCGGCGTGCTCCAAGTACGACTCGACGACATCACGCGCACGCTCACGTTCCGCGCGATCCAGGCTGTTGATGTTTTGCTTTTCTCCCAGGATAACGGGATGGACGCCGAAGTCGACCTTCAAGCGCGACTGCTCGATAAGAGCGCCGACTTGCTTCCGAAGGTCCTTGTTCTTGACGCGCGTGACTTCGATGCCGGAGAAGAATTCATCCTCGGCGATCGAAGCGATGGACTCGAGAATCGGTCCTTCTCCGCCGCCGCATTCGGGGAACGCGAGAAAGTGCACGAGGCTCAGACCGCAATAGGCATCCCAACTTTTGTCCATAACTCAACTCCGTAATTCGACTGCGTATGGCCGACCCGTGTTGTTTCGAATACTCGTTTTCGGGCCGCAATATACCGGACTGGGCCGCGTTACACTCGCGGGCCCCGCGAGACTCTGCAACCCACTGAATCAAAACGGCTGCGAGAGGCCTTGACTGCCGGCAGGCCGTCTGTATACTGAATACAGATGGCGATTTTAGCTTGCTTGGCACCTGTGTCGGTACTAAATAATTAGCCCCGCTGCGGATTCCCGGTGCGTTCACTTCACCACCCAGCGATTTCTGGGGAACTGGCCGAAACCGGGCCTCGAAGTTAGCTACGTTAGGAGCGACTTGTGAGCATCGACGTTAAAGTTGGCACGGCGCCGGATAATTGGGGGGTCTGGTTCCCGAGCGACCCTAAACAAATTCCGTGGGAGCGCTTTCTCGACGAAGTAGAGGAGTCTGGCTACAGGTGGATTGAACTCGGGCCTCCGGGTTATTTGCCGCCGGATCCGGTTCTGCTCGCGCCTGAACTCAAGAAGCGAGGCCTTGTGGCAACGACTGGCTTCGTCATGCATCACTTGGAAGATCCCGCGCTGTGGCCGACGATCGAAGCGGAACTGAACAGCGTCGGCACGGTGCTTCAGAAATTGGGTGCCCCCTTTCTGCTGCTGATCGACGATACGTATACTGACCTCTCCGGGGGCAAACTAGTTCGACCGCGAGAGCTCGACGACGCCGATTGGAAACGCTTGATCGATGCGACGCATCGAGTCGCGAAAATTGCGCGCGATCGATATGGGCTTCGCGTGGTGTTCCATCCGCATACGGACACGCACGTCGAATTTGAGCACCAGATCGAGAGATTTCTGAAAGATACGGATCCTGAATTGGTCTCGCTCTGCCTCGATACGGGCCACCATGCGTATCGCGGAGGAAATCCGGTGGAATTTATGCGCCGCCATCACAGCCGGATTCCGTATTTACATTTGAAAAGCGTCGACCCTGAGATACTGCGCCGCGTGGAAGCTGAAAAAATTCCGTTCGCGACGGCTGTTGGGATCGGAGTCTTCTGCGAGCCGTCGAAGGGAGCAGTGGATTTCCATGCGTTCCGTGACGTGTTGAACCAGGTGAATTATGAGGGTTGGGCGATCGTCGAGCAGGACATGTACCCGGCGCCGTTTGACAAGCCGATGCCGATCGCCAAAAGAACGCGCGCGTATTTGCGGGAAATCGGAATCGGATAATTGGAAGTTTCACGGGAGGCTATCTGCTCAACGCCAACGTACTGCGCGACAAGCTGAAGAAAGGCATTACTTGCATCGGTTCGGCAATTTCATTTGGCGACGCAACCGCCACGGAAGCGCTGTGTAATTATCTCGATTTTATCTGGGTCGACATGGAGCACGTGCCGTTTTCGCTTGAAACGGTGCAATCCCACATGATGGCGACGAAAGGTACACAGGTGGCTCCGCTCGTTCGCGTGCCCTGGAACGATCCGGTTCTGATCAAGCCAGTGCTCGACATCGGAGCAGCAGGAGTGATCGCGCCGATGGTTTGCACCGCCGACGAAGCGGCTCGACTGGTTTCAGCGTGCCTCTATCCACCCCAAGGTATCCGCGGATTCGGACCGCGGCGCCCATCGAATTACGGCCTATCGATGACTCCGGAGTTCTGCCAGGAAGCAAATGCTTCGATATTTCCGATCGCGCAGATTGAGCACGCCACGGCTGTGAAAAACATCGATGCAATTGTCGCGGTGCCAGGCATTGCGGCGGTGATGCTCGGACCGTTCGACCTATCGGGCTCAATGGGGTATCCCGCACAACCGAATCATCCGAAAGTGATCGAAGCCATCGATCATGTGATCGCGCGAGCGCAAAAGGCGAACGTATATGTGGGAATGGGTGTCACGGATGATCCCGATTCGGTGCGGCGGTGGATCGACAAGGGTGTCTCGATGCTATTTATCGCGCCCGACTACATGCTGATGCTCCGCGCGGCGAAGCAGTTTGTCGACGTGATTCGAGAACAAGAGAAGAAACGAACGCGATAGAATTTGCGCGGCACGCCCTCCGCCAATCAAGGCATTATCTTTCTGCCGCCGAGAATGAGTAATCGCCAGAAGCAACGCTGATTCACTCCCCCGAGTACGGTATAGGTTCGCCTTTGCGCGCAGAATCGTACGCCGCCGCAAGCCACGCGACATTACGCAAACCCTGCTTGCCGTCGCACGGAATCTTCTTGCCAATTAACACGGCGTCGACGAACGCGTCGATCTGAGCCGCGTACATCGAGAGATCGATATGCGGGCGAGGAGGATGCAGCGAGGGCTCGCATCGCGTCCATGCGCCGTCCACCTTGCAATGCAGCTCCGTTGGAAATGTCCGCGCGTAACCTGCGTCGCCGAAAATTTCGACGGCGCCGTGTGGAGCGTTTTGAAAATTGTGATGCCAACCCGCTTCCACAGTGACTGTCAGGCCGTTTTTAAAATTGTATATGGCCGTCGCCGTATCCTCCACCTCGGACGACGTGAAGAAATTTCCGGTCTTCGCGAACACTCGCGTCGGATGAAGCTTGTCGTCAAAAACGTAAGATACGGCGTCGATCACGTGAATTCCGAGATCGGTGAGCGCCCCGCCACCCGCGATGTCTTTTCGGCAGCGCCAGCTATCGAGGGGCGGCGAGCCTTCGGTAAGAATGGCGTGGCACCGAACCTTGAAGACTTTGCCCAATCGTCCCGCGGCGACCACGTCGTGCAACCAGCGAAAATCCTGATCGCATCGCCAAGGATGCGCGATCGCGAGCTTCATTCCCGATGCTTCCGCGGCTTCGAGGATCGTGCGCGCTTCGGCTACGCTCGGCGCCATGGGCTTCTCGCATATGACGTGCTTGCCTGCGCGCAAGAGCCGCGCCGCTACCGTCGCGTGCAGATTGTTGGGAACGGCGACCAACACCGCGTCGATATTCGGGTCTTTCGCGAGATCGTTGAAGTCGCTGTAGGTTTTCGGGATTCCAAACTGCTTGGCGGTCAGGCTGACGGACGGCGCGCTCACATCGCAAGCAGCGACGATTTCCACGCGAGGGTTGGTGACCATCACTGGCAGATGATATTCGCGGACGATCACGCCGGTTCCGGCCAGTCCGAAGCGGACTTTGCTCACACCCATCTCCCGGCAATTTCGCAAGAACAATCGCGAATTGCCAAAGGGTTTCGCTCTACGGCAAGACGCGCTGGTAATTCGCGGGAAACGTCATTGATCTCCGAAAACATTCCGCGTAGCGCACGCTCGCCTGAAGTCCGCGGAAGGCCGAGCATATTTCCATGAATTCCACGAGCGTCATGTTGTAGCGCTTTTGCATAAATTCGATTTGACTCACGTGCTGAGAAAGCATCTTCCGCTTCAGGTCCATCGTGTCGGTGATGTCGACGTAATCCTGCGGCTGAAAATTAATTCCGCCGATCGTGTCCATGAAATAGAGGTCGGGAATCTTCGGCCACGCGGGATGTTCGGTCTTGATAATCGAGGCAGCCGCCATCACTCGCGTGTTCCAAAGCAGTTGGCCGGTCGTGAGATGGTCCGGATGATAGTCGGTCTGCGGATCGTGAGTGATAATCACGTCTGGCCGGGCTTGGCGTACCAGATCGATATAGCGGAGACGCACTTTCTCGTTTTCATAGAGAAACTCATCGTGGTAGTCGAGCCAAATGAGCTCCGCTCCGAGCAAAGCCGCGGACGCGCGGGATTCTTTTTCGCGAATCCGCGAAGTCTCTTCCATCGTGGTGCCATTCGATCCCGCTTCTCCGTTCGTCGAGATCGCCATGACTACCTGGTCACCGCGCGCCACGTATTTGGCCAGCGTTCCGGCGCACAGAATATCCAGATCGTCCGGATGTGCGCCGACTGCGAGCACCCTCATGCGTTCTCTCCCAATTCTGTTTCAATCTACAGGCAGCTTACTTCAAGTATTTCTCAGCCACTTTGCGCAACTGCGTCGCATGCTTTTCGACGGCCGGCAGATCGTCGTTGATCGTGAGACCGAATCCCGAGCTCAGTCCCGGATCGCGGACACCGATGCTGATGTTGAGCGATCTCGCGAGCAGCGCATCCGTCTTCGGTAGCATTCCCTTCCAATACTTGACTTCCTTTTGCGAGCCGCCGTGCAGCTTCGCGCAAACGAACGGGCACTGTACCGACGACACCGTCCGCAGTTCGAGCAACTGTTCCATATTGCTGTAAACGTGCCAGCCCGCCTTCGAGACAACTTTCGTCTTCAAGTCGGCCGCCATCTTTTCGGCAATCTCCGCGGTGGGGAGAATGATCGTCAGCATCGTGCCTACTTCTCCCGCGGGGTCGACGATCTCGCGGAACTCGAGGCCCGGAATACCGCTGATCATTTCTTTGTAACGCTTTTTATTTGTCCGCAGGCGCTCCAACATGCGGGGCAACTTTCGCAATTGTGCGAGAAGGATTGCAGCTTGCACTTCCGTGAAACGGAAATCCAGTCCGAAGAACGGACGCGCTCCGATTTCGACGCCGCTGCGCAGCGGCGAGTGGCCTTGGTCGTGAAACGCAAACGAGCGCCGGTAGATTTCTTCGTCATTGGTCAGAACCATTCCGCCGTCGCCCGACGTAATCGTCTTGTAGACGTTGAAACTGCATCCGCCCACCGAGCCAATCGATCCGACGGGCCGGCCGTTATATGTCGCTCCGAATGCCTGTGCACAATCCTCGACGAGATGGATTTTGTGCTTGTCGGCGATCGCCTTGATTTCGTCGAGCCGCCCCTGATTACCCATCATGTGAACGAGCATGATGGCTTTTGTGTGCGGCGTTATCTTCGCTTCGACGTCGGCGGGATCAAGATTGAACGTCTTATCGATCTCAGCGAGCACCGGAACGGCATGCGCATAAACAATCGACGCCATGCTGGCAATAAACGTGAAACCGGGCACGATCACTTCATCGCCCGCGCCGATTCCGATTCCCGCCAGCGCGGTCACGAGCGCGGATGTCCCGGAATTCACCGCGACCGCGTATTTGACGTGAGACCACTCAGCAACTTCCTTTTCGGCCTGATACACTTTTCCCTTGAAGCGCGGGTCGATTTCGTCGCCGAGAGAAATGCCGTATCGATAGAGGTATCCGCTCTTCAGAACCTCCATCACTTCCTTGATTTCTTCTTCTCCAACCCACTCCATTCCAGGTCCCGGCATCATGCCTCCTCGCGATATCGGCGAATTTTTTTGAGCTGGCCGCGTTCGAGCTAGACCAGCAGGTATTCCAGAAAAATCTTCAGATCACGCGCCGTTTGCCACGGATCGAGTTCCCAATATTTCGGACTGAGCAACTCGCACGACCAGCAACCGTCGAATCCAGTTGCTCGCACGGCGTCCACCCATTCTTTCAGCGGAATGCGGCCGCCTCCGGTCCAAACGTCACGGCCGCGCTGCTCGTAGGTGCCGCGCTCGCCCCATTTCTCGAGCGAATCGCAGAAGTGCACGCAATAAATGAGATCCTTGTCGAGCTTTGCGATTTGCTCCGGCGTCGCGCCGCTGTCCCACAAGTGCCAGAAATCAATCACGAGACCCACGTTGTCTTGCTCGGCCGCGTCGATCGTTTCCAGGACGTGCTCGAGTTTATGGAGCGGCGTCCAGGTCAACGATTCCACAAAGAACTTCACTTTGTGTTCTCGGCCAATTTTCCCGATTGCTTTCAAATTCTTGGCTGTCACATCGCGAATCTTCGCCGACGAGCTTCCCGTCAATCCCTGGTACGCGCCATTCGGATCGAGCGGGCCCGTCAGCAATTGCACCATTGGGCAGCCGAGTTTCTCGGCTATCGCGCAAATCGACTCAGTCTCCTTCAGCAGCGCGCGATACTCGGCGGGCTGATGCCTCTCGATGTCCTGCACGTAGCACATTCCGACCGGCGGGAGATCCTTCAGGAGCGGAAGTAAACTCTCAAGCGTGTATCCTTGCGCGAGATAGCGCTTCAGCTTTGGACCGTTAATTTCAATACCGGCGTGGCCGGTCTCTTTGGCGATACGGATATCCGTCAGCAGATTTCCGTACATGGTCACCAAACTCTGAAGGGCGATGTACACGTTGAGCTAACTCCCCTTTTCTCTTCGAATCGAGCGCCGGATTTTTATTCCTGGCGCTGCGCCTGAGCCGGATTTGACTTCGCTTTATAAGGCTGAAATGCCGCGCGCATTTTCCGCATCCCATTCGCGATCAAACCGCCATCCGAACTGAGCGCCAGGAATGTGAAGCCATCTTCCACGGCCGGACCGATTTGATCCTCCCGCATGAGCATCAAGCCGGCGATCTTTCCAGCTTTGCGGCAAGCATTCACAACTTTGCTGAAAGCATCGCGGACTAGCGCGTGCTCCAACTGCTGCGGAACGCCCAAGCTGACACTGAGGTCGAGCGGCCCGATGTAGAGGACGTCGACTCCGTCGACCGCGGCAATCTCATCAATGCACTCAATCGACTTTTTCGTTTCGATCTGAATCACCGTCAAGAGATCGGTATTCGCCCTCTTGAAATACTCGTCAAAGCCCGGCCCAAAATCGCAGGCGCGATTCATCGCCGCCACGCCGCGAATTCCCGCGGGAGGAAAACGCATTGCCGCTACGGCTCGCGCCGCCTCTTCGGGTGTCTGGATGTATGGCACCATGACGCCCGAAAGGCCAAGATCGAGCACGCGCTTGAAGCGGACCGGGTCATTCCAGGCAATCCGAACGATTGGAACGGCCGGCGTGCTTTCGAGGGCCTGCATTTGGAGAAGAAGTTCCTGCCGATCACCCGCGCCGTGCTCAAGATCGATCAGCACCCAATCAAAGCCCGCCTGACCGGTCATCTCGGCCGTCAAACTCGAGCCGAGGTTCAAGAATGTTCCGGCCATGAGTTCGCCGCTCAAGACCCGCTGCCGCATCCACTTCATAGCCCATCCTTTCTAAGGAACTGATGGCACGAATTCGCGTCGGCTTTCTGGACCAGTTGCCCTCACGCGCCGCGACATTTCAACGCCGGAGTGGAGCACTCTCGCGACGGTCATTCCCCGCCTTGCGCCAATTCGCGCTTGTTCCTCACGTGAGCGGAAACTCTCTGTCGCCTCAGTAATGAAATCGCTGAAGAGAGTTGCGACCCTTTTCATACTGCGCGCGTAGTTTTTGCGTGACGGGATCGTCCGAGACTTCGGCGACCGCGACGTCCCACCAAACGGTCGAATCCGGAGGAAACACGTACGGCTGCGTTTCCGCCACAATCACGCAGGTTCTCTTCTCTTTCCGGGCCTCTTTGAGCGCTTTCCGAAGTTGCTCTTCGCCCTGCGTTTTCCATACGCGCGCGCCCATGCTCTCGGCATTCTTCGCGTAGTCGATTTTGAGGAATTCTCCATCCAACCGATGTGTTTTCGGATCGCGCTCGCGGAACTCATTTCCAAAACTGTGGCCGGCCCGATTCATTTGCAAATTCCGGATGCACTGGTAGCCGTGATTTTCAGAGACGATGACGGTGATCTTCATTTCCTCTTGAACCGACGTCACGAGCTCCGTTGGATTCATCAGGTAGGTTCCGTCCCCGACGAAAACGTAAACCTCGCCTTTGGGTCGAGCCATTCGCGCGCCGAGACCTGCAGGCACCTCGAATCCCATGCAGGAAAATCCGAATTCGATGTAGCAGGAGCCTCCGTGCGTAACATCCCAGAGTTTGTGCAGATCCGCCGGAGGACTGCCCGCGGCGGTTAGAACGAGATCGTCCTCGGTCGATTCTTCGTTGAGAATCTTGATCACTTGCCCCTGATTGAGCGGGACGCCCGGACGAACTTTGAAGAGTTCGTCATTCAGCAATTTCGTCCACTCGCCTTTCGCGCGCGAAATTTCATCGAGATAGCCGCGCGCAGGTTTCACGCCCGCAGCCGCCGCCGCTTCGGCGAGTTCTCGCAACGCTTCACGGGCGTCGGCGGTGATGGGCAACGCGCCTTCTTTGATAGCGTCGTGCGTCGACACATTGATGCTTACAAACTTCACATCCGGATTCTGAAACGCTGATTGAGAACCGGTCGAAAAATCAGTCAAGCGCGTGCCGACGCAAATCACCAGATCGGCCTGAGCGACGATCCGAGCGGCGGCGCGCCCGCCCGTCACTCCGAAGCCGCCGAGCGCCCAATTTGATTCTCGGCGAATCGCGCCCTTGCCCGCGCACGTCTCCCCGACCGGCACTCCAAATCGTTCAGAGAAAAACTGAAGCTCGTCCCACGCTTCCGAATATTGAACGCCTCCACCCGCTACGATTACCGGGCGCTTTGCTTTCTTCAACAACGCGACTGCTTCCGCGATCCGATCGGCGCTGGGCTGGCGTCGCTCGATTCTCCATACGCGCTTTTCGAAAAACGATTCCGGAAAATCGCCGGCGTGTGCTTGGACATCCTGCGGCAGACTGATCGTCACCGCGCCGGTCTCCGCCGGATCTGTGAGAACTCGCATCGCTTCAGGCAGCGAAGTCAAAATCTGTTCCGGGCGCGAGATGCGATCGAAATAGCGGCTCACCGGCCGAAAGCAATCATTCACGCTAACATCCGCCGAGATCGGGTGCTCGAGCTGCTGAAGCACTACGCCCTGGCGCCGCGTTGCGTAGTAGTCCGCCGGAAGCAGAAGCACTGGAAGACGATTAATCGTGGCAAGCGCCGCGCCTGTGATCATGTTCGTCGAGCCGGGCCCGATGGACGAGGCGCACGCAAAAGTGGATTTGCGAAGGTTCATTCGCGCGAAACCTGAAGCCGTATGCACCATCGATTGCTCGTTGCACGGCTGGTAGTACGGAAGATCCTGCCCATATTCGTAGAGAGCTTGTCCGAGCCCCGCAACGTTCCCGTGGCCGAAAATTCCAAACATCGCCGGAATGAATCGCTGTTCCTGTCCATCCCTCTCGCTGTATTGCACCGAGAGATATTTCACGATCGCTTGCGCGACGGTCAGCCGTACCATTTTGTTTTTGTTTTCACCCGTCATGATCGTGCCTTTCTCTCGCCGACGCGCGTCTGCCGCGCGATCTCTAATTATCCAGCCCGTGGAATACGACCGTCTTCGTTTCGGTCACCTGTTCAATCGCGTAGCGCGGACCTTCCTTGCCGATACCGCTGCCCTTCAAGCCGCCATAAGGTATGAAATCCGCGCGCCACAGCGGAGTCCAATTGATCTGAACGAGGCCGCTTTCCACCTCGCGCGCGAACCGCATGGCGTTGTTGAGATCGCGCGTAAAAATGCCGGCGCAAAGCCCATAGCGCGTATCGTTCGCCAGCGCGATGGCGTGATCGATGCTTTCGACTTCGGTCACACACACTGCTGGACCAAACAATTCGTCCCGGAAAATCCGCATTTCAGGCTTCACGTCCGCGATAATTGTTGGCGCGTAGACTGCTCGTTCGCGCGTTCCACCCGTCACGACGCGCGCGCCTCCCTGCAAGGACTCCTTGATCCACGAATCGACACGTTCCGCGGCACGATCGGAAATCATCGCGCTCAACTTGGTGTCTCCGGCGAGCGGCTCGCCGATCTTGATGGATTCAACGCGCGGCTTCAGCGCATCAAGAAAATCCCGATAGATGCTCTTGTGCGCGAGAATCCTCTGCGCGGAAATGCAGACTTGCCCTGCATTCGCATAGCCGCCAAGAATCGCGGCCTCCGCGACTTGCTTCAAATCGGCGTCCGGCAGAATTACGAGCGCTGCGTTGGAGCCAAGCTCGAGTGCCAGCCTCTTGACGCCGGCGACGCGCGCGATGCTGTCGCCCACGTGGGTGCTTCCGGTGAACGTAATGCTGCGAACGCGAGGATCGCTGCAAAGCACCGGGCCGATTTTCGGTCCGGAGCCGGTGATGCATTGCAGGCCATCCTCGGGCAGTCCCGCATCGAGAAGGATGCGCGTGAATTTCAGCGCCGTCAGTGATGTGGACTCAGCAGGCTTCAAAATTACGGCGTTACCCGCGGCGAGCGCTGGACCGACCTTATGAGCAACCAGCAGCAACGGATAATTGAACGGCGTGATCGCCAGCACGATCCCGCACGGAACCCGCATCGTGAATCCGAATTTGTTGCGCGTGCCGGGCGCCGCGTCCAGCGGCAGCGTTTCGCCGCGCGCCTGCGTTCCTTCAAAAGCACAGAGCCTGAGTAAATCTGGAGTTCGACTCGCTTCGGCTCGCGCTTCTGAAATCGGTTTCCCTTCTTCGAGGCTGATAGTTTGGGCAAAATCCTCGACCAACTGATCGATTCTGTCCGCAGCGGCGGTGAGAATCTTGGCGCGCTCATAGGCCGTCAGTTTGGCCATGGCCGCTGCGCCTCGTTGCGCCGCCACGAGCGCCCGCTCAATCTGATCCGGGGAAGCTTCAGGGATGGTCTCGATTTGTTTCTGGGTGTACGGAGAGATGACGGGAATCGTTTTCTCGGATTCCACCCACTGCCTGTCGACGTACATTTGCATTTGCGACTAGCCTCACTGATCTTGCAACGACGAGATCCGCCAACCAATCGTTCCGCGAACGGGGTACCCGGATTCACGGCGCGAAGCGACTGCCGGCAAAACTGCGAACGTAACAGTATAATCAGTCGTCGGCAGCTAAAGAAATCTCGGTCGATCCCTCACCGCGGAAACCCGCGCGTTCTCGTCGAGATCCAAAGCGATTCGCTCCGCAAACATGCTGTGTCCATTTATGCTGCGCGCCCGGATGGATACCGAAGTGAGTCCAGTCAGATGCATCAAGAAACGGCCCGGCAGCGCAGGAAATCCGAATCTGATTACTGTATACAGTACGTCGCTGCGCGTGTCAAGTCCGCGGACATTCCATCCATCGCACTGAAATCCCGAGGCTTACGTGTCTTGACCTTAAGCTGCCCTGCGGCCGAATGCGCCGTCGCCGGCCATAAATGCTGGAAGTCAGGGGTTAGACGGACACAGCCCAAAGGGTAATTCTGTCATCTCGTTCGAGTCGTGCGAGTCGCACGCGACAGCCCTTTAGGGGCGTAGGTGCCGACGGGCCCGGTGTGTCCTAGGTTTGGGGTCTTCGTCGATTCCCGCACAACCAATTCCGGCGCGAAACGACGGTGCACCGCGTTGAACTCGCGATTCTCCAGCCCCGCGTTAATGGCGTCGATCAACACGCCCACAGCTGCGGAGCCCATCAATTCCATTGGCTGGCGAATTGTGGTCAATGCCGGCGTATAAAGCGTCGCAGTCGCCACGTCGTCGAAACCAATCACGGAACAATCCTCGGGCACGCGCAGTCCCGACTTCGTCAGTGCGCGTATGGCGCCAAACGCTGTGACATCGTCGAAAGCCATCAGCGCTGTAAACGGACGATTCCGCTTCAGCAGTTCTTCCGTCAATCGAAAACCAGCTTCGAAGCCGGAGTTTGCATCACGCGATTCCGGAAGCTCGACGACGAGACGCGAATCGAGCGCAAGTGCGTTCGCCTGCGCGAATGACCGAACCCCTTTCCAACGCGGCCCCGTGTCCCCGAGAATTTTGGGACCGCAAATGAATGCGATTTTGCGATGGCCCAGCGCGTAGAGATGCTCCAGCGCTTTTCGCCCGCCGTGTTCGTTATCTACAATGACGGAGCTGATCGAGTCGGTTTCCAACTCGGCTCCGATCATCGCGGCTGGAATTGTGTTCTTCTCGATGTCGGCGAGAATGTTGATGTCGAGAAACATCCAATTCGCCAAAACGACAAGCCCTTCAACACGGCGGTCTAAAAGCATTTCAAGATAGCGTTCGAAGCGGCTGCGCTCGTTATGCACGTTCGCAAGAATCGGAAGATACGAAGCCTGATACAAGGCATTTTCGATTCCCTTGAGGATTGGCGCGCAGAATGGATCGGTGATGTCGAACACCATGACGCCGATGGAATGGCTTCGCTTGGTGCGTGTGAAAGGCGCGAGAAAATGTGGCCGGTATCCGAGCTTCTTGGCGGCGATGCGGATGCGGTTCTTGGATTTTGCCGGGATGAATCGCGCGAGCGGAGCATCGTTGAGGACGAACGACACGGTCGTCGAGGAGAACCCACTGGCACGCGCAACATCGCGGATCGTGACCGTGGATGATTTCCTTCGTCGGATGCGCTTCGGCATTCTCGGCTCCCGCAGTTGGAACTTCAACAGCAGCGATGATACCCCGACCCGCGCCGAATTGGCGCGTGGAGGCTCAAACTGATCTATGTGGAGAGGGGTTCATTCGACGCGAATCTTCTGAGGACGTTGTCAGTCATTTTTGAAACGTTGTTGTCATATCCGTTGTAGGAGAGGCTCCCGAACCAGGCGATGGAGCCTACGGAAAACACGCCACCGCCGCGGGGACATTCAAAGTAGACAAGATCAGCGGTCACGTTTGAGTGTGCGGTGGTGCTCGGTGG
This sequence comes from Candidatus Acidiferrales bacterium, assembly GCA_049279675.1. GTDB lineage: Bacteria > Acidobacteriota > Terriglobia > Acidiferrales > UBA7541 > Palsa-147. The sequence continues at coordinate 24,823 of JBAPOP010000103.1, forward strand.
AGATGCGTAGAGATCTTCGCGAACGTGAAGGAATGTATCGTGAAATTTCGCGTCAGAAAACGTGGCGGTGGCTAGTCGAAGGGCGTGGTTAGGCGTACCCAATGCATGGTCAAACCGGTCAATCTCATCGCCGGCTGTCCCACTTCTTAGTCCCAACGATTCAAAGTCACCGATCGCCTCCGTCGGACCAACTCCCTCAAAAATGAAAGCCGCTCTGGGATTGAAACTGTCAGGCTGACGCACGTAGTATTGGCCTGGCCCGCATCGCTGATTGGTCCATCCCATCGCGATAAGGCCTACGCCAACCAACTTCTGTGGAGCTCGGCCACGGCGGAGCCAGAGACCTCCCAGTTCTCCCGTCGTGCTCAGATAATATTCACCTGGTTTCGCTTCCCAACTTTCGGTGCCCGCCCATTTCCTAACTTCAATAAGCCGGGGCGAATCGGCGCGGAACGAGGTCACCCAGTAAAAGCCGTTGCCGCCGAGATACATCAGGCGTCCACCGTTCTGGAGGTAATTCGTCACCCCGTCCAGCATTTGAGTCGAGCAATACTCGGGGTGCGAACCGGTGATCACCACTTTGTAGGGGGCGAGCAATTCCGAGCCTTCAAGATGTAGGTCTTCATCGGTGATGACGTCGTACTGATAGCCCTTAGCCTCCATCCAGTCTACGAGGTAAAGGTCCGCGCATAGATGACGCGGATAAAGGCGCCCATCGATCGTGTGTTGAGAACAATATTTTGGATTGAGATCCAAGAGAGGCCGCAGATAAGACGCATAGCAAACTCCGCTATCATCGGAGTGGTGGTCGTAGACGCTCAACAGGCTCGGAATGCCGCTGCGATAATTGGCGTAAGCGAGATACGTAAAAGTGGGCGCGAGAAAAGCGATTCTCGCCGTAGTTGTTCCTTTCCTGGGCCTGACGAAGAACGGGATGTAAGTTTCGGCATCGTCAGATCGAAGACGCGCGGCGTAGATCGCACTCCGGAAATCCAGGGGCACATCAAACTCGAAAGCGACCTCCCATGCTGCATCCTCGAGGTCATCGTCGTGAAAATGGATGGCGCCATATTCACCGGGCGCATTCGCGAAATTCGTTTCGATGTTTTTCCAGTTGTGGCCGGTCATCGCCCGCGCCGGCATGTTGACCAGTTTCCCGTGCAGCGCGTTGGGAGCGATGTCTACGGCGTCTTTTGATGAAACATCCTTCGAAAAATCCCAGGCGGCTACCAGCGAGTCTACGATTTCGTCGGGGGCGCTGCCATGTTGCAGCGCATTGATCTCATTCGCGCTCAACGCACGGCTGAAAAGTCTTGGAGCATCGATCTTGCCGTTGAAGTGTCCGCCTGCATCGTTCTGCTTGAATTCTTTACTTACGCAATGCGCAGCGATCAGAAAGGGAAACTCGTTTGGCGCGGCAGAATTTTTTATAAATGAACTTTTAGCAACGACGCCAGTATCACCGTTGGGCCACGCCAGAATCGGTTCCTGATAAAGCGTGATTTCACCGCTCGGGGCGTCGTATGTAGCAGCAACGAAATACCACGTTGAAGCGGAAAGCGATTTGCCCGTCTGGAATTTCTCGTTCCCTATCCGGAGACCGAGAGCTCCATTTTCCTCAAGAAAGAGGCCGTAGCCGCTGTTGTCGGTAGACGACCACTTTGTAAGAATGCCCTGCGGCCCCTTTAGTGGAGTGGTGGGAAAAATCCAGGCCTGCAGCGTGAAGCTGCCGGTATGCTGGAGCAAACGGTGATTCCCGACTGACACATACGAGCCCAATTTCAATTCTTGCTTGTGGCCTGGATAAACGCCATTTACGGGAGTGTCGACGACTTCTTCTTTGAACCCAGGTCCCTTCGGGTTCGAGTCGCCGTGAATCAATCGGACTAAGTCCAATCGATAGCTTGGCTGATCCGAACTGACCATGAACCGGATGCGTTCGCCAGGCTGGACGCTCAAACGATGAGAGTATCCAGCAAGCCGGAGCGGATTCCCGGCGCTCGCCGTGGCGTGCGCGTTCAATTAGAGCTTTCCACCGGTGGATCTGTTGAATGCGATCACTATCTCCTCGATGTGCTTGTGACGTCGAGCATGACTTACATGGCGGAAGGAACGGTCGTGGCGCGCGTTGCCGAGGCCATCACTTCCATCGCGCGAAGACCATCTCGATGCGTAACGGAAAACGGCTCGCCCTCACGACAACACCTGACGAACTCGGCCAACTCGCGCTTGTAGGCGCTGCCGAATCGCTCTACGAACTCAGGGACTGGACGGCCATAATCCCGCATGGGATAGGACTTGAATTCGATCTGCTGGCTGCGGCTATAGGCTTCGAGAATGACGGCGCTCTTATTTTGGTCGAAGCGCCCGACGTGGATCTGCCCCTCTTCACCGAATACCCATATCTCGACTCGATAACCGGAGACGTGATTGCGGCTCACGGTGAGCTGCGCGATAAGATCGTCGGGGAACCAAAGGCATATAAGTCCGTCGTTAAAGTCCTCCGGCGAGGTCGACAACTTGTGCGCGTAGACGCGTGCGCCGAGACTCACAATTCCGGTCGGCATTTTTCCGCAGAGCCAGAGAACATCGTCGAGGTTATGCACCGCCATACCGAGGAACAGGCTTGTGCTAATGTAGCCTGCCGGCACGGGGCCTGAGTCTTCAAGCGCGGCGACGATTTTAAATGGGCGCCCGATGGCCCCTTGATCCATCAGCCGCTTCACGTGCTGCAATGGCTCATCAAAGCGACCTTGAAACGCAAGCATGACGGCGTTCGGGTGCCGGGCTTCGAGCTCGGCGGCAAGTTCACGGTCTCCGGCCAGAGATCCAGTCAAGGACTTTTCGACCATCACGCGCTTTCCAGCGCGAACGAGCGCTTGAACGTGCGGACCGTGTTGGTCGGTCGGCGTACAAACAACACATGCATCGCAAGCGGCGGCAGCGATCAATTCTTCGACGGTGGGAAATACTTCGATAAGCGAACCCTGCTTGGAAGCGAATTCTGCCGCAACGGCGCGGGCGTGTTCTACGCGGGCGTCAACGATTGCGGCGAGCCGGCAAGCGCCCGTTGACGCCGCCAGCTCCGTTGCGTGTTGGGAATGGAGTCCACCGATTCGACCTAAGCCTACTACCGCGAGCTTCACTGGTTCTGGCATCGTGTTTTCCGGGCCCTATGGACACATCCAATTCGTTCCACATTTTTGAAGAACCGAATCGGCCGATTTTCTTTTTTTAGAGCGGCAGATCGTAACATCGCGCGGTCTTTCCGGTAAAGCAGCAGAGTTACACGCTCGGGGAAGCTCTGGCGATGAAATCGATTTTCGGAATCAGCTTGTGCACTAGGGCTAATGCGATTGGGTGCATAAATCCGGCAATCAGAAATAACGGCACATACGTGTGAAACCCTTGAAGGACGTATCCCACGATGAGCGCGAAGATCATCCCTCCCATTGCGCCGCCCGTCCCTCCCAATCCGATTACCGAGGCGATGTCTCTCTTAGGAAAAATGTCGGAAACCATGGCGTAGAGGTTTGACGACCATCCCTGATGAGCGGAAGTGGCGAGCGAGATCATAGCCACTGCAACCCAAGCCTTGGAGGCGAATACTGCGACGATCACTGCCGGCATGCAGAAGGCGCACACGGCCATCGCGCCTTTCCGCGCCCTGCTGAGAGGCCATCCCCGCTTGATCCAGAAGCCTGAGAGCCAGCCGCCCGCTATGCTCCCAAAATCCGCGGCGAGAAACGGTATCCACGCGAAATAGCCAATCATCGCCAGAGAAAACCCGCGCTTTTGCTGGAAATAGGAAGGCAGCCAAAAAATATAAAACAAGAAGATAGGATCGGTTAAAAGTTTCGCGACAATGAACGCCCAAGTTTGCCGAGTCCGGAGAAGTTCCGTCCAAGAAATCTTTGTCTTGAGATTTGTTTCCGCGTCTTGTGCATCGGACTGGATTTCTCGAAGCTCTCCTTCGGTGATACTCGGATGCAGTGCAGGTGGGTGATACGCGAGCAACCAAACGATCAGCCAGAGGAAGCCAAGGGACCCCGTTACGACGAACGCTATCTGCCAACTCCATTGGAGCGTCAACCAAGCGACCAATGGCGGGGCGACCATCGCGCCGACATTGGCGCCGGCGTTACATATTCCTGCCGCCAGCGCGCGCTCTTCGGCGGGGAACCATTCCGCCACCGCTTTTATTCCCGCGGGGACATTTCCTGCTTCGCTTGCTCCGAGAAAAAACCGGGCCACGCCGAACGAGAACGCTCCCCGGGCAAGGGTGTGGCACACCGCGGCGATGGACCACGATGCGACCGCCAAAGCGTAACCGACGCGCGTTCCGAGCCGATCGATGAGCCGTCCTGAAATCGTCAGCATGATCGCGTAGGCCGCTTGGAAGGAAAAAACTATCCAGCCGTAATCACTCTCGGTCCAGTGCAATTCCAATTGCAGCTGGCCTTTTAGTACGGACACGGTCTGCCGATCGAGATAGTTGAGCGTCCACGCAAAAAACAAGAGCGCGCAGATGTACCAGCGCAGATGGCGAATCTTGAAGCCCGAAGAACGCGAGGGATTCGTGCGGGATGATGACGGTGGTGATGCGTTTTCCGATGGAGCAATGGGGTCCGGCCGCATTTGATATCGTCCCAAACCTGTCAGAAGCTCCCGATTGCCCGCCATCTGCCAAACTTGAAGGACGCTCGGCGGATTCTACGACTTCTCGAGATTTCTACAAGGACGCATGCACCCCGAATTCGAAAAGATTTCCGGCGCGCGCGGCGACGCGGCGAACTGATCTGAACGTCACGCGAAAATCCGCTTGAACTCGCTGATTGACTCGCGGAGTCCAGCTTCGAATGTCTTTCCAGCGGGCCGGTACACACCTTCTAGGGCAGCAACTCCTTGAAAATTGTCACGTGTGAGGGCATGGGCAATATCTCCGAAAAACGGCGCCATCTGGCCCTCGCCGAACCGGCACTGATCGACCGTCGCCTTCGGGATGTCAACGCGGCAGTCCTTCAAATGAATGTGGCCGAGATACTCGCCGCGAACAGCTTCATAGCCATCAGGGTAGGCCGGCTCGTTCGAGTAGAGACTGTTGGCGGGATCCCAGAGGATTTTCAAATGTTTACTGCGCAGCTCGTCGATTAATTTTCTCGCGAGATAGCCGGAACTGATCATTCCGTTGTTGCCCGTTTCGACCACCAAGGTGATGCACTGGTCCTCGGCGAGTGCGACAGCTGGCTCGATCAGGAGCTTCAACTTATCCCATGCGCCCTTCGTGACATTCCAAATCTCAGCGCCACCGGAGCCGAAGAGAATCATCTCTTTGTGGAAGCTCATAATGCGCACCAAGCCGCAGTCGAGCGCCTTGGCCATGTCGATGCAGCGCCTGAGTGAAGTCATCTGGCGATTGTGAGCTTCCCCACCGACTTCAGTCTGCCCAATCAGCAAGCCTGCAAAAATGTGGCGCGAAATGCAGCAGACCTTGACTGCGTGCTGAGCGACCAGGCTTTGAGCGCGCGCCACTTCGGCGTCGTCGAGATCGCCGACTTCCTTATTCCAAACGTACTGCAGTTCCGCGTAATGCAGGCCGAACTCCTGCATCACCTCGAGCGCGTATTCCAATTCTTGGCTGATGTTGCTGGTGATGGCACCTAGCTTGGCCACGGCTCTGGATCATCCCCTTGCTTATAGTCACCGCAGTGCAGCCAAACGCTCGATGATTTGAGAGTGCCCGGGGTGGGGGTCGAACCCACACGACGCGTAAGCGTCAGGGGATTTTAAGTCCCCCGCGTATGCCATTCCGCCACCCGGGCCTAAGTCTTGCGAGTGTACGAATCTCAGGCGATTACTGCAACATTGCCGATTCGGTACTGGAAGCTTCGGTGGCTGTGGTGTCGGTAGCGGTGTCGATTGGAATCTTCGTAGGAGCGTCCAGTCGCTCGACGGCGGCAGGGGTGCGCTTCGGAGCCAGATGAGCGTAGCGGCCCGTCATATCTATCGTAGTTATGGAACCTCGCAGTATCGCTGGGGCTGCGCTGGTCAACGATTTCTTGCGTGGAGAGTGGAAGGAGCAGTAGGATGCGCGAGCAAGGAGTCCAAATCGGAAATCCCGGCTTAGTAGCGCACCTCCGTCGCATCGCGGCGCGTGTAGTCTCGACCTCTCTGCTCGCACTCCTCGCTTGCCACACCTCGTTCGCACAAGAAGTTCGCTGGAAACAGCTCTTTACACAATCCGGGCAGCTGCAGGACGCCGGGAGGTATGCAGAGGCGCTTCCCGTCGCTCTCGAAGCCGAGAAGATTGCCGAATCTACTTTCGGGCCCAATCACGCGTACACGTCCGCATCTCTTAATCGCGTCGCCACGATCTACAACGACCTTGGAAAATATTCCGACGCGGAGCCGCTGTTGAAGCGAGCTATTGAAATCGGCATAAAAACGGTCGGTCCCGGGCATCCCGGCGTCGCGAACATGCTCAACAACCTCGCCGCCATTTACGAGTCGGAAGCCCGTTACGCTGACGCCGAGCGTCTTTACAACGAAGCTCTCGCGATTCACGAGAAGGCGCTCGGACCAAACGATCCAGGCGTCGCGACTGATCTGAACAATCTGGCGCTGCTCTATATGAAGCAGGGACGTTACGCCGATGCCGAGCCGCTCTTCCAACGCGCCATCGCAATTGATGAAAAAGCCCTCGGACCCGAAAGCCCCGGTTTTGCTGTTGACCTGAGCAATCTCGCCCTACTTTACACAACACGCGGCGACTACGCGAAAGCACTTCCGCTCTATAAACGCGCCGTCACAATCGACCTAAAGAAACTCGGCCCCGCCCATCCGAATGTGGCCAACCGCCTTCATGGCATGGCAGGTCTTGCTTCAGGTCAAGGCTTCTATGGCAGCGCGGAACCCCTTCTAAAACTCGCGATTTCGATTGATCAGAAGGCATATGGCCCGGTTCATCCGGCGGTCGCCGCCGAACTCAACAGCCTCGCGCTCGTCTACATCGCGCAAGGACGCTTTTCCGAAGCCGAGCCGCTTCTGAAAAACGCTTTGGAAATTGACGAGAAAGTCTTCGGACCCGATCATCCGAGCGTCGCCGCAATCCTCATCGCTCTGGCGAGCCTCTACGAATCCGAGCATCGCTACCAGGACGCCGAACCGCTCGCCAAAAGCGCTCTGGTTATGAATGTCAAAGCGCTTGGAAAGGACAGCGACGTTGTGGCCGCGAATCTCAATCTCCTCGCGTTGCTCTATGAAGATCAGAACCGTTACCCCGACGCCGAAGCTTTTATGAAACGCTCAGTCGAGATCACCGCGAAGGATTTTGGGACCGACAGCGCGAATTACGCTTCGAGCCTCAACAATCTCGCCATCATCTATCGCCGCGAGGAGCGTTATGCCGACGCGGAGCCTCTCTACAAGCAGTCTCTCGCCATCAACGAAAAAGTTCTTGTTCCGCAGCATCCCGCTCTCGCGTCCAATCTACTCAATCTCGCAGCGCTCTACCAGGCCCAGGACCGTTATTCCGATGCCGCTCCCTATTTCGATCGCGGGCTGGAGCTGATTCACCGCCGCTTCCAGTA
>JBAPOP010000104.1:0-6047 GCA_049279675.1 Candidatus Acidiferrales bacterium
CCCTCGAGCTCGCCGACCGCGTGATGACGGGCATCCTCGAACACGCGCGCCGCGTCCAACTCGGTGCATTCGCGCCGCAAGGTTCTAGATGATTCCCCGCACATTGGTTCCGGTGGATGTCCGCCCATTCAAGCCGGGCGAAGAGAAGGCGGCTCCGCGCCGCCTTTCCTCCACGCTTGACGAGCGCACCTTTGTGCCCCGCGATCTTCCTATCAAGCAGCTCGACCCAACATCCAACATCCCCGATCACGTGCCTTTCGACGTAATCGTCGGCCGCTCGCTCGTTCAGTGCGGCTGGCACGTTGATCCCCGCGGCGGCAATGGCGCGGCGCGCCGAATCGAAACTTCGCTCGACGATCGCACCGTCGTGCCGGCCCTCGTCGAGCGTCCCACACAGGAAGATCGCGCCAAGCTCGAAGAACTACCCGCGCTCACCGCCGATCGTCTCGACGTCATTGACCCCGACGTCATGACCACCGGCGAGGTCAATCTCCTCGTCGATCCGCACGAAGAGCGCGACGCAAGATGGAACAATTTCTCGCGCATGTTTTCCGTCGCCGTTCACGTCGGCCTGATTCTCCTCGCTCTCTCTTCGCCGGAACTTTTCAAGCACGTCCCGACGCAAGCGGAAATTGAGAGCGCCCGGAAGCAACTCGGAACATTTATGTATCTGCCGCCGGACGCGAACCTCGCGCCTCCTCGCGCTCCCGGCCGCCCCGGCGTACGCATCAGCCCCAACACACTTAATCGTGTTGCGCCGCCGCTTCCATCTCCGTCTCCCGCTCCGGCAGAAACCAAACCCACTATCGCGCCTCCCGTCGCCGAGTTGCCGTCATCGCCGCAACCCAAGCCCGTGCCGGCACAGCCTAGCGCCAACGATACGCCGCTCCAGCCAATCAAGCCGGCAACCGATCCGCAGCCCGGCCGATTGAATCTCTCAATTCCAAACGTGTCGCCGGGCCGCGCTCTCGAAAATTCCGTGCAGAACGCGATCAAGGGCAGCGGCGGTGCGCCTCTTGGCGCTGAAGGCCGCATTCCAGGCGATGGCGGCGGTGGTGGCGGAGGCGGTGGTGGCGGAACCGGCAAACTCGGCAATCAAATCTCGATTATTTCGGACACGCAAGGCGTGGATTTCAGCGCGTATCTTCGCCGCCTGCTGGCTACCGTGCGGCAAAATTGGTACGCCATCATTCCCGAATCCGCCCGCCTCGGCGACAAGGGCATGGTCATTATCCAATTCAAGATCATGAAAGATGGCAACGTCCCGAACCCCGACCCCACACTCACACGCACTTCGGGCAAGGAGCCGCTCGATCGCGCCGCGATGTCGTCCATTCGCGCGTCGAGCCCGTTCGAGCCGCTGCCTTCCGCTTTCACGCTCCCGTTCATCGAGTTGCGTTTCATCTTTCTCTACAATCTTCCGCTCGACTACCAGTGAAATCCCATCGCATGCAGGTTCTCGGCGCGCTGCTTCTCGCCGCCCTGGTGCTCGCGATTCTTCTCTTCCGCTACTGGAATTTTCGAGGATGAGCGTTCCGGGACGTCTCGTGGTGATTCTCGGCCCGACGGCTTCCGGCAAGTCTGCGCTCGGAATCCATCTCGCACAAAAACTGGGCGGTGAAATCGTCGTCTGCGATTCGACTCAGGTCTATCGCCGCTTCGACATCGGCACCGCAAAAGTTTCCGCGGACGCGCGCTGGGGCGTCCCGCACTGGATGATGGATATCGTCGAGCCCGCCGACGTTTTTACGGCCGGCGATTACCGCCAGCGCGCCGAGGAAGTCTTGCGCGTTATTCACGCGCGCGGCCGCGTTCCGATTGTCACCGCGGGCACGGGCCTCTATCTCCGCGCGCTTCTCGAAGGACTTGCCGACGCGCCCGCGCGTTCCGAGGAATTCCGCGCCCGCTTGCGCCACTCCGCCAAGCGCAGCGGCCCCGCGCATCTCCATCGCATTCTTCGCCGCCTCGATCCCGGCGCGGCCGCGCGCATCGCCGCGCCCGACACGCAAAAAATTATTCGCGCGCTAGAATTGCGGTTTCTCACGAAAAAGCCCGTCGGAGAAATTCACGCGCAAGGACGTGCGCCGCTCGAAGGCTTCACGATCGTCAAAATCGGCCTGCGCCCGCCCCGCGCCGCGCTCTACGCGCGCATCGAGCGCCGCGTTCACGAAATGTTTGACGCCGGCTGGCTCGCGGAAGTCCGCGAATTGCTGCGCTCCGGCGTCTCCCCCGGCGCCAAGCCGTTCACGTTCATCGGCTATCGCGAAATTCTCGCCCGCGATTCCGCTGAGTTGAAATTGGAAGAAACGATTCTCGAAATCCAAAAAGCCACGCGCCAGTTCGCTAAGCGCCAGCTAACCTGGTTCCGCAAAGAGCCCAACGTCCACTGGCTCGATTCCTTCGGCGACAACCCGGCCGCCGAATCCCAAGCCCTAGCTCTCCTCTAACTCCGCGCCGGCGCTACGATCTCCCGCTTGCCGTTCTGTTCTCGTCCCGCATCTATCGCGTCTCCGGCACTTTCTCGAGCGCCCCCTCCGCCAGTTCCCCAATCCCAATCTGCTTCTTCAGCCATTCAACGCGATCCCGCCGCGCCTGCGCATCGAGCGAATGCGTCGCCTCGTAAAACTTAATTTCCTTCGGTCCCTTGCTCATATCAAAATATTTCTGCTCCATGGGCACCGTCATGAATTCATCGTGCGTCGCATATTCGAAGAGCGCCGGCGCCGGCCCCAGATACGCCGCGTACTCGCCAGGGTCCGACCATCCATACTTCGCGAGATACTCCTTGATTTTTTCATCGCCAAACTTCTTCCGAAACTCCGCGATCATCGGCAAATCCGACTTCATGATGTCTGAGACCGACACCGGATTCCCCATGAAGACGAACGCTGCCGGGCGCTTGTCCACTGCGTCAAGCATCGCGCCGCACGAAGCCCCGAAGCTGTGCCCGACGTAAGCCACGCGCTTCGGATCCACATCCGGCCGCGCGAGCAGCAGATCGAGCCCGCGCCGCAAGTCCATCACCTCTTGCCGCGTCGTCTCGGCGGATTGCGGTCCAAGAGGATCGGCCTCAGGCTTGAATCCGGGCCTCACCATCGGCGCATCGATCATCAGCGAGACCACGCCCGCTTGCGCCAGCACCACCGCTTCCTCGAGAAATTCCCCGCGATTCGCCGAGGGAGAATTCGGCATCATCCAGTGTCCCCACAAAATTGCGGCGTATCGTCCTTTCGCCGCAGGCACCACAAGATACGCGGGCACTCGTCCGCTCACTGGACTCGCGTAGCTAATATCGTGAATCTTGATCCCGCTGCGATCTTGGACTCCTTCTTCCTTCACGGAGAGCCCCGGCGTCCCCGCGCCATAATCAAACCGCTTCGCAAGATCGCGATACGCCTCCTGCGCCGCCGCAACAGGCGCGATCACCGCGAAAACCAAAATCGCCGCCGAAATTCTCATCTTTCCTCCGTGCTGCACCTGCCGAGAATATACCCAATATCTCGATCGCACTCGTAGCGCCGGCATCCTGCCGGCGTTTTTGCTCCCAGCTGCCTGCGACGAAAATTTCAGACGAAATCTCATAGCTACGACGGCTCGATTTCCATCGGCGCGAGCCCCAGCTGCCCTTTCCACCTCTACTTCATCCACGTGCGCTTAGTACTACCATGTGATACATAACCTGAAACTTCCCCGATTTTTTATTTGACGTTCCACATACCTGTCCTATCATCGTCTCCCACCAGACCAGAATTATCCGCAATTCCGAATGAACGGTGTCCGAAAAATGGAAGTCGGAATTCCGGTAAAAGGAGAAATCGTGATTCGAAGACTAACTACATTTTTGTTCACGATCGTCGCGTTGTTGACGGGCGTGAATTTCGTTTGCCAAGCGCAAACGCAGCCGCTTTTGACTCGTCACGTTCGTGAAGTGACAGTCAACGGTCAGGCACAGTTCGTCAAGAAGCTTCCCGCAGCGCAATCGATGCGTGTCGACGTTGTTCTGCCGATCCGCAATCAGTCGGAGTTGGATAGTTTCTTGCAAGAGCTCTACGATCCTTCGAGTCCCTTTTACCGGCATTTCCTCACCGTCCAGGAATTCACCGCGAGGTTCGGCCCGACCCAGGAGAATTACAACGCCCTCGTAAATTATGCGAAGGCCAACGGCTTCTCCGTAGTCGGCGGCTCCCGCGACGCGATGGACGTTCAGCTCACCGGCACCGTGGCGACGATTGAGTCCGCTTTTCACGTCACCATGAATGTCTACCAGCACCCCACGGAAGACCGCACGTTCTACGCACCGGATCGCGAGCCCACAGTCGATCTTCCATTCCAGCTGTGGCACATCTCGGGTTTGGACAACTTCTCAACTCCGCACCCGCTCTATCATCGCCGAGACGTCAACGTGAAGCCGAATGCCACCACCGGCTCCGGCCCATCTGCCTCGTTTCTTGGTAGTGACATGCGCGCGGCTTACTACGGAAGCGGTTCTCTCACCGGTTCCGGCCAGAACATCGGTTTGCTCGAGTACGCCGGATTTGATATCGCCGATGTGAATACCTATTACACTAACGCCAAGCAGACGAGGACTGCCGCGGTCACCGGCATTTCCACGGACGGAACCAGCATTAACTGCAGCGGTAGCTGCGATGACACAGAGCAAACTCTAGACGTCACTCAGGCCCTCGGCATGGCTCCGGGCGTAACCACCGTGTACGTTTACGTCGGTAGCACCGACACAGCCGTTTTGGGCTCCATGTCTTCACATTCTCCGCTTCCACTGCAATTGAGCTCTTCGTGGACCTGGACTCCAGCCGATCCCACCACTGACGATCCGTACTTCGAAAAAATGGCCACGCAGGGTCAGACGATCTTCCAAGCGTCGGGCGACAGCGGCCACTGGACGTCGAGCTTTTACCCCTCCGAGGATCAGCATGTCATCTGTGTCGGCGGCACGGACTTAACCACCGCCAGCGCGGGCGGCGCGTGGGCTTCGGAATCCGCTTGGGTCGATGGTGGCGGCGGCTACTACGCTAAGGACGACATCCTCATTCCGTCCTACCAGCAGCTCTCGGGCGTGATCAACTCAAGCAACAAGGGCTCCACGACATATCGCAACGGCCCGGACGTTTCCGCAAACGCGAATTTTACTTTTTACGTTTGCGCCGACCAGACCACCTGCACCGCAAATGATTATGGCGGGACCAGTTTTGCGGCGCCCATGTGGGCTGGCTATCTGGCTCTGGCCAATCAGCAAGCGGCGGCCAGCGGTGATGCGGCCCCCGGCTTCATCAATCCGGCCGTCTACGCGATCGGTGTCTCTTCGAGCTACGACACCGATTTCCACGACATCACCAGCGGCAGCAACGGATTTTCGGCAGTCACCGGCTACGATTTGGCCACCGGTTGGGGCAGCCCGAACGGCGCCGCGCTAATCAACGCACTCGCGCCAACGTCGAAGACTCCGAACTTCACCATTTCTGCCTCGCCCACTTCAGTCTCAGTAGTGCAGGGCAACTCCGGGACATCAACGATCACGACCGCAGTCTCGGGCGGCTTTAGTGCGGCCGTTGCGTTGACTGCGTCCGGCCAGCCGACGGGCGTGACCGTAGCGTTCAACCCCACGTCCATCGCCGCTCCGGGCTCCGGCACCTCAACCATGACCATGACGGTGGCGTCCACCACCGCAACCGGCACGTACTCGATCGTCGTAACCGGCACGGGCGGAGGCGTCACGCAAACGACGAGCGTTTCGTTGACCGTGACCGCGCCTGTTTCGGGTAGCTTCACGCTCACCGCTTCGCCGACGAGCTTGACTGTCGATCGGTCAGCGAAGGGAACGAGCACGATCACGATTCATCCCGCGAACGGCTTCACCGGCAGCGTGACTCTGTCGGCCACCGGCATGGGATCGGGCGTGACCGCAGCGTTCGGCACCAATCCGGCGACGAGCACGAGCGTTCTCACGCTCACGGCAAGCAGCAGCGCCACCACCGGCACCTACACAATCACGGTGCATGGCACGTCGGGCAGCCTGAGCGCAACAACAA
>JBAPOP010000105.1:0-3970 GCA_049279675.1 Candidatus Acidiferrales bacterium
GGAATGCCAGAACTGTTGCGCGAGAAAAAGTGTTTAGCCCGCGAATCTTGGAGAGTTCGGTGAGGACGTCCTCGGTGATGCCGTCGCGCAGATATTCATCTTCCTTCGAGCCGCTTTGATTTTCGAAATAGAGGACGGCGACGGATTTTTGTTGAGCTGCAGGTGCGTGCGCACCTGAAGCCGAAACGCTTTTCTCAGCGGCGGGCCGGCGGCTCGATTCGAGGTCCCGCTTGAAACGCTGCAAATCGGCGTGCATCTCAGCCGCGCTCTGATAGCGCAGCTTGCGATTCTTTTCGAGCGCTTTGCTGATAATGCGTTCGAGTTCTGCAGGAACGTCGGAATTCAACCGAACCGGAGCGACCGGCGATCCCTCGAGGATGGAGTTCGTGACGACACCGGAGGTCTCGCCCCGGAACGGCAAAACGCCCGTCAACATCTCGTAAAGAACCACGCCAAACGAGAACAGGTCGGTGCGGAAGTCGAGTTCCTCGCCGCGCACCTGCTCCGGTGACATGTACGCAACTGTGCCGATGGCCGTGCCAGGACTTGTGAGCATCGCGGCCACGGCATCGACTGTTGCCGCGGCCGATTCATTCGAGACGCCCCGCGCTTGGATGAGTTTCGCGAGACCGAAGTCGAGAATTTTTACTTGCTCGCGCTTCGTGAGAAAAATGTTCGCAGGCTTGATGTCACGGTGAACGATTCCCTCGGCGTGCGCCGCGTCGAGTGCGTCCGCGATCTGCGCGGCAATTTCCAGAGCTTCCTCGACGGGAAGCGACTTGCCCGAGATGCGATGCTTGAGCGTCTGACCTTTCATCAGCTCCATCGCAAGAAAGGGGCGGCCGTCGTGCTGGCCGATTTCGTAAATCGTGCAGATATGCGGATGATTCAAGGCGGAGGCAGCGCGGGCTTCGCGTTGGAAGCGCTCGAGTGCTTGACGATCATTGGCCACGTCGTCCGGCAGGAATTTCAGCGCGACGTGGCGGCCCAGGCTCTCGTCCTCGGCCTCGTACACCACGCCCATTCCACCGCCACCAAGCTTTTCAAGGACGCGATAGTGGGAAATCGTTCGGCCGGAGAGTGGAGAAGAATCGGGCATTCGCGCGAATTTTATGCTGCGCCCAACGGCAAGTCAACAAAGGCGAACTTCTTACTCGCCAGCGTCGGCAAAGCATTTGAGTTTTGAAAGCTCATGCGGCTTGTCGTTGCGAACGTGATTTACCCTCGCCATGACGCGATCAACTTTATTGACGGAAAAGAAGAATCGATTGGGGCTCGCAAATCGAAAGTCCGGTCAACTCCTCAAGGAGTGGTCCAACTCTCCGCGGCGAGCAGCGGCAGATCGTTCACCCAATCTTCTAATTTTAGCCCTGACGGATAGATCACGTGCGCTAGATTGTCTTTGGTGTAGGCCAGGACAAATGCCGAATGGCCTACTTCATAATTATGGTTGCCATCCGGCCGCACGGCGCCTTTTTTAGCAACAGGAAGATTGGCGGCCACTTGTGCCGCATTGATGGCGTCTTCGCTTCCCGTGAGGCCGATGAAACGCCTATCGAAGTGATCGAGGTAGGAACGCAGCACTAGCGGCGTATCGCGGACGGGATCGGTGGTGACAAAAACCACCTTGAATTGGCTGGCCGTAGTCGCTGGCAGTTTCCGCAACGCATCCGCAATCATATGCATCTGCATCGGGCAGATGTCCGGGCAGTGGGTATATCCAAAAAACAGAAACGTGACGAATCGCTCAGTCTTGGCGTGAAAATCAAACGCCGTTCCAGAGGTGTCCGTGAGCGTGAATTTTGGTTTCGGTAACGGCGGAGTAACCAATCCGCCGTGGTAGTTGGATCTGCCGGGCGCGGCGGGCTCAGGCGCCGTTGAAGACGCCTGAGCCCACACGCCGGTGACCGCCGCTGCCCATAGGAGAAGCCCGAACAGGCAGCGTCTTGAGGATTGGGCTCTCATAAAGTGCCCATTGCCGGGGTCGTGCGCGCTAGTGCACGACGACTGTGCCGAACATGCCGTCTATATCATGTAGGGCACAGTGATAGGGGAAAACGCCTGCGACATTGAATGTAACGCGAAAGCGGGTCGTCCCGGGAGACGATTGCCCGCGTCCGGCCAAATCTTCCGGCGCCGCTTGCATAAACCCGGTGTTGACACCGGTGGTATCGGTGGTGTTTCCAAAATCACCGGGCGAGTTTACCGTCGCACCCAGCGCCCCGTCTGCTTCCTGACTCACGTTGACCAGCGCCATATCGTTGTCAAGGGTATCAGTCGATCCCGACGTTATCGTGTGAGGTTCGGTTGGATCTGCATTCGTGAATTCGACCGTCTCCCCCTTGTTGATAAAGATCGTTTGCGGGAAAAAGCGCACAATGGCCAGGTACTGCCGCCCTCCGCCTGTGGCCACCATTTCGCCGGTCATGAGAACCTCATTATCAGCACGCGGCTCGTTTCTTAGCCCTCCGACGACGTTAAATGCGAGGCCAAGAATGTTGTTCTCCTCTTCGCGGGCCTGCTTGTCATAGTCCGACTGAGTGAAGGGCAGAGATGCCGCATAAAACGGTGACGCCGGATCCGTACTGAGGACGTGTACGGTTCCGTACATGTTGGTGTGAAGCAAACAAACGACCTTGTAGTTGCCCGCCGTAGGGAAGGTCACCGTAAAGGTTGAGGGAGCTGTGCCACCATTCAATCCGGCGCTGGAAACGCAAGCAGTCCCGTCGTAGGTGGCTGTGCCGCCGTTATAAGGGTTAGGGCTAGGACATTGACTCCCGAAATAGAAAGGCGGGCCGATTGGCGGTCCGGATGGCGGCCCGAATGGTGGCGGCGGCGCCGGACGTGTCTGTCCCGGCTCCAGTAAAGTAACTGTATGTGGTTCGTTCTTCGTCTGCCATGTCCATTGGATGCTGTCGCCGGCGTAAATCCAAACTTCGTTCGGCAGGAAAGCGTCGGCCTGATTAGCCTGGCGGTTGCTCTCCGCTCCCACCTTCAAAGACCATTGCCAGGCTCCTGCAGGCTGGGGAGCGACAAGAAATGTCAGTAGTAGCAGCGAACCGACGATAAGTGGAATGT
The DNA here is from genome assembly GCA_049279675.1 of Candidatus Acidiferrales bacterium. Classification (GTDB taxonomy): domain Bacteria; phylum Acidobacteriota; class Terriglobia; order Acidiferrales; family UBA7541; genus Palsa-147. Next base: position 3,079 of record JBAPOP010000105.1, read on the forward strand.
GAACTTGACCGAGTTTCCCTTTGTAGGTATGGGTCACGGGTCTTCTCCTTTACTTTCGGATTGTGCAAGCGGAGTTTGCCTTAAGCCTCGGAATCTGCGAGGACCGCATCCCGGGGGAGGCGGAGTCTACCATTTCGCCCTTAAGCCAGCAAGCGGGATGAGCACGACGAGGGAAAAATGAAGGGCGACAGGTTCAACGTTTAATTTGGCGTCGCTGCGAATAAAGCGAATCGAGCTAGTGAGAGCCGGAGGCGGAAGGTGACGCAGGCTTTTCCGGATAGAGACGCTCGAAGTCCGGGTCGCCGTGAAGAAGCGTCAAACCAGGATCGCGGCGCGCCCAGACGGCATCGTGAAAGCCGGCTTCCCAGGCTTTGCGTAAGGCGTCGAGAGCTTCGGGCTTCTTTTTCATATCGCAGAAAGCGCAAGCCGCATTGTAGAGAATCGAGGCTTCGTCAGCTCGCAAAGTGATGGCCAGCTTGAGTTCGCGCATAGCGTCGTCCTCGCGCCCCGTTCTTGCATAATTGACGCCGAGCAGAACGCGCGCCCGCGGGTCTTCCGGCACTTGCTTCAAATGATTCTCGAGCGCGGCGATGAATCTCTGGGCCATGGCGCGCCTCTCTTCTTCTTTGCCCATGGCGCCGAGAGAATTCAGAATCGGAACATAAACGTTGTAGTCCTCGCCGCTTGCTTCGATCGCGGATTCGGCAACTTCGAGAACTTCCTGGTGGCGCCCTGCAGCGAACAGCGAGCGGCAGAGCAGGTAGTACGCGCCCTCGCAGTCGCGCCTGCGCTCGATTGCTTTCCTCACCATTCGCACGGCTTCGTCATGCAATTCGGCGGCGTACAAAACCCAGGCCTGGCTGACCTGCACTTCGGGCAAATCCCAGCGCAG
>JBAPOP010000106.1:0-8996 GCA_049279675.1 Candidatus Acidiferrales bacterium
TTGATGGTGCCGCATTCTTCCGCGTCATACCCGGATTCATCGTTCAATTCGGCTTGAGCGCCTTTCCGCAAGTCAACGCGGCATGGCAGAACGCGAATATCAAGGACGAACCAGTCAAGCAATCGAACACGCCTGCCACGATCACCTACGCCAAGGCCGGCCCAAACTCGCGCACCACGCAGCTCTTCATCAATTACGGCAACAACGGCGCTCTCGACGCTCAGGGCTTCGCGGCGTTCGGCACCGTCACCGGCGGAATGGATGTCGTCCAGAAGATTTTCAGCGGATATGGCGAGGCGCCCGACCAGAACGAAATTACGGCTAAGGGAAAAGCGTATCTAGACACGAAGTTCCCGAAGCTCGATACGATTAAATCCACCACAATCATTTCGCCAGCGCCTGCTGCGGGTGGAGCGACTCCGGCGCATCCGGCGCCAAAGCCAACGCCAAAACCGCAATAATTCGAGTCTGAGACACGCGCGCGAATTTCAGACTGGCGGGCGGCGAGGAAATCGAGCCGCCCGCTCAAGCGCCGTCACATCGAGTCCCGTAGCCAGCAGTTTCCGCCCGATCGCAGACCTCGCGTTCTGCGCGATCGCGAGAAGAATGCTTTCGCTCGATACGATTGGCACGGTGCGAGTCCCCACGCGGTCCTGAAACGGCGCGATCTCGTCGGCTTCTTTCAGCACGTCCGTCAATTCGCTCGATAGCTCGAAGTCCCGTCCCACCGCAATCTGGCTTTTGCTCCTCCAGCGCCAGAATGGTTGCGTTCCGATCGCCAGCCACGTTTTCTCGCGCGATTCCTTCATCCCCGCATAATATTCGATCCAGTAATTCCAGCGCTGCGGGCTGATCCGGCAGAGTTGCCGCATCGTTTTCTCAATCTCTTCCGTCTCGCTCCAGTAGCGCGAGAGGCGGTCCCAGTTATCCATGTAGAGCCCGGCAAGCACATCCGAGACCTCGATAAATCCGGATGCCCGGCTGTGTGCGATCATCACCGCCAATTCAAATGCCCGCAGCAGATCCCGCGTCAGCCGCCGCGGCGTGTCAGACGCCTGGTTATCGCTGCCGCTACTGCCGGAATTCGGCGTGCTTTTGCGCGTCGTCATAAGAAGGGGATTGCGCCCGATTCAATCTAAAGTCCGAGAACGGTCACCAGTTCGCGCACGGACGCGGACGACTTGTCAAGCGCGGCTTGCTCCTCCGCCGTCAATTTGATCTCGATAATTTGCTCGATGCCTCGCGCCCCAAGCTTCACGGGCACGCCGACGAACAAGCCTTTCACGCCATACTCCCCTTCAAGATACGCCGCGCATGGCAAAATCTTTTTCTTGTCGTGCAAAATTGCCTTCACCATCTCGACCACCGCCGCCGACGGCGCGTAATACGCCGATCCAGTTTTCAGCAAATTGACGATCTCCGCGCCGCCCTTGCGCGTCCGCGTCACGATCGCGTCGATCTTTTCCTTCGGCAGCAATTCCGGCAGCGGAATGCCCGCCACCGTCGAGTACCGTGCGAGCGGCACCATATCGTCGCCGTGTCCGCCCAGCACGAACGAATGCACGTTCTCCACCGAAACGCCCAGCTCCGCCGCCACAAACGTGCTCATCCGCGCCGAATCCAGAACTCCCGCCATTCCGATCACGCGATTTTTCGAAAAGCCGCTGATTTTGTAAGCCGCCTGCGCCATTGCATCGAGCGGATTCGTCACCAGAATCAAAATCGCATTCGGCGAGAATTTCACCACGTTCTCGACGACGGCTTTCACCACGTCGTAATTCGCTTTCAGCAAATCGTCGCGGCTCATCCCTGGCTTGCGCGGAAATCCTGCAGTGATCACGACGATGTCGCTGTTCGCCGTCTCGCGATAATCTCCCGTAACCGTCGAAATTCCCGCCGCGTGCGAATCGCTGCCGAGAATCGGCCCCGATTCCTGCATGTCGAGCGCTTTGCCCGCCGGCACGCCGTCAAGAATGTCGGTCAACACCACGTCCGCGATCCCCGCGTCCACAATCCTCTGCGCCGTCGTCGATCCGACGAACCCGCCGCCCACCACCGTAACTTTCTTCCGCATCCGACCCATCCTCCAATCCGTTCACAAAATCTTAGCGACAATGCACCCGTAGGGCTCGCCGGAAGGCCAGCCGCTTTTCACGAATTTCGCATTACGCCCATCGAGCCCCGCGCCTCAATCCGCCGCTCTCGCCGCCTGCATGTTCTCCACAATCGCCCCGGCAAATTCCGACGTCTTCACCTTCGTCGCGCCATCCATCAGCCGCTCGAGATCGTACGTCACCCTCTTCTGCTGTATCGCCCGCGCAATCCCGTCTTCAATCAACTTCGCCGCCTCGCTCCAGCCAATAAAATCAAACATCATCGCGCCCGATAGCATCACCGAACTCGGATTAATCACATCCTTATCCGCATATTTCGGCGCTGTGCCGTGCGTCGCTTCGAAGACGCCGAATCCGTCGCCGATGTTCGCGCCCGGCGCCATCCCGAGCCCGCCGACCTGCGCCGCGCACGCGTCCGAAAGATAATCACCATTCAAATTCGGCGTCGCGAACACTTGATATTCATCCGCGCGCAGCAGCACCTGCTGGAACACGGAATCCGCGATGCGATCGTTCACGAGAATCTTCTTCTTCCACTGTCCGTGCCCGTGCGAAGAATAAATCGCGTCGAGCGTCTGCTTCACTTCCGCATAAAGCTGTTTGCGAAATTCCTCAGTGCCGCGATCGAGTCCCGGCTCGATCATCGCGGCGTTCTGCTCGACGGAAAGATTCGCGTCGCGATCTTTATTATCGAGAATCCAGCTCTCGCGCTCCGTAACGATCGCATCGCGGAATTCTTGTGTCGCCAGCTCGTAGCCCCAATCGCGAAACGCGCCTTCCGTAAATTTCTGAATGTTGCCCTTGTGCACCAACGTCACGATGCCGCGCTTCTGCTCGATCGCGTGCTGAATCGCCCGCCGCACCAGCCGTTTCGTTCCCGTCGGCGACATCGGCTTGATACCCACACCGGAATCTTCGCGGATGCGCTTCTTTCCGCCCTGCAGCATTTCATTGTTCAGAAAATCGATCAGCTTCTTCACTTCCGGCGTGCCCGATTTCCACTCGATCCCCGCGTAAACGTCTTCCGTGTTCTCGCGGAAAATCACCACGTTCATTCGTTCCGGATGACGAACGGGGGAGGGAACTCCGGCAAAATATCGCACCGGCCGCACGCACGCGTACAAATCCATGATTTGCCGCAGCGCCACGTTCAGCGAGCGAATCCCGCCGCCCACCGGCGTCGTCAGCGGCCCTTTGATTGCCACGCGAAAATCGCGGACCGCGTCGACGGTATCCTGCGGCAGCCATTCGCGCAGCGAATTGAACGCTTTCTCGCCCGCCAGCACTTCGAGCCACGCCACTTGCCGCTTCCCGCCATATGCTTTCGCCACCGCGGCATCAAAGACGCGCCGCGACGCCTTCCAGATGTCGCGCCCCGTGCCATCACCTTCGATGAACGGCAAAATCGGATTGTCGGGAACTTGAAATTTGCCGCCGCTAAATTCAATCGCCTTGCCTTCGGCCGGCACAGCAATTCCGTTATACGCAGACTTGCTCACCTTTGAGCTCCTCGGATGAACTTCTCGCAGCCCAGCAATCTACGAACGATTCAGCTTCTTAGCGTCGCACTGATACGCGCCGTGATGATACGCGTCGCGACGCCAGTAGTGTCGCGCACTCTCACGCGCCTCAGCAAGCCGGAAACGATATCACAATTGCGCCGCGTGAACGTGAGTCGTGGCGCGGGCATCCTGCCCGCGAATTGGTGCTAGTCGCAAGTTAGTCGCCTAATCAAAATAGTTTTTGTGATTAATCCGAGGGCCGGGATCGTTCGGCGATGAATCCCTCCGCAGTAGTGTGGAATTCATTGAAACCGTACGCGCTCAATTCCTTCTTGACCTCGGCGGTCGGCAGTGCGCCAAGCACTTCAATAATGGTGTAAGGAGGATTAGCCGAATAAGTTCCGTGATGCAGATCAATGGTGTCCAATTGACCGATCAATATGTCCGCGGGAGCGGACGATTGCATATCATCGAAGGTTGTGATTCCTGTTAGATGACTTCCTTGGGCGCGCTCGCTCCACAGGCGTTGGGCCACGACTTTGTTCGCGGGCGTGTCCACGATCCACACTGGAACGCCTCGCTCAAGCCCGGCGAGTCGCTCACCGAACTCTCGATCAACGACGACGTAAACCTTGTACGGGATGACGGCCATCTGCGTTTCAGTTCATCTCGTTAAAAATCACTGACCAACACCGAGATACCGCTTGTAGAACTCAAGCGTCTCAAACACCAGCCGCGCTCGCGCTTCCGGCGTTCGAAACGTGTGTACATCGTCTAGTTTCACGAACTGGACGGGCACTCCCGCCGCCTGCAGCTTGTCGTAAAGCTCCTGCGCCTGCGCGATCGGCACATCCGTATCCTGCGTGCCGTGAACGATTAGAAACGGCGCATCGTTCTTCGCGACGTGAAATACCGGCGACGCGTCGCGCCACACTTCCGGATGCGTTGCAAAATCGCCGCCCAAAAAGTTCGCCAGGAATGCTTCATCGTCCGGCTCGCGATTCGTCGTGAAGTCTGTCGGCCCGCTCACATCCACCACCGCTTGCACGCGGCTCGAAAATTTCGCGAGCGATGCATCGGAATTATCCCGCGTATCTTCCATCCCGAGAAGCGCGGCCAATTGCGCGCCAGCCGAATGCCCGAATGCGCCGATGTGATCGGGATCAACGTCATATTTCGCAGCGTTCGCCCGAACCCATCGCACCGCGCGCTGCACATCATCCAATTGCGCGGGCCAGCGATTGTCCGTGCTTTGCAGCAAACGATAGTCCACCGAAAACGCGACAATTCCCGTGCGCGCGAGAAACTTACCCAGGTTGCGCATCGTGCTCTTGTCAAAACTCGTCCACCCGCCGCCATGGATCAGTAGCGTAGCCGGACGAGGGCGCGCGCTCGCCTCCGCAGGCTCGTAAACGTCGAGAAGCAAGTCGTGGCCGTTCACACTGCCATACGCAACGTTTTCGTGAACCGACACTTCCGCATCGGCATCTGGAGCCGGCGCCTGATTCGACGCCGGTGACTGCTGGGGTGGTTTCGAATCCAGACCTGCGCCGGGCTGCTGCGCTCGCAAAAGGGTGGCTATGCAGAGAATTGCGACAAGAGCTAAGAAACGAAAGCAGCGCATGAATCTCATTTTAGCTCAATCGCGGGGCGACCGAACCAACCGTAGGGCTGGCCGGCAGGCCGGCCGCTCTCCCGATCAGCCAATCGACACCGGCCGATCCGAAGTCCCGGTTTCGAGCGCCCGATGATTCAGACTTGACGGGAATCCATATTTCTGCAAATATCGAACTATGCCTGTCGCCCAAACCAAAAAAGATAGCCAGCGCGTCGCCAAATACGCCGACATGTTTTCCGCTATGGGCACCGAGCCGCGCCTGCGCATTATGCAGATGCTCCTCTCCGCGCACCCAGAAGGCCTCGTCGTCGGCGATATTCAGGGAGAATTGGATATTCCGAATTCCACGCTCTCTCATCACCTCGACAAACTGAAAAATGAAGACCTGGTGCGCGTGCAGCGCGAAAGCACATTCCTGCGCTACACCGCCAACACTGAATCGCTCCAGGAAATCCTGCAATTTCTTTACGCCGAATGCTGCACGCGGAACAAAGCGTTGAAGCCCCGAGACATCGTCGAGATCTGCAAATAGGAGAAATTCGTGGAAACTCCAAACATCAAGGAAATCGTACGGGAAAAATACGGCGAAGCCGCGCTTCGCGTTCATTCCGGCGGCAGTTCGTGTTGCGGCGCCGCTCCCGCATCCGAAGCGTGTTGCGATCCAATTACTTCCAATCTTTACGATGACTCCCAGAAGCAACAAATTCCCGAAGCAGCCGTGCAAGCGTCCCTCGGCTGCGGAAATCCGACGGCGCTAGCCATGCTCAACTCCGGGGAAGTCGTACTCGACCTCGGCTCGGGCGGCGGCATCGACGTTTTACTTTCCGCGAAGCGCGTCGGCCCAACGGGAAAAGCCTACGGCCTCGACATGACGGATGAAATGCTCGCTCTCGCCAACGAGAACAAGCGCAAAGCGGGCGCCGAAAACGTGGAATTCCTCAGAGGCGAAATCGAGCACATCCCGCTGCCGGACAATTCGGTTGACGTCATTATTTCAAATTGCGTGATCAATCTTTCCGCCGACAAGGACGCGGTCTTGCGCGAAGCGTTCCGCGTCTTGAAACCTGGCGGGCGATTCGCTGTTTCGGACGTCGTCACGCGCGGCGAAATCTCACCGCGCATTCGCGAAAGCGTTCTTCTGTGGGTCGGATGCGTGGCAGGCGCACTCGACGAAAAGGATTACCAGCGGAAGCTGTCCAATGCAGGATTCGAGAATATCGAGGTCGAGCCGACGCGCATTTATCGCGTGGAGGACGCGCGCGAGTTTCTCTCAGCAAAAGGAATCGACGTCGAAGCGATTGCGCCGCAAGTGGACGGTCGATTCATGAGCGCGTTCATCCGCGCCGCGAAGCCGAAAGCGGCGCAGACCGCGGGGACCTGCTGCGCCCCGACGTGTTGTAAGTAGCGTCCCGATTCACCAAACAATTCCGAGAGTGTGAGTGAAATGGAACCGCGCTACAACGTTCTCTTCCTATGTACGGGAAATTCTGCCCGCTCCATCATGGCGGAAGCAATTCTGAATCGTAAAGGCAACCCGACCTTTACAGCCTACAGTGCCGGGAGCCATCCTTCCGGCTTCGTGCGTCTCGAAGCGCTCAACCAACTCGAGTCAGCGGGATTGCCGACGGAGGGAATTCGCAGCAAAAGTTGGGAAGAATTCGCACAGCGCGGCGCGCCGAAAATGAATTTTGTATTCACGGTTTGCGACAATGCCGCCAAAGAAACTTGCCCCGTCTGGCCCGGCCATCCGATCACCGCGCACTGGGGCGTTCCCGATCCCGCAGCCGTGAAGGGCACTCCCCAACAAATCGAGCGCGCGTTCCGCGAAGCCTTTATGATTCTGGAACGCCGCATCAATCTCTTTCTCTGCCTGCCCCTCGCGAGCCTCGACAAGCTCGCCATCCAAACGGAAATCGATCGCATCGGCCATCAATGAGACCGCGTCTGGGAGCTCGCGTGGTCGCCGAATCTCTGGGAACCGCTTTCCTCGTCGCCGCCGTTGTCGGTTCCGGAATCATGGCGGAACGACTTTCCGGTGGAAATGCCGCTCTCGCACTGCTGGCAAACACCATCGCCACGGGTGCGGCGCTCGCTGCGTTGATCCTGACATTTGCGCCGATATCCGGAGCACATCTGAATCCCGTTGTCTCGCTGGTTGACCGGTTCGAAGGCGGCTTGGCTTGGCCGGATGCTCTCGCCTACATTGCCGCGCAGATCTTCGGCGGCGTGTTTGGCGCAATCGCTGCGCACGCGATGTTCGGTCTGCCGCTAATCTCGCTGTCGCGACACGTTCGAGGAGGCCCACCGCAAGTCTTGAGTGAGTTCATTGCAACTTTCGGTCTTGTCGCGGTGATTTGGGGATGTTCGCGTTCTCGTCCGGAAGCCATGCCGTACGCGGTAGCTTCCTACATCACCGCCGCATATTGGTTCACCGCGTCAACGTCTTTCGCGAATCCTGCCGTTACAATCGCGAGGTCACTGAGCGACACGTTTGCCGGCATTCGCGCCGTCGACGCGCCTGCATTTATCGTTGCTCAAGTTGCTGGTGGCGTTTCTGCAACGATTCTATTCCGTTGGCTGTTGCCCTCGCCCGCTCGCTCGACCGGCGCGCATTCGTGAACGCCTATTTGTATTTGTCGGATTCGGGGACTTGCACGTAGACGAGTTGAAATACCGTGCCGGTTCCATTGGGCTGGACGCCGACGATGTGCTGCTTTTCCGTCGTGCCCGACTTGAACAGCATTCCACCCGCATCAGGCTTGTCGTCGCCGCATCCGAGCTTCTTCGATGATTCGTTTTTGTCTTTGTCGCTGCTTGAAGCGGTAGAATTCGTGCAGTCAAGCACCGACCCATATTTCGCCAGCGCTCTTTTGTAAAACGCCGCAACTTTGTCAGGCGAATCGTTCGATTGCATTTTGATCACAGCGAGTTTGAAAGCGAACGAGCTTCCCCAAAGTCCGAACTTGGTAGCGGGCGTGTCGTTGTCCTTGTCTTTGTGAGGCCGCGCGCCGGGATAAATCGGCAGTCCCACATCTTTTGCATTCGCGTCCGCGCCAACGTAGACTCCCGCGCCTTTTCCGTTCTCATCCTGCGCCGCCGCAGGAAACGCCGCAAACGAGAGCGACAGGCACAACGCCCCGATGAAAACAAAATTCGATATGAAGTTGAATTGAATCCGTCCACTCGCGTCATCGCCACGTAAAATCGTTATCAATTTCATGTTTTCCCTCGTGCTTTGTCTCTCTTCATGTTTCGTTCTTCCGATTCGCAATGCTTTCTGGCGTCGCGCACAATTCTCGCGCTTTGTCGTTGCCCGAAGATACGCCATTGCTTGCCGCAAAGTTCCCGTATGCGCGCTACTCGCTGCGAGAAGCGCGAACCGCGTCGATCTGAACTCGGTGCCGCAACCCTCCTAACGCATTCACCTCAAACCTTTTCGCGCAGAACGCAACTTTTTTCTCCCGCGCGTGTTCAATTTAAGTGGTGAAGTCCGCAGGGTCGGTGCTGCACTACGAATTTGCAATTCGAAAAACGCGCAACTCCGCGATTGCATTGAGCGTCTAATTGAGTAGAATGATCGCAAGATGTGGGGCGGCCCGGCGTCTCGCGCCACCGTGCGATTAGGAGGCTGAGATGAGCAACTCCACCTTCAAGACTATTTTTATCCTTTCTGCTGCAAGCCTACTTTTCATTTTTGCGCCATCGCCTGCGTTCGCGCAGCATGGTGGCGGCCACGGCGGCGGTGGTGGCTCGCATGGAGGC
>JBAPOP010000107.1:0-1833 GCA_049279675.1 Candidatus Acidiferrales bacterium
CGTCGAAGCGAACGCGCGGCCCTTCAGCAGCGGTATTTCCATCGTCCGGAAATAATCCACGTTGACGGCGCGGAAGTGCACGTGCGGCTCTTCGCTCTTAGGGACAGGCCGGCCTTCAATTTGATACGTCGTGCGAATCACGGCGTCGCTAAACGGCAGCGGCACACCCGTACTGGCCGATTCGACGGCGGGCAGCGCGCGCATTCGCTCCGACAACTGGCGGAAAAATGATTTGATGGCTTCCGGCTTCGAATAGCGGCTGCTCGGCAAATCGATTGCGAAAGTGACCACGCCATGCGGATTGAAGCCCGGATTGACACGCTGCAAATTTGAAAGGCTCTCAATCAGGAGGCCTGCGCAGGTGAGAAGAATCACGGCCAGCGCCATTTCTCCGACGATCAGAATATTCCGCAAGCGGTGCTGCCGCGCGCTTTGGCTCGAGCTGCGGCCGCCTTCCTTCAAGATTTCCGAGAGCGGCTGGCTCGAAAGCTGGAGCGCGGGCGCGATGCCAAAAAGAAATCCTGTCACGATCGAAGCGATGAAAGTGAACGCGAGCACGCGCGCATCGAGCGCGGTGCCGGCGACGCGCGGAAACTGGTCCGCCGCGAGTTTCACGAGGTACTCGGTGCCCCACGCAGCCACGATCAGGCCGCACACGCCTCCCGCGAGCGAGATCATTCCCGCTTCGATCAGAAGCTGGCGGATAATTCGCGCCCGCCCCGCTCCCATCGCTGTGCGAATCGCCATTTCGCGCTGGCGCGCCGTGGTCCGCGCGAGAAGCAGATTTGCGATGTTGGCGCAGCCGATCAGCAGCACGAAAGCCACCGCACCGAGGAGCACGCGAAGCTGCGGCTTCAGGCTCCCGACGAGGCCATCGAGCGCCGACTCAACCCTGAAGCTCGTGTATTTATTTGTATCCGGATACTGATCGGCTAGCCGATTGCCGATGGCATCGGCCTCGGCATTCGCCTGCGCGAATGTTTCGCCCTGCTTCAATCGCGCGAGTGCCGCTACAAAATGCGCGCCGCGCACCTCGGTCATCGGCTTGTCGTCGCCCGTCGGAGTCGCATCCTCTGAAAAGGTTTTCCATACGTCGGGCTCGTCCGAATTGAAGGGATAGACGAACGATGCTGGCAACACGCCAACGATCGTGAAGTCGCGGCCGCCGAAAGTCACCGCGCGGCCGACCATGTTCGGATCGGCGCCAAAGTGGCTCTGCCAGAGCCGGTAGCTGATCATCGCGACGAAGTGGCCGGGCTGATCTTCGTCGGGCAGAAACGCGCGCCCGAGAAGCGGCCGGACGCCAAGAACAGAGAACATGTCGGCGCTGACTTTTTCGGCGAAGAGATGCAGCGGCTCGCCCGCGCCGGTAAGCGACGTCGTGTCGTCCGTGTACACCGCGACATGCTCGAAGACGTGATTCTGCGCCTGCAAATCACGGAAGTCGGGGAACGAGAGAGCGCGTTTGTTCTCGCCCATCTTCATGTGCGTTCCCCAAACCGCAGCGATGCTGCCCGGCTGCGGATATGGCAGCGGCTTGAGCAGAACGGCATCGACGACCGAGAAGATCGCGGTGTTCGCGCCGATGCCGAGAGCAAGCGTAAGGATGGCAATGAGCGCGAAGCCAGGCGATTTGCGCAACATGCGCGCGGCGAATTTGATGTCCTGCAGCAATGTGTTCATTGCGTCTCCAATTCATTGCGCCAATCAATTAGCGCGAGTAAAGCAACCGTAGGGTCCGTCGGCAGACGGACCGGCCTTTCACGAATTTGCATTTCGAATCGCGTGATGTAATCCGCGCAAACTCGGCCGGCCTGCCGGCCAGCCCTACGA
>JBAPOP010000108.1:0-5621 GCA_049279675.1 Candidatus Acidiferrales bacterium
CCCAAGGGTTAGGCTGTTCGCCTATTAAAGCGGTACGTGAGCTGGGTTCAGAACGTCGCGAGACAGTTCGGTCCCTATCTGGTGTGGGCGCAGGAAACTTGAGAGGAGCTGTCCCTAGTACGAGAGGTCCGGGATGGACCGACCTCTTGTGATCGAGTTGTCACGCCCGTGGCATCGCTCGGTAGCGAAGTCGGGAAGAGATAATCGCTGAAAGCATCTAAGCGAGAAGCTCGCCTCGAGATAAGGTCTCCGAATCCGCCTTCGGGCGGATAAGAAGGCCAGTCGAAGACTACGACTTTGATAGGCGGGAGGTGGAAGCGCAGCAATGCGTGTAGCTTACCCGTACTAATCGGCCGTTCGGCTTGACCATAAAACTTTCCCAACGCGTTACAACGTTGGGGCAGGTTGAGTCCTTTTCAGCATTTTCACTCGAACAGATTTGCGTCGCCAACTTCCTTCAGTTTCTTTTCAAATCCCGATTTTCGAGATTTGAAAAACTCGGTGCGAGTTTCTTCGCGCCGGATCAAATTTCCTGGTGGCCTTACCGCGGGGGTCACACCCGTTCCCATCCCGAACACGGAAGTTAAGCCCCGCAGGGCCGATGATACTGCGCTGGTAACGGCGTGGGAACGTAGGTCGCTGCCAGGATTAAAAATCGAAAGGCCGCTCCGATTCGTCGGGGCGGCCTTTTTGTTTCTCAGCACATTTATTCGAACTATGACGAAACGGCGCGCCAATATTTACGCGACCGTCGATCTCATCCGCCTCCGCAGCAGCAGATAAATCGTCCAGAACACGATCGCGAGCACGACGCACGCTCCCATCTCCACCGGTGCGCTCTGCAGCAAGAAATGAAATTCGTTGATATGCGCGCCGCTTGTAGAAATCTCGAAGCTCGCAGAAATGGAAGTGAAGAAGATCGCGAATCCCAGCAGCCATTTCTGCCAGCCTAGCAAACTCTTCGTTCGGCGAAATGCCTTCAGCTCGAGCTCCGGCGGCAGAGTCGCGGGCGTAGCTTTGTTCAAGTTCTCCACCCATTGGCTCCGCAACTTCTGCGCGAGCTCCGGGTCCTGCTTCATGTAATTCTCCACCAGTTCTTTTGTCGCAGCACTCGCTTCGCCCGAAAGATAGACCGGCAGCAAATCCAAGATCACGTCGCGTGTCACTGTCATTTCATCTTCTCCTATGCGTCCCGAATCTTCAGCAGCACCAGCCGCGCCCTATGAATTTTCACCTTCACCGATGCCAGCGAGAGCCCCAGCGCCTGCGAGATTTCTTCGTACGAGAGTCCCTCGTTCGCGCGCATTAGCAGCGCCGCACGATCTTCTTCCGGCAATTCCTGCAGGCCCGCGAGCACGGCGCGCAGTTCCGCACTGATTCCCGCGAGCGCTTCAGGGCTAGCCGCCGGATCGCGCATCTCATCGTTCAGCGCGACGTTCCGCGATTTCTTCCGCCAACTATGCCGGTAAAGATTTCGCGCGATCGTGAAGAGATACGCTTTCACTGTCGCCACTCGGATTGCTTCCGGCGAAGTCCACGCCCGCACAAATGTTTCGGATGTGATGTCCTCCGCTTCGCTTTTCTCGCCCGAGAGATACAGCGCAAATCGGTAGACATCCGGCGCGTATTTTTTGTAAAGCTCTCCGAAGTCGGTCATCCGGCCGCCTCGGCGCGAATGTTCTCGGCTGCGCGAAGAGTCAAGCCGAGCAGCAGCGTGGCGTCATGCGGCATTAGAATCCGAAGATGCCGCTCAAAATGTCTGACCATGCATGCGCCATCATGCCGGGCCGCAGGCTGTTGCGCCAGATTGCGACGAATCCGTACATCGCGCCAAAGATGGCGATCTTCACGCACGCTTCGATTCCTTGATACCCGTGAGAGATTCCGAACAGCGCGGCCTGCAGAAACAGTGCGATCCATCGGCTATGCGTGAACACTTCGAATTGCTTCTGGAAATAGCCGCGAAAGACCAATTCTTCGCAAATCCCTGCGCTGATGGATACGCCGATCCACAGCAGAATTTCAAGGAAACGTTGCGGCAGCAACGGCTGGATCGAGACAGCATGCTCGTGCCCTATCCAGTGCGTCCATGCGTGCTCGAAAAGCTCGCAAATCGCCCAGATTCCGAGTGCCAGACCCGCGTCAAGCAGAACGTCTTTCGCACTGCTCCATCGCCCGCCGATCAGATCACGAAGTTTCGTTCCCGTCCTTTTCAGGCCGGCCCTCCACACATAAATAAAGAGCCCCCACTCCGCGGCGATGAGCGAAAGATACAGCGGAATTATATTCGTATGCTGCGGCAACGCGCCGGCTTGCGAGCGCGCATGCCGCTGAAAAATCGCCCCACTCACCGTTAGGCTCAGGAACAATCCGATAAGCAATGCCGTGTGCCACCACGGGGCGATTGGTTTTTCGGATGAAGTTTCGATTCTCGGTACTGCGACTGTCGTCATTTTGACCTCGTCACCGCTGGAAGCTAACGCACGGGCGAATCGATGATGTTCCGTTTCTCTGCCCTGAGGGTGCCCTCTCGTAATAGGTATCCGCGACTTGCCAAAAAGTTACAGGAAGTATTGCCGGCAAGTACTAATTGCGGACCCCTACCCTCGCTGTGCTAACGTGGCTCGGTTTTTAGGCCAGGCGGAGAATTTCGGCGACGCAAACGCAGCGAATCGCACGGCGGAGGAAACGTGGCAGCAACAATGAAACGGAAGAGCAAATCGGCGCGGCGTCCTACAAAATCCGGTGCGAATAGCCGATCAAGCCATCGGCTTGAATACTTCACCACGCCGAAGCCTGTCCCGCTTCCATTTAGCGATGCCGTACGCGTGGGGAATCTGATTTACGTTTCGGGCCAGCTCGGCACGGATGAAAATCTGAAGCTCGCGCCGGGCGGTGTCCTCGCCGAAACAAACCGCGCGCTCGAAAACATCGGCGCGATTTTGAAACGCAGCGGCTCATCGCTCGAGCATGTCATCAAATGCACGGTGATGCTCGCGGACATGAGCGAATGGGATGCGATGAACACGGTCTATGTCACGTTTTTCCCCAAGAACCGGATGCCCGCGCGCAACGCCTTCGCGGCCACAGGTCTCGCACTCGGAGCGCGCATCGAAGTCGATTGTGTCGCCGCGGTGAAATAGTAAAACTTGCGGCGATCTTAGAGCGGCGGGTTCGCTCTCAATCCATCCGAGAGGTCCGCACGCTACGTGGCGGCAAACTCGACTCTTTGATACATTCTTGCGGCACGAAGATTCCTATCACCGGAAAAATATGAAGACGAAATTTATTCTAGTCAGCATTCTCGTTGCGGCCGTCGTGATCGGATTAACGCTCGGCGCGCACTCGCTGCCCGCTCAGGCGGACCCGTCCACGCGGCAGATGGCGCACGACATTTTCAAGCAGCTGATCGAAATTAATACGACTGATTCGGTGGGCAACACGACCACCGCCGCTGACGCGATGGCGGCGTGGCTCCGCGGTGCGGGATTTACCGGCGATGACGTGCAGGTGCTCGGGCCAAATCCGCGCAAGGGCAATCTCGTCGCGCGAATTCACGGCACGGGCGCGCGCAAACCGATTCTCTTCATCTGCCATCTCGATGTCGTCGAAGCGCACCGCGAAGACTGGACGATGGATCCATTCCAGTTCATCGAGAAGGACGGCTACTTCTACGGCCGCGGCACCGAAGACATCAAGGAAGGCGACGCGCTTCTCGTCACCACATTCATCCGCATGAAAAAAGAAGGCTACCGTCCCGATCGCGATTTGATTCTCGCGCTGACTGCGGACGAAGAAGGCGGCGATTTCAACGGCGTGGATTGGTTGCTGAATAACCATCGGGAGTTGATTGAAGCGGATTTCGTAATCAATCCTGACGCCGGCGATTTCGAAATGGACAAAGGTAAAAAGCTCGCAGTGGGAATTCAGGCGAGCGAAAAACTTTATCAAGACTACGACGTGAAAGTGGAAAATCCGGGCGGGCACAGCTCGCTGCCCCGGCCGGACAATGCGATTTACGAACTCGCGGGCGGCTTGCTGCGCCTCGAGCGCACTCAATTCCCGTTTGAGCTCAATGACGTGACGCGCGGATACTTCGCTCGCGAGGCGGACATCGTCGGCGGCGATACGGGCGCGGACATGAAAGCGATTCTCACAACTCCGCCCAGCAAAGACGCGATCAAGCGGCTCTCGCAAGTGCCCTATTACAACTCGCGCATGCGCACCACCTGCGTCGCCACGCGCGTCGAAGCCGGCCATGCCAACAACGCACTCGCTGGAACGGCGCGCGCCAACGTGAATTGCCGCATCCTGCCCGGGCATTCGCCCGAGGAAACTCAGCAGACGCTCGTGCAAATCATGGCGGATCCGAAAATCATAATTTCACGTTCAACCGTTCTAGGCGGGTCAACGCATCCCAATCCTCCCTCGCCGCTGCGCCCGGACGTGATGGGCGCGATTCAGCGAGTGACCGAGCAAATGTGGCCTGGAGTTCCGGTGGTGCCCGTGATGGATGCGGGAGCTAGCGATGGCGCGATCACGCGCGGATTCGGCATGCCGACGTACGGCGTTCCCGGAGTCTTCATTGACATCAACGACGACCGCTCGCACGGCCGTGACGAACGGCTCCCGGTCGCGTCATTTTATGAAGGCGTCGATTTCTACTATCACTTCATCCGGGTGCTCAGCTCGCCGCAATAGAAATCAATTGAGAGAAAATCGCCGATGAGTTGGGCGCGAACGCTTCTCCTCAAGGCGGCTCAAAACCGCTGGCTGCGGGAGCGCGCGCCGCAGTATTCGTTCGTCAAGCGCGGCGTCGCGCGATTCATGCCCGGCGAAGCGGCCGAGGATGCGTTTCGCGCGGTGCGCGAGCTGCAAGCCAAAGGTATCGGCGCCGTGCTCACGGCGCTCGGTGAAAACGTCGCCGACCGCGCGGAAGCGGAAGCCGAAACTTCGCATTACGAAGATGTGCTGGGGCAGATCTGGGTGCACCGAATGCCCGCCGAAATTTCCGTCAAACTCACGCATCTCGGCCTCGACCTCGACAAGGAATTCTGCTTCGCGAATCTCACGCGCCTGATTGCGAGTTCGCCGCAGGGGAAAACTGTTTGGATCGACATGGAGCAGAGCGCCTACGTCGACTCGACGCTCGAGATCTACCGCCGCGCGCGGAACGACGGAGCGAACGTCGGCGTATGCGTGCAGTCATACTTGCGGCGAACTGCAGAGGACGTGCGGAAGTTGCTGCCGCTCGGCGGCGCGATTCGATTGGTGAAAGGCGCTTACAACGAGCCTCCTGAAGTTGCTTTCCCGCACAAGCGCGACGTGGACGAGAATTATTTTCGCATCGCTCAATCTCTGCTCGGCGAAGACGCGCGCCGCGCCGGACTGCGCGCTGCGATTGCGACGCACGATACAAAGCTAATCGCCCGAATTCAGCAGTGGGCCGCGGCTAACGGACTAGAAAAAGATCAACTCGAGTTTCAGATGCTCTATGGAATTCAGCGCGTGGAACAGTCGCGCCTCGCGACCGAAGGATGCCGTTCGATTGTTCTTGTCGCCTACGGTAAATATTGGTTCCCGTGGTACATGCGCCGCCTGGCCGAACGCCCCGCCAACGT
>JBAPOP010000109.1:0-3624 GCA_049279675.1 Candidatus Acidiferrales bacterium
CTCTGACGAAATTCCTCAACTGCTTAGTTAACGCGTATATGAAGCGGCTTCCGCTCGCCCAACGTTCGTCGCATTGCACTTCGGCACCTACTACTTCCTGGCCCCCAGAAGAAAACCGAAACCGCGAACCGTCATCGTGGTCCCACTCAATCCATCCGCGGTCAAACTCTAGACGATAAACATTTGGCAAGGCAACCGAGCGACTCATTCGTAACGATCCTCGAGCTTTTCCGGCCGTCACGGTTGCGACACAATCGCACTCCACACCATTTAGTTCGGCATCATCGAGAAACTCGACCACGCCGATTTGGCCGAGCCACCATTGCAGTAAGTCGAGCAAATGAACGCCCGAGTCTATCAGTACGCCACCACCCGAAATCTTGCGGTCAAAGACTGAAAAAGACATCGCCGGCCACTGGTATGGCGCTCCCTCCGTAATTTCAAATGCGCGCGGAGCGCCGAGCGCCTGCGATTCGACTAATCGTTTGATCGCGCGCACGCTCGGGAACTGTCGACGAAGCAGATTTACGGCAAAAACGCGACCGGTCTCGTTAGCGGCGAGTTCGATCTCGTCGCACTCATGGGAATCGACGGCCATCGGCTTCTCGCAGAAGACGTTCGCTCCCATTCGCATTGCATCCACACTCGCACTCTTATGAAGACAATGCGGGAGGGCGACAATGACCGCGTCGGGCCGAAGCTCGGCAAGAAGCTCGTCATAATTGGTGAAACTTCGGGCCCCTGGGAATTCTTTCAACAGGCTTTTTGCGTTTTCGAGATTCAGATCGGCCACGCCGACTAGCTCGAGTTCGTCGCGAACTTCCTGCAGCGCTGGTATGTACAAGACGTTGGTTACTGCGCCACAGCCGAAGATCGCCGTCCGAATCACCGTCATCTCTGCACCTCAACGACCGGTTTCGGTCCGGCAGTCACATGGCTTGCGCCCGGCGTCTTCTTCGTGCCTATCACGATAATTCCGTGTGCGTAGTCAACACTCAGGAGATAACAAAGGATACGCATCGCAAGAAATCTCAGTCTAGAAATACCCTTCGGCCACGCGCCATAGCGCACGCGAAATGCTTTGACGTTGTAACCTCGCACGACAAAATCGGCCGCGAGATCTGCCAGCGGATATTGCTGGACGTGTC
Organism: Candidatus Acidiferrales bacterium; assembly: GCA_049279675.1. Classification (GTDB taxonomy): domain Bacteria; phylum Acidobacteriota; class Terriglobia; order Acidiferrales; family UBA7541; genus Palsa-147. Next base: position 1,149 of record JBAPOP010000109.1, read on the forward strand.
CGGGATCGCCGGCCCACATCGGGACGACGCAAAGAGGATTCGGCGTGCCAATCACGAGGGTGCCACCCGGATTTAACAACTTGTCGAACTCATCCATCAAATCCACGTAATCGTTGAGCGACATGTGCTCGATTACTTCAAGACAAAGGATGGCGTCAAACCGGCCCGTGATTTGGGAGATTGATGAATATTCGTGTTCGTGCTCGGGAGAAATGTCCAGTGTCTCGAACTGTCCTTGAAAGCCTGCGGTTTGATACTTGCCCTTCAGACGCTTATCCCCCGCGCCGAATTCTAAGAGCCGGCCCGCTTGCTTGCTGTGATCGAAAATCGCCTGCTCCATTTCGTTCAGTTGTACGCGGTCTTCACAAGACAAGCACCGCGCCTTGAGCGTCCGGTGCATGACTTCGCGCGCCTGATGTCGCGCCCAATAATTGCGGTACCATTTGTCGACATCTGACATCTATCGACTCTCCTGCGGATTTGTCCGTCTGCGGAAAAATAACCCGTCGCATCGGATTCTGCGACATCCAAACCGCATCACCCACTGGCTACAATGAATCGCGCCGACGCTTTGGAAATCAGCCGGGTTGGGCGGCAATAGAATTTGCTCTAACAGCCCCCGCTCCCGTCCGCCAGCTCAAGAGCATCCTCAGCAGGAACGCCCCGCAAACCACTGCCTCAACTACAAGTACTTCCCCGAGCCGATAGATAGAGGAGAGGATCGTAGAATGCACAATCATCAGATTCGCTATCACCAGCCCGGCGCCTAAAATCAGCGGCTGGGATAGCGGAGCAAAAACGCGTAATCCCTCGATTCGCCGTGCATGGAGGAACGCCAAGAACCACGTGCTTTGAAGCACAACTTGAAAGATGGCGAATCCGAACAGCCCGTGGCGGTACACCGCGTACGTGCCGAGAGTCCAGGTCGGTATGGTCCACCATAAGCACAGGCGCAGATTGAACATCGCGTCATTCTGCGAGAAAAACAATTCAGTCAGAGGCAGGCCAACGGCGGTCATTACGGCAGTAACGCAATAGGCGTACAGCAGTGACTGCGCGGGGAACCATTTTGGCGTGAATACGTAAGCGATGATCGGTGTGCTCAGACTAGCCAGAACAGCACAAGCGGGCCACGCTAGACTGGCATTAATTTGGAGAGATTTCTCGACCCGAGAACGCAACTGCACGGGGTCGTTCGCCGACTCACTGAATGCGGGCAGATAAATGCGCGTCATCGCGTTGCAGATCACGAGAGGGTACATCGATAACGCGAAAGCCCACGATGCGAATCCGACGGCGTCTTTGCCGAGGACGCGCGCGATCATGATCGGCGGAAACGCAAGTGTGATCATGTTCAAAAGCGAACCACCCTGATAGGTCAAGCTAAAGCCGAGGTGCGGCCGGATCGACGGCCAAGAAAAGCGTTGCAAAGGCGGGCGGGCGATGACGTTGAACGCGATGCTGCCGAAAACATCGCGGCACGACATGGCTATCACGTACGCCCATATCCCCTTGTGCAGGTATGCGAGCGTCGCCAACAACACTGCGTAAATCAAGCTTTCACTGGCCTCGACGGCTCCTACTGTCTTGAACCGGATTGCTTTCTCAAGGATCGCCAGCGGAATCGTCCGCATCATCCGCACGACGAGCAGCGAAAGAAGTACAGCCGCAGGCAAATAGTTTCCTGGCCCCAGTTTCACCAACGGCAAAATCCAAGGCAGCAACGCACCGATCGACACAGCAAACAGAATCGACACTCCCAAAACGACAGTCTGCGCAGTCGCGACTTCCGTTCGATCCAATTCCCCGCGTTTTCGAATTAATGCCGCTTTAAGTCCCAAATCTCCGAAGTAACCGAGAATCCCCTGGGTGACAAAGATCAAAATGGCAAAACGGCCGACGACATCGGGTCCGAGCCAGCGAGATACTGCCACGCTACTGCCGAGACTCAGCCCCATTACGACGACCTGCCGGATCAACAGAGCTACCGCCGCACCCGTGATTTTCCCGCGGAACAACGATTGCAACAGCGCTACATAACCTGAGGCAGGAGGAACAGGCGCGTAAGCATCAGCAAGGTCATTTGATTCTTGCCCGATGTTCTCTTCGGTCTGCACTGTGAGACCTGTCGTCAAATGTTGGTGTTGGCGTGCCGCGCGCGCTGCCGTTCTGTCGAGGCAGGCAACACAGCCGCTCCCGCTGTTGGTTCATTGCGCGAGTACAACTGAAGATCGGAATTGACCATGGTTCGAACGAGGTCGCGGAAATGCATTCGCGGCGACCATTGTAATCGCTGGCGCGCTTTCGTCATGTCACCCAACAGAAGGTCAACTTCGGCTGGCCGAGCCAAGGCTGGGTCTAGCACGAGATATTTATAAGGATCGAGATCGAGCATTCCGAAGGCGCACTCGAGAAATTCTCGCACCGAGTGTGTCTCTTCGGTAGCGATCACGTAGTCGTCGGGTTGTTCCTGTTG
>JBAPOP010000110.1:0-1911 GCA_049279675.1 Candidatus Acidiferrales bacterium
AAAACCAAAACCCCTACCCAGACTCAAAACCAAACACAGCCCGCCTCCCGATCACCCTTGGAGAAAGCCATGGAAGCGGACATTTCTATCTGGCGAAAAACCGGACATTTCTACTTTGCGTTGACACCACGAAGCTGCGGCGCGAAAGTTCTGCGAAGCTCGTGGCGAGTTTTCCGTGCGCCTTCTTCGCCGAACTAATTTCAGAAAAATATTTTCGCGAAATTAATTTCCGCGATTTTTAACGGACTTCGGTGGTGGGGATTGAGATGCAATTGCGGCCGCGGCGCTTCGCGGAGTAGAGAGCGACGTCGGCTTGCACGATCAGGCGCTCGAGATCGGGGATTTGTCCGCGGCGGAAACTCGCGACGCCGAAGCTGGCGGTGACGCCGACTTCCTGGCCGTTGAAAACGAACCGCTGCGATTCCACTTGCGAGCGCATGCGCTCGATTGCGAGATTAATTCCCTCGGGCTGCGAGTGCGTGATGATCATCAGAAATTCATCGCCGCCGATCCGGCCGCAAATATCGGACGAGCGCGTATTCGATTTCAGAATTTCGGCAAATTTCTTTAGCACGGTGTCGCCGGCGTCGTGGCCCCAGGTGTCGTTGATCGTTTTGAATTGATCGAGGTCCGTCATGATCACCCAGAAGGGAAATTCGTGGCGCGCGGCGGCGCTGATCTGGCGCTTGGCCCATTCTTCCACGGCGCGGCGATTCGGGAGATCGGTGAGCAAGTCGGTAAGCGCGAGCTGCTCGAGGAGGCGATTTTTTTCCTCGATTTCGCGATGCATCTGAATAATTCGCCGGCCGACGCCCGCGCGCGCGAGCAACTCATCGGGATCGAAAGGCTTGGTCAGATATTCATCGGCGCCGGCTTTCAGGCCGCGCACGACGGCCGTCTTTTCATGGACGCCCGTGAGAACGATGATGTAGGTGAAGCAATCGCGAAATTCGCGGCGGATGCGCTCGCAGAGATCGATGCCGCTGAAATCAGGCATCAGAAAATCGGTGATGATCAGGCCGGGGCGATGCTCGGCAAATTTTTCGATGGCTTCCTGCCCGGTCTTCGCGATGAGGATCGCGTATTCATTTTTCGGCAGGGAGCATTCGACGAGCTTGCGAGCGACGGGCGAATCGTCGACGACGAGAACAGGGAACGGCGGGCGCGCCGTCTCCGTCGGACGTGCTGCCGTAATCGCAGCTTCGCCGGGAGGATTCGGCGCAGATGTATTCGGCGAAACGGTGGTTTCGTTCTCAGGCCCCATACGGAGACAGCTTATCTGGACGGGAAGGGAAACGGAGAAGGGCGAGCGGTAAGTGTGCCCAAATGAACATGCTGGACGGAATGACAGGTGCGCGATGCGAGAGATTTGGTCGGGCGCGTGAACTTGCCGGGTGAGTAAATGGGGCGTGCGAGCGTCTGGAAGGGGGCTTAATTTGTACCGATTAGAAATGGTCGCGGATGATTGTTTTGTTGCGGTTACGGCGATTTTTAATCGTTTTGGTCTACCGATTAGAAAGGCGGTGTGCCGTGACTCGCGGACCGTGGCCCGTGTTTCCAATACCGATTGAGGAGCGGCCCATTCGGCTGCTGTGGCGCGCACAGGGTAAATCCGTCGAGGCTCCCTTCGAAGCTCAGGGTAAACCCTTCGAGGCTTAGGGCAGGCAGGGCAGGCGAGCGGGGGCGGAGCCGGGCGCGGCGGTTCGGCTGGCGCCTTAATCGCACCGTACATGTACCGTTCAGTCATAGCTCGGCAATCACGGTAGCAGGCGGTAGGCGGGAATGCAAATGGGCGTGATGTAAGGATTTTGACGGACGGTTGATTTGCCTCAAGCGGCGAGATGCTCAAAAGCTCTGATGTTGAGGTATCGTTGTTCGTCGGACGATCTGATTGATGTCATCAGTGAAAGC
>JBAPOP010000111.1:0-28170 GCA_049279675.1 Candidatus Acidiferrales bacterium
ACGAAGTTCTCCCCAACCGCGTTCCGGAATTCCCAGACCGCTGATTTTAGGCGCGATAAAAGTTTTCTGGCGGTATCAGAATTGCCATCGAATTCTGGGGTCGTTCACGCTCGATTCATTCGGAGACCGAATGGTGGCTCCGTGAATTACCTCGGCGATTCATCCGATCGATGCCCAAACAGCAGCAAACAATCTACAAAGGAGTAGCTGTCGTTCAACCATGACAGACATAGCGATCGTTGGCGCGGGTCCGTACGGCCTCTCCGTCGCGGCCCATCTAAAAAGAAAAGGCATATCCTTCCGAATTTTCGGACATCCGATGGACAGTTGGCTGCGGCACATGCCGAAGGGCATGATGCTTAAGTCCGACGGCTTTGCGTCGACGGTTTCCGATCCGGAAGAGAGCTACACGCTGAAACATTTTTGCGCTGAACGCGGAATCGAATACGCAGATCTCGGCACGCCGGTGCGACTCGATACCTTCTCCGCATTTGGTCTGGCTTTTAAGGACCGATTCCTGCCGGAGCTTGAGGATAAGCTCGTGACCGGCTTGGCGAGTTCGCCGCATGGATTTCAGCTTCAACTCGAAGACGGAGAAGTTGTCTCCGCCGGTAGGGTCGTGCTGGCAGTTGGAATTACCCATTTCGCGTTTACCCCTCCCGATTTGGCGAAGTTGCCGGCAGAGTTCGCTTCCCACAGCTTCGCGCACCACGATCTCGAGCCGTTCCGAGGCCGCAGTGTTGTGGTTTTGGGCGGTGGTTCTTCGGCGATTGATATGGCAGCGCTATTGGCCGAGAACGGAGCAAACGTTCAGCTGGTCGCGCGGGCGCCCAAGCTGAAATTCCACGAGAGACAGTCGCAGGACAAGCCTCGTTCGTTGTGGGAGAAGATTCGGCACCCGCAGTCGGGCCTCGGTCCGGGCTTAAAATCGCGCTTCTGCAGCAACTGGCCTCTGGTGGTGCACTATCTGCCGGAAAATACTCGCGTGAACTTAGTGAAAAAGCACCTGGGACCTGCGGGGGGATGGTTCGCGAAGGCCAAGATTGATGGTCACGTGCCCCTCGTGCTCGGCTACTCGGTTCGCGGCGCCGAGGTGAAGGACGGCAAAGTCCGGCTGACGCTCCGAAAGGACGACGGCAGCACTCGCGACATCACCGCCGATCACGTAATTGCCGCCACCGGATACCGCGTAGATCTTGAGCGCCTCAAGTTCTTGAGCGGCGAAATCCGTTCCAGGATCAAGACGGTAGACAATTCACCCGCGCTTTCCTCAAGTTTCGAATCGTCCGTTCCAGGTCTATACTTCGTCGGAGTGTCCGCTGCCAATAGCTTCGGCCCGCTCATGCGATTCGCGTATGGCGCGACTTTTGCCGCGCAACGGGTTTCCCAACACGTGGCCAAGGCCGTTGCTCACGACCCTGCGCGCGTTCCCGCAACCCCGGTGCCCGCGGTCGCGAAGTATTCAAAGGCAGGCGCTGACTCTCCGAGATAAACCTGATGAAGCGTGAGACGATTGCAATACATGTTGGTTACGACGGCGACCCCGTAACCAAGGCCGTCGCGGTGCCTATCTACCAAACGGTCGCTTTCGAGTTTGATAGCGCAGAGCATGGCGCTGCTTTGTTCAATCTCGAAGTCCAAGGAAACATCTATACCCGCATCGGCAATCCAACCAACACGGTCCTCGAGAAGCGCGTGGCGGCGCTGGAGGGCGGCGTTGAGGCTCTGAGTGTCAGTTCGGGCATGGCCGCCATCCACTACGCGCTTGATGTGATTACGGAGGCGGGGACAAACATCGTTTCCACTCCCCAGCTCTACGGCGCCACCTATACCCTTCTCGAACATATATTCAAAAAGAATGGCGTCGCTTGCCATTTCGGAAAGACTGATACTCCGGAAGACATCGAAAAACAGATCGACGAGAATACCAGGGCGGTCTTCTGCGAAAGCGTAGGCAATCCAGCCGGAAATGTTGCAGACATCGAGGGGCTGGCACGCGTAGCCCACAAACACGGTGTCCCTTTGATCGTAGACAACACCGTCGCTACGCCGATCTTGCTCAGGCCGATCGAATACGGCGCCGACGTGGTCGTGCACTCCATGACAAAATTCATGGGCGGGCACGGAACATCAATCGGCGGGATGATCGTGGATAGCGGAAAATTCCCCTGGCGTGACTATCCGGAACGTTTCCACATGATGGTTCGCCCGGAGATCGCATACCACGGCGTTGTCTATGTCGATCACTTTGGCGCCGCTGCGTATGTCGCGCGCTGCCGGACCGTGTGCCAGCGGAATACTGGCGCGACGATGTCGCCATTTAACGGCTTTCTTTTTCTTCAAGGCGTCGAGACGATGGCGCTTCGCGTGGAGCGCCACGTAGAAAACGCGCGAAAGGTCGCCGAGTTTCTCCGCGATCACCCGCGAGTTGCCTGGGTAAATTACGCCGGCTTCCCCGACAATCCCTTGTATCCGATGGCGAAGCGGTACTTGGGCGATCGCTGTGTGTCTCTTCTCACTTTCGGCGTAAAAGGCGGCTTCGAGGCGGGCACGAAATGCTTCAACGCTTTCCGCTTGTTCAAGCGCATGGTGAACATGGGTGACGCGAAATCTCTCTCTTGTCATCCTGCCTCAACGACGCACCGTCAACTTACTCCCGAAGAACAGGCGAAAGCCGGCGTTACGCCCGAGATGCTGCGGCTGAGCGTCGGCATCGAACACATAGACGATATCCTCGAAGATCTCGCTCAAGCGTTGGAGGCATCCGCATGATCATGCGGAATTCGCCGGCGCACAAGCGTTCCGCCTTTTCGGAAGGGCTGTCGTGCCGGTAATTATCGACGGCGGCCGTGTTCCCACGCGATGGGCGGAGAGGACGGCTTCGCGCCCGGCGGAATCGCCTGACCGTTTCGGTGCGCGCGCGCAGAGCATCAACGTCGCGCTGATTAACAACATGCCGGACGCGGCCCTTGAAGACACCGAACTGCAATTCTTCGAACTTCTCGATGCTGCCGCCGGGGATGTTCCAGTGAAGGTGAAGCTTTATTCGCTGCCCGAACTTCCACGAACCGAACGGGGGCAGCAGCATTTGGACAGTTTCTATTTCAATTACGACGATCTTTGGAAGAGCCAGTTGGATGGCGTTATTATCACGGGAACGGAGCCGCGTCAGCCCGACTTGAGCGCCGAGCCCTACTGGCAAACTCTGACCGATACTCTGGATTGGGCAGCGGACAACACGAGATCGACGGTTGCGTCGTGCCTGGCAGCGCACGCAAGCGTGCTCCACAGTGACGGCATCGTGCGCCACCCGATGGCAGATAAAAAGTTCGGGGTGTTCGAGCACAAGAAACCTTGCGAACACCGGTTGACCAACAATCTCGCGGACTCAGTGCGAATTCCGCATTCCCGTTGGAACGAAGTGCGGGAAGATGCGCTCATTTCGTGCGGCTACACGGTCCTTACGAAATCCGCTGAAGCGGGCGTGGATCTGTTCGTGAAGACGATTGGGAAAAGCCTCTTCGTTCATTTCCAGGGCCATCCGGAATACGGGCTGCGAAGCCTTCTGAAGGAATACCGGCGAGATGTCCGGCGATTTCTTCGTCAGGAAAGAGATACGTATCCGACGATGCCTCACGGATACTTTGATACGGAAGCGCAAAAGCTTCTGACGGATTTTCAAAATACTGCGCTGGCCCAACGGCGAGAAGAAGTCATCGAGTCGTTTCCCGAATCGATAATTTCCGATGCCTTGCGCAATACATGGCAGGCGTCGGCTTCGCGCTTGTACAAGAACTGGCTGCAGATCGTCGCGGCGGGAAAGGTCGACGCGCCGGCGTTTGCGACCGTCGTTCGCGCCGAATCGAGCGCGCCCGTGACTCACGACGTAAACGCACGCGGCAAACGATAGCCAAATCGCTTAGCATTGTTCGTGGGAGCGCTTTGACTCTCCTGCACTCTCCAAGAGATCTAAAGCAACCATGATTGAAGATCAAGTTCCCCAGATCTTGGCATCTCTTCCCGACCGAATCAGCGACATCGTCGCGCCCTGGGCGAATCGTTCGCCAAATCATCCGGCGCTTGTAGAAAATTCCGGGACTTGGACCTATCAAGAATTGGCGTCAGCCATCGCAGAAACGCAGACGTGGCTCGTCGAAAGCGGAGTACGTCCGGGCGATCGTGTCCTCATCGTGTGCGAGAACTGCCGGGCGTACATTGCAATATTGCTGGCGCTAGCCGCCCTCGACGCATGGCCCGTTCTCGCGAGCGCGCGCCTTTCCGCGCGGGAAATCGATCTCATCCGGGACCATTGCGGCGCGCGTCTCGTGCTCTATACGACGAGCGTCTCTCATTTTGCACGGGAGCACGCCAAGCGGCATGGCGCAATCGTCGAGACGGTGAAAAATCTCGGCCCGATTGGCGTCGGCTCGCTCAACCAGGAAGTGCAGCCAGAAACCATCGATTCGAATCCTCTGAACCGTGTGGCCGTGTTGATTTACACATCCGGCACAACCGGGCTGCCAAAAGGCGTGATGCTAACGCACAGAAACCTCCTGTACCTGGCCGCAGTCTCCGCGAAAATCCGCTCGTTGGTTCCGAAGGATCGGATGTACGGCGTTCTTCCGATGTCGCATGCAGTGGGTCTTTCGGTAGTTCTCTTGGGGACGTTGATCAGCGGCGCGACTCTTTATTTGTCGCCGCGCTTCGATCCCGTAGCAGCTCTCTCGGCTCTCGAGAAAGACGGGATAACGGTCCTGTTGGGCGTGCCAGCGATGTTCGCTCTGCTGGTCGAATATGCGAATACAAAGGGACTCGGTGCTCTAAAATTCCCGTCACTTCGGATCATTTCGTCTTCCGGCGCGCCGCTTCATGCCGCACTCAAAGCGTCGGTCGAAAAGCTATTCGCCGGAATGGTGCTGTACAACGGTTATGGCGTCACCGAATGCTCTCCGACAATCGCTCAGGCGATCGTCGAAGACCCGCGCCCGGACGTTTCCGTGGGCCGGGCGTTTCCTGGATCTGAAATCGCGTTGATCGGCGCTGACGGAAATCCGGTTACGGACGGCGAGGTCGGCGAGCTACGGGTGCGCGGCCCGCACGTGATGAAAGGCTATTACCGCGCTCCAGACGAAACGGCTGCCGTGATCGACGCAGACGGATGGTTCAACACGCGAGATCTGGCCCGATTGGATGGCGTGAATCTCTTTATCGTCGGACGCACAAAAGAACTAATCGTTCGATTTGGATTCAATGTTTACCCTGCTGAAGTAGAAGCCGTGCTGAATACATATCAAGGCGTTGCGCGATCCGCTGTGATTGGACGAAACATTGAAGGAGCAGAAGGCGGGGAGGATGTCGTCGCTTTCGTTGAACCCTTGCCGGGCGCGACTCTCACGCCCGATGAATTGGCGGAACATGCGGCGATTCATCTTGCGACGTACAAGAGGCCAACTCTCATCCAGATCGTTCCCAATATGCCTGTAACTCCGACTGGAAAAGTCATGAAGGACGCACTTGCGAAGATGGTGGAATCTGGCACTCCTTCCGCGTGATAGCGCTTCGAATGCCGCGCCCTCAGACCCGCACCTCAATCAACGATGGGCCACCGCCTTTGAAGCCATTTCCTAATGCCTTCTGAAATTCTTCCAGCGACGTAGCACGCGCGGCAGGAACGCCCATGCCCTTCGCGAGCGATACCCAATCGAGATCGGGACGCCCGATCTCGAAGAGACTGAGCGCTCTCGGCCCCGGTTCGCCGACGCCAATTCCCAAAAACTCGCGCTTCAGAACTCCGTAAACGCGGTTTGCGAAGACTACCGTCGTGACATTTAAATTTTCGCGCGCCATGGTCCACAGGGCTTGCAAAGTGTACATCCCGCTACCATCGGCGGTGAGGCAGAGCACGCGCCGATCCGGGCACGCCACCGCCGCTCCCACCGCTAGCGGCATTGCAATTCCTATTGAGCCGCCCGTGCATGCCAGCCAATCGTGCGGAGGCGCGCCGCGGGTGGCTGCCATCAGGCCGCGTCCTGAAGTCATGGATTCGTCGGAGACAATCGCGTTCTCGGGGAGCGTCGCGCCGACTGCGGCGGCGAGGCCTGGCAAGGTGATCTCGCCGCTCGGCGAAGGAGGCCGTTCGGATTTCGCAGCGACCGGCGATGCTCCCGCCGGTGAAGCGCAGCGCGGCGACAATGCCGCTGCCAACGCTTCGAGCGCGCCGACATAATCTTCGCCCGGACGCGCGAGCGCATAAATTCCACACTCGGGCTGAGTGAGAACACTGCTCTTATCGGGATACGCAAAATACGCAACGGGAGATGGAGCGCCTATCAGAATCAGTTGGCGGAATTCCTTGAGCTGCTCCACTGCTTGTTCGAGTGGATAGTGAATGCGGTCGACGACGGGCGCGCCCGCGCCGCGTTCGAGACGTGCAAACGGGTACGGTGCGAGCAATTTTGCACTTGTGGCTGCGGCGATGCGTCCGGCGACGGCAAGCCCTTTACCGTAGAGTGCGTTGCCGGAGAGAAGAATCGCAGTTCGCAATCCCGAGCGCAGCATGGCGGCCGCGCGCTCCACGACTTCCGTGGCTGGCACCGGAGCTTGAGGTACGGGCGGTATCGCGGCCACGGCGCCGCCTTCACTCCAGGCGATGTCGGTGGGAACGATCAGAGTGGCGATGCGTCCCGGTTGGGTTCGTGCCGCTACGATCGCATCGGCCGCGTCGCGACCCACCTCATTTGCCGTCGCGGATGTCCGCAGCCACTTGGAATATGGCCGGGCGAGCGCTTCGATATCGGAAGCGAGCGGCGTGTCATAGCGGAGATGAGAAGCCGGATGCTGGCCGATCAGGTTCACCATCGGGACTTGCGCTCGGCTCGCGTTATGCAAATTCGCGAGGCCATTCGCGAAGCCCGGCCCTAGATGGAGCAGAGTGCACGCCGGTTTCTCCGCCATTCGCGCGTAACCGTCGGCGGCTCCGGTGACTACGCCTTCGAAAAGGCCGAGGACACAGCGCACTTGCGTCACGTGATCGAGCGCGGAGACCAGATGCATCTCCGACGTGCCGGGATTCGCGAAGCAGACATCGACACCGCCGGCTACGAGCGTGCGAATTAGACTTTCTGCTCCGTTCATCTGTCTCCAATCTCGAAAGCTGTACACGAGCTTTGCGCGCCACCGAGAAATTCGATCGTGACGCGACTGTATTTTTCCGGGATCAGCTCAGCACGCTGCGTTGCAGAATTTTCGATAGGATGCTCTTGAGCTTGGATCACGACCGCCGCCTCCGGCGAAACATGCGCACAAGCAAGAAAGCGAATCCGACGGTCAAGCCAAGCAGGGCGTAATATCGCAAACGAAGAAAATCTCGCACGTGAATCTCTTCGAAAGTTGTCTGGACGTGATCTGAATTCGTCGCAAGAGACGCCGACGCGATCGTCCCGGGACTCGCCCCGATTTGGCTTCCCAATACATCTGTCGAAACAAATGGCCCGATCAAATACGCGTCCGGACAGCCCATCCCCTGGCTCGAGTCAATGCTCGGCGGACAACCGTTCGCATTGTAGCCGAGAGTCTGCGTAAAGACGGCCCAGCTTCCGTTCCTCGAAATCGCGCCTTTCGGCAATTGCCAGAACTCGCTCGCGCCGCGGCTATTCGTCCTGGAGCGAGAATACGCTCGAGCAATTCGAAAAGCGTGCCGTCCAGAAGCGCCCGGGTTGCAACCGGCTCCGGTGGCGCTGCCGACGCAATCATTCGGGATCAGAATGAGTTCGGCCATGTAGGCTGTCCAGGAACCTACGCCACAACTGTTGTTCCCGAACGGGCAGGCATTTGTCGGCGGGGCGTACTGGCCGTCACTGTTCCAGTAGAATTCAGATTGGCTTGGGGCACCGCCGCCGTTCGTCTGCGAAGAAAGAATCCACGGCTGATTTGGACCGCCGCCCCAACTGACGTGGCCGTCTTGCACGTAAAAATTCGCAAACAAACAATGGTCGGTGAACGGTGCGCGGCCTGCGATGATGTCTGAGACCTTCAGATACACCATCCCGACATTATTCGAGCACGGATTGAAACTCGGCGGCATTGAACCGCCTTCGTTGGTTGTCGTCGGATCGTCCACCGAAACCCATATTGATGAAGTGCCGTCCTCGAGGTAGCCGCTCGTGTGGTGCGCCGTTCTGCCTCCGACCCACACTGCCGTTTGCGTTGTACCGTGGGTGAGATACTGCCCTGCCGTCGCGCCGCCGTTATAGTCGATCATCAGATGATTGTCGGCGGTCAGTTGCAGCTTGTGGATGCCGTCATTCGCAGGCTGCGCATCGAGCGGGCATCCCATCGACAGCCTAGTGACGTAGTGATCGCTCTTTTCGAGTGCGCTCAAATTAAATGTGAACACTTCGAGCGCGTGAGACTTCGGCTGTGAGCCGACGAGGTCGATTGTCGAACCATCGACGCCGAGTTCCGGATAGTTCATCGTCGTGATGCACGAATACTCGCCAAATTTGCGGATGACTTTGGTCGAGAGCTTGTTCACGCCGGTAATCGTGGCCGACTTGAGTGCGTTTCCGGAGTCATAATAAAAAACTTTCGGGTTGGTTTTATCCCAAATGATGCCACCCGAATTGTTCTCGTCGAACGGCATGTGATTCGGATCAACTTCGATTGAGAACGCCGCGGAGCTTGGCGGAGACGGAGCCATCGTCACTTTGGAGATGTTCTTGATGTACCAATGATTTCCGCAACCACTTTGATAGAGCGTCACGAAGCTATTATCGGCGTTGAACGGTGACTGAACGGCGCTGTACTCGTTCGTGGTCGGGCAGTGCGAGCCGCCGGTTCCCACGAGGTCCGACGTGGAGTCGGTCACTTCCCAAACGCGGCAGGGAGTAGCCGAGGCCCTGATTTCCTTCGCCAACGGATCGAGATAGCTGTTTCCTTCACCGCCCGCCGGCTTGCCGCGCGTGCCCCAGTCCGTCGGCATGTGAGTCAGGCCATCATCCGGCGCGCCGCAAAGTGGAACCACGCCAGCGGCGGAAACCGAACTGCGTTCGCTGCGAAGCGGCAACACGCTCGGCAACAGCACGGCGGAAGCGACGAGCAAAATCGCGACGCTCCAAATTGTCTTCATCATCACGCGAGTCCGTAAGCGAAAGTGTAGCTCTCGCCGGAGCGCGGCGTCGCGGAAAATATATTGTTTAGCGCTATCGAACTCATTGAGCGGCAAGTGCCGAAGGCGCACGCATGGAGCGCCCTACGCACTTCAGGGAGTGCCGGAATATTTGATGGCGATTCGTGCTGGCTTCCAGCCAGCGGCAAGTACCGAGGCCGAAGATCCGCGTGGTGCTGTATTCGCGGAGACTAAAGCTTGCCGGCGCCGACTTTTGACGCGGAATGCGCAAATTCCCAATAAAGTTTTCGAGCGTTCTCGTAGATCGGTCCAGCCACTAGCGCGCGATCCTCGATCCGAATAATTGGGACGACCTTGGAATAGTTTCCTGTCGAAAAGATTTCGTCTGCCGCCAGGAAATCCTTATACGTAAGAGTCTTTTCGATCACTGTCACGCCGCTTCCTCGCAACAGGCCGATGACTCGCTTTCGTGTAATGCCCGCGAGAAAAGTGCCGTTCGCCACGGGCGTGAACACCACGCCGTCCTTGGCCATGAAAATATTTGAAGTGGCCAATTCGGCGACGTTGCCGAGCATGTCGCAGACGACGCCGTTGTCAAAGCCTCGAGACTGCGCCTCAAAAAGCGCGCGAGCGTTGTTGGGATAAAGGCATCCAGCCTTGCAATCAACCGGCATGGTCTCTAGCGTTGGCCGGCGAAATGGCGACAACGTGACCGAAAAACCTTTGGGAGTTCGGAGCAGCGCCTCGTAAACCACCAGGCACCAGCGAGTCGATTCAGGATCGTGCGCCTGAACCCACGGGCCTTCTTTCTCCGCCCAGTACATGGGGCGAATGTAGAGCGCGGTGTTCCCGTCAAACTTGGCGATCCCTTCGTGGGCGAGCCTGACCCACGTTTCCACCGGAACCACCGGCTTCAAATAAAGTTTCGTCGCGGATTCATTCACGCGAGCGCAATGAAGCTCGAGATCGGGCGCAACGCCTTCGAACCAGCGCGCTCCATCGAACACCATCGAGCAAAGCCAAGTGGCATGCGAACGCACTCCCATGATGGGGTGATTGCCTTCGTGCCATTCTCCTTCGTAGTAAGTCCAAGTCTTGGAATAACCTTCTCCGAACGCCATTCGAGCTCTCCTTCGCGAGCAAATGCCCCGGCGGTAATTTTCGCATAAATTTGCGTCTCGACGCCGCCTTCATTTCGTGTGCGCCGCGCGCAGGTTCATGGCATGCAATCGAAGGCGATAGTGCTAATAATAAGCATATGTTCGACGCGAGCTTGTGGTCCGCGAACCCTGGAAAGCTTGCCCTGGAGCCAGACGAGATTCATGTTTGGCGCGCTTACCTCGAGTTCGATCCCGCGTCGCTTCGCGCATTTGAAACAACGTTGGCGCCCGATGAGAAGGCTAGAGCGGACCGTTTTCATTTTCCGCGAGATCGAAATGCCTTTATCGCGACGCGGGGAATCCTTCGAGAGTTGCTCGGCAAGTATACGGGCCCCGCGCCATCCGAGTTGGTTTTCGATTACGGCGAGCGAGGCAAACCGTCGCTGCGTGGCGCACCCAGCCAGCCTATCCAATTCAATGTTTCGTGTTCGCAAGGATTGGCATTGCTGGCCTTCGCGATGGGCCGAAGCGTCGGGATCGACGTCGAGTTAATCCGGCCCAGTTTCGCCGGGGTCGAAATCGCCGAGCGTTACTTCGCCCCACAGGAGATCGAGGAGCTAAGAGCGCTGCCGCCGTCATTGCTCGCTGAAGGTTTCTTTCATTGCTGGGCGCGGAAGGAAGCGTACGTCAAAGCGAGAGGCGAGGGCTTGCAGATTCCGCTCAGAAGCTTCCGCGTCTCGCTGACGCCCGGACAACCGGAGCGCCTCGAAAGTGTGGACAGCGCGCGTTGGAGTCTGCATTCCATTACTCCAGACGCAAACTATGTGGGTGCGCTTGTAGTCGAAGGAAAGGAGCCGCTCATCCGCTACTGGAACTGGAATTCAATGAATTCTGCAACAGAAAAACAAAACGAGCAGTGGTGAGGTATCTGCGATGCCAGACACGGTTGCGAATCTCTTCTTAACGTTTTCCAAGGACCGGCTGCGAACATTTACATCGCGAATTGTTGATTGCCTTGGCCGCTTGTCGGACGAACAAATTTGGGCGAGGGGAGGCGAGAACGAGAACTCGATCGGCAACCTCGTTCTGCATCTCTGCGGGAATGTGCAACAGTGGATTGTTTCAGGCGTCGGCGGAAAGGCCGACATCCGCGATCGAGATTCTGAATTCGCCGCGCTCGGCGGCGTAAACGCAGGAGAACTACAGCATCGACTCGAGGCAACGATTCGCGAAGCAATTGAAGTAATCGCTTCTGTACCAGCCGCCCGGCTTCCAGAAATAATCACCGTTCAGAGTTATCAAAGGGCTGTTCTAGAGGTGATTTATACGGCGGTCGAGCACTTCGCGCAACATACCGGCCAAATCATTTTCGCGACCAAGATACTGTCGGGGCAAGACCTCGGTTATTACAAGCACCTGAATCGCCCTGCCGGCGCTCGATAAAACACCCGCGAACAGGAATATTCGGTTTACGAGAATATTGAGAATCAAGGCGGTGCCGCAAAAACATTCTGCGGCCGCGGACATAACGAGATCTTTCAGAAGAGCTTGCGAAGATCGGCCACGGAGACAGACACAAAGTTCGGAACTACCGCATCGCATCCGGCCTGGACGAGCGCGTTCTTGCGTCCATCCTCGGCGATGCCCAGGCACTTCATCCCCGCTGATTTCGCGGCAGTCACGCCGGAAACTGAATCCTCGAAGCAGATCGATTCGGCTGGAAGCACGTTCAAGCGCTTGGCGACTGCGAGAAAAATCGACGGATCGGGCTTGCCGTCTTTCACATCGTCCCCTGTCACGACGGCCTCGAAATAATTTCGCAAATTCAATTGTTCGAGAAGCTGATGGACTCGTCCGCGGCCGCCGCACGACGCTACCGCCATCGGAACGGAAGCGGCCAAAAGCTGCTCAAGCATTTCCCGCACTCCAGCAATCGTCGCGATCGATTTGGCTTCCTCTCGGAAGAGGAGGTCCTTCTGCTTGCCGTAGACCACCGCCTGTTCCGGATTCACGCGGCCAAGAAAATGTTCGAGAATTTCTTCTCGCTTCCGGCCCTCAAGGACAAATTCCATGTCGCGGTCGTCGACTGTCTTCCCTTGCGCCTCGAGAAATCTGCGCCAAGCCGCCAGGTGGATCGGATGGCTGTCTACGAGGACGCCATCCATATCGAAGATGGCGCATTTCATCGGTCCCGACATCAGCGCGCTCCCACGTGACGCAGTCCCGGCCAGTTTGTTTGCGCGCGCTCGTACTTCTCTACCGTGCCGATGTCCACAAGATAATCCGACACCTTGTACGCGGCCATGCGGCCGATCAATTTCGGAAGAACATCGAATCCAATGTCCGCGGGCGCGATCTTGGGAACTGATTCGAAAATGGCGTGCGAGGCGACTAACACTCCGGTGAAGGCCAGATTGCTCGCCGGCTTTGCCGGTTTCTCAACGAAATCGCGCACCATTCCGTCCTGGTCCACTGAGACGATCCCGCACTGCGAGGGATTGGTGACTTCGTAAAGCCCTATTGTGGCAGCCACATCTCGCTCACGATGAAATTCCAGCAGTTCGGTCAGATCCACATTCGTCAACACATCGGCATAGAGAACAAAGAATTCAGGTTCCGATGCCACCCAATCGTAATTCGCGCGCAAGGTCCCCGCGCTTCCAAGAAGAGTGGGTTCCTCGCTAACGCGAATCGAGAGTCCCGCCTTCGAATTCGCCACGTAATCTTTCACCATGCCGACATGCGAATGAGCGTTAACCAACACTTCCGTGATGCCGTGCTGTCTGCAGAGCTCGAACCAGATTCCCAGCAATGGAGTTTCGCGAATGGGAAGAAGGCACTTGGGGACTCGATCGGTGAGGGGTTTTAGGCGAGTTCCGAGACCTGCGGCCAGTAGGAATGCTTTCATGCGAGAGGACCGGCGTTAATCGGATGACCCGTCTAACACAAATTGACTTTGAGATTCTTCGTCGGTGGCTGGATTGAAAATCCAGTACATCCCGCACTTTTCGTCGCCGTCGATGAAGGGATCGTTCACCACCACATGCGCGCCGTCGAAATCCAGCTCGAATCCCATCTCACGAATGCCCAACTCGGCCAGCGCCTGGCGCACATTGTTCTGATGATCTTCCTCGCAGAAGATGAGCAGAAATCCTCCGCCGCCGGCGCCGGTAATTTTTCCGCCGAGGGCTCCGCTATGAATGGCGGCGTCGTAGGCATTATCGATAAGCGAATTCGAAATCTGGGAGGAAATTTTCTTCTTGGCCTGCCAGCCTTCGTGAAGCATCGCGCCGAACGAAAGGAAATCGCCCTTCAATAGTACATCCCGCATGCGATCGGCAAGCGCGCGTATCTCGTGCAGAGAATCGAGCGCCACGCCTGTGCCCTTCCGCGTCGATTGATCCTGTTCCTCGAGGAGCTTCCATGAATTGTGAGAGACACCAGTGAAAAAGAGCATCAGGTTGCCCTGAAATTCACGAAGAAGATCGCTGCGCAGAGAAACCGGCTCGACGAGCGACGAACCGTCTTGGTTGAAATTGATGAAATTCAAGCCGCCGTACGCCGACGCGTACTCGTCCTGCTTACCGACGGGCTTTCCCAGCGTCTTTCGCGCGATGTTATGCGCTTTCTCCGCGAGTTCGTACTTCGAAAACGGCAAATCGAGATAAGTTGCGAGTGTCTTCAACACTCCGACGCAAACGCTCGCAGATGAGCCCAGGCCCGTTCCCGCCACAATCTCCGATGCCAGAAACAGGTCAACCGAGATGTCGCAACCCAGGTCTTTGATCGCGGCCAGCGGAATTTCCAGCTCGCTGTGCTTGAGCTGCATACGGGAAATATCCTGCCACGTCTCAGTGACGCGTAAATCCGAGGAAATCACCTGGATTTTCCCGTCCGAGCGCTTTTTCAGAATCGTATAGAAATACTTGTTGATCGCAGAGCTGAGGACGGCTCCGCCGAATTCTTCGTAGTAGGCGGGAAGGTCGGTCCCGCCGCCGCCGAAGCTAATCCGAACCGGGCTGCGTACTATTAACATGCAGACCCTCCCGAATGGCCCAGCGCTGCTTGTCGGACGGATTGGCGGGATTCGGCGCCGGACGCGGCGCTACAAACGGCCGAAACGCCAGTGTCCAAATTGTTTGCAGGAAAATGGAAAGGTCGAGAAATAGCGACCATCGATAAATGTACTGCAAGTCGTATTGCGCCTTGTCTTCCGACGAGTGATATTCCCGGAGACCATGCACTTGAGCGAGCCCGGTCAATCCGGGCTTGACCTGCAGACGCTGCCGCTGCCAGGCGGAGTAGTGCTTCACTCGCTCCGGAGATTCCGGCCTCGGGCCCACAAGGCTCATTTCCCCGCGAATCACGTTCCAGAGCTGCGGCAATTCGGTGAGGCTCATCGACGCGAGAAACTTGTCGAATCCGACGAGATTGGTCGCCCAGCGGTCAATATTGAAGCGGAACATCGGGAACGGCTTGCCGTTCTCTCCGCAGCGAATTTCCCTCTTAAACGCACCGTTCTTCTTGTGGTGCAGCGCAATGGCGATAATTGCGATCGCGGGCGACGCCAGGACCGACATCAGCACTCCGCCGACAAGGTCGATCAGCCACTTCAGTTCGAGAGATCCGAATGGAATGCTTCGCGGCTCCACGGAAATCAGCGGCACTTCATCAATTTCACTAAGCTGCGCCTTCGAGGAATACAGTTCATACCACTGTGGAACCAAGTGGACTTGCATCCCGGCGCGATGGCAATTCGTAATCAGCTTCTCCATCTCTGTGCCTAACGGAAGTTGTTCCGTCAGAATTAATTCATGAACGTTCTTCTGCTTCAAAAGATCGAGGACGTTCAAAGTCCGCACGCCGATGATTCCAGCTTTCGTCTTGCCGGGCCGAGGCGACAGCGTCACGTCGGACGGATATAGCTTGCCCACCAGTTCAATCATCAATTCCGGATGACTTGCAATCCTGTTCGACAGTTCTTGAGCGATACGCCCGCTGCCTACAATGACGACTCGCCGCTTTGCTCCCAAGCCCAGGCGCGACCACGACTTGACCAACCACCAAGTGAAACAGCGGATCACTAAGAATCCGATTGGCAGCAGCCCGCCGAGAAAGAGAAGAGCGAGGCGCGAATAACTTGTCTTCGTCATGAAACCAAGGGCGAGCAGCGAGCCCATGAGGACGAACGCACCGGCAAACACCTGCGCGAACACGCGCGGGAAATACCAACCGCGGCTAAACCCATCGAGCTCTTTGTTGGAGCAGAGGATCGTCCAAACGATCAGCGCGGCGAAAACTGAGAAGATATAGAAAGAGAGCGACGTCGGACGGCTCGCGTCCGGCGTCACCAATCGGAACCGAAGAAGATGGGCGAATACGCAGGCCGTCGTGATCCATACAAGATCGGCAGCCAAAATTGCGTAGCGCAGACGGCTTTTCATGCCACTTAGGCCTTTACGACTCGTGATGCTTGATTTTCTTGCGACGTCTCCCACTCCCACGCGCCGCGAATAATTTCTTTCAGGTCAGAGTGGGCGGGCTTCCATCCGAGTTCCTGTTTGAGCTTGGCAGGGCTAGCACATAGGATAGCCGGATCACCCAATCTGCGGCTGGATTTTCGGGCCAGGATTTCCTTCTCCGTAACTTCCTGCGCGAGCTGCCAGACTTCCTGAACGGAATGACTCGTGCCCGTTCCAATGTTATAGGCGTTGAATCCCGGCGTTCCCATCTGCTTCAGCGCGAGAATATGCGCCTGGGCGATATCGATCACGTGAACGTAGTCACGGAGGCAGGTTCCATCCGGCGTCGGATAATCCGTGCCGAAAATTTCAAATTTCTCGCGGCGCCCAGAGGCGACCTGCAAGAGAAGCGGAATGATGTGCGTCTCCGGTTCGTGGCGCTCACCCCAACATTGCGAGCCGCCGCACGCGTTGAAGTAACGGAAGGCGACGACGCTCCAATCGTACGCGGTGGCGTACCACTTGAGGACCTCTTCGAACATCAACTTGCTGTGCCCGTACGAATTCACGGGATTCTTGGGCGCATCCTCGAATATTGGAACCGTGAGCGGGTTACCGTAAACCGCCGCTGTGGAGGAAAACACAAATTTCCGCACGGCGTGTTTCTGGAGCGTTTCGATCATCGCGATGGCGCGAGCGACATTCACATCGAAAAATGCGCCCGGATTCGTCACCGACTCAGGAATTAGAGCCTTCGCCGCAAAATGAAATACCGCTTCAAATTTTTTAGCTTTCAAGAGATCGGAAAGCGCAGCGCGATCGCCGATGTCGAATCGGTGGAACTCGGCGCCATCCGGCACGGCGTCCGCGTGTCCCGTTGAAAGGTCATCGACGATATCAACGGAGAAGCCGCGCGAAAGCAATTGCGCAGCGCAGGCAGAACCCACGTATCCCGCTCCGCCGGTTACCAGAATTCGTTCCATCAGTACGCGCCTTCCCGGCGGAACACCTTAAGTGGGGTCAGAAGCAATATCTTCACGTCAGCGAAGAGGCTCCAGTTCTCAATGTAATATACGTCCATTTTCACGCGCTCATCGTACGATACAGTCTGTCGGCCGTTAACTTGCCAATAGCCCGTTAGGCCAGGTCGAACCGATCGCACTAAATCTTTGTAGGGTCCGTACTTATCCAATTCCTTTGCCGTGAACATCCTGGGGCCGACGAGGCTCATTTGGCCCGCCAGAACATTGAAAAGTTGGGGCAGCTCATCCAGGCTGAACTTCCGGAGAATCGCGCCCGATCGAGTGATCCGGGGATCGTTCTTGAGCTTGAAATTAAGCTCGAATTCGGCTCGCAGGACAGGGTCAGCGTTGAGGATTGCATCCGCGTCGCGCCGCATCGTCCGGAACTTGAGCGCGTCGAACTCTCCGTTAGCACTAACACACCGTCGGCGATGAAGTATCGGCCAGCCGTCGTCAATAGCCACAAGCAGCCCGACGAGAAGGAGAATGGGAGAAAAGATGATTATGAGAAGCCCAGAACCAAGTATGTCCATGCAGCGCTTGAGGTTGCGCGATATCGATCGTTGACCTGCGCGCGCCGTCCGCTTGAGCGGGACGCGGGACTCCGTTGGGGAGTTTATAAAGATCTCCGATTGTTGTTCAGAGATTACCATGAACTTGCCTTCTAACTCCTCAGCAGATCACTCTGCTGATGTTGCCGGACCCTGACCCGTTAGGTTAGAAGGCGCTTCACCGGCGGAGCCGCCGGATCCTTCAAACCTTATCCTGCACTGGCGGCGGCAGACCGAACGGTTGCGGTTCGCGTCTGGATACGATTGCGGACCAATGTGAAGAGAGCGTGAGAAACACTGACATGCAGATCTTCGATGATCTGCATATTATCTGACGGAATTACAAGACTGAGATCGCAAAGCGGCTTCATCTTTCCGCCTTGAAAACCGCCCAACCCGATCGTGAACGCGCCGGCTTCGCGAGCAGCTTGCAACCCGAGCAGGACGTTGGGTGAATTTCCGCTGCCGCTGATTGCGAGCGCGATATCGCCGCGCTGTGCGAAGTTCCGAATTTGCTCGGCAAAAACCAGATCGTAAGACGTGTCGTTCGCCCAAGCCGTCAACAGGGGCATGTTGTCGGTCAAAGACATCACGCGGAAACGCTTCTGCGTGTTGCCATTCATGCTAGTGCCCTTGCCCAAATCGCAGGCGAGATGCGAAGCCAGGGAGGCGCTTCCGCCGTTTCCGAACAGGTAAACGCCCTTGCCATTCTCATAGGCGTGATACAACTTGTCCGCTATTTGTTCAACTTTGGAGTGCGGCATAGCGGCGAGCACTCGAGTGAGATTCTGGAAGTAGCTCGCGGAGCTCGTGATCGGCGTGGTCGTCGCCGGAGTTTGGATACTCATCACAGCTGGGTTTGAGTTGATCACCGATTTCTCCCGTTACCTCTATCGGTCCTCGCCATTACATTTCAACCGATTCATCTTGCGTAGTATTCGACACGGTATCAGAGGCAATCGGTGTACCAAGGCAGGCTAATTCGGAGCCGTGGGAACACTCCATGTAAGTATAATATTGTCAATGAGTTAGGTATTTTACAAGCTCGTGACATGGGCCTAGAAGCTCCAGTATTGGTACCGCTTGGGAAATCATGTTCCTCCGACAAGAAAGAACTTGCAACGGCTTAGCAGGCGTCTGTTACGGGACTAAGTCAATTATTGTCTGTAATGCGCCACCGTAAGTACTTGTAATCTCAAAAACGGACAGGCAAACAACCGCTGCTGTGTCCGCGACTAGTACGTTTCACACCCTCCCCTGCGTTGTGTAATGCGGATGCATCCCTCATGGGGTCGCTGATTTGTTTGAATCGCGAAACTCGGTAGCCCACTTCGAGTCTCATCGTCGCGAAGGAAATAGAGAAAAGCCCGCTAGCGGTCTGCGCTGCGCGATGGAACTACCTCCGTGGCAGCCTTTCTTGGTGTTGCCGTCCAGGCGGTGCTCTGACGCCGGCCAAGATATCTGAACAGTCCGAAAAGCATTGCCGCGTTCATCGAACAGAAATAGAGCGGAATCCGGCACACTCCGGCGGACCGGCCGCTCTTTTTTAGCCAGAAACCGATCAGCGCAAGCCCATAGAAAACGACTTGGGCTACGAACAGAGCCAAATAAAACGTGCTACGCACAAGAGCGGCCGTCGCCGCGAGAGCCACAATCATCAGGATGGGAGTGATCCAGCGCAGCACGCGGTGAGACCAATACGCGAACGTGACGCGCCCCTTGAACGGATTGAGGTATCCGGGGTGACCGAATAACGTCTGAAAATTGCCCGCCCCGAGGCGCACTCGTCTTTCAAACTGCGAGCCAAACGTCGGCGCAATTTCCTCGACCCCGATGGCATCGGCATCGTAAACAATCCAGTGGCCGTGAAAACGGAGATCCAACGGAATCTGAAAGTCTTCCACGATCAGGTTCGGTTCAGGCCGGAAGAGCTCCCGGCGAATCGCATAGACTCCGCCGTTCGCGCTGTGCAGGCAGCGAACGCGGCTCTCAAGAATCTTCAGCGCAGATTCGTACTTCCAATAAAGCCCTTCAGCCGCGGGATCCGTGCCTTCGGCTGTTACTCGCACTTCTTCTCCGCTTACGGCGCCGACCCTCGGGTCGCTGAAATGCCGGACGAGATTCGCAACGCAATCGGCCCGGAACATTGTATTCGCGTCGGTAAAAATCAAGATTTCAGCACTGGTCCGCTGCGCCAGATCCGTGATAACGCCCAGTTTCCCGCGGCGCGTGTTGAAGTTAAACACTTGAACGCGGGGCGATTGGACGCGGCTCAAGATGGCGGCCGTCGAATCCGTGGGGGAATCGAGCCCAATCAGAATCTCAGTAAGCCCTTGGGGATAATCGATTTCCAGCGCATTCTTCACGCGGTCCTCGATTACCGATTCTTCATTGAATGCCGAGATTATGAACGCGACCCGTGGCCGATTGGCTCCGCTCTCGGGCGCCGATGTCGCGCGACGCGATTTCCGTTTCAGCAGGAAGACCAAATCCGATTTCGCCTGCGCCAGGAATCCGAGAAACAAAAGCAGAATTGGATATCCGGCGTAGTTATACAAAATGGCGGCAACGCAAACCCAGAACGCTATTTTTAGCGCAAGCGCCATTCGGGGATCCGTCTGACCGGGACTGGGAGAGCGTCAATTGGGGCGGCCGGGACGACTTGGGATTTAATTCCGGCCGTTCTTTGTCTTGCGATCGCCCACAACGCGCCCGTAATTGCCGCCAAGTAGTACAGAAGAAAGTTGTAGAGAATGTGCATGAAGAAGATTCCGAACACGGCTGACAACAAGGCCGTGAGCGTTGCCGTCGCGATCAATCGCAACTCGTCATCCGCGGGATCCCGAGCGAAAATTGTCGCGGCTTTCTTCGCGTGAGTTATCATCGTCGCCAAAAGGATGAGTAACAACACCAGAGCCGGGATGCCCGCTTCCGCAGATGCCTGTGTATACGTGTTGTGAGTCCCATACCAGGCATCGGAACGATGGAGCATCTGCCCGTTGTAGACCGGGAAATTACCGACGCCGACGCCAAAGACCGGGTTTTCCAATGTGTATTTGATCGAGTTCTGAAGCAGCATTTCTCGCCCGTCAGTGGATTCCTGCGCCGAGACCACATTACGGTTTGACGTAGACGTCGAGCCGCCCCAAATGGTCTGAATTCTGTCCCAAAAAACCCCCGGCGCCCTCCCTATCATGACGCCAAATCCAATGACGAAGATGAGGCCGATAAATCGCGCGCGCTTCGTGCCGCGCAGGATCAGAACAAAACTCAAAATAATTGAGACGATCACATTCAAGAAACCGCCGCGGGAAGCGACAAGAACAAGCATCCACATGGACGTCCCAGCCGTGGCCAGCAGTAAACTTGTACGGAATGCCGAACGGCGCGAGATATATAGGGCGGCCATAAAAGGCAGCGCGACGGAGAGCGCGATCCCCAGAAAATTCCAGGCGAAGATTCCAGCACTCACCCCCGCGAGGCGATCCTCATCGCCCGTGGCATGTCCCGGCGTCAGCAGCGATGCAGTCGTTGCAATCAACTCGCTGATGAGGAAGACCCACAGGATTTTTCGTATGCGGCCAACGCTGGTAAGCGTTTGAGTCAATACCAGGAAAAACAGAAGGGTCCTCAGCCACGTTTGCGTTAGGGTATCAAAACTCCCCGTATGCCAAAAAGCAAATGGAACGCCTGCTGTAAACCAAACCGTGAGCGCGAGAACGATGAACAACTCGCTCGATTTTTGAAAGCGCGAATGGCCCGTTACAAGCGACACCAGGCAAGCGAGCGGGGCGAGAATACTCATGATCAGCGTCAGATGCAGTGCGCCGAAAGCCGGGAAAACATCCTCGGGTCGCGCAAACACGATGAAGGTCAGCACCAAGGTTACGCCGAAAGCAAATTTCGAACCCTCGTTCGGCGGCGCTACGGATACAGGGACCGCAGGCGCGGACGGCGGCACGTCGTGGAAAAGAGCATTCGGCGGACTTAATGTTTTACTCATTCTCTGTTCACAGGCAAATCACTTGAGAGGCGCCAAGTGAAGGATATCCATAGACACCAGCGCACACGTCTTGCCAATTGGCAAACTCGATGCACTGTCCCCTAAGCCTATTGATTTGTACCGTTGAAACCGTCAGACTTTCCTCCTAGATTGTAGCTAGAATCTCATTTCGGCGGAATGGTCGGGGAAATTAGTGAAAAAGGTTTCCACAGACGGCCCCGCCGCTCGGGCGAATGTAGGCAAAACTATGAATCGTCCTACATCAGCCTTATTTTGAAAGACTTAGCGCCGAAGGAGTTCGTGTTCGAGGCTCCTTTTGGCAGCGGAATTGCTAGCTACTAACCTTCTACGAGTCAAATTCAAACAGCGGGAGACCGACGTTGTCAAGACAAGATGTAATTGTGGTGACCGGAGCAGGCGGCTTTATTGGCGGCCATCTCGTCGATTCGTTTCGAAAGAGCGGACATAAGCGCATCCGCGCGGTGGACGTGAAACCGTTCGAAGAGTGGTATCAGCGCTTCGACGACGTTGAAAACCTGCAACTGGATCTGAACCTTAAAGAAAATTGCGAAGTCGCGTCCGAAGGCGCCGCTGAAATCTACAATCTCGCCGCAAACATGGGTGGGATGGGTTTTATCGAGCACAATAAAGCACTCTGCATGCTTTCCGTTCTCATCAATACCCACATGCTGCAAGCGGCGCAGAAGTATGGCTGCAAGAAATTTTTCTATTCCTCGTCTGCATGCGTGTACAACGCGGATAAGCAGAAGACATTCGAAGCGCCGTCATTGAAAGAAGAAGACGCTTATCCAGCCCAAGCGGAAGACGGATACGGATGGGAGAAGCTCTTCTCGGAGAGAATGTGCCGTCATTTCCGCGAGGACTTTGGCCTCTACACCCGTGCGGCGCGCTTTCACAACGTATACGGGCCGTGGGGAACGTGGTTCGGAGGGCGCGAAAAGGCGCCCGCGGCAATCTGCCGGAAAGTCGTCGAAGCGAAGATAAACGGATCGAACAAGATCGAAATTTGGGGCTCCGGCGATCAGACGCGAAGCTTCATGTATATCGACGATTGCATCAAGGGAATTAAGCTAATCACGGACTCGCAAATCCTCGATCCGATCAACCTTGGTTCATCTGAGGCTGTGACCATCAATCAATTAGTGGATATCGTCGAGGATATCGCCGGGATGAAGCTGAAGCGGAATTACGATCTGACAGCCCCGAAGGGCGTCAATGGCCGGAACAGCGACAACACTCTCATCCAGAAATATCTGAAGTGGGAGCCGGACACGACGCTGCGACACGGGATGGAAAAAACCTACGCGTGGATCTACGACCAATACCGTGCGCGCGAACGAGGCGAGGCCGGCGTTGTTCGGGAATCAACCACCGCCCGATAGTAGGATTTCGGACGACAGAATCCTGCGGTCATAAGCGCTCCTGCTGAGTCGGCGGATTTGGTCGCGAGCGTCGCGCACCGAACGAAGAACTAAGGACCAGCATGCTGACGATCTTCGGAATTCCCAAACCATTTGAGGGGCATTTCGGTCTCATTCAGCGGAATGCGATCCAAAGCTGGACGCGGCTCACTCCGCGCTGCCAGGTTCTTCTATTCGGCGACGAGACTGGAATCGCAGAAGTCGCAAAGGAAGTCGGAGCTCAGCATATTCCCAAGGTTGAGCGCAACGAGTTTGGCACTCCGCTTCTGAATTCCGTGTTCGGCCAGGCCGAGAAGGCAGCGATTTATCCAACGCTCTGCTTCGTAAATTCAGATGTCATCTTCATGGATGATTTCCTGCCGGCAGTTCAACAAGTGCTGTCCAAATACGGTCGCTTCCTGCTGATCGGACGAAGAACTACCGTGGACATCACGGAACCGCTGAGCTTCGAAGGCGGCTGGGAATCCAAACTCAGAGAGCGCACGATAGCCACCGGCCATTTGGACAACAACACGGCGATCGACTATTTTGTTTTCCGCCCGGGACTTTGGGGCGAGATTCCGCCGTTCGCAATCGGACGCCCGCAGTACGACAACTGGCTGGTGTACCAAGCGAATCATTCGGGAGTGCCGGTCGTCGAATTGACCGAGGTCGTCACCGTCGTTCACCAGAATCATACGCGCGCTCACCCAGGGGGCGTGGATGGACTTCGCATGAGCCCAGAGGGGCAAAGAAATTTGGAACTCGCCGGCGGATACACGCACGGGCACACGATTTGGGATTCGAAATATATACTCACCAAGCGCGGCCTGCGCAGACGCCGCAGCCCCTACGCTCTCTACCGGCAATTCGTGAATTTAGTGGATCAGCACCCTACGCTTGAGCCTGCGCTGAAGTCCGTCAGATCCGTGATTCGATTCGTGCGTGGCGCCGAAACTTAGAAATCAAATCTCCACCGGAAGCGTCTTCAGTCCCCTAAATCCAAAATTTGGTTCCCATTCGGCTCGCCGTGCAAGGCGCATCTTGGCGAATCGCTGGACAATTTTTAGTATGGCGACCTGGCCTTCCATACGGGCAAGTTGGCTCCCAATGCAAAAATGCGGACCAGCGCTGAAGGCGAGATGTTGATTATTCAGCCGGTTTAAATTGAGCGTATCTGGGTCCTTGAATTGTTTCGGGTCACGGTTTGCCGCACCCAGCATGCAAAGTATGGGCTGGCTCTTTGGAATACGAACGCCGCATAGCTCAATGTTTTCCTTCGCTACACGAGCCGTATATTGGATCGGGCTCTCAAAACGGAGAAATTCTTCTACGGCCGTCCGGATAAGCGCAGGATTCTCACGCAATTCGGCCATTTTTTCCGGTTCCCGGAGCAGTGAGTAGATGCCGCTCGCGATTAGGTTTCGAGTCGTTTCATGCCCCGCGAACAGCAGCATTACGCACTGCGCATAAAGCTCCTCTTCCGTCAATACTTCGCCTTCTGCTTCGATATCGATGAGCAGGCTAATTAAGTCATCGCTCTTGTTGCGGCGGCGCTCGGCGACGGCCTTCCGAAAGAAATCGGTGAGCGCGAGCACGGCATTCTGCGCATTTTGAGCGTGTTCCACCGTACGGTGGGGGCTTCCATTGAACTCCGCGATGGCAGCCGACCATCGCAGGAATGAATCCTCCATCGTTTCGGGAACCCCGAGTAATTCCGAAATTACTCGCACGGGCATCGGATAAGCGAGTTTCTCGACGAGGTCCGCGCTGGACATCTTGGCTATCGGATCCAAGATTTTATCCACGATTTTTTCCACCTGAGGGCGTAGAGCTTCGGCGGAGGACGGGCTGAAGCCTTTGTTCATCAGTTTCCGCATCCGCGTGTGTTCGGGTGCGTCGATGAAAATCATCCACATGCCGATCATGCGCACGAGTTCCTTGAACTCGTCCTGCCGATCCATAGGAAGCGTGACCAGCATTCGATCGATTCGTTTCGCGGAGAGTCTTGGATCCTTCGCGATCGCTGAGCATTCTGCGTGGCTAAAGACTGCCCAGATTCCCCATAGGCCCCCACTGACGTCCACAAAATGCAGCGGCCCTTCCGCAAGCAAGCGCCGGTACGTGGGATACGGGTCTTGGACGAACTCGTCGGTGAACAAAACTTTTCGAACAGGATTTATTGGTGCTCCGGGCACGGATGGTCTCCCTGAGAGGTCGAGAGAATGAAGTCTGATTGAATCTTCATTGCACGCACGATAAGCCGATCAACGCTATCTGCCCGGAATCTACAAATTGCGACTCTGACTCACGCATCCTACGCTTCGCCTGTCATGGACACAATGAACTTGCCACAAGAACGCGCTCTCGTTTAGACCACTGGGTTCCAGCAAATCGGCTGCAACTTGCGCGTTTACAGAGCGGCTAGGAGGACGCAAAAGACCGGTTACAGATCAGTTCGATATCATCCGCCAATTTTTTCGCGTTGTCTTCGAGAACGATAGGTGGGATCCGCGCGACAACTTGCTCTCGATGCTGCGCCACTTCGACCATCAAATTCAATAAACTTTGCACATCGCCATCTTTCCAAAGCTCAGTGCCCTGTGGCCGGGCGCCATTATCCGACCCTAAAACGGGAATTTTGAGCTTCAGAGATTCGAGCACTGAAGAACAAACTCCGTCCGTCATGGGAGTGCGGATATATGCGAGCGAACGGCTAAGAATATTGAGAAACATCTCGTGCGGCACCGAGCCCATGCTGAAGACGGCGTCCTCGAGCCCCTGCGCGTGGAGAAATTCCCTCATCTTCGGCATCTCGACGTCCCAGGGACCGAGCCACAGAAAGCCAATCTTCGGATACATCGCGCGGAAGCGATGGATTGCCTCGGCAAGAAATTCCAGCACGAATTCTTTTCGGAAGCAGACGTAACTGAAGATCACGCCTTCGTGCGCGGCAAAAAATCTTTCGACATCCCGTGGGAGGGGAGACGGCACGAGTTCGGCGTAGTACGCGGACGTATGAGGGATCGCGACGACTCGATCCGGAGAAATCCCGGTGGTCAAGATGACCTGCCTTACCTTCTCGCTATTGCAGTAGATTCGATTCGGCAAGCGGAAGAGCAACGAGAACGCCAGGTGCCGGAAGCTCCATCGCGGCGCCGGGAAATAAGTTTGCTGGTGCCCTCCTCCATAAGTGAGCAGGGCTGGACGTCCCCAAAGGCGCGCCAAAAACATTGCCATGAAAGCAAGGATGTAGAGGTCCGTCGATTCCGCGTTCGTGCGCGTATGAATCGCGCACCCCTCTCTCACCGCGCGCACAACCTTGAATAAATAATCCCACCCGTTTTGAACGTCAATGTAAGCCGCGCTGCGCACTCGACGGTTCTCATTGAGATTCATCACTCGGCAATCCCAGCTACGCGCGTCCAGTTCCTTTCGCAGCCCGACCAGGCTCATCGTCCAGCTGCAGACGGGCGGGGCCCAATTGCCGATCTCAAGGATCCGCCTCATAGCGGGATGGGGTTTTGTCGACAAGGTTTCCGCTTCGATTGTGGACTGCTCTGGATGTTCGGGCCCGTTCTCAGAATCCGGCCGCCGGGGCGCGTCTGATCTCGGCCGTCTGCGACGTTCGCCCAGTCAACTCTCTCCCGATCTCATTGGTCGCCGCCGAGATTTGCTTCAGCGTCTGCAAGGTTTCCGCAAATCCAAAATCATACGGATCCATAATCTCGAGAGAAGCAGGGCTCAAGAACATCCCGAGGAACAGAGCTTTATTCTTGTACGAGCTGAACTCCCGGCAGAAATCGTCGTAGTTCCGCATATCGTGCAGAAATATTATATCCGCATCGCGAACCATATCGATGGACACGCGTCGTGACGACCAGTTCGACAAATCGAGCGAAAACTCTCTGGCGGCATCCAGGAATTGCTTCGTGGAGCCGCGTCCGGCTGTCGGATAAAAACCAGCCGAACAAATACTCAACTGTGGATGATGCCTTCGCATCAGCAGTTCAGAAGCCGGGCTGCGGCAGATGTTGCCGTAGCAAAGAAACAAGACCTTTTGGATCGGCTTTCCCGACGCGAGAAACCGCCGAAGATTCTGACGATGAAGGGCGCGCGCCGATCGAGATCGCTTTGCCGTATCGACTTTTCTTTTTACCAGCTCGAGCTTCTCCGACACGAATGAGCCGATATCGCTCGTTGTAACGGAAAGGTCGCCCCAGTCGAAATAGTCCCAGCTTTCGCTCCCCACGAGCGGCCGCAGTAGTTTTAATGCTTCCACGCACGCGGACGCGCGGTGGCCATAAGCAAATTGATTTCGAATCCAAATTACGTCGGGCAAAAGCACGCGTGTGTGATAGTTAATTTTGTAGTCGGGTTGCGGCGGGAGTGTTTCGCCGGTCGCGAGGCCCAGAAGCCCGTAAGGAAAATCCACGCCAGCGTCGATCGCAAGCGCCAGGGATCCCCATAAGCGCGGATTGATTTCCATCAGCCAGTAACGGCCATCATTCGAACACTTGAATTCCACCATCGCCAATCCGTGCCATTGAAGCTTGTCAAGCAGCGCTTTGGCATCGCGCAACAGTTCTGGCGTCGCCTGGATCGACCGGCGGTATGTGCTTCCGCTTCCCAGTTCGTTTTTGCCCGTACCTTCGTGCAGTCTTTCATGGCAAAAAGACCAAACGAGCCGCCCTTTGTCATAGAGCGCTTCGATACCGACTCCGTGGCCGGGAACGAGCTCTTGCTGCAGCACCGCAGAATCCAGCAGCATGCTGCGGAGCTGTCCGCGTCTCTCGGCGTCGTCGTACGCGATCACTGGTCGAACCTGCTTGACGCGATTCTCGGCGAGAATTTGACTCGACACTGGCTTGAGCACGACAGGAAATGTGCTGCATCGGGGAATAAAATCCTCAAGGCTGATGAGAACACTCTCGGGAACTGGAATTTTCAATTCTGCGGCGAGTTCGAGAGTCAGCGACTTGTCGAGCGCGATTTGGAGCGACGCGTTCGAAGATAGGACGGCCTTCTGCCTCAACGGATCCGATTCCGCTAGTAACAAAAATGGCCGGAGCGCCCGCTCCGAGGATGGAATGATCAGCGAATATCCCGCTTGTTCATCGAGTTCCCTCAACCACCGGAGGAAAGCTTGTGGCTGCGCTGCATCAGCCTGACGGAAGTGCTCGTGGATGCGCTTGGAGCTGAAAGTCAGGCAATGCGTCTCCTCAGCCACATCCACTAGGACTTTGTGGCGAGCGAGCGACTGGACGGCTTCAAGGGCTGCGCGGTTGTCCGCGTCGAGCACGAGGGCTTTCAAGGTCGGTGTTCCTGACGCGCCGCCTTTACGAGATCCCATGAGAACATCGGGAGGCGAAAATCCGCGTGAATTCGGTTCAAGAGCCATGGATTGTCTCCCTGCTTGACGATCCCTGGCTTCGTTGTAACCGCAGAACGGTAAACCTGTCGCACCACCGGAATTACATCTTC
>JBAPOP010000112.1:0-38693 GCA_049279675.1 Candidatus Acidiferrales bacterium
AACACGCCCGGAACTACCGTCGCGCGAAGGACACCGCGCACGCCCCAACTTGCTACCAGCAGCGACGCACAAAGCGGTCCGAGCACAGCGCCCACGGTATCCATCGCGCGCTCGAAGCCATACGCACGCCCGATTTTCGATGGCGCGACGGAATCCGCGAGGAGCGCGTCGCGCGATGGTCCGCGGCTGCCGCGGCCAAGCCATCCGAACGCGCGAAGCGCGAGCAGTGCAGGCCACGTTTGCGCGAAGGCATAGCCGAAAGTCGCTAGGCCGGTCGCGAAGTAGCCGATGACGGCGGTAGGTTTGCGCAAATGGGGACGGTCGGCAATCCAGCCGCCGGCAAGTTTCGCGAAGCTCGATAATCCATCGGCGACGCCTTCGATGACGCCGAGAGCGAAGGGCGGCGCGCCGAGGCTCGCGAGAAATGCGGGCAGAAGAGAAGTCGCCGCTTCGTGTCCCCAATCGGAAAAGAGGCTGGCGAGGCCAATGCCGAGAACTCCGCGCGTGAGCCATTTCGAATTTGGAGACGGGGTTGCGGCGGGACGAGGCTCGTTCACGGCGAAATCCGGCTATTGCGCGGCGCTTTTTTGCAGCGGTGCATTCGCTTCGAGGAAAGGCAAAGCAGCGGCAAAGATTCGCTCGCCCCAGACGTGACGGTCCTGTGATTCCAGCCAAATCACATTTTTTCGAATGCGCGAGAACGGCGGCATGGCAAGAAGTTCGTTCAGCAAATCGTGAATGCGATGCTGGAAGATTCGGTCTTCGGAGCGGAAGCCGTCCGGCTTGATTTCTTCGAACGCGCTCGGAACTCCGACGAGCAGCGCGTAGGACTCCATCCACCATTCAAGCCATGCTTCGAGCTGCGGCTGGCGGCCGAATTTGTTCACGAGATAGCAATAATTATCGAGGACGGAGCGATCGCAGATGACGTGGGGCGCGCGGCGCGAAGCGTCCAATTCGGCGGCGATCTGCGCGTGCAAAATCCAGAGCTGGCCCTCGATCGTGGTGGCCGCGTTCACCGGGAACGGCGATTGCCGCGCGACTTCCGTAACGAGTTCGACGTTGTAATGAGCTTTCTTCAATAACGAGCAGGTTTCGTACGCCAACGTGGTTTTGCCGACGCCATGAGTGCCGATCAGTGCGAGTTTCAATGTGCCGCGCCTCGGGAGCTTGGGTGTACGTCCGCTATTCTTCTAACACAGTTTCGGTATAAATCTGCGAACTGTCATTCCACTCTGGGCTGCACCTAGTGGCTCGCGGGTGAAGGTAACGGTTCACCCAGGCTGAAGGTCATCGTTGAAAAGTCGAGTGTGAAGCTGTCGAACTTGGCCCATACATCCTGACCAAGGTTTCCGTAGAGGTTATCGATGCCTGCTCCCATCGTCGTGGGGAATATGAATACTTTTTGCAAAGTTGCCGTCTTGTTGCCGATGCCGAGACTGAGTTCCGGCTGAAGATATGCTTTTCTTTTCACGATTCCGCCTGCTCCGAAACTCTTGGTCTTGACTTTTTTCCATCTCGCAGAGTCGTTTCGGAATCGGTCATAGTAACGCACCGATAAGTCTGTCTCAGATGCGCCCGTATCGAGAGTGAAGGGAAGATTCTTGCCTTCCACAGCGCACACGATTACCGGCGTCAGTCGCTCCATATACATGCGGGCGCCGGCCTGAGCGCTTCGAGTTTTGTCCCCGGCCACGAATTCACCGCTTTGCAAAAACGTGATGGTTCCAATCGCCTGATAGACCGGATATCCGATGATTCCGTTGATCTGATATGACTCTTTGCCGCCTAAGCCGACCTTCAGATTCGCATCGTCCATAACCATGATCACTACGTTGTGTAGAGTGGCACGTCCCATTTGAAGGGTGGGAAGCAAGGCCACCTGGATCGGATTTTCAATTCCGGTAATCCCAGACGTCGTCTGCGCAACTCCTGGAAGAAACTTGAGTCCGAGTCGATTCGCAAAGCTCCGGGTGGCAACAGAGAGATTTGCGCCGGTATCGAGCAGCCACTGCTCTTGAACTCCATTCACAGTCAGTTCTGTGTTTATGGAACCCAAGGGATTGCGCTCTGTTTTCAGTCGAGTGGGTCCGTCCCACGTGATCGTTTGCGGCGGCGCTCCCCGCAGCAAGTGCGCCAAACCGGAATCGTCCTTGGTGTCCTGCAATCGCGAGCCAGCCAGTTGGCCGGCGAAATTAGCGAGCAAGTCATCGTAGGCCTGAGCGGCATCGTCGTAGCGGAAGGTCTTATTGTAGTTATCCGCCAGCGCTTGCAGTGCGATGGCAGCCCGATCCGGACGCGAAGTCCGAATGCCGGGGAGCGCACTGTTCAGCAAACGGATCGATTCCTCAAGGTGGCTTGATCTGTTGGCCAGCACCCCGGCGAAATAGTCGTGTTCAGAACCGGGCTGCATCGTGAGGAGTTTTGCATCCAGTTCTTCGAGCCGAAACTCCTTCACATCAACATCCGCGTCGGACGCGACGGCCTCGGCATTGCCGGGTGCCGCGATGAGAGGCGCCTTGATGCAAAGCAATAAAGCGAGCAGGAAGACTCTGCCTAGGGCCAGGGAAAAACGTTGCCAGCTCATTTCCATTCGTGTCTCCCGAGTGAAATCGCAATCATTTCGACGCTGACTTTTCTCCGGTACAACCGCGAAGCCGAGCTGCCGAAGCAAAGCTTGATCTCTACGTTGAGTACGACAGATCTTACTCAGCGCGCGGATTCCATTTCACCACATGCGCCGCCGTGGCGACAACGGAGCCGTACGAAGCAAGGAAGCGAGTCGCGGCAACGGAGGCTGAGTTAAATGAAGCTGGCACCATGGGTTTGGGAGGCGGGCTCGAAAGCGCAACCGAAGAGTTGCCTTTTGCGATGTCGTTGAGTTAATATGCAACCTGGAGGTTGCCTAACAATGGCGAAACAAATCGAGAAGGCGGAAAATCGAGTTGAGAAGCGGATCGAACTTAAGGCGCCCGTTTCGCGTGTGTGGCGGGCGCTGACGGATTACCGCGAGTTCGGCGAGTGGTTTCGCGTGAAACTGGATGGCCCATTCGTTCCGGGGCAAATCTCGCGCGGGCATATCACTCATCCCGGCTACGAGCACGTGAAATGGGAGGCCGTCGTGCAGAAGATGGAGCCCGAATGGCTCTTTTCGTTTACGTGGCATCCTTATTCCATCGATCCGAAAATCGATTATTCGAAGGAAACGCCGACGCTCGTCGAATTCAGGCTCGAGAAGATTGCTGGCGGGACATTGCTTGTAGTGACTGAGTCCGGTTTCGAAAATGTGCCAAGCGATCGCCGGCTCGAAGCGTTCCGCAAGAACGAAGGTGGCTGGACAGCGCAGATGAAGAATATCGAGCGTTATGTCGCGCAGAAACCGTAGCAGCGTGGCGGCGAAACGCGCGCCAGTCTTTGCCGCACTGGGCGACGAGACGCGGCTGTCGCTGGTCGCGAAGCTTTGTGGCGGACGGCGTCGCTCGATCTCTCAACTGACGAAGGGCTCTAGGCTCACGCGGCAGGCAATCACCAAGCACCTTCGAGTGTTGGAGAGGGCAAAGATCGTGCACAGCGTTCGTTCGGGCCGCGAGAGCGTTTTTGAATTTGATCCGGTGCCGATTGAAGATCTGAAGATGTACCTCGAGCTTGTGTCGGAGGAGTGGGATCAGGCGCTGGGCAGGCTGAAGGCGTTCGTTGAAAGATAAGTGGTGGCACAGTTTCTTTTGCGGAGCGACTTTTGGGCAGTGCAGCGAATTCATGGCGAGGGGGATTATTGCCTCGCGGAGGGCGGACGAATACAATCGGGCCGCGTGGAAAGTTTAGGTGAAAGGACGGATCGAAATTGTCTACGACCGTTCGTCGCGGTGCGGCCAGCGCGGCTGGAACCCGCGCACTAGGTGCGTTGCGGACGATGCGATGAGAGCTGTGGTGCAGCGAGTGAGCCGGGCGCACGTTGTGGTCGATGGCCGCACGACGGGGCAAATCGGCGCGGGACTTGTTGTGCTGCTTGGTGTTGGTGCGAATGATGCGGACACAGTTCCTGTTGCCTTTGCCGAGAAAATCATTCACCTGCGAATCTTTAGCGATGAAAACGGCAAGATGAATCTCTCACTGAAAGAAACCGGGGGCGCGATGCTGGCGATATCGCAGTTCACGCTCTACGGCGACGCGCGCGGCGGGCGGCGGCCGAGTTTTATTGCGGCTGCGCCGGCTGAAAAGGGGAAGGCGATGTACGAAGAATTCGTTCGCGCTGTGGAGTCGCTCGGCGTTCATGTGGAGACGGGAATTTTTCAGGCGCACATGAACGTCGAGTTGGTGAACGACGGGCCTGTAACGATTCTTCTCGATTCCGACAAACTGTTTTGAGATGGGATAGAAGTTGGCGATGGCAACGTCAGCGATTTCGGGCGGGATTCGAGTGCGGCGCGCGACTCCGGCCGATATTCCGCAACTGCCTGAGCTGTGCGGCCAGCTTGGTTATCCGTCAAGCGAGGAAGACGTTCGGAAAAGATTTTGCGGAATCGATGCGGCCCCTGACCACGCGTTGTTTGTCACGGAGACGGCCGATGGGCGGCTTATTGGATTACTTCACATCTTCGTGATGCGCACGATGGAATCGGAGGCTCGCGGCGAGATCGGCGGGCTCGTGGTGGATGACGCGCACCGATCTCATGGCGTGGGCAAACGGTTGGTGGAACAGGCTGAATACTGGGCGCGGGAACATGGATGTGCTGTTGTTTCGTTGCGCTCGAACGTGATACGCGACCGCGCGCATTCGTTTTACGAACGGCTGGGATACAAACACGTGAAGACTCAGAAGTCGTTTCGGAAGAATCTTCCCGCCATTTAATCGAGTCCGGCAACAAAACCGGGGCGCAGTCCGCCACGGCGAACGCCCCAACGACCGGCTCCACCTTGGGCCGTGACGTTCGAGTTGGCATTGGAAGCACACATATCCTGAACGCGACAATTTACATCGGAATACGATATAATCGTACTTGGATATGTCCAAGCCCGGCAGAGACCGCATCAATTTTGAGGCGCTGGCGGATTTTCGATATGCCATTCGCCGGTACCTGAACTTCAGCGAGCGCAACGCGCGCGCGGCAGGGCTCGAGCCGCAGCAATACCAGGCGTTGCTGGCCATCAAAGGCGTTCCTCCCGCACAGAAAGCGACTGTCGGCGTTCTCGCAGAGCGCCTGCAGATCCAGCATCACAGTGCTGTCGAATTAATGGATCGCCTCGAGAAACGGGGATTGGTTCGGCGCGCTCGGAGCCGGGTGGACCGGCGGCAAGTGCTCGTGCGACTTACGCCCGGGGGCGAACGAAAGCTCAAGCGAGTGTCGATGCCGCATCGCGATGAATTGCGCACGGCTGGGCGGAGGCTGCTTCGCGCTCTGGAACAATTTATTTCACACGATGGTTCGCGCTCCAACTCGGGGCAAAGACCTCGCAATGGAAGCCGGCGCCGGAGCGGGTAGCGTCCTTCCCGCTGGGATCTCGCGAGAACTGGTCACGCCATCCCAACCGATCAGACCATCCTGAGTTCTCGAATCGAAGAGGCGCGCGTGCATTCAACGGAATGGATCTTAGATTGGGGAGCGGACCTTGAGGCTGGGGCCTCCGGGCTCCGGGATTGTTGGTGCGAGATTATTCGGATAAAGCCGGGCGGGTCTCAGACCCGCCCCTACGGTGGGCGCTGGTGCTAGGCGAGGGTTTCCGGGTTCTGAAGTTGCGGCGTAACGTCGTACGATTCATCGACTCGCATTCATAAATAGGAGGTTTGGTGGCAACCGCAGTTCGAGGAATGGCGGGCCTTGGTGTGCCGGCGCCGGTTTCCGGCTACCGGATGGGATTAATGTCGCTGCTTGCGGCGGCGATCGGAAGTTTTGCGGGCCTCATCGCGTACGTCCTTTACGATCTGATTGGCCTCTTCACGAATATCGCGTACTACCACGAATGGTCGTTTCATTTCCGAAGCCCCGAACACACGCAGATCGGCGCGTGGGTGATTGTTGTACCGGTGATCGGCGGGCTGATCGTCGGAGTGATGGCGAAATATGGCTCCGACAAAATCAAGGGCCACGGAATTCCTGAGGCGATGGAAGCGGTGCTGACGTCTCGCAGCCGGATTGAGGCGAAGGTCGCGATTTTGAAGCCGCTCTCGGCGGCCGTCGCCATCGGAACGGGCGGTCCGTTCGGCGCGGAAGGGCCGATCATTCAGACGGGCGGCGCGTTCGGATCGATCGTGGGCCAGCTTGTTTCCATGACGGCTTCCGAACGCAAAGTGCTGCTCGCGTGCGGAGCGGGCGCGGGAATGGCGGCGACGTTCAATACTCCGATCGCCGGAGTCATTCTGGCGATTGAGTTGCTGCTTTTTGAATTCCGAGCGCGATCGTTTATTCCGCTGGTGGTGGCGAGCACGATGGCAACGAGCGTCCGATACTTCTTTCTCGGACAGCACTCGATGTTTCAGATGAGCAATACGGATTTCGGCGTGCCGTTCGGCCTTCCTTTCTATCTGATTCTCGGCGTGATTTGCGGAATCGCGGCGATCGGATTCACGAAAGTACTTTATTGGGTGGAGGATCAGTTCGATCGTTTGCCGGTGAGTGATTTCTGGCATCCAGCCATCGGAGCGCTCGGACTCGGCATCATCGGATTTTTCGTGCCGCGAGTTCTGGGAGTCGGCTACGACACGATCTCCGACATTCTGAACAACAATTTGACGCTGAAGATTCTGCTTCTCGTCGCCGTGTTCAAGGCGCTGGCGCTCGTGATTTCGCTCGGGTCCGGAACGTCGGGAGGATTACTAGCGCCGATGTTCATGTCGAGCGCGGCGATGGGCGGCGTATTCGCGATGCTTGTGAATTGGATCTTTCCGGGCGCGCATCTTTCGCCCGGCGCGTATGCGCTGGTGGCGATGGGAGCGGTTTTCGGAGCGGCGTCGCGCGCGACGTTTACGTTCATCGTATTCGCATTCGAAATCACGCATGATTTCAACGCGATTCTTCCCCTGATGCTTGTCTCCGTGATCGCCGACGCGATCGCCCTGCGTTATTTGCCGAATTCGATCATGACGGAAAAGCTTTCACGCCGCGGCCTCGACGTTCACCAGGAGTTTGAGGCGGATATTTTGAAGCAAGTGCGCGTGAGGGAACTCATGCGGCAAACCGTGCCGACGATTCCGGCGGAAATGACGGTGCGGGAACTGGGCGATCGGATCGCGAAAGGCGATAGAGACCTCGATCTGACGCGCGGGCTTCCCGTGATCGCGCAAAATGGGGAATTGGCGGGGCTTCTGACGCAAAGCGATTTGCTGCGCGCGGTGGAGGGCTATCCGTCAGGCGATGTGACGGTCCTGGATGTAGCGACGAAATCGCTGCTTGTTGCATATCCGGACGAGCGGGCGTTTGACGCTGTTTTTCGGATGCTTCAGCATAATGTGGGGCGATTGCCGGTGGTCGATCGCGCGAACACGAAAAAGATGGTGGGCTATTTGAATCGATCGAGCGTGCTCGGTGCGTGGACGCGGCAGTTCGAGCACGAGAACATCCGGGAGACTGGATGGTTGAGGCGATTTTTCCCGGGGCAATCAGGCGGCGCAGCGATTGGCGATGGCATTCTGATTGGAAAGATTATCGCGCTCGATGAATCGAAGTTGAGAGTTGCAGTTGCCGGCGAGCCTGAAGATCGCATGATGGAATTCGAGGTTCACGAAGCGCTGAGGGGAATCGCGGTGGGGGATCAAGTCCGGATTCAATATCACGCGGAGAACGAACATGCGGTTGTGGATCGGATTGAAGAGTTGCGAGCGCATTAGAAATTGGAAGAGCGCGGGATCGAAGATTTTCTTCAGGGGCTAAAGCCTAATTTCGCCGGCAATTTTATGTCGGAGCTGAAGCTCCGACCCCCTGAAAAGAACTCATGAGGGGAGATGTGCCGGAGGCAGGGGCCTCTGGGCTCTGAAGGTATTTATGCGGGATTATTTGGAGGGACGCCGGGCGGGTCGGAGACCCGCCGTTACAAAAATAGAGCAGCAGAGCCGCCTGGCTTGCTAGAAGCCGCCACCACCACCGCCGCCGAAACCGCCGCCGGAAAAACCACCGCCGCCAAATCCTGAGCCGCCCGCGAAACCACCTCCGGAACTGCGCGGGCCCGACGCGAAAGAAGATGCCGCCGACATTGACATGTAATTCAGATCGTTGACGAGCAGATACGGGTAGAAGCCCGTCCCGTAGGAGCCTTGATACCACTGCGGTGGCTGCATGGCGATGCCGGAAAACGCTTTTGCCCAATTGCTCTCGACGTGCAAAGCCATCGCGTAGGGTAGAAATTTCTCGAACATTTCTGGTGTTTTCACGATACGCGCAATCTGGTCCTTTTCGGTGTGACGCAGAAAATCCTCGAAGCCGAGAACTTTTTCGTATGCTCGCGCGCCGGTGATGGTACGGGCCGGCATGAACCAGCCGAAGCCGACGATGATCGCAGCGGTGGCGATGCCGCTTACAATCGCGCTTGCACCGGTGACGTCGCTTAACAACCTCGCACCAAGTACCGCAACGAAAATGCCAATGATGATTCCACCGACCACAAACCCGTTGCGAACCACATCAGGGCGATGCAGGTAGTAGCCGTCGCCAATCAGCGCGTCGAAAATTTTGTCCCGGATCACCGGCAGATTGATATAGAAGTGATTCCGCAAATCGGAAAGTTTCACGGAATCGCGCTGCCCGCCATCAAAGAGCGCGGTTAGCATCTCCACTTCGTGAGGCCGGGCATCCTGCCATGCAGTGGCTGGCTTCTTGATGTGAAAAATATATTCTTTCTGGTGCATCAGGCCGAGCATTTGGCTTTTATCGGTTTGCTCGATGGTCAGGTAGCCCTTCACGCCCAGATCCACGAGCGTCGCGGTGATATCGCGCATCGCGGCTTCGTTATCCACGAGAGTGCCGGCTTCGCCCGGCGTCAGCTTATCCGGCGGCTCGTATTGCACGGCGATGGGCTGGCGACGCGGATCGCGCCCGAACGACCACCACAGCCAGAACATTACGGTGAACGCAATCACCGGGACGAAGAGAATCAAATTACTTCGGAGAAAGAGAACCGCCTTGTCGAACGCGGTTGGCTCGTGGACGAAACCTTTGTCCCAGCCGACGACGACCGTCAGACCCTGATGAAAGCCGAGCGAGTGCTTGGTTTCGATGATGACTTTATTTCCGGAGACGCTGATGTTTGCGTCCTGCGCGGTCGAACCGTAGGAGCCGGTGAACGCGAGAGAATGAATTCCGCTGGTCGCAGCAGGGAGATCGATTTCTGAGCTTACTTCCGGGAGAGGCTCATCCCAACGATCTCCCGTGACATTCCAGTAGAGCTCATCGTGATCCGCGAAGAATCGCAGGCCATCCACCACGCGATAGTGGAGGATTACAGTTCGCGTGGCATCGACGGCGTCCGGGACGTAAATCTTGAACTGCTCGTAATCTCCCTGGCGGCTCACTTCGCATTTCAGCCGCGTGCCGGTGTCGTCGGTTGCGGCTACCTGATCGAGCAGGAGCGAGTAATTGAATCCCTGGGCCGTGGTGTAGTCGACGGGAATGGTCCGGTAGATGCCGTGCCACTCGCCGGTGAAATGAACGAGGATTGTTTCGGAGACGTCGATTGTTCCATCGGCGTTGACGGTGACGAGAGAATCGAATTTCTGAATTGCAAGCTCGCGCGCGAGTGCGGGAAGCGCTGTGGCGCACGCGATCGCTATGGCGAACAGCAGCAGGGCCGTTCTGCGAAGTAAATTTGTCATGGCGGCTTGCCGATCTCGATGCGGAATTATTGCGCGGCCCCGGCGCCGAAACTCACTTTCGGGACTTCGCGTTCCGCCGGAGCAGCAATCTCGAAAAACTCACGCGGCTTGAAGTTGAACATGCCGGCGATGATGTTCGTCGGAAATTGCTGAATTTTGGTGTTCAGATCACGCACGACGGCGTTGTAGTAGCGGCGCGCGTTCTGGATGGTGTCTTCGATCTGATTGAGCGTTTGCTGCAGCTGGTTAAAGCTTTCGACGGCGCGCAATTGAGGATAGGCTTCGGCGAGCGCGAAGACCTGGCGCAACGCCTGCGTGAGGACGCCTTCCGTCTCGGCCTTGGCGGCTGGGCCCTGCGAACTCATGGCGCTATTTCGCGCGGCGACGACGCCTTCAAGCGTGTCTTTTTCGTGGCTCGCATAGCCCTTCACGGTTTCCACGAGATTCGGAATCAGGTCGTAGCGCCGCTTGAGTTGAACGTCAATGTCAGCCCATGCGTTGTCAGCCTGCACGCGCAGGCCGACGAGGCTGTTGTACATACCGACGACGATGAAGATGAGAAAAACGACAACCGCGAGCGCTGCGTAAATCATACCTGCCTCCGCTAAAGCCTGCCGATCCGGCAAACCGATGCACGAACAGACGCGGTTCAGAATACGTTTTGTGGCGCGAAGTGTAAAGCTCCGGGCGGGCTCTGCGGAGGGCGTAGGCGCGAGCCCTCTAGTTAACAGCGAAATTCAATCCTAAATCTAATCGTTAGTGGGCGCGCGTGGTTCCCCCGGTGGGGGCCTGGGGCCTCTGAATTTTTTTGTAGCTCCGAGTTACAACTGCCGATTGGCGCGATTCGAGATTGTTTGGCGGAAATGCGGGTGTCGCTACCAGGACGAGGTAAATAAATACGTAGTACGTCTTATGAGCGAGCGTTTTGAGTTAGGCTTCAATTCGCTAATGAAGCTCCTCGTGTGCGCCGCGGGTTGCTGCTTCACCAAATGTTATTCAAAACGCTCAGCGCGGCTGTATTTGGAATCGATGCCTATCCCGTCGAGGTCGAAGTCGACATCGGCGCGGGAGAGATGGGCCAATTCTACGTGGTCGGGCTGCCCGATGTGGCCGTCAAGGAGAGCCGCGAGCGGATCAAGTCGGCGCTGAAGAAT
Organism: Candidatus Acidiferrales bacterium; assembly: GCA_049279675.1. Classification (GTDB taxonomy): domain Bacteria; phylum Acidobacteriota; class Terriglobia; order Acidiferrales; family UBA7541; genus Palsa-147. The sequence goes on from JBAPOP010000112.1 coordinate 10,954, forward strand.
TGCGGCTTCGATTTTCCCTCGCCTCAAAGCGTCACCGTAAATCTCGCGCCCGCTGATATTCGCAAGGAAGGTTCGGCATTCGATTTGCCGATGGCGCTGGGGCTCTTGGGCTGCCAGGGTTTGTTCCACGGCAAGGTACCGGATTCGCACGTGTTTCTTGGAGAGTTGTCGCTCGACGGCAGCGTGCGTTCGGTGCGCGGCGCGCTTTCCGCGGCCATCGCCGCGAGGCAGCGCGGAGTGCGATGCGTCGTCGTGCCCGAAATGAACGCGCGGGAAGCGGCTGTCGTCGAGGGCATCGACGTGTTCGCAGTGAAATCGCTGATCGAGGCGGCCGATCTCGTCAACGCGCCGGAATCTTTCAAGCCAATTCGCGTGGACACGACCCAGATGCTCGCGGAATCGAGCGGCTACTCCGTGGATTTGCGCGACGTGCGCGGGCAAATGGCGGCCAAGCGGGCTGTGGAGATCGCCTGCGCGGGGAGCCACAACATTCTGCTGATCGGGCCGCCGGGCGCGGGCAAGACGATGCTCGCGAAGCGCATTCCCACGATTCTGCCGCCGATGTCGCTCGATGAGGCCATCGAGACGACGCGCATCCACAGCGTCGCGGGCGTGCTCGATGGATCGCGCGGGTTGGTGGGCGCGAGGCCATTCCGGTCTCCGCACCACACGATCAGCGATGCGGGGCTCATCGGAGGCGGCGCGGTGCCGCGGCCGGGCGAAGTGTCGCTCGGCCACAACGGCGTGCTATTTCTCGATGAGCTTCCCGAATTTCAGCGAAACGTTCTCGAAGTGATGCGGCAGCCGCTCGAGGACGGACAGGTGACGATTTCGCGTGCGGCGCTATCGGTCTGTTTTCCTTCGCGCTTCATGCTTGCCGCGGCGATGAATCCGTGCCCGTGCGGATTTTTCGGCGATCCGACGCGGGAGTGCCATTGCACGCCGACGCAGATCCAGCGCTACGTCTCGAAAATTTCCGGGCCGCTGCTGGACCGCATCGACATCCACATCGAAGTTCCGGCCGTGAAATATAAGGAGCTTCGAGGGAATGGGCACGTAGAGCCATCGGAGGCCGTGAGAGAGCGGGTGATTCGCGCACGCGAAATACAACTGCGGCGATATGCGGACGAAAAAGGCGTGTACGCAAATTCGCAGATGCCGCCCCGACTTATTCGGAAACATTGCGAGATTGGAGCGGAGGGGGAGAAGCCGCTTGAGAATGCGATTCAGAGGCTTGGGTTATCGGCGCGGGCTCACGATCGAATTCTGAAAGTCGCGCGCACAATTGCGGATCTCGATTCCGCGGAAAATATTGCCCCGCGGCACATCGGAGAAGCGATTCAATACAGGACGCTCGACCGCACCTACTGGGCTTGAGACGGCAGAAATGAAGTCGAAGGATGAGGCTGACGCCGCGCGCGGATCAGAATATTTTTCGGGTGTGAACTGCGGGTGAGCGCGAGCTGGCGAGAAAAAGTTTAGACCTTCATGTATGCGAGAGAACCGCCCGGAACGCGATAAATCTTTTTTCCTTCCCGCGTCAATTCATGAAGCCAACGCGAGACTCCGTTAAATCCCGTTTTTCCGTAGTCATGCCACGCGATGACGGAACCCGGTTTGCAGCAGGTGAAAGCGCGAAGCGTATCGTTGCGGACATATCCGTAACTATGGGCGCCATCGATGAAGAAGAGATCAACCTTGCCTTCGAAAGCTGAAAAGTCAAAGGTGGCTGTATCGCCGTAGAGACAATGAATTCTGGCGGCCTCGGGCGTACCCAAAAATTCCATTTCGGTTGTCTGGGCGTGGTCCGCGATGTGCTCCGTATCCATCGCAGTGACAGCCAATGAAGGAGCCCCGGAATGGGGGAGATCCAGCGTGTAGAGTTCCGCTCCCGGGGCATTGCCTGCCCAGTGCAGTGCGCCGGCGCCGTGATACGTTCCAATTTCGAAAATGACTTTTGGTTTGAGAATTTGGCACAGCATGCACATCGAGAGCAGGTCGGTGGCGTATGACGCCACGGGCCGGAACCAGTCCTCGGCTGCCTTGCCGTAGAGCTTCACGTTGACCTGATCGGCTCCCAACGCTTCCCAGACAGGCTTCTGCGGCAGCCCGCCATTGGGAAAGAGCGAGTGGTATAAAAACCTGCACTCCGTGGCGTAATTGGCAAGCATTCGGGGCTTGTTCAAGGCCCCCATCGATTCGAGGTTTGCACCCAGAACCATGTTGCGGATTACGATCGCTATTTCGCGTGCGTTCATTGGTTTGAATTCGAGAAATGCAGCAGTTTGTATGGTACGACGAGCGCCGACTTCCCGCCAATGAGAGCAGCGGGGTTGTTAGCAAAACGCACCCCCCTAGCGCACGGCCTCGCGGAGACGATCCAAAGAGGCTATTCGCAGAATCGCAGGCTAGAGGGGCGTCGAAAGAGAGTCAATTCGCCGCGTCAAAACGCTGGTTCTGGGTCAGTGTCCGAGAACCCGACTAATCAGGAATTGGCGCAGCGCCGCACGGGATGATCACGCGCGCAAAGTGGACTCAGAGCTCTCCGCGCCGTTCCAGTTGCTTATAAAAAATGAGTGAATACGCGATGGGAACAATCGCCGCGGCCAGCAAAACCGCAATCGCCGAGAGTCCATCGAGCCCAGCAACCGTAAGCGCCAAGCCCACCAGGCCGCCAACGACGAGCGTCTTTGCCGCAACGCGATGAGTGGCATTCCAAACTCGCTCGTTGGCCAGGGTCCACGGTGTTCTGACGCCGATGTAGAAATTCCGGCGTACCTTCCCCATGAGGTTTCCCAGTAACGCAAATATCAGGCACACTCCGCCAACAATCGCCCGACCCATGTTGAGCGGATGGCCGATGCCAGCCCAAAGGACCACAACAGAAAAATAGCCAAGCATGGTGACCAGCATCAGCATGATCTGGAGATAGGTGGACCGAAAGCTATCCACTTCGAAGTTTTTGGGCGAGAGCCAGGGGAGAAAATACATAAGAAGCATACTTGCGGCCATGAGCCCGGGTCCGAACAGAAACAGCACCCACTTTGGGCTGTAGCCGTCGGGCCGATTGTGCAGGTTCCAATGCGTGGGAACCAAACTTGGCAGGTGGGGATATGCCACCAGCGTCGCCACCAATACCGCTGCGGTTAGCAGCATCGCAGCCAGATAGTATTTGCCCTTCATCGCTGTTTCCCCCTGCTCTTCTTACCGTCTCCAATCAGGTGTATCGCCCAGGCCATGAGGTCCTGCACCACTGTGGTATTCAATCCGTACCAAATCTGCTGACCTTCGCGACGGCTGGTGATGAGGTCCGCCTCCTTCAACACCGAGAAATGATGTGACATGGCAGGCTTGGTCATATCAAACTTCTCAGCCAGGACTCCGGCGGTTATTTCCCCGTGGCGAAGCAGGCCGAGAATCTCCCGGCGAGTTGGGTCAGCCAGCGCGCGAAATGTTTTGTTGCTGCTCACGAAGTGATTAAACGCCTACTTAATTAAACATCTGCTTAAATATAAGCGGACCTCCAGGCGCGTGTCAAGGCCCCTGCTAAATAACTAACGCATCGCCACGAACTGGACGAAGAACGCATTCATCGGAATCTGGCCTATTGCGAAAACGCCCGGCGATTCACGCGTCGCCTTGAAAGATGCTATATTTCGCGCTCGCTTCGCCAAACAAGGTGCCCAGGAATAGAGAGCAGGAATCATGAATGCCACCGATTCTCCAGACGCCGGCCACCCGCTCATTAAAAAAGTTGCTGCTTCGAGCGTGCCAGTCGAACAACTGCTTGGCATCAGCATCTCTGAGATTGGCGAAGGGCGAGCGGTGGGAGCGCTGCAAGCCCGACCGGAGCACGCGAATCCGATGGGAACGCTTCAGGGCGGGATACTCTGCAGTCTTGCCGATGCCACGATGGGAATGGCTTTTGCGAGCACGCTTCAATCCGACGAGTCGTTCACGACGATGAACCTGCAGATACATTTCTTTCGCCCGGTTTGGGACTCGCAGTTGCGAGCTGAAGCCCGCGTGGTACAGCGCAGCAAGAACACCGGCTATGTTGAGTGTGAGATCACCGACGCGGCTTCCAAAAGAATTGCAAAGGCAAGCTGCACGTGTCTCGTGTTGCGCGGGGATCTAACGCGCAAACCATGAAATAACCAGAAGCCGCCTGGATCCCAGAGTCACGCTTTTACCCTCACGTTATTCGCGGATGCGATCGGCTCAATTGCGCCTACTTTGGAGAAGCCGCCGAATAATGTGGTGACAACAGGGGGCGCAATGCAGTCTCGACGAGACAGACCGCGAGCGGGATACGTTGATACTGCAGAGCAATCGGGTTATGTTGGCAATTCCAACCGACATGAAACTATCCGTCATCGTTCCCGTCTACAACGAGCTGCGATTCATTCAGGAATTGCTGCGGCGGGTGCAGGAATCAGGACTGGCCGACGAGGTGGTCGTGGTGGACGACGGTTCGACGGACGGGACCCGCGAGCTTCTCCAAGAATTGCAGAAACGGAAATCGAACGGAAAGCGCGACGCGGAAATCACCGGCGGGCGCGGACGATTGAGCCTCGATAAAGTGCACTTCTTCTTTCAGGAGCAGAACCAGGGAAAAGGCGCGGCAGTGCGCCGCGGATTCGAGGCGGCGACGGGCGACATCTTGCTCGTGCAGGACGCCGACCTCGAATACGATCCGAAAGACTACCCCAAACTTCTCGAGCCGATCCTGGATGGGCGCGCCGACGTCGTCTTCGGCTCGCGTTTTCTCGGCGGGCCGCAGCGCGTCCATTTTTTCTGGCACTACGTCGGCAACAAATTTCTCACGGTGCTCTCCGACATGGTCTCGAACCTCAATCTCTCGGACATGGAGTCCTGCTACAAAGTATTTCGCCGCGAGGTGATTCACGGGATTCATCTGCGATCCAATCGATTCGGATTCGAGCCGGAAGTTACGGTGAAAGTCGCAAAGGGGAAATGGCGAGTGTACGAGGTTCCGATCTCATATTCCGGGCGCAGTTACGCTGAAGGAAAGAAGATTACTTGGCGGGACGGCTTCGTCGCGCTCTACTCGATCCTTCGCTATCGAATGTTCGATTAAAACGAAGGATCAAAATCGTATGAGGCCGGTCCGTCTGCCGACGGACCCTACGGTTGCTGACTGGTTGATGGCAGGGCACGAAAGTGAAAAGCGAGGCCGCGATCGCTCACGGCCTCGCTTTTCGCGTTTAACGGTGCCTTACTGCTGTACGACGAGCGTGACAGCGACATTGTGAGAAGTGGTTCCGCTGCCAGCTGCCGTGACTGTGATCGTGCTCGAGCCTGCGGGCGTGACTTGCGCTTTCGATCCCGGGCTGCCGGCGCAGGCGGACATCGCACCCATCACCGCCAGCATCGCGCTCGCGATCAACAAGCCCTTGCACAGTTCACGCTTCCTCTTCATGTCGCCGCCGAGCAGCATCATGCCAAGAAGCGACATCAGCACCGCAGAAGTCCCCAAGGCGTAGACCGGGGTGCTGCCATGGCCGCCGCGTGAAGCGGGAATAGCCATCCCATTTCCGTTCGGTCCCATCGTCGAGATGGTAAGCGTCGTGGTGACCGTCTGTGCATCTGGAGTCACCGGGTTCGTGGTGAAGGTCGCACTCGCGAATTCCGGCAATCCGGCGACCGAGAAGTTGATCGGGCTGGTGTAAGAACCATCCGGCGTAATCGTGAAGACGAAAGTCGCCGATTGGCCCGCCAAGGCCGTCGCCGTAGTCGGATTGGCCGAGACCGAGAAGTCGGATGGATTGATCGTCTCAGTTATGGCCAAGGATGTGCTGCCGACGTCGAGCGTGTCACCGCCATACATCGCTGTGATCGAGTGCGAACCGATGCTGAGTGTGGCGATCGCCAGTGTTGCCACGCCCGAATTGCTCAGCGTGCCCGTACCGATCGTGGTTGAGCCATCCTTGAAAGTGACCGTGCCGGTCGGCGTTCCGGTAACGAGAGCCTTCACGACCGCGGTAAATGTGACGGTTCCGCCTGAGTATGCCGGGTTCTTGCTGGAGGTAACCGCTGTCGTCGTATTTTCCTGCACGATTTGCGTCAACACCGCGGAGGTGCTCGCGAGATTATCGGCATCTCCGCCGTACGCAGCCGTGATCATGTGCGTGCCGACGGCCAGGGTCGTCGTCGAGAGAGTGGCGACTCCTGCGGTGAGCGTGCCGGTACCGATTGGCGAGCCGCCGTCGGCAAACGTGACGGTGCCCGTCGGAGCCGGAGCGCCCGAAACCGAAGGCGTGACCGTAGCCGTGAACGTCACCGAGGAGCCCGCGAGCGACGGATTCACGCTCGAAGCCAACGCAGTGGCCGAATTATCCTGAACGACCTGAGTCAGAACAGCGGACGTGCTCGGCAAGTTGATCGTATCGCCGCCGTAGACAGCGGTGATCGAATGCGAGCCAACGGCGAGCGACGAGGCGACAAACGTCGCGACGCCCGAGCCGTTCAGCGTGCCCGTGCCGAGAACTGTCGTGCCGTCTTTGAATGTGACAGTACCGGTCGGCGTTCCGGAGACCGCAGGAGTTACCGCTGCCGTGAACGTGACGGACGCACTTGCATTCGACGGGTTCGCGCTCGAAGTTAGCGTCGTGGTCGTGTTCTGTTGCACGGTCTGCGTCAAGACCGACGAAGTGCTCGGCAGATTCAACGAATCGCCGCCGTAATTCGCAGTGATCGAGTGCTGTCCGGGCGCGAGAGCGGCCGTGGCGAACGTCGTAACGCCAGCGCCATTCAGCGTGCCGGTGCCAAGTGTGGTGCCTCCGTCCTTGAACGTGACCGTGCCCGTCGGCGTACCCGAAGTGCCCGTGACAGTTGCGGTGAACGTAACTGTCGCGCCGGAGAGAGACGGGTTCACGTTCGAGGTCACCGTCGTTGTAGTGGTTTCCTGAATCGTCTCGGTAAGAGGCGCGGAAGTGCTTGCCGCATTGTTCGCGTCGCCGCCGTAGACGGCCGTGATCGAGTGCGTGCCGACAGTGAGCGAGCTGGTGGTGAACGTCGCAACGCCGGCGGTCAAAGTGCCGGTGCCGATCGTCGTGGCCCCATCCTTAAACGTCACGGTGCCGGTGGGCGTGCCCGAACTTGTGACGGTTGCAGAGAACGTAACCGGTGAGCCAACCGTCTGCGGGTTCGCGCTGGACGTGAGAGTTGTCGTCGTGGTCTGAAGCACGGTCTGCGTCAGCACGGCCGAAGTGCTGGTGACGTCAAGCGTGTCACCGGCATAAACCGCCGTGATCGAGTGCGCCCCTGAAGTCAGGGCTGCGGTTGCAAAGGTCGCCACGCCGGAGCCGTTCAGAGTGCCGGTGCCGATCGTCGTGGTGCCGTCCATGAACGTGACTGTTCCCGCCGGGGTAGGTGCACCGCCGACTGTACCGGTGACCGTCGCCGTGAAGGTGACGGACGTTCCGGCGACGGACGGATTCGCGCTCGAAGTGACCGTCGTAGTCGTATTCTGCTGAACCGTTTGTGTCAGCACTGTCGACGTGCTGCCGGTGTTATTCGTATCGCCGCCGTAGACCGCGGTGATCGAATGTTGAGCAACGGTCAACGTCGTTGTCGCGAACGTCGCGACGCCTGAGCCATTCAACGTGCCGGTGCCGAGAGTCGTTGCGCCGTCCTTGAATGTGACCGTGCCGGTCGCTGTTATCCCGCTCGTAGACACCACTGTTGCCGTGAACGTGACCGACTGTCCCGAAAGCGCCGGATTGAGGCTTGAAGTCAACGTCGTGCTCGTGCCGGTCTGATTGACCGTCTGAGTCAAGACGGCCGATGTGCTGGCCGCGTCGTTCGTGTCGCCGCCATAGACCGCAGTGATTGAATGCGCGCCAGCAGTCAGAGTGGTAATCGCGAACGTCGCGACGCCGGAGCCGTTCAGCGTTCCAGTGCCAAGAGTGGTTGAGCCGTCCTTGAACGTGACCGTGCCGGTGGGAGTGCCCACGCCCGGCGCGACAACGCTGACGGTTGCAGTAAATGTTACCGACTGGCCGAAGAGCGACGGATTCACGCTCGAAATCAATGCCGTGGTCGTCGAATCCTGGCCCACGACTTGAGACACAACGGAAGACGTGCTGGCGCTGTCGTTCGTATCGCCGCCGTACACCGCCGTGATCGAGTGGGCGCCAAGAGCAAGCGTCGATGTGGAGAACGTTGCGACGCCCGCAGCAAGAGTGCCTGTGCCGATCGTCGTGGTGCCGTCCTTGAAGGTCACCGTGCCGGCGGGAGTGCCCGAGCCCGGTGCGACGACGCTGACGGTGGCCGTGAAGGTCACGGATTGACCGAAGGCCGACGGATTGACGCTCGAGCCGAGCGCAGTGACCGTCGAATCCAAATTCACAACTTGCGAGACAACCGAAGACGTGCTGCCCGTGTCGTTCGTATCGCCGCCATACGCCGCGGTGATGGAGTGAGTGCCGATCGCTAGCGCCGAAGTCGCGAGCGTGGCGACGCCGGAGCCATTGAGCGTGCCAGTGCCGATCGTCGTGGCGCCATCCTTGAACGTAACCGTTCCGGTTGCGGTGCCAGTGCCCGGCGCGACAACGCTAACCGTGGCTGTAAACGTGACGGATTGCCCGAACGACGATGGGTTCGCGCTCGAGATCAAGGCCGTGGTGGTCGAATTTGCATTGACAACCTGCGAGACGACGGACGACGTGCTCCCAGTGTCGTTGGTGTCGCCGCCATATACCGCGGTGATCGAATGCGTCGCAACCGTCAATGTCGAGGTCGCGAAGGTTGCCACACCCGAGCCGTTCAGTGTGCCGGTCCCGAGAGTTGCAGCGCCGTCTTTGAACGTAACTGTGCCAGTCGGCGTGCCAACGCCCGGCGCGACTACGCTAACCGTGGCGGTGAACGTCACTGACTGCCCGAAGACGGATGGATTGACGCTCGAGATCAAAGCCGTGGTCGTCGAATCCAGATTCACGACCTGCGAGACAACCGAGGACGTGCTGCCTGAGTCGTTTGTATCGCCGCCGTAGACTGCCGTGATCGAATGCGTGCCGCCGGCCAGAGTTGAAGTTGAGAGGGTCGCCACACCAGCGGCGAGCGTGCCCGTGCCAATCGTTGTGGCGCCATCCTTGAACGTGACTGTTCCGGTCGGCGTGCCCACGCCCGGCGCGACAACACTAACCGTCGCGGTAAACGTGACGGATTGTCCGAAGGCAGATGGATTGGCGCTTGAGCCGAGTGCCGTGGTCGTCGAATCCAGATTCACGACCTGGGACACGACGGAGGAAGTGCTGCCTGCGTCGTTTGTATCGCCGCCGTAGACTGCCGTGATCGAATGCGTGCCGCCGGCCAGAGTTGAAGTTGAAAGGGTCGCTACACCTGCGGCGAGCGTGCCCGTGCCGATCGTCGCTGCGCCGTCCTTAAACGTAACGCTGCCCGTCGGAGTGCCGGTGCCCGGCGCGACGACGCTGACCGTCGCCGTGAAGGTTACGGATTGACCGAAGGCAGACGGGTTCGCGCTCGAAATGAGAGCCGTAGTCGTCGAGGTCGTATTCACGACTTGCGACAACACGGATGACGTGCTGCCCGTGTCGTTTGAATCGCCGCCGTAAACAGCCGTGATCGAATGCGTGCCGGTTGTCAGAGTTGATGTCGTGAGAGTCGCCACACCAGCGGCGAGCGTGCCCGTCCCGATCGTCGTGGCGCCGTCCTTGAACGTGACTGTGCCAGTCGGAGTGCCCGTGCCCGGTGCGGCGACAGAGACCGTCGCCGTGAAGGTTACGGATTGACCGAAGGCCGATGGGTTCGCGCTCGACACCACGGCTGTCGTGGTCGCGTCCAGATTCACCACCTGCGAGACGACAGAAGACGTGCTGGTCAGATCATTCGCATCGCCGCCGTAGACTGCGGTGATCGAATGTGTGGCTACCGAGAGAGTGGATGTTGCAAAGGTCGCTACACCTGAGCCGTTGAGAGTGCCTGTTCCAAGCGTCGTGGCGCCGTCCTTGAACGTGACTGTGCCAGTCGGAGTGCCGGTGCCTGGTGCGACAACACTAACCGTCGCCGTGAACGTGACGGTTTGCCCGAAGACGGACGGATTCGCGCTCGAGATCAAAGCTGTGGTCGTCGAAGTCGTGTTCACGACTTGCGACAACACCGATGATGTGCTGCCTGTGTCGTTAGAATCGCCGCCGTATACTGCCGTGATCGAATGCGTCGCAACCGATAGAGCTGCGGTCGCGAAAGTTGCCACACCCGAGCCGTTCAGAGTTCCGGTACCGATCGTTGTGGCGCCGTCCTTAAACGTGACTGTGCCAGTCGGAGTGCCTGTGCCCGGCGCCGAAACACTGACCGTCGCCGTAAAGGTCACCGATTGTCCGAAAACCGACGGATTCGCGCTCGACACCACAGCAGTTGTGGTCGCGTCGAGATTAACGACCTGTGACACGACAGAGGATGTGCTGGTTGCGTCGTTCGCATCGCCGCCATAGACCGCGGTAATCGAGTGTGTGGCGACGGAGAGGGTCGAGGTCGCGAAAGTGGCCACGCCCGAACCATTCAGCGTGCCAGTGCCAAGCGTCGTGGCGCCGTCCTTAAACGTGACGCTGCCGGTCGGAGTGCCCGAGCCGGGAGCGGAAACCGTTACTGTGGCTGTGAAAGTTACCGATTGCCCGAAGACCGACGGATTCACGCTCGAGATGAGCGCGGTCGTCGTCGGATCCGGGTTCACAATTTGCGAAAGCGTCGTGGACGTGCTCGTCAGATCGTTGGTATCGCCGCCATAGACCGCGGTGATTGAGTGCGTGGCCACGGACAGAGCGGCGGTCGCGAGCGTTGCGACGCCTGAGCCATTCAGCGTTCCTGTGCCGATGGATGTCGCGCCATCCTTGAACGTGACCGTGCCGGTCGGAGTGCCTGCGCCGGGAGCGGTCACTGAGACTGTAGCCGTGAAGGTAACAGATTGACCAAGGACGGACGGATTCACACTGGAGATCAGCGCCGTCGCGGTGGCGTCCTGGTTAACAACTTGCGAATCGACCGAAGACGTGCTGGTCGCGTCGTTGCCGTCGCCGCCATAGACCGCGGTGATCGAATGCGTCGCAACCGTAAGAGCTGCAGTGGCTAGCGTCGCGACGCCTGAGCCATTCAGCGTGCCGGTGCCGATGGATGTTGCGCCATCCTTGAATGTCACGGTACCGGTCGGAGTGCCCGCACCGGGAGTTGTAACCGACACTGTGGCCGTAAAGGTTACCGATTGCCCGAAGACAGACGGGTTCACACTCGAGATCACCGTTGTGGTTGTCGCATCCACGTTGACGACCTGCGAGACGGTGTTGGACACGCTCGTGGCGTTATTCGAATCGCCGTTGTAGGTTGCCGTGACCGAATGTGTGGCAACGCTGAGAGTGGAAGTCGAGAGCGTCGCGACTCCTGAGCCATTAAGCGTCGGAGTGCCGAGAGTTGTGGCGCCGTCCTTAAACGTGACCGTCCCGGTGGGCGTGCCATTTCCTGTAACAGTTGCCGTAAATGTGACCGACTGGCCGAAGACAGACGGATTCGCGCTGGAGCCCAGCACTGTGGTTGATGTGGATGAATTCACAACCTGCGTGAGGATGCTCGAAGTGCTTCCGCTGTCATTCGCATCGCCGGCGTATACGGCGGTGATCGAGTGAGAGCCGACGGACAAAGCGGTCGTCGCGAAAGTGGCAGTTGCGGTGATGCCAGAGCCGCTCAGCGTTCCACTGCCGATGGATGTTCCTCCATCTTCAAAGGTCACCGTTCCGCCTGGCGTGACCGAACCGCCGGTCGCGGTGACCGTCGCAGTAAACGTCACAGATGTTCCGGATGTGGACGGATTGAGGCTGGATACGACCCCGGTCGTAGTCGTCTGCAGCACTTGCTGCGTGAGCACAGCCGAACCGCTGCCGGCATTATTTGCATCGCCGCCGTAGACGGCTGTGATGGAATGCGATCCGGTGGTCAAAGAAGAAGTTGCGAATGTCGCAACGCCTGGGTTTCCAGTTAGCGTGCCTGTGCCAAGCGTCGTGACGCCGTCGAAGAATGTGACCGTTCCGGTCGGGGTTGAAGTGCCCGGAGAGACGTCAGTCACGGTCGCAGTAAAGGTCACGTTTTCGCCCGGCGTCGAAGGATTGGCGCTCGACGCCAGCGTCGTCGTGGTCGACGAATCGACCACGAAGAAAACGTAAGCGGCGATGTTGCCGATGATTGGCTGGTCCGTACTTTCGCCGTCCGGTTCCTGCTGGTCCGTCGCGTAAGCAAAGAGAACGTGGACGCCCGGCGTAACCGGTACGGCCGCGCTGGTATACGCGTTGCCGCTTCCCGAAGCCAGAGTCCATGGGCCGACCCACGTGTCGAGCTGGTAGTAAACGCCCTGAACGGCCGGGGACGTCGGCGACAACGACGGTGTGACAGTGAAAGTGAACGTTGGCGAGCCGCTATAGACAAATGTGGTGTTATTCGTGAGTCCCGTGATCGCGGTCGTCAGCCGAACGGCATTGACGTTTTCTTCCGCGATGACTGTCACGTTTTCAGTGACGTTATTGGTGACGTAAACAGTGTTCGTCGCCGGATTCACAACGGGGAACGTAGTAAGAGTGCCAGCGGGGATCGCGGGGAAGACGATATTCGTCGCGCCGTCGATCACAGATATATTTCCGCTATTTGCGTTGGCCACATAGATCTTGTTCGTGACGGAATTCACCGCCACGCCGACAGGAGCCGTGCCGACCGTAAGTTGCGTCGCTACGTTCGTAGTGCCGTCAATGTCGAAAACAGAAGACGCGGTGTCTGACACGTAAATTTGGTTGGTAAACGGGTTGACGTCTATGCTCTGCGGAGTGTTCCCGATGGTGACAGTAACCGGGGACGCCACGCCGGTACCGTCAATGACTGTGACAGTGCCGTTCGTGCTCGCAACGTAAATCAGATTTGTCACGGCGTTGATGGCGAGGCCGCTTGGGCCCGACCCAACGGTGATCGGCGTTGTGCTGAATGACACGCCATCGATATCGATCACGGAAGTGCCGCCCGAGTTGGCGACATAAATCTGATTCGTTACCGGGTTGACTGCAATAGCGACCGGAAGAGAGCCGACGGTAATTGTGTTGGTGACCGTATTCGTCGCTCCGCTGATGACCGACACGGTGCCGTCATCGCGGTTCGTGACGAAAACCGTATTTGTCACCGGGTTCACGGCCACACCATACGGAGTAGTTCCGACCACTATCGTAGCGGTGACAGTACTCGTCGCGCCGTTGATAACGGAGACACTTCCGCTGGCGCTATTCGCCGTGTAAATCGTGTTTGTTACCGGGTTCACAGCCACCCATTCCGGTTGGCCTTGCACGGTGACGGATGTGGACGTGTTCGTTGCGCCATCGATTACGGAGACGGTAGAGCCTCCTGAATTGCCGACGTAAATTTTGTTCGTGAGCGGGTTTGCCGCCAAAAACTCGGCACCGGCGGCAGCGCCAACCGTTGCCGTAGCGTTTGTCGCGCCGTCGATCACGGAGACGAAACCGTCCGACAGGGTTCCGACATAGATTTTATTCGTTACGGGGTTGAAGCCGACTTTGAATGGCTCCACGCCTACGGGAATGTTGACGATTACAGTATTCGTTGCGCCGTCGATGATGGTGACGGTTGAAGTGGCGCTGCCCGGATCGTTGTTGGTGGCGTAAATCTGATTCGTGATCGGGTTCACCGTTACGGCGATGGGCGCAATGCCAGCTGTAATCGTCGCTGCGACCGTGAATGTCGCGCCGTCAATATCCGCCACGTTCCCGGGCGCGCCGCTTGTACCTGCGAGATTCAAAGTGGTGGCGACGTAGATCTGATTCGTGACTGGGTTCACATCCAGACCTTGGGGCCCACCACCGATTACCGGTGAAACACTAACGGCATCCGTCGAGCCATTGACCGCGTACACGAGCGCGTCGGTGCCGTATCCATTGTTGGACACGTACACCATGTTGGTCACATCGTTCACGGCTAAGGCATAAGGCTCGTCGCCAACTGTCACAGCGGTGGTCAAGGATGCGGCCGTCGCGCCTACCGCTCCAGCAATCACCGAAACGGTGCCGTTCGAACTCGCGATGGAGCTCGCGACGAAAACGGTGTTCGTGACTGTGTTCATCCCGATGGCGACTGGAACGCTGCCGGCCGCGAGTGTGACCGTCGAGGCAACAGTCGCGGGAACCCCACTCGTCGAGCCGTTAATTACTGTCACCGTGCCGTCGCTGTTTGCGACGTAGACAAAGTTGGTTGATTGATCTATCGCTATGCCAATTGGATTGGCTCCAACCGTGAGGGTGGCCGTGTTGGTATTCGACGCGCCGTCATACACGGTGACGGTGCCGTCGGTATAGTTAGCCGCGTAGATGGTGTTCGTGACGATATTCACTGCCAACGCGCGAGGCCCGTTTCCAGATGGCTCTTCCTGCCAGGCGTTCGTCAGGCCGTCGATCAAGTTAAATGCGTGGTAGCCGTACTCGCCCACGTAAATCTTGTTTGTCACGGGATTGATGGCGAAGGTGGACGGATTATTCGTAGTCTTTATTTGTAGCGTGAGTGTCTGGGCGTGAAGCGGCGCAGACGCAGCGCCGAGAACGAGCGCGAGAATAGCCAGCGTCTGAATTATGAAGACGAACGCACTGCGGCTTCGGCCGGACTGGTTTGCCAAACTCATTTTGAATCCACCCCTATCTTTCGAAGAAAATGTGGCATGCACGCGGGAGTATACGGGACGCGTCCCTCCCACGCGCAATGCAACTGCGGTACTAAGTTGTATCCAATGTGCCTGAGTACTTTTTTTGGTACTTTTTTTTGACGCGAAGAGTGCGTCAACTGATTCTACTTGGGTCAGCTCGAAAAATCTTGCGCGCTCGATGTGTTTTCCACAGTTCGTAACCTGTCCGGAAGTACAGGTCTTTCGCTGCTGCGCCAGAAATGTTTGCTGCTGCCTTTTTATTTGTGCGCTGAGCGAGAACTGCGAGACTTCGGCACGCCCGAGACACGAATTCAGGTGCGTAACGTAGAGGTCGCTGCGGGAGCGCGATGCAACTCTGGAGAGTGGACGAGCGCGAGGCTCGCGCTTCGCAGGCGGCGTCCCCCCGCGATTGGCTGTGATAAAATGGCCTTCTCTGCGTTTTTTCGATGGCGTCCCCGCTACGCAGATTCCGCAAGGGAGGAAATCTCCGTGAAGGCGAGAATGCAGGGCGTGTGCGTTCTTTCCGCTTGGCTGGCGGCTGGATTTCTTGCGGCCTGCTCCCATTCTGAATCGAAGACGCCGGGCTACGAAGATCAAGAGGCCGTTGTCGCTCATTCCAGCCATTCTGACCAGGCGAATTCCTCAACTTGGGACGCCAAGAGCGCCGCGGCTTACCTCGATCAGAGAGCGAACTGGTGGATCGGCTGGGACGGTGCGGCGCGAGATCACGGAACTTTCTGTGTCTCTTGTCATACGTCGGCGCCCTACATCATTTCGCGTCCTGCTCTTCGCAGAGCGCTTGCGGAAGAAAAGCCAACTGCCGATGCGAGCCTGATCCTGGCCGACGTTACAAAGCGCGTGCGGCTTTGGTCGGACGTTGCCCCTTACTACAACGATAAAGAGGACGGCCCCCACAAGGCGGTAGAATCTCGGGCGACTGAATCGGTGATGAATGCGTTCATTCTGGCGAGCAGCGACGCTCAAACGGGAAAACTTAGCGCGGATACGCGCGCGGCGCTTTCGAACATGTGGGCGCTTCAACAGACAGAGGGAAGATTCAAGGGTGCGTGGCTGTGGCAGCAATTTGGTTTGATGCCATGGGAATCGCGAGGCTCCGAGTATTACGGAGCTACTTTAGCTGCGATCGCGACGGGAGTCGCTCCCGAAAGCTATGGCAGCGGGGCGGACGTTCAAAACAACGTCAAATTGTTGACTGAATTTCTGCGGCAAAACAGCACGGCACAGTCTTCGCTGAA
Source organism: Candidatus Acidiferrales bacterium (assembly GCA_049279675.1). Classification (GTDB taxonomy): domain Bacteria; phylum Acidobacteriota; class Terriglobia; order Acidiferrales; family UBA7541; genus Palsa-147. The sequence goes on from JBAPOP010000112.1 coordinate 26,926, forward strand.
TCGCGTCGCCCTCCTGTGGGCTTCGACGAAATTACAAGGACTTCTGACGCCAGAGCAGAAGCAATCGATCATCGATGAGGTGATGGCCAAGCAGGGGCCGGATGGCGGCTGGAGCATGACTTCCGTCGCGCTTACCTGGCGGGATTTGAATATGGAATCGCTGTTCGGCAAATGGAAGCGGGAGGACGGGACGCCGCAGGAAGTGCAAAGCGATGGACTCGCCACCGGCTTTATCATTTATGTCTTCGAGGAAGCGGGCGTTTCTCGACAGAATAATCAAGTGAAGCGAGGGCTCGATTGGTTGGCGAGCCACCAGAATAAGACAGATGGCTCGTGGACGGCGTATTCGCTCAATAAGAATCGCGTCCTGACGTCCAATGTCGGGCGCTTCATGAGCGATGCGGCGACGGCGTTCGCGGTGCTGGCATTGAACGATACGCATCAGGTGGATGCGTATGCCCACTGATCGTTAGTCTGTATCGCAGCGAATTCCTAGCTTGGAGAAGAGTGGACGATAGCGTCGAACTCGAATCCACTCACAGAACAGGCACGCAGCTTGCGCCGATACACGAGATCGCCATCGACTTGAGCGGCCGGTTTGCCATTTTCGTGAGATTTCCCGAGGAAAATTCTGCCATTTGGGTGTTCCGCAAACCAGTTCTCGATGAGACTGACAAAGAGAAGCGAGCCGAAGCCCTGGGAATTGCTTAGAGTTCCGCCGGCGTTGTAGAAGAGACTGTCGCCAAATTGAGTGCCGAAAAAGGCGGAATAGCATTTTCCGTTTGATCTGACGGTGCTCACGAATCCATCTTTTCCCAACACGATGAGCTTCATGGCGTGGACGGCGCAATCCCCCAAGAACGAAGCGCTCTTGTGGTCTTTTCGCAAGGCGTATCCGCGGAGTGATGCGAGCGCCGACAAATCCCGGAAAGCGGAGAAAAAAGACGCCGTCCTTATCGTCGCCGAAGCGGAAAGCCCCTTTTTGTAATCGCGCCGGATATTCTCGCTGACCGTCCGGAAGTACGCCTGGAAATCATTCCAGTCCTTGAGATCGAGAAGATTGATTTGAAAGCGCTTGTTGCGCACCGGTTCGACGGTGAAGCCGGGGACGGTGGGCCAATCGAAGGGCTCTTCACAATTCCATTGGGAGCCGTAATGATACTTGCCGGCGCCTATTCGTTCGACGAGCTTTTGAAAGCACAATGTCCGGAGATTCCGGTCGGCTGAGTTCACATGAATGCGATCGAGGAAAGCGATTTTCGACCCGCGAGCGAGAAGCGCGACTTGCGCAACCTTCGAAGGATTTGTCGAGCCATTCTCCGCGAAGAACTCGAACAATCGCACGCGACCGAGCAGCCGCCGCGCTCGAACGATCTTCCAAGAGCCGAGGAACGAGCCGCCAGTCGAGAGAACGAAATCGTCCCATTCCTCGGAGCGGAAGGACGAAAAAGGCCTCTCCACAAGTCTCAATTCGGAACCCGAACTCAAATCGCGCTGAAGGGGCCCGGAGGGCGTTTGAAGACAAGGATTGCGGAGCCCAACCGCAACTTCGAACGGGCTGTTCGATGTTTCCAACGGTAGCTGCAGACTACAGAAGCGCACCAACCACGTCAAGCATGCAATGAAATACTGGCGAAACGCGCTCGGCGCGCCCTCTGTGGCGCGCTACGCGAATGAGACGCCCATTCATTTCGCCGTTAAATCGGAGGCTTCCTTCAGATAGCGAGACAGCACATTCGCGAGGCTTTCAAATTCCGTCGTAACGACCCCTTGATGAGTACCGGGAACGATTTCAAGCTCGAGTTGCGGCAAAATATTCGCCCAAACTGCTCGAGGATTCTCGGGAAAGCGCAAGCTGATCGCAGCTTTCACAAATCGTATTCTGCCAGCATAGGGACGGGGCTGATAGCTCATCAAAGCCGAGTAAGCTTTTTCGGCCACTCGCCGCATTGTGAGCGTGGTGGCTTCGCCGGCGAAAAGGACGCTGCCTTCGCTTTCGCCCGGGTCCAGCGAAACTTTCCATCGATACTCGGAACCGCCGCGTAAGTACGGAAGCACACCACTGGCAGGCAGCTTCATCATCGCTGAGGCATGATGCCGCACCAAGCGTGACGAAAGCTGAAGGCGTGGCCCGATTGGCAGATACCTTCTGTGCGGGTATGTTTCGAGCAAGGATAATAAGGCTACCTTTTCCCCGTTTTCGACCAGGCGCCGAGCCATCTCGAGGGTGATCAAGCCGCCGAGAGAGTAGCCGATCAGGAGGTAGGGGCCGTGCGGTTGCACCGCTTTGATCGCACCGAGGAAGAATTGAGCCATGTCTTCGATTCGATCCAACGGCTCATCCACACCATCCGTGCCCTTCGCTTGCATCCCGTAAATTGGATGCGGAGTCTGAATACGTTTCACGAGTTGAAAAAAATCCATCACGGTGCTGCCAATACCGTGCGTGATGAATACGGGAGGCGCAGCATTTCCTGGTTTCAGCAACAGGAGCGGGGGAATCCGCACGGGAGAAGTTTGTTCGACCACCGCGGCGAGCGACGCGATTGTCGGAGCCTGATAGATCGCTAAGGGCGAGAGTTCGCGGCCACAGACCTTCGCGATTTCGGAAAATAATTGAGCGGCTAAGGGAGGATCGCCACCCAGAGCGAAAAAATTATCGTCCACGCCTATTTCAGAACGCCGAAAGACGCGCTGCCAGACTCCCGCGACCGTTTCAATAGTTGCAAGGGTAGGTGATTGCTCCACGACGCGCCTCTCCGCCGATTTCCGATCCCAGGAAACGAACAAATCCGTTCATTCAATCGATATCGGGAAGATATTGGTTACCAAGGGCCTAAATCAATAGGGATTTACTCACCGACGCGATGTTCGTGAACACTCAACCGCCCTACCCGAGAGCATACTCGATTTAAGCGGCTGAAAAATTGGAATTTAGATGTCCGATACAGCCGGCCGAGGATTCCAGTCGCGTGGCATAAACCGTGCTACCTTAAGAAGCGGAAATAATTACCTCCGTTTCCATGTGCAACTACGAACCGGGTTCACGGAGCCCTGTAAAAAAGCGAAGCGTGAACGAGTTGCCATGCGCACTACAGATGCTGTGGCCCTGCCGTTCAACGCCACGGCGCCCGCAATCGGTTCAGGCCGTATCGAATAACGAGTTGTAAGCGAAAACTTCATGCGAGTGTCCCTCATTCTTCGGAGTGTCGCCGCCACGTGGTTAGCCGTGATCGTGTCAGCGGGCACCGCGTTTTTCATCACACCGTTTATTCTGCACCGGCTGGGGGATGAGGCGTACGGCCTATGGGTCCTCATTGTTGCGTTGTCCGATTACTACCTTTTTCTGCAGATTGGCGTGAGGTCAGCGATCGTTCGGTTCGTGTCGCGCAATTTGGCGCTTCATAAGGCGGAAGAAGTCAATCGCGTGATCGCGACGAGCTTTTATTTCTTCATGGGCGCATTCGTCATTGTTCTTGGGCTGGCTTTTGGGCTCTATCAGCATGTCGGCCACTTTTTTTCGGTAAAACAAGTTAACGACCACGCATTTGCAAGCTTGTTCCTACTCGTTGGGATTGCGCAGGCATTGGATTTTCCGATCAGCGTATTCGAAGGATCTCTCGAAGCGGCAGGCCGCTTCGACCAGCTATACGGTTTGCGAATCATCGGGATGCTGCTGCGTGTCGGAGTAATCGTTTGGGTGCTCGAAGCGGGCGGCGGGCTTTTCGGCGTTGGGGCGGCCACGGTCCTCAGTACGCTGACGCTTCGATTCGTGGCAGTTCCGTTGGCGTTTCGCGAGGTCGAGGGATTCAGCCTGCATCCGAGAGGCATCAACAAGCAGACATTTCGAGAGATGCTTGTTTACGGAATTACCAGTTTCTCGGTGGGAATGAGCGAGCGCCTGAAGAATTCTTTCTATCCATTGATCATCGTTAAATTTCTCTCTGCCTCGGCGCTGACTCTTTTTTCTTTGCCGGTGAAGCTCTTGACGATTCCGCTCAATGGCATCGGCTCGATGACGGAATTTGTGAGCCCGCTCTCGAGCCAACTGGAAGCGCAACAGGACAAAACCGGACTTCGCCGCCTGTTAATTTTGTGCGGTGAGACGGCATTCGTGCTTTTCGCGCCTTTGGCCGTGCTCATGCTCGTGCTCGGCAAGCAGATGCTTGGCCTGTGGGTCGGCCGGGAATATATGGCGGCGTATCCTTTGCTGGTCTTGTTGACGTTTGGGCTGGGAGTGAACGCGGCGCAGTATTCCGTGCAATCGATGCTCTTCGGGATAGGGAAACACAAGGGCTTGATTTGGATGCGCCTGATTGAAGGGTTCGGAACGGCGGCGCTTGGCATTCTCATGATTAAAGTTTGGGGACTATGGGGATATGCGATGGCAACGATGCTCGTCGCCGTCGTGATCAATCTGTATTTCATCCCGAGATATGTGTGCGGCGTTCTTGATATTCCTCTCGGACGATATCTTTCGAAGGGATTTCTGAAGCCTTGTCTGCTCTCGCTGCCGATGGCCGGCGCGATGTTGGCATTTGCGCATGTGGTTCCGGCAAACTCTTGGAAGGCGCTGATCGCGGCGACAATGGTCGGAACCGTCGTGTTTCTGCTGACGATTCTCGCTACGATGGCGTATTCGCAGAAGAACAGCTCGAGCTGGTGGTCTCTGGGAGTCGTCGAGATCATGAGAAGAAGATTCCTGAATCGTGAAGAAAATCTCGAATTGACCGCGGGCGCCGCCGTACTCAATGAATATGAGAAAATTGAGGAGCAGTCCGTTGCAGAGTAGGTTGAAATCTTTCAAACTGATTTTCGAGTTGGGATAAGGGACTACACCGGTGTGCGGCATTGCGGGCATGGTTTACGCGGACAAGGAACGCAACGTTCCTGGAACTGAAGTCCGCCATATGTGCGACCAGATCATCCATCGCGGTCCGGATGATGATGGTGTGTACGCGAACGGGCCCGTCGGTCTTGGGATGCGGCGGCTGAGCATCATCGATCTTTCCACAGGCCATCAGCCGATCCACAACGAAGATCAGAAAGTCTGGATTGTTTTTAACGGAGAGATTTACAACTTCCTAGAACTGCGTCCAGACCTCGAAGCGCGCGGGCACAAGTTTTACACGAACACGGATACGGAAGTCATCGTCCACCTCTACGAGGAATATGGCGCCGACTGCGTAAAGAAACTGCGCGGGATGTTTGCGTTTGCCATATGGGATGAAGCGCGGCAGAAGCTGCTGCTGGCGCGAGACCGCTTCGGCAAGAAGCCTCTTCACTATTCAATCGAGCGCGAGCGCATGTTTTTTGGCTCCGAGATCAAATCGATTTTGGCCGCAGCACCGGAATTAAATTCAATCGATCAGCAGGGATTGCTGGGTTATTTTTGCTACGGATACATTCCCGACCCGCAAACTGCATTCGAGAAGATCCGCAAGCTTCCGCCGGGGCACGTCCTCGAATATTCGCGCGGCGAAATACGAATAAGGCCTTATTGGGATCTTCCTGCCTTTGGCACTCACGTGCCGAAGAGCGAAGAAGAGTGCCTGGAACAATTAGAGCACCATCTCGCGGAAGCGGTGCGAATTCGCCTGATCAGCGATGTGCCGCTCGGCGCGCTGCTGAGCGGCGGCGTGGATTCATCGACGGTGGTCGCGCTAATGGCGAGATTCTCATCGTCTCCGGTGAAGACTTTTACGATTGGATTCCCGCATAAGGAATTCGACGAGACGCAATACGCGCGCGAAGTGGCGCAGAAATTCGGGACGGAGCATCACGAGTTAGTCGTCGAGCCGAATTTTCTTGAGACTCTCGACCAGTTGACTCACCTCCTGGAAGAACCTTTCGCTGATTCGTCGATGGTGCCGACTTACCATGTTTCGCGTCTAGCGCGCCAGCACGTGACGGTTGCGCTCGCCGGCGACGGCGGTGATGAGCTATTCGCGGGCTACGACCGCTACACAATCAATCTCAATCGGCGCCGGCGCAATCCGATGCCGCGCTGGGCGGGCGATGTTTATCGAAACCACGTTTTTCCGGCTCTGCCTTCAGGCACTCGCGGCAGAAGATTTCTGTATACGATGTCGCTCCCCGAAGAGGATCGGTATCTGGATGAGATTTCTTTTCTTTCGCCGGACGGGCGCGAAAAGTCTTTGTTCTCGAAGGAATATGCGGCGATCGCGGCAAGATATCCGTCGCCGTTTCAACTCTTCCGGGATTATTTGAGAAACGCGCCGGCGAAGGATTCGCTCAGCCAACTGCAGTACCTGGACGCCAAAACATATTTGCCCGCGGATGTGCTGACGAAAGTGGATCGCATGAGCATGGCGACGTCACTCGAAGTGCGAGCGCCCATTCTCGATCACGTGTTCGCCGAATGGGCCACGCAGCTACCTCCGGATTGGAAGCTGCGAAACGGCGAGAAGAAATACATTCTGAAAAAACTTGCGGAGCGTGTTGGCGTGCCGCGAAATGTGATTTATAGGGCGAAGAAGGGATTTGGAGTTCCGCTCGTGCATTGGCTTCGGAACGAATTGAAGGAAAGCCTGCTGAACATGCTGCTTGAGCCGAAAACCATGCAGCGCGGATATTTCAATCCGTCGGCCGTTAAATTACTGGTGGATGAGCATCTAAGAGGGCGACGCGATCGTTCGCGCGATCTGTGGAATCTTTTAGCGTTTGAGCTTTGGCATAGGAATTTTCTAGAACCGCAGCGCCCGCAAAATCATACGGCGCCGCATGCGCCTGTCGCCGTTTTATCAAGCAGCACGATTGCGTCTGGGGACTGAAGAGAATGTCGAGCGGGATGCTGAAGACAGCAAAAAAGTTGACGCTGATGAGCGCGCGCGGCGTGGGAGCTTACTCCGCGCTCCGAGGGAGCAAATGGAGGACGAATAGGCTTCTGATCCTCGGTTACCACGGGATTTCACTTCAGGACGAAGCCGAATGGCGCCCCGGCCTTTTCATGTCTCCAGATACTTTTGAGGAGCGCATGGAGGCTCTCTCCAAGCTAGATTGCACAGTTTTACCGCTCGATGAAGCGATTACGCGCTTGCAGGAGCGAAATCTTCCACCGTTGTCCGTCGTCATCACGTTCGACGATGGATTCCACAATTTCATCGCCGCGGCTTATCCGGTCTTGAAGCGTTACGGATTTCCAGCCACCGTTTATCAGACGACTTTTTATTCTGAGTGGAACAAACCCATTTTCAATCTGATCTGTCCGTATCTCTTGTGGAAGGCGTCCGGCAAAGTCATCGAATCTGGCGGCATAACGGGACAGCCTGGCGAATTTGATTTGCGGACGGACGAGGGCAGAAAGTCGGCGAGTTCGGAAATTCTGACCTTCGCGCGCGCCAACAAATTTTCACCGGAGCAAAAGCAGGATCTGTTGAGAAAAACCGCTGATGCTATCGGCGTGGATTATCAGAAAGTATCAGACCAAAAGGTATTCACGTTGATGAGCCGTGACGAACTGAGCGAAATGGTTAAAAGCGGCATCGACATTGAGCTGCACACACACCGCCATCGAGTGCCGAAAGAAAAGCATCTGTTCATGAAGGAACTCGAAGACAATCAGCGATTCTTGGCGGAGATTGGCGCCCCGAAGGGTAAGCACTTTACGTATCCGTGCGGCGTGTATCGCAAGGAACTCTTTCCGTGGCTCAAGGAGTTTGGCGTCAGGTCGGCGACAACCTGCGATTCGGGATTGGTCGAGTTCCGTTCGAATCTCATGCGGCTTCCGCGCTTCGTGGATACGCCTGGAGTTTCTCAGCTCGAGTTCGAAGCTTGGGTATGCGGGCTGAGGCAATTCTTGCCCGGCCGGGCTACGGAGCAAATTGGCAAGGACGGCGTCTTAATCTAAGTTTTTTTGATTCCACTGACGTTGCAGAGAACTGGCAATCCGGTTTGCCGCACTCACTTCGCTCCGTCTTTCAGCAGCGACTCGTAGTAGCTCTCGTGCTGGCGCACGCACGCTTCCATGCTGAAGTGTTGCACGCAACGTGCGCGGCCAGACTCTCCCATCTTCTTCCGCAGAGCATCGTCTTCGAGCAGCGAATTCACGCGTTGCGCAAAGATTTTTTCATCGCCAGCGGGAGTGAGAAAACCCGTCACACCTTCGATGACTGCCTCACGATTTCCGCCAACATCGGTTACTACCACCGCAAGACCCGCAGCCATGCACTCGAGAATCGCGTTTGAGAAACCCTCGTTCGCTGACGTCAAACAGCCTACCTGCAAAAGCGGCAAATATCCCGCAACGGCGCCTTCTCCATCGGTGAAAAACACTTTTCCTCTTATTCCCAATTGCTCGGCCTGCATCTCGAGTGATTGGCGCAGCTCGCCTTTTCCGGCCAATAAGAAAACAGCGTCGGGATGGCGGTCCGCGATCAGCCGCGCAGCCCGAATAAACATTGGCAGATCCTTTACAGGCCGGTAATTCGCGACGATTCCGACGATTCTCGAAGAACGGGGAATACCAAGCCGGTCAAGCAAGGAAGGATCTCCGTCGCCGGAAAACCTGGACAAATCAACGCCGTTATACAGAACGTCGATTCGCGAAGCCGGCAAGCCTTCGATCTGCATCGCAGCTCGCTTGGCACCTTCGGAATTGGCGACGATGCGCGAAGTCATTCGATTTAATATTCGGAAAACGCGCAGATAGTTTGGTGTGAACCAGTAGCCGAGATTGCGCCGGCTGGTCAGGATTGCTTTACAAGAACTGAGGCGGGCGGCGAGAACGCCTACGATGGTCGCGCGCACCATGAACGTATGCACGATGTCGATTTGAAGCCGATTGATTTGATTTCGCAGGCGCAAAATTTGACGGAATCCATTGAAGGAAAAAATTTGCGTCATTGGAAACACGAGCGGCGTTGCGAGCCCGGAAAGTTGCCTGGAAGGAATCGCTTCCTCGACACACGCCGTGAATAGCGCGAATCGCTCGGAGTCCATTCCGCGGATCAATTCGATGAGCTGATTTTCCGTGCCCGCTTCGGAGTTGAAGGAATCGAGTACAAATAGCACTCGCGTTGCGCGAGTCACGATTTTGCTCCGCCGATCTTGCTGGTGTGATATCCGGCAGAGGATTGTGCAGGTTCGTCCGAAGAAACGGAATTCTTGCCAGAGTTGGGCGCCAGAGCCTTAAACCATGCCGCTTCCAGCGACGGTACGATTCCATCCCAGCCATACCGCTCCGTGACCAATCGCCTGCCGCTCTCGCCCAAGCGATGACGCAATGTCGCGTTGGAGATCAAGGCCGCCGTCCGCTGAGCGAATTGCAATGGCGTGTCCGCGACTTCAAAATGCTCGCCCGGAGTGAGTTCCAGTCCTTCCGCGCCAATCGATGTGGATACGACGGCTTTTCCGGCTGCCAGCGCTTCCAGAATCTTTAGCCGGCTTCCCCCCGCAATGCGCAGCGGCACGACCACCACTTCTGCTCGCGCAAGGTACGGACGGACGTCCGTCACTTCTCCGACAAGCTCAGTATGCGGATTCCCAGCCACGAGCCTTCGTAGCGCCCGTGAAGGCCGCCGGCCCACGATGCGAAGAACTGCTTTCGGTTCGAGTGAGTGGACGAGAGGTAGAATTTCGCGCACGAAAAAACCGAGCGCGTCCAGATTCGGAAACCAATCGAGCGACGCCAAAAAAAGCAATTCGCTCGGCTCTGTTGCCGGAGCCAAACTCTGATATGCCTCGAGGTCCGCACCGTTAGAAACAAGCGTTACAACGGGTACGCCCCAATGTCGCATTTGTTGAGCGTCTTGAGCTGTCACCGCCGTAGCGCCTTCGGCCTGTAGGAGCGCGCGACGTTCAAACCGGGACATCTTGATCGCCTGGTTCTGAAAAAAGATCCGTCGAATTCGTGATTTGTTCTGATGCGCTCGTCGAAACCAAATCTGCGACTCGATATTGTGGGTCCCCACAACGCGCGGCACATTTTCAATCGAACTCAGATAGCGCGCGCAATGCGTCCCTTCGAAATGCACCAGGTCGAACTGCTGGCCGTGAAGTAACTCCGCGAGTTTTCGGCGGAATTGCCGGGAGTAGTGCTTGTCAGCCGAATAGGGATTCGGTGAAAACAAATTACCGGCCAAGCCCCAGAATAGCGACCACCGCCGACGGTCGTGCCTTGGCGGCACAAGGTGGACTTGAATTCCCGTTTGCGCCAACTCGGCAACTCCGGGATCGCCGGGCCGTCCAAAGCACAGGTACGAAATCAAATGCCGCTTCGCTAATCGCCGCAGCAAATTCCAAGTTCGCATTCGCTTTCCCGAATTCACGGGGCAGCAAATTTCCTCTGCGAGGACGAGCACGTTCAGGCGTTTGAATGGCACGGCGGGCGACAGTGGGGAGTCGCTACGCGGCATTTCGTCGTTTTGGCCAGTTGCTGTCATATTCGTTTGTTCAACACAGGCCCCGCGCAAAGAGGAAATTCGTTAGTGGGAATGCCAATTGCGGACGGGCACACCATCGTTGTGAGGCAGAACGCATGGCGCAGGACCATCTCCCAAGCCGCGATCACCGGACTACGTAAGCCCCGCAATCCCAGGAACCTCCACGACTTTCCATCCGGGCCGCAGACACAATTTGATCAGATAATTTTCAACATACCACGACAAGAAAGGACGCTGCTGTCCGTAATCGTCGGTAAGTCGCGAGATTAGTAACCCGTCATTTTCTCATATTGAGATTGATAGGGATGAGGCACGATCCCGCATCCAGTCGCGAACCCAGTGCATCTCACAAGTAGCTACCAAAGCACAACTGCCGCGCCATTTTCCACTGGCGAGAGTGCTTCGTGCTAACCTGTTTTTCTTTAGTGCGATCACCATTCGGGGGTGAGTTGGTAACAGTGTCTAGCCGAGCCAGGGGGTTGTCGGCGGGATTCGTCAAACAACTGCTTCATTTCTCCGGTTGGTCAACAGGGTACGTGAAAATGCGAAAGGTCAGTTTCATCGTTACGTTCCATGTTGTTCGGCCCGAAGAAATCGAGCTCTTCAAGGAAACCGCTCAATTTCTTGCAGAGAATTTTCACGTTGTCCCGTTGGATCAATTGGTTGAAACAGTTGAACGTCAGATGCCGACCGAGAAGCAGGGTTACGTGGCCATCACGTTTGACGACGGCTTACGGAATCATGCCGAGGTCGCGTACCCAATTCTGAAAGAACTGGGCATCCCTGCGACATTTTATCTATGCCCTGAATTGGTCGATCGCGGAGGTTCGATTTGGACGTGGGAGATCCATTCGCGGCTGGAGCGGCTTGGCGAGATCGATAGACGGCCGTTCTTCGAGATGACGGGCGTTTCTGGCGAACTGCAAAGGATCATTGACCGGATGAAAAAGATTCCAGTTGACGAAAGGGAACAAATCGAAAAACGGATTCGCGAGCTGACTCCCGATTTTCGATTCACGGAGTCCGAGCGAGATTCATTCGAACTGATGAGTTGGAGCCAGATCGAGACTCTCGATCCGCGAGTCATTACGATTGGTTCTCATACCGCGACACACATAGACCTGCCGCAGGCCACGCGAGACCGACTCGAGCGGGAACTTTTGCGCAGCAAAGAAATTCTCGAGACGCGCCTGAAGAGAAAAGTTCAACATTTCGCTTATCCAAACGGAAATTTTAACGAAGATGTAATTCCGGTGGTGCGACAGGTTTACCGTTCTGCGGTTACAACGAAGCCAGGGATCGTCAAGCAGGGAGACAATCCATGGCTCTTGAACCGAATTCACGCGGATTTTCGCCTCCCGATGT